>NZ_JBVIPT010000003.1:0-781659 GCF_055577685.1 Streptomyces sp. NPDC033178
CCATGCACCACCACCAAATGCCGCGCCACCAACGCACCCAACCCACCCGTACCACCCGTCACCAACACCGTCCCCCCACCACCCCACACCGAGGGCGTCCCCTGGGGTGCCGGGGACATGGGGGTCAGCCTCGGGACGAGGAACCGCCCTTCGCGCAGGGCGAGTTCGGGCTCTCCGGTCAGGACGGCGGCCGTGAGGTCCGCGGCCGGCTCCACAGGGCCGTCGGTGTCGATCAGGACATAGCGGCCGGGCTGTTCGGCCTGTGCGGCCCGGACCAGACCCCACACCGGGGCGGCGGCGAGGTCAGGGGTCTCCTGCGGGTCCGCTGCGACGGCGCGGCGGGTGACGAAGACGAGTGTGGAGTGTGCGTGCTGTTCGTCGGTGCTCCACTGCTGAAGCAGTTCCAGGGCCCGGGTGGTGTACTTCCTGACCCCGTCCGGCACGGTGTCGGCCGGTAGGTCCATGAGTTCGGCGAAGACCAGCGTGGGCACCGGGCCCGGCGACGCCGGATCGGGGACGGGCACGTCGAGCGGCCTCCAGCCGACGCGCAGCAGCGAGCCGGAGTCCTGCCGTGCCGCCGCGAGACGGTCGGCGTCGACGGGCCGCAGCACGAAGGAGTCCGCCCGGGCCACCGGCGAACCGGTGGTGTCGGCGATGGTGAGGGACACGGACTCGGATCCCGTGGCCGCAAGGCGTACGCGCACGGCGGATGCACCGGTGGCGTGGAGCATGACGCCGGTCCAGCCGAAGGGGAGCCTGATCGCGTCGGACCGGGCCTCCGGCATGGTGAATTCGGTGGCGTGCAGGACGGCGTCGAGAAGCGCCGGATGGAAACCGAAGCCGTCTGCGGCAGCGGCGTTGTCCGGTGAGGTTTCCTCGGGCAGGGCGACCTCGGCGAAGACCTCGTCACCGCGCCGCCACACCGCCCTGAGTCCCCGGAAGGCGGGACCGTACTCGTATCCCTCGTCCCGCATGGCCTCGTACAGGGTGGAGATGTCGACGGGTTCCGCGCCGGTGGGCGGCCAGGTGACCATGCCGAAGTCCGCTGCGGTGGGTGCGGCGGTGTCGGACGTGGTGAGCACGCCGACGGCGTGCCGGGTCCACTCGGCGTCCGCGGCGGTGTCCACGGGGCGCGCGTAGAACTCGACGGGCCGTCGGCCGGTTGTGTCCGCGGCGGACACCACGATCTGCAGGTCGGTGCCCGTGGTCGGGGACAGCACGAGCGGTACCTGCAGGGTGAGTTCCTCGACCACATCGCAGTCCGTCTGCAGGCCGGCCCGCAGGGCGAGTTCGACGAAGGCCGTGCCGGGGAGCAGCGGAACGCCGGCGATGACGTGGTCGGTGAGCCAGGGGTGGGAACTCAGCGAGATGCGCCCGGTGAGGACGATGCCGTCGCCGTGCGCGAGATGCACCACGGAGCCGAGCAGCGGATGGTCGGCCGCTAGCTGGCCGAGCTGTCCGGGGTCGCCCTCGGTCTTCGTACCGCCCAGCCAGTAGTGCCGGCGCTGGAACGGATAGGTGGGCAGGGACAGCCTGCGGGCGCCGAGACCCGTGTAGTGCGCGTCCCAGCGGACACGGTGACCGCGGGTGGCGATCCGGGCGACGGCCGACAGCACCTCGTGCCGCTCGTCGCGGTTGCGGCGCAGTGCCGGCACGAAGACGGCGTCCGCGACGCCCGTTGTCCCCGTCGCGGTCTCGGTGACACTGTCCGGACCCATGGCCGACAGGACCGCGTCGGGGCCGAGTTCGAGGAAGGTCGTGACGCCCGCGGACCGCAGGAAGGTGACGGTGTCGGCGAAGCGGACCGAGGCGCGGACGTGCTCGACCCAGTAGCCGGGCGAGCAGAGCCGCTCGGCGGTGGCGGGCCGGCCTGTCACGTCGGAGATGACGGGGATGCGCGGCTCGGAGTAGCGGACGACCCGGGCGACCTGCTCGAACTCCTCCAGCATCGGTTCCATGAGCGGGGAGTGGAAGGCATGGCTGACCTTCAGTCGCTTGAACTTCCGTCCGCGGTCGGCGAGTTCGGCGGCAACCGCCAGGACACACGCTTCGTCACCCGACAGGACGACGGACTCCGGACCGTTCACCGCTGCGATGCTCATCCGGTCCTCGAGGCCGGCGATGGCCTCCAGGACCTCGGCCTCGCCCGCCTGGACCGCCACCATGGCGCCGTCACGGGGGAGTTCCTGCATGAGGCGTGCCCGCGCGCCGACCAGAATCGCCGCGTCCTCGATCGAGAACACGCCCGCGGCGTGAGCGGCGGCCAGCTCACCGACGGAGTGTCCGGCGAGGAAGTCGGGCCGTACTCCCCAGGACTCGACGAGGCGGAAGAGTGCGGTCTCGACGGCGAAGAGGGCGCACTGCGCGTACATCGTCTCGTCGAGGAGTCCGGCCTCCGGCGTGCCGGGCTCGGCGAACAGCACGTCCCAGAGGGAGACGTCGAGTTGGAGGTCCAGGTGTGCGACGGCCTCGTCGAGCGCCTCGGCGAACACCGGGTACGCGGAGTGCAGTTCGCGGCCCATGGCGAGCCGCTGGCTGCCCTGACCGGTGAAGAGGAACGCGAGTCGGCCCGCGGCCGGCGTACCGAGGAAAAGGTCTGGGGGCCGCCGGTCCACGTCATCGTCCGCGAGGGCCCCAAGGGCCCGTTCGAGGCCGGGGCGGTCGGCGGCGAGCACGACGGCACGGTGGCCGAGGGAGGCACGGGTGCTGGCGAGGGAATGCCCCACGTCGACGAGTGACGCCGTCGGCTCCTGACGGAGCAGTTCCAGCAATCGTTCGGCCTGGGCCCGCAGGGCGGGTGCCGATTTGGCCGATACGACGACGGGCAGCGGCCCGGGGTCCGGGGCGATCGCGTCACCGTCCCCTGTCCGGGTGGACGGTGCGTCCGCCGTGTGCGCCGGGGCGTCCGGTGCCGTGTCCGCCGCGTCGTGGGCCGCGGGTTCCTCGATGATCACGTGCGCGTTGGTGCCGCTGATGCCGAACGCGGACACGCCCGCACGACGGGGGCGACCGTGCTCGGGCCACGGACGCGCCTCGGTCAGCAGCTTCACGTGGCCGGCCGACCACTCGATGTGGGGCGAGGGCTCGTCGACGTTCAGTGTCCTGGGCAGCACCCGGTACCTCATGCCCATGATCATCTTGATGACGCTCGCGACTCCGCCCGCGGCCTGGGCATGGCCGAGGTTGGACTTGAGAGAGCCGAGCCACAGAGGACGGTCCTCCGGGCGGTCCTGGCCGTAGGTGGCGATGAGGGCCTGCGCCTCGATGGGGTCACCCAGGGTCGTACCGGTGCCGTGTGCGTCCACGGCATCCACATCCGCGGCCGTGAGTCCGGCGGCGGCGAGTGCCTGGCGGATGAGTCGCCGCTGCGCGGTTCCGCTGGGAGCGGTCAGCCCGTTGCTGGCGCCGTCCTGGTTGACGGCCGTGCCACGGACGACGGCGAGGACCGTGTGCCCCTGCGCCCGGGCGTCCGACAGCCGCTCGACGACCAGCAGGCCGATGCCCTCGGAGAAGCCGGTGCCGTCGGCCGCCGCGGCGAAGGCCTTGACCCTGCCGTCGGGCGCCAGCCCCCGCTGCCTGCTGAAGGTGGTGAAGCTGCTGGCGCTCCCCATCACGGCGACCCCGCCGGCGAGCGCGAGCGAGCACTCGCCGCGGCGCACCGCCTGCACGGCGAGGTGCAGAGCGACGATCGACCCCGAGCAGGCGGTGTCGACGGTGACCGCCGGACCTTCCAGGCCGAGGCTGTAGGAGACCCTGCCGGAGGTGAAGCTCAGTGCGTTCCCGTTCGACACATAGCCGTCGAGCCCCTCGGGGGCTTCGTGGGTGCGTGGGCCGTACTCCTGTGCCTCGGCACCGACGAAGATGCCGGTGCGGCTGGACCGCAGAGAGGTCGGGTCGATGCCGGCGCGTTCGAGCGTCTCCCAGGCGGTCTCCAGCATGAGCCGCTGCTGAGGATCCATCGCGAGGGCCTCACGGGGGCTGATGCCGAAGAAGTCGGCGTCGAACTCCGCCGCGCCCGCGAGGAACCCGCCCTTGTCCACATAGCTTCGGTGCGGGGCGTCGGGATCCGCGTCGAAGAGATGCTCGATGTCCCAGTCGCGGTCCGTGGGGAAGTCGCCGAGCACCTCGCGGCCGTCGGCCACCAGCTGCCAGAGGTCGTCGGCGGAGTCGATCCCCCCGGGGAAGTGGCATCCGATGCCCACGATGACGACGGGGTCGCTGTCGTCCCGCGCTGCCAGGTGCCCTGCGGCGGGGCCCACGGGGTCGCCGTCGCCCTCCTCGGGTTCCCCGAGGAGTTCGGCGCGCAGAAACGCCGCGAGGGCGGCGGGGGTGGGGTGATCGAATCCGATGGTGGGCGGCAGTGTCAGGCCGGTGGCGTCGTTCACGCCGCGCTGGAGGGTGACAAGGCCGAGGGAGTCCAGTCCCTGCTCCTGGAAGGAGCGCTCCGCGTCCACCGGCGTCGCCGATTCGCGTCGGATGGCGCGCAGGGCGGCCTCGGTCTCCGCGCACACCAGATCGGTGAGCACGCGCACCTGTTCCGGTGCCGGGAGCTCTGCCAGTCGGCCGAGGACATCGGAAAAGTGCTGCTCTGCCCCACTCATCTACACACTCCACCCGCAGTTGTCGGCCGAGCCGGAGTTCGTGATCGTCCACGGCCGGGAATGAGCTCCGCCTGCCAGTAGAGCCGCCCCTGTGCCCGGCCCACACCCCTAACCCACCCCTAGACGGGCCGAACGGAGACCGCGCTGACGCCGGGTGCGGGAACGGCGTCCCGCGACGAGGAATGCGAACCGCGGCCCGGTAAACCCCTACTACCCCGGAATCTCTCCGGCGATCTTATTTCACAAATCGATCACAACTTGCACGCGAAATATGAAATCAATTCTCCGGCCGATCCCAAAAGCAAACCCATAGGGGCCCATAGGGGTTTACTGACACTCCTTCCCCCGTACGATCGATCTTGACCGACAGCCGTTCCGCAGCAATGCACAGGGGCGGCTTTTTTACTGGTCAGACAGCATTCAGGCACAAGAGAGAAAGGTTTTCCCCATGAATTTCCGGTCCCTCACCAGTGGATCCGCAGTTGTCATTTCTGCATTAGCACTCGCACTGGCCGGAACCTCGTCCGCCGTGGCCGCCGCTCCGGCCATATCCGTCTCTCCGTCGTCCAATCTGACGGACGGCGCCGAAATCACCGTTTCCGTGTCCGGATTCGGTGCCGGCGAACAGATCTACGCGGCGCAGTGCGCGCAGCTCTCCGAGACCGTGGCCGTGTGCAACCTCCCCGACGCACTGGACCTGGTCACCGACGCGTCCGGGAACGCCTCGGGAGCCACCTGGGCACGCAAGACGTTCGAGGGAACGGCCCCGGACGGCGAAGTCGTCTCCGTGGACTGTTCCACCGCCCCCAACGGCTGTGTCTTCGGTGCGGGCTCACAGAGCACACCGGGCGCGTCGGTACCGATCACGTTCCAGTAGTGCCCGGGACTTCCGTATGACGCGGTAGCTCTGTGAGCCGACGGCCCGCCGTCCGTGCCTGGCCCCAGCCAGCGGCCAGGCGTGGTGGCCGACCTGCTCACCGGCTACGCGGCCGTCTCCCCCGCCGCGGCGATCCCGGTGGCGTTCACGGGGCTCTCGACGGCCCGACCGTTGTGTGCCGGTTTCTCGAACTGCGTCCGGTAGAGCTCCGCGTACCGCCCGCCCACTGCGAGGAGTTCCTCGTGGGTGCCGCGTTCCGCGATGCGGCCGGCCTCGACGACGAGGATCTGGTCGGCTGCCCGTACCGTCGAGAGCCGGTGGGCGATGACGAGTGCGGTGCGGCCCTGGAGGGCCTCGGCGAGTGCCTCCTGTACGGCGGCCTCGGAGGTGTTGTCCAGGTGGGCCGTCGCCTCGTCGAGGACGACCACCCGCTGGCGGGCCAGGAGCAGCCGGGCGATGGTCATGCGCTGGCGTTCGCCGCCGGAGAGGCGGTAGCCGCGCTCACCGACGACCGTGTCGAGGCCGTCGGGCAGGGAGCGTACGAGCTCGTCGAGGCGGGCCCGGCGCAGGACGTCCCACAGTTCCTCCTCGTCGGCGCCGGGCCGGGCGAGGAGCAGGTTGGCGCGGACCGAGTCGTGGAAGAGATGACCGTCCTGGGTGACCATGCCGAGGGTGGCCCGCATCGACTCGGCGCTCAGGTCACGGACGTCGACGCCGCCGATGCGTACGGAGCCCTCGTCGGTGTCGTACAGCCGCGGCAGCAGTGACGCGACCGTGGACTTGCCCGCGCCGGACGAGCCGACGAGGGCGAGGGTCTGGCCGGGTTCGGCGCGGAAGGAGATCCCGTGCAGGACCTCGGCGCCGCCGCGGGTGTCGAGTGCGGCGACCTCCTCCAGGGAGGCGAGGGAGACCTTGTCGGCGGACGGGTAGGCGAAGCGGACGTCGGTGAACTCGACGGAGGCCGGGCCCTCGGGGACCGCCCGGGCGTCCGGTTTCTCGTCGATCAGCGGCTTCAGGTCGAGGACCTCGAAGACCCGCTCGAAGCTGACCAGGGCGCTCATGACCTCGACACGGGCGCCCGCGAGGGAGGTCAGCGGCGCGTACAGGCGGGTGAGGAGCAGGGCCAGCGAGACGACGGCGCCCGGTTCCAGGCTGCCGCGCAGGGCGTACCAGCCGCCGAGTCCGTAGACCAGGGCGAGCGCGAGGGCGGAGACGAGGGTCAGGGCCGTGATGAACGCGGTCTGCGCCATCGCCGTGCGCACCCCGATGTCCCGCACCCGCCGGGCGCGCACCGCGAACTCCGCGGACTCCTGGCCAGGCCGGCCGAAGAGCTTGATCAGGGTGGCGCCGGGCGCGGAGAAGCGCTCGGTCATCCGGGTGCCCATGGACGCGTTGAGGTCGGCCGCCTCGCGCTGCAGTTTCGCCATCCGGCTGCCCATCCGGCGGGCGGGCACCACGAACACCGGGAGGAGTACGAGGGCGAGCAGGGTGATCTGCCAGGACAGGGTGAGCATCACGGCGAGGGTGAGCAGCAGGGTCACGAGATTGCTCACCACTCCGGAGAGGGTGTTGCTGAACGCCCGCTGGGCGCCGATCACGTCGTTGTTGAGTCGACTGACGAGCGCGCCCGTACGAGTGCGTGTGAAGAACGCGACCGGCATGCGCTGTACATGATCGAAGACCGCTGTCCGCAGATCCAGGATGAGTCCTTCGCCGAGGTTCGCCGAGAGCCAGCGGCCCACCAGTCCGATCGCCGCCTCCGCGAACGCGATCAGGGCGATGAGCAGGGCGAGTCGTACGACCGTGCCCTCGTCGCCGCCGGACACGATCGCGTCCACGACGCGTCCGGCGAGGACCGGGGTGGCCACGGCGAGCAGTGCCGTCACCACACTGAGCACGACGAACTGCGCGATACGGCGGCGGTGCGGGCGGGCGAATCCGGCGATGCGACGCAGGGTGGCTCTGGCGAGGGGGCGGCGTTCCTGCTCGGCGTTCATGACGCTGTGGAGCTGCGTCCAGGCCGTGGTCTCCATACTCATGGGACAGACCGTAGAACCTCAAGCAATCTTGAGGTCAAGGGATGAGGTCGAGGGATGATCGATGACACTCACTGAACCCACTCCCCTCACCGGGCCGGCGGATCCCACCGATCCCATCGAGACAGCGAGTCCCACCGGCACCGACGCTCTCGGCGAGCCCGGCGACCCGATGCCGTGCCCGGCGTGTCAGCCGTTGTCCCCGTGCCCGCAACCCCACGTTGGTGCGGTGTGGAAACCCTCTCCCGATGTGACGGTCGAACGCTTTCCCCAGGGCTTCGCCAGACGCCTTCCGGTCCGGCAGATCCTGTGCCTCCTCCCACTCGCCCTCGTGGCCGTGGTCGCGGTGCAGCACAGGTCCGTGCTCGCGGAGGGCTTCGGGCATCTGGCGTCGGCGAAGTGGCCGTGGCTGCTGGCCGCGGTCGCCGCGACCTGTCTGACCTGGGTGGCGGCCGCCGTCACCCGGCAGGGCGCGCTCGTCGAACGGCTGCCCAAACGGCGGTTGCTGGCCACGCAGTTCGCGGCGGGGGCCGCCAACCATCTGCTGCCGACGGGGCTCGGCGCGAGTGCCGTGAATCTGCGGTTCATGACGGTGTGCGGGGTGCCGCTGGCCCGTTCGTCGGCCGCGCTCGCGCTCTATCTGCTGGCGGAGTCCATCGCCCGGGTCGGGCTGCTGCTGGCCCTGTTGATCGCCTTCCCCGACGCACTGCGGGTCGGCGCGCTCCTGCCGGACGGCGCGGTCGGCCCGCTGCTGCTGGTCGTCGCAGCGGTGGTGTGCGTCGCGGTGACGGTGCTTCTGCTCGTACGACGGGTGCGTACCGTCGTGTTCACGTTCCTGCGGACCGCGCTGGGTGAGGCCCGGTCCGTGCACACGCGGCCGGCCCGCGCGCTCGCGCTGTGGGGCGGCTCGCTCTCCTTCCCGATGTTCCAGGCGGCCGGACTGGCGGCGGTGGGGCAGGCGCTCGGGCTGCCGGTGCCGCCGCTGCACATGGCGCTCGCGTATCTGGCGGCGACGGTCGCCGTCGCCCTGGTGCCGACGCCGGGCGGAATCGGCTCGGTGGAGGCCGCGCTGATCCTGGCGCTGGTGGCGGCGGGCGGTCCGGTGGCGGTGGCGACGGCGGTGGTGCTCGCCTACCGCATCATCACGGTGTGGCTGCCGCTGCTGCCGGGGGCACTGACGCTCGGCGCGCTTGTGCGGCTGAAGATGATCTGAGCGCGTCGGCCGCCGGGCCCGCCCGAAAGCACTCTTCTCATTCCGTCCGCAAGTTGACGGGGCGGGTGGCGAAGGCGGCTGACGGCGACGTGTGACGGCTGGCGGCGACGGCCGGCGAGGACGACTGACGAGGACGGCCTGAACTCGTCGGTGTGACTGGGGAGTAACCTTCTGGCGTCGCCACACCAGGTCGCCACACGAAGGGGTCCGAGCGATGCCGGTCCGGATCGAGCGCCAGGAACACGTCACCACCGTCGTCCTCTCCCGCCCCGAGGTCCGCAACGCGGTGGACGGTCCCACGGCGGCCGATCTCGCCGACGCGTTCCGCGCGTTCGAGAACGACGAGACGGCCCGGGTGGCGGTGCTGTGGGGCGAGGGCGGCACCTTCTGCGCGGGCGCGGACCTCAAGGCGCTCGGCACGGAACGCGGCAACCATGTGACGGAGGACGGCGACGGTCCCATGGGCCCCACGCGGATGCGGCTGTCGAAACCGGTGATCGCCGCGGTCGCGGGCCACGCCGTGGCAGGTGGTCTGGAACTGGCCCTCTGGTGCGATCTGCGGGTCGCCGAGGAGGACGCGGTCTTCGGGGTCTTCTGCCGCCGCTGGGGCGTGCCTCTCATCGACGGCGGCACGGTGCGGCTTCCCCGCCTCGTCGGCACCAGCCGTGCGATGGACATGATCCTGACCGGCCGTCCGGTGGCCGCTCCCGAGGCCTACGAGATGGGCCTCGCGAACCGGGTCGTCCCGCCGGGGCGGGCACGTGCGGAGGCGGAGGCGCTGGCCGCGTCGATCGCCCGCTTCCCGCAGGCCTGTCTCCGCGGCGACCGCGGTTCCGTCCTCGACCAGGAGGGGCTGAACGAACGCACCGCCATGCGGGGTGAGTTCCGGCACGGGACGACTGTGCTGGAGGAGAGTCTTGAGGGGGCGGCGCGGTTCTCGGCGGGGGCGGGGCGGCACGGTTCGTTCGGCGAGATCTGAGCGTCCCGGACGACGTATCCAGGCCAAATTGGGGCGGGATCCGCAAAGGGGCCGAGTGGCGCCCGCCGGGCCGGACGGCGAGGGTGCCTCGGCGCTCACCCGAAGCAGGGAAGGCGCCAACCTGCCTGCGGGCACTACGAGTTGGCGGCGATGCTGGTGGGAGATGGCCTGACCCGAGCGGTCCTGGCGCGGAACACCTGTGCGCATGTAGCAAGATGAGCGAACCCGCCGGTCAACGACTCCTCGTTCCCCGCGGGTCGCACATCCAGCAATCGAGCAGCAGGTGGCAACAAGGTGACGACACATCACATACCGGGCGCGAACGCCCTTCGCGGCACGACGGGAGGCAGTTGGTGAACCGGGATCTCACTGTGCACGACTGGATCGTCGCGGGTGTCTGGCTGGCCGTCGGCCTCGCGGCGGGCGTCCTGCTGCGCCTCCTCCTACGCTGGCTGGGCAAGCACGCGACCCGCACCCGCTGGAGCGGCGACGACGTCCTCGTCGACGCGCTGCGCGCGCTGATACCGGTCGCCGCCCTCACGGGCGGGATCGCGGCCGCCGCGGCGGCGCTCCCACTGACCGGCAAGGTCAATCACACGGTCAACCAGATCCTGACGGTCCTGCTGATCCTGGCCGCCACCATCACGGCGGCACGCGTGGTCGCCGGCCTGGTGCGGGCCGTCACCCAGTCCCGCTCCGGGGTCGCCGGATCGGCCTCGATCTTCGTCAACATCACCCGGGTCGTCGTCCTCGCCATGGGCTGCCTGGTCGTCCTGCAGACCCTGGGCATCTCCATCGCCCCGCTGCTCACGGCCCTCGGCGTCGGCGGTCTCGCGGTCGCCCTGGCTCTCCAGGACACCCTCGCCAACCTCTTCGCGGGCATCCACATCCTGGCCTCGAAGACCATCCAGCCCGGCGACTACATCCGGCTGACCAGCGGTGAGGAGGGGTACGTCGTCGACATCAACTGGCGCAACACCGTCGTGCGCAACCTCTCCAACAACCTCGTCATCATCCCGAACGCGCAGCTCTCCAGCACCAACATGACCAACTTCAGCCGTCCGGAACAGGAGATGACCCTCACCGTGCAGGTCGGCGTCGGCTACGACAGCGACCTCGACCACGTCGAGCGCGTCACCTCCGAGGTCGTCACCGAGGTCATGACGGAGATCGAGGGCGCGGTTCCGGAGCACGAACCCGCCATCCGCTTCCACACGTTCGGGGACTCGCGGATCAGCTTCACCGTCATCCTCGGTGTCGGGGAGTTCAGCGACCAGTACCGGATCAAGCACGAGTTCGTGAAGCGGCTGCACAAGCGGTACCACGTGGAGGGCATCCGCATTCCCTCTCCCGCGCGCACCGTCGCCCTCCAGCAGAACGGCGTGGCGATTCCGCCTCAGCGCGACGGATCCCTGTCGATCCCGTAGAACATCGGGGTGGGGCGGTCACGCCGGGACGGCCCCGGTGCCGGGCCGGGCCACGCCGTACCGGGCCGGACCGTCCTGTACCGGGCCGGGTGGCGAGTGAGCGGGGAGACGTGAGCGTATGACGGTGGTCGGGGTCGACATCGGTACGTCCAGCAGCAAGGGCGTGCTGGTGGACGACGACGGAACCGTCCTCGCGACGGCTGTCCGCCCGCACACGGTCGACCGTCCGCACCCCGGTCACGTGGAGATGGACGCACGGGTGTGGTGGGACGAGTTCGCCTCCATCACCCGGGAGTTGCTGGAGTCCGCGCCGGACGGCACCTCCGTCACCGCGGTGGGCGTCAGCGGCATGGGCCCGTGCGTCGCTCTGGCCGACGCGACGGACACACCGCTGCGCCCGGCGATCCTGTACGGCGTCGACACCCGGGCCACCGAGCAGATCACGCGCCTGGACGACGAGTTGGGCCGTGACGCCGTACTCCGGCGCTGCGGGTCCCTGCTCTCCACCCAGGCCGTCGGTCCCAAGATCGCCTGGCTGGCGGAGCACGAGCCCGACGTGGTCGCCCGGGCCCGGCGCCTCCACATGCCCAGCTCGTACCTGGTGGTCCGGCTCACCGGGACCTATGTGCTGGACCACCACTCGGCGAGCCAGGCCGTTCCGCTGTACGACTCCGTGGCCCAGGAGTGGTACGAGCCGTGGACCCGGCACATCGCGCCCTGGCTCGAACTCCCCCGCCTGCTCTGGCCGGGGGACATCGCCGGACAGGTCACGGCCGAGGCCGCCGACGCCACCGGTCTGCCCGCCGGGATCCCGGTGATCGCCGGCACGATCGATGCCTGGTCCGAGGCGCTGAGCGTGGGGGCACAGCACACCGGCGACCTGATGCTCATGTACGGCAGCACCATGTTCCTGATCAACACCCTGTCCGAGCGTCTGCTGGTGCCCCAACTGTGGAGCACCGTCGGGGCGTTGCCCGGAACGCGCAGCCTCGCGGGCGGCATGGCCACGTCCGGCATGATCACCGACTGGCTCCGGGAGCTGTTCGGCACGCCCGAGCACAGCGATCTGCTCGTCGGGGCCGAGGCGTCCGGGCCCGGTGCGCGGGGGCTGCTGATGCTGCCGTACTTCGCGGGCGAACGGACGCCGGTGGCCGATCCGCACGCCCGCGGGGTGATCGCCGGGCTCACCGTGGAGCACACCCGCGGCGACCTCTACCGTGCCGCCCTGGAGGCGACGGCCTTCGGGGTACGGCACAACGTCGAGGCGATGCGCGCGGCGGGTGCGGACATCCGCCGTGTCGTCGCCGTGGGCGGAGGCACCCGGGGCGGACTGTGGACCCGGATCGTCTCGGCCGTGACGGGCCTGGAGCAGGAGATCAGGACCGTCACGCTCGGGGCGAGCTACGGCGCGGCGTTCCTCGCGGCGAGCGCGGTCGGCAGCCCGCTCATCGACGAGTGGAACCCCGTGCGCGAACGCGTCGCCCCGGACCCACAACTGCGCTCCGGCTACGACGAGTTGTACGCGCTGTACCTCCGGCTCTATCCGGCAACGCGGGACATCGCCCATGAACTGGCCGCGCGGCAACGGGGCTAGGCCGAGGCTGCCCGCCCCCGGCCCCGCCCACAGAACCGCTGGGCGCTCAGTTGCTCAGTTGCTCAGTTACTCATGATTCCTCCTGGAAAACCTTCACGTCCCACGCCCCGAGCGGGATCGCCTCGTCCGGTGCGTACGACGTCCCCGTGAGCGCGTCGCGTACCGGCGTCGGCAGTGCGACCTCCACCGGCTCCCACGACCAGTTGTGCAGGAACCGGACCCGGCGGCCGTCGCGTGCGGTCGCCCTCGTCGACGTGACGCTCGGGTGGGCCGTGCTCACGAGGCCCGACGGGGCGGCCCAGCGGAGGAGGGCCCTGGCGAATTCCGGGTCGGGCACCGTGCCGACGTAGGTGACGCGTCCCGCGCCGTGTACGTGGGTCGTGGCCGCGGGCCAGCGGCCGAAGTGCGGGTGGTCGTACGTGGCCAGGGTTTCCGCACCCCGGGTACGCAGGCCGTCCACCCAGTGGAGGGCACGCGCCTCCCCGGACAGCGGAAGGGAGTCCGTGCCCTGGACGGCGAGTCCGGTGCCCAGATTGCTGAACTCGTCGTACGTGACTCCGGCGGCCTCGGCCAGCCGGGCGGGCTGCTCCTCCGTGCGGGCCCGCGCCTCGTGGTCCGCGTACGCCGTGCGCGGGCCCAGGACCAGATGGCCGCCGGCCTCGGCGTGGGCGAGGAGGCGGTCGAGGGTCGCGTCGTCGGCCGCGTAGAAGGCGGGGACGACGAGTACCGGCGGCAGGTCCGTGTCGTCCAGTTGGCCCGGGTGTACGAGCCTGCCCTGCAGCCCCGCGTCGAAGGCGCCGCGGTAGAAGGCGTCGAAGACGGTCTGGTACGAGCGCCGGTCGGGCCCTTGGTCGGGCGTGGCGAGCGCGGGCTGTGCCTGGAGCGCCCACTTGCTGGGATTGGAGTAGAGGAAGGCCACGTCGGCGTCCGGGGTGAGGGACGAGACGAGATCGCCCACGGTCTCCAACTCGGCTCCCAGCGCGGCCAGTTCGCGGTACACGCGGCCGGGTCGCCCGTTGTGGGGCAGCACTCCGCCCCAGTAGGTCTCGGTGCCGAAGTGCAGGGTGTGCCAGTGCCAGTACTCGATCATCGAGGCGCCCCGCGATATCAGCGCCCAGGCGGCCTGGCGCCACTGCCCGTCGTACGCGGGGCGGTTGTTCCAGGGGAAGCCGATGGCCTGCGCGTCGGTCTCGGTCACCAGGAAGGGTTCCTGGCGGGAGGCGTACATGCGGTCGGCGCTCTGGTACAGCGCCCAGGTGCCGTTGGTGGTCCAGCCCTGGCCCTGGCGGTTCTCGTCCGGCAGCGCGAGGGCGTCCTGCATCGTGTAGTAGGGGTTGCCGGCCGTGACGTCGAGCTTCCTGGTCAGTTCGTCGTCCTCGACCGTGGGGCGGTCGTAGGAGATGCAGGTGGTGACGAACTGGTCCGGCCGGGCGTACTCGCGCACGATGTCCGCCTGCCAGGCGATGAACTCCGTGGTGAGCCTTGCCTGGAAGCGGCGCCACGCCAGGTCGTACTGCGGCTGGGCGTTGCCGTCTGGGGTCCAGAGGTCCGCCCAGGTGGACAGCCGGTGGGACCAATAGACCAGTCCCCACTCGCGGTTGAGGGTCTCCACGTCGCCGTAGGTCTCGCGCAGATGGTCGGTGAAACGCTGGAACACACCGTGGTTGTGGAAGAGTTCGAGACCGGGTTCGTTGTCGACCTGGAAGCCGATCACCGCCGGGTGCGCGGCATACCGGCCGACGACCTTGCGGATGATCCGCTCGGCGTGGAAGCGGAACGCCGGATGCGTGTAGTCGACTTCCTGGCGGGCGCCCCAGGGAACGCGCTCGCCGGTGCGCCGCTCCGCCGCGATCTCCGGGTACTGCCTGGCCAGCCACGGGGGCACGGCGTAGGTGGGCGTCCCGAGGATGACGCCGATTCCCCGCTCCTCCGCCCCGTCCAGGACGGGCTGGAGCCAGTCTAGGTCGAAGCGGCCGTTCTCCGGTTCCCAGGTCGACCAGACGGACTCGCCGACACGGATCACCGTGAAGCGGGCCTCCGCCATCAGGTCGAGGTCGTCCTTGAGCCGCTCGTTCGGCTGGTACTCGTGGTAGTAGGCGGCGCCGAACAGAACCCGGCCGGGCAGCTCGAACATGCTTCTCCTTTGCGGGACATGAGGGTGCGTCAGCCTTTGACGGCACCCGTGGAAAGGCCTTCGAGGAGCTGTTTGCGCAGCAGCACGAAGAGGGCGACGGCGGGCAGGACGGCCAGCACGGCACCGGCCATCACCAGGTCGTACTGCCGCTGCTCCGAGACGAAGAGGGTCTGCAGGCCCAGCGGCAGCGTGTACTGCGAGCTGTCGGAGACCAGGACCAGCGGCCACAGGAAGCTGTTGTAGCTCTGCAGGAAGGTCCATACGGCGAGGGCGCCGAGCGAGGGCCGCAACAGGGGCAGCACGATCCGCCGGAAGATGCCGAACTCGCTCGCGCCGTCGATGCGGGCGGCCTCCAGGACCGAGTCGGGGACGGACTGCACGATGTACTGCTGCATCATGAAGATCCCGAACGCGGGCGCCACCCACGGCACGATCAGCGCGAACCCAGGGCTGCCGAGCCCGGTCTTGACCAGGATCACGAACAGCGGCACGAGGATCACCGCGAACGGAATGGACAGCGAGCTGAACATCACGCCGAACAGCAGCCTCTTGCCCGCGAACCGGAACTTGGCGAAGCCGTAGCCGGCCAGGGCGCAGACGAAGACCGACACGACGGTGGCGACGACGGCGACCACCGTGCTCATCACGAACCAGCGCGCGAAGGGCTGATCCTCGATCAGCGCACGGTAGTTGTGCAGGGTGAAGGGATCCGGAACCAGCTTCGGCGGGTACGCGAAGATGTCGCCGCGCGGCTTGAACGACCCGCTCAGCGCCCACACCAGCGGGGCCAGGAAGGCGAGCAGCAGCAGGACCAGCGTCAGGTAGAGCAGGCCGCGGCGGCTCCTGGCGCCCGCGGAGGAGCGTACGGAAGCGCGTACGGAGGTGGCGGAAGTGGTCGCGCTCATGAGGTCGCCCTCCCGATGCCGAGCAGACGGTTGAAGAGCTGGCTGAGCCCGAAGACGAGGACGAACAACACGACGGCCGCGGCGGCCGCGTACCCGAACTGCTGGCGCTGGAAGGCAGCCCGGTAGATGAACATCGTCACCGACAGGGTGCTCTCGGCCGGTCCGCCGCCGGTCAGCAGATACGGCTCCTCGAAGATCTGCGCGGCGCCGATGAAGGACGTGACGACCACGAAGGCGGTCACCGGTTTCAGCGCCGGGAGCGTGACGGTGGTGAAGGTGCGGATGCGTCCGGCGCCGTCGAGGGCGGCCGCCTCGTACAACTCCTTCGGTACGGCCTGGAGTCCGGCGAGGAAGAAAACGGTGAGGTAGCCGGTCCAGCGCCACAGCATCACGAGTCCGATGCTCACCCTGGCCAGGTCCGGATCGCCGAGCCAGTCGACGCCTCCGGTGCCGAACAGGGCCCGCAGGACGGAGTTCAGCAGCCCGAACTGCCGGTCGAAGATCAGCCCGAAGATGAGCGCCACGATGATCGGCGAGACGACGATCGGCACGAAGTAGGCGGTGCGCCACAGGTCGCGCACCCGCAGACCACGGGTGTTGAGGGCCTGCGCGATCAGCAGCGCGAGCGGCACGACGACGAAGACCGCGATCAGCACGAACACGCCCGTGTTGCCCAGGGCCCGGTGAAAGCTGACGTCTGTGGCGAGGAGCCGGTAGTTCCGCAGCCCCACCCAGTGCGGAGTACCGAGGCCCACCCACTCGGTGAGACTCAGCCAGAGCGACACCAGGACGGGCACCAGCATGAAGAGCACATAGAGGACGTAGAAGGGGGCGATGAAGAGGTAGGGCGCGCGGGACTGCTTGAGACGGGGAGCGGCCCGGCGCGCACCCGTGCGTTCACGAGCGCTGCCGGCCGGATCGGCGATGGCGATGGTCATGGACAACTCTCCTGGCCGTACTGATGAATTCCGGATGCGAGAGGCGCGCCCCGTTCAAGGGGCGCGGGGCGGTGTCGATATACGGCTCCGCCGCGTGGGCGCGACCGGCCGCAACCGGCCCGCGACCAACCCGACGACAGAGCCCTAACGGCCCGCTTGGTCGCGGAACTCCTCCGCGGTCCGCCGCAGAGCGCCCCGCGGACTGACGTCTCCGCGATAGGCCCGGAGCAGATTCCCGGCGAGCACGTCGAAGAGAATCGACTGGTCGGGACTCGTGTGCTGCGGAGGCACATCCGGAAGAAGGTCCCGATAGAGACCGAACAGCCGCTGCCCGCCACAGAAGTCGTCCTTGAGACCTCTGAGTTGCGGATCCTCGAACACGGACCGCCGCGTGGGCAGATAGCCCGTCTCGATGAACCGCCGGACCTGGCCCTCATGTGTGAGCCAGGTGTTGAGAAGGAAGTCCGTGGCTGCCTGTGTGTTGGCCTTGTTCTTGATGACCCCGAAGCCGGTGCCACCGAGGGCCGCCGTCGTCCCGCCGCCCTCGGCGAAGCGCGGCATCGCGCGGACCCGCCACTTGCCCTTCTGCTCGGGCACGTTGGGCACGAGGCCGTAGCTCTTGTACCAGATGGCCATGGGCAGGCCGATGACCCTGCCCTGTTTCAGGGCGGTCTGCATCGCGGCGCCGTAGTAGTCGGAGATGTCGATGACGAAGCCGCTGCGCAGCCCCTCGCAGAGGAAGCCCAGGACCTCCTCGGCCTCGGCGGAGTCGAGCACCAGCTGCTGGTCGGCGTCGAAGAAGGCGCCGCCGCGCTGGTAGAGGAGCATCTGGAAGGACTGCACGATCTGCGCCGTGTCGCTGCCGTTGGTGCTGACGACGCAGAGCGAGGCGTCGTGGTCCTTGTGCACGCGGGCGCCGAGTTCGGCGAACTCCTCCCAGGTCGGGGTGTCCTTCGCCAGCCCGTACTTCGTGAACAGGTCGTCGCGGTAGTAGTAGACGACCATGGGGGTGTCCGAGTCGAGGGCGTAGACCCTGCCGTCCTTGCTGTAGGGGGCGGTTCGGGCCGGCAGCAGGTCTTCCTTCAGTCCGGGCACGGCGGCGATGCCGGGCGTGAAGTCGTGCAGCAGCCGCTCGGAGATGTCGCCCCGCAGCATGCGCGGGAAGCTGCCGATCTCGAAGCCCGCCATGTCCGGTGTGCCGCGTCCGGCGACGGCCTGGGCGAGCAGCTTGGTGACGATGTCGGCCGGTCCGGCGCGGGTGACCGTCAGGTGGTAGCGGAAGTCGGTGAGCCCGTCGGCCTCCGGAATGCCCTTGCGGAAGAAGGCCTCGTATCCCGGGTCGTGGGTCCACAGCGCGAGGTTCACGTCTCCGGAGGTGCGGGCGGTGGTGCTGTCACGGCCGCAGGCGGCGAGCGCGGCGGCCGTGCCCAGGCCTAGGGCGCCACGCAGCAGGGTGCGGCGCGGCAGGGGCGGTGGGGTGTACACACGTGACTCCTCACGTGGTGCGGCTACGGGGTGCGCGTACGACGGACGTCCCGGTCCGGGCACACGCGGGCAGGGCGGATCCGGCCGACGGCGAGGTCGGCCGTCCCGCCGACGGTTCGGCGGTTCGGCGGTTCGAGCGGGTGGGGTCGGTCAGCTGGCGGGCGGTGCGACGAGATCGGTCAGCGGGCCAGGGGTTGCGACGAGATCGGTCAGCGGGCCGGGAGATGCGATGAGATCGGTCGGCCGGGGGGCAGTGCGGTGGAGTCGCGTACGGTCAACTCGACTGCCAGGTCGACGGGTTCGGCCGGGTGGGGCCTGCCCTCGATCATGGCGACCAGGACGTCGACGGCGCGGGTCGCGACGGCGGCGAAGTCCTGACGGACGGTGGTCAGCGGCGGGGAGAGATAGGGCGCGGCGGGGATGTCGTCGAAGCCGACCACGCTCACCTCGGCGGGTACGGCACGTCCGGCCTCGGCGAAGGCGCGCAGCGCGCCGAGGGCCATGTCGTCGTTTGCGGCGAACACGGCGGTCAGGTCGGGGATTTGGGCCAGCGATTGCGCGGCCGCGTAGCCCGAGGCCGGGGTCCAGTCGCCGTCCGCGGGCAGTGGTGGTTCGGGGGCTCCGGCGGCGGCCAGCGCCTCGCGCCAGCCGCGGAGCCGGTCGCGGGCGGTCCACCAGTCCTGTGGGCCGGGGATGTGCCAGACCGTGCGGTGTCCGAGCGCCAGCAGGTGCTGTGTGGCGATCCGTGCCGCGGAGACTCCGTCGGCTCGGACCACGGTGCTGGGCGCGTCGGCCAGGTGCACGCCCTCGCCCAGGCTCACCACCGGTACGTCCGCGCTCAGTCGCAGGGGCGTGCCGTCGTCGATGGGCTCCGACAGGACGATCCCGTCGACGCCCTGTTCCAGCAGGGATTCCACGGCCGCCGCGATTCCGGCGCCGCCCTGGCCTTCCAGGGTGCTGGCCACGGCGAACGAGTAGCCCACCCGGTGCATGGCCCGCTCCAGGTCGATGAGCTGGGTCGACGGGCCGTAGAGCGCGCTGCCGAGCGAGACCACGCCGATCCGCCGGTACCTGCCCATCAGCAGGGCGCGGGCCGCGTTGTTGGGACGGTAGTCCAGTTCGCGGATGACGCCGAGTACGCGGTCGCGGACGTCGGCGCTGACGTGGGGCTCGCCGTTGACGACACGGGACACGGTCTTCTGGGAGACACCCGCGGCGCGGGCCACCTCCATCATCCCGGGGCCGCGCCGGCGGCGTCCGGGACCGGAGGACGACGGCTCGGTGCCGGTGGTGGCCATGACCCTCCTTGTTCTCGTCCGGTGTTCGTCGGCGTTGACTACGTAGTCAATCTGGCGCGTGATGACGCGAGGATCGGGATGACTGCGTAGTCAGGCCAGTGTTCACAGCGCGGGCACGCGAGTCAATACTCCGGGCGGAACCAGTGCCGGAGGGGAGGGAGGCGGGGGTGTCCGAGAGCCGCGCCGACCTTGTCGGACGGTCTCGGGCCCCCACTTCTCCACGGCCGCAGACCCCGCGGTCCCGCCCGGTCCCGCCGAGTGCAGTCCAGTCCAGTGCAGTGCAGTCAGATCAGGCGACCGGTGTCGGTGGAGCGAGCCCGAACCTCTCCTCCTGGTTGTTCATGCCCGGCACGTCAACAGGAAGCAGGGATCGATGCGACGCATGAGACCACTCGGCGGAGCTGTGACCGCCCTGGTGAGCGCGAGCCTGATCGGCCTCGGGCTCCTGTCCCCGGGGGTTGCGCAGCCACGTTCGCGGTTCTGTCCAGGTGGATGTCGATACATTCCAGGGCCGGCGTCGCCCTCGAACCCGGCCCAGGCCCATCCCCCGTGGCCGACCCAGGCCCCCCGTGGCTGGCCCAGGCCCATCCCCGTGGCTGGCCCAGGAGCATGTCCCCGTGGTGGGTCAGCCGCTGGCGATCAGCTCCTGCTGCGCGCTGCCCTGCGGCGTCTGTCGCGAGCTGCGCAGGGCGGCGATACCGATGAAGACCATCGACGACAGGCCCGCGATCGCGAAGGCGGTGAAGCCCCAGTCCCCGTTGTCGGCGGCGAGCAGTTGGCCGCCGAGCCACGGGCCGAACACGGCGCCGAAGCGGCCCAGACCGGAGGTCCAGCCGACAGCGGTGGCGCGGTTGTCGGGGGTGGAGCGGATCGAGACCGTCGCGTAGATCATGGTCTGGGCGCTGTTGAGGAACACGCCGGTGAGGAAGACCACCGTGAACGTCACCGCGAGCGGCATGTGGACGCTGAGCAGGAAGACTCCGGCGGCGGTCAGTGCGAACCAGACCGACGAGATGCGCGGCGCCCCGAACCGGTCGGCGGCCCGGCCCGCGACGAGCATGCCCACGATGCCGCCGAGGTTGAAGAGGACGACGAAGGTGAGCGCGGAGCCCAGTTCGTAGCCCTCGCTGCGCATCAGGGTGGGCAGCCAGGTGGCGACGCCGTAGACGAGCAGGAGCCCGCCGAAGGAGGCCAGCCAGTACAGCAGGGTCTGGGTCCACTCGCCGCCGCGGAACAGGTTGACGAGGGAGTTCCAGCGGTCGGCGGGGGCCTTCTTCCCGGCCGCGGCGGGCAGTTGGACCTCGAAGCGGCCGGCCAGCTCGCGGGCCTCCTCGGTACGGCCCTTGGCGACCAGGAAGCTCAGCGATTCGGGCATGAACCTGGCGAGCACCGGGACGAAGAGCATCGGGGCCACACAGACCCAGAAGGCGGCGCGCCAGCCGAGGGGCTCCACGATCCACAGGGCCACGTACGCGGAGAGGATGCCGCCGGCGTGGTGGGCGGTCATCAGCATGCCGATGGTGAGGGCGGTGCGGCCGCGCGGGGCGTAGTCGGAGACCATGCTGATCGCGGTGGGCAGCAGTCCGCCGAGACCGACTCCGGCGAGGGTGCGGCCGAGGCCGAAGACCGCGACGCTGCCCGACATCGCGCACAGGCCGGAGGCCAGCGAGAAGAGCGTGACGCAGGCGATCATCAGCTTCTTGCGGCCGACGCGGTCGGCGACCGTCCCCGCGGTCAGAGCACCGACCAGCATGCCGAAGGTGGCGTAACTACCCAGGTCACCGGCCCGGTCCGGAGTGATGCCGAGGGCCTTCTCCGCCAGCATGTGCGGCAGCACCGAGCCGTAGATGAACATGTCGAGACCGTCGAAGAGCACGGCCAGCCAGCACAGACCGACGGCCAGCGCCGCCAGCTTGCCGCCACGGGCGGACAGGGCGAAGGAGGAGGACATCGTTGTTTCCTCTCGTCCAGGAGTCATGCGCCTGGAGGGGATCGGGGAGGCGGGGTGCGGCGGCCCGAGCGGTTCGTACGGCGGCCGGTCCCCTGACGCGCATGACGCTAGAAATCCGCCGTGGCGATTGTCAACGTTTTTGTCAACAATCATAGGAAGCGGGTGGGACACCGGGACGGCACACAGCGGTGGTGTGCCGTCCGCGCGGTGGGGATGCCGGTGTCAGCCGACCGGCGGCGTTCCGTGGGTGTGGAAGGACTCGATGGTCTTCAGCCCCCAGGCCTGCCCCTTCTTCCGCTCCTCCTCGGTCCAGGTGATCAGCGGCCAGTCGGGCGCCAGGACGAGTCGGGTGAGCGGGTTGCACAGCTCGACACGGTTGCCGCCGGGCTCGTAGACGTACAGGAAGAACGTCTGCTGGATGGCGTGCTTGTGCGGGCCCGTCTCGATGAACACGCCGGTGTCCAGGGCGAGATCGGCGGCCCGCAGGATGTCCTCACGCGTGTCCGTGGCGAACGCGATGTGGTGCAGGCGTCCGTTGGAGCCGGTCCAGTCCTCGGTGTAGACGATGTCGTACGACTTGCTGCTGAAGGTCAGCCACTGGGCGGCGATCCTCCCGCTGTCGAGCCGGATCTGCTCGGTGGGACGGGCGCCGAGCACCTCGTGGACAAAGTTTCCGTTGGGCTCGACATCGGCGGCGAGGAAGTTCACGTGGTCCAGGCGTCGTACGCCCACGCCGTGGCCGGGCTTGGCCTGCGGCTGGTTCTTCAGGCCGGGCTTCAGCTCGTCCGGAGCCTGGTACCACTCGCTCTCCCAGTAGAGGGCGAGTTCATGGCCGTCGGGGTCGGTGGTGACGTACAGCGGGCCGATGCCCGGCTCGTCCTCGACCCAGCGGCCTGGGCGGCCGGCGTTCTCGGTCTCCTTCACCCGGCGCTGGAGAGCTTCCTCGCTGGAGGCGCGCAGGGCGGTGCGGCGGATTCCGGACGTGGTGTGGGCGGTCAGGGTCACGCTGTGGTGCTCGTAGTCGTCCCAGGTCCGCAGGTATACGGAGTCTCCGGAGCGGCCGTTCTCGGTCAGGCCGAGGTAGTCGGTGAAGAACCGGACGCTGGCGTCCAGGTCGGGGGTGAGCAGTTCGACGTGCCCGAGGTGGGCGATGTCGCCGAGCGGCGGGGCCATGGGGCCTCCTCAGGGGTGTTGTGCGGCTCCGGCCGGCCGGGGGAAGACCGTGCCGTCGAAGATCTTGCGTGCGGTGCGGACGACGGCGGTGCGCCGGGCCACCGGGACGGCGCTCGGGGCAGCGCCCGAAGCAGCAGCACTCGTTGCGGCGCCCGGTTCAGCGCCCGGTTCAGCGCCCGGTATGTCGTACGCGAGGGTCGTTTCTATGTCGAGGAATCCTGTGGGGTGCTCGATGCGCACCTGGTCCCCGTGGGCCGGCAGACGTGCGACCGTCTGGCCGACGCCGCCCTCGATCCGCAGTCCGGCGGCGACGCTCGCGGCGCCCAGGACCCCGATCGACGTATGGCAGCGCACCGGGATGAAGGTGCGGGTCATGACCGCGCCACCGTCCAACGGCGGTGCCAGCAAGCTGAGTTTGGGCACGGTGGTGCCTTCGACGTCGCCGAGCCCCATCAGCTTTCCGGCCTCCAGCCGGATCTCCCGGAGCCGTTCCGCGAGGGTCTGGTCCGCCTCCAGGTCGGTGGGGGTCTCGTAGCCGGTGACACCCAGCGAGGACGCTGCGATCAGCACGGTCGGCATGCCGTTGTCCACGCAGGTGACCGGTACGTCGGCGACGAGGTCACGCACCCGGCCGGTCGGCAGCAACGGGCTGCCACCCTGCGGGAACTCGATGACCACCGGCGCCGCGGCTCCCGGCACCCCGGAGATCTCGGCGGAACCGGTGTAGTCGACGCGCCCCTCCGGGGTGGAGAAGGACGCGACGGCGAGGTCCCCGGTGTTGAGCATGCGGATCCGCACCGACGTACGGCCCTCTCCGGCGGCGACCAGTCCGCGTTCGACAGCGAACGGGCCGACCCCGGCGAGGAGGTTTCCGCAGTTCTGACGGCCACTCACCTCCGGTGTGTCGACGCCGACTTGGAGGAACAGGTAGTCGACGTCCGCCTCGGGGTCGGTCGAGGCGGACACCACGGCCACCTTGCTGGTCAGGGGGTGCGCCCCTCCCAGGCCGTCGATCTGGCGCGGGTCGGGGCTGCCCATGACGCGCAGCAACAGGTCGTCGCGCGGGGCGGGTTCGGCGGGCAGGTCCCCGGCCAGGAAGTAGGCGCCCTTGGAGGTTCCGCCGCGCATGAGCATGCAGCGCACCTCCTCGTGTCCGGGCCCGGACCCGGGCCCGGCCCCGGTCACGAGCCCACTCCGGCCCGGTGCCCGGTCACAGCCCGGCTCCATTCCTGTGCCCGGTCACGTCCCGGCCCCGTCACACAGGTCCCGCCGCTCCCGCCGGTACTCCTCGTACGACTGGTAGCGCACGCCGAGTCGTACGAGCGTCTCGCGCAACCCGTAGCGGTCCAGGCCGAGTTGGCCCTCGGTGAAGGCGGCGCGTGTCGCCTCCTCCTTAGCGGTGCGCGCGGCGGACGCGTCGACGGCCTCGGCGGACCGCTCACGCGGGACGACCATCACGCCGTCGTCGTCGGCGAGGATCACATCGCCCGGCCGGACGCTCTGTCCGCCGAGTACCACCGGGACGTTGACCGATCCGCCGGTGGCCTTCACGGTGCCCTGCGCGGAGACGGCCGCCGCCCAGACGGGGAAGCCCATCGCGCGCAGCTCCTCGGTGTCGCGCACTCCGGCACCGGTCACCAGGCCGCGGACGCCCCGGCGTTGCAGGGCGGTGGCGAAGAGTTCGCCGAACATGCCGTCCGTGGAGGGCGAGGTGGTGGTGACGACGAGGATGTCGCCCTCGCCGCACTGCTCCACCGCCGCGTGGATCATGAGGTTGTCGCCGGGCCAGCTCAGCACGGTGACGGCGGTGCCCGCGACCCGTACGCCCTGCTGGACCGGGCGCAGGTCGCTGCCGAGGAGGCCGGTGCGGCCGAGGGCTTCGTGGACGGTCGCCACGCCGTACGCGGAGAGCGCCTCGACGTCCTTCTCGGCGGCCTTCGGTGGGTTGGTGACGATCAGGCCGCTCATGCCAGCTCCCCCGTGACCTGCGGATACGGGCGCATGTACGCCTCGGCGTAAGTGGTGTGCGGCAGACCGAGGTTGGGGCCCGCGTTGCGCTTGAGCTGCACACCGCGGCGGACGGCCAGGTCGGTGTAGTAGTCCCACAGGTGCCGTTGGGCGGCCAGGCACTCCATGGCCTTGCGCTTGGTCTCCCACACCTCGGAGATGTCGAGGAGGACCTCCGGCTTGAAGCCGCACATCTCGGGCTGGTGCGGCTCGAAGAAGAACACCGGCGGGGCGCCGATGATCTCCCCCTCGGCCGGGTAGCCGATGGCCTGGGCGAGCACCCGCGCGTCCAGGGCCATCCGGGCAGCCGCCGGATGGTCGCCGTTGTACGGGTCGTCGAGCGGGTGGGTAAGGACGACGTCGGGCTGCGCCTCGCGGTAGACGGCCACCAGCCGGTCCGTCAGCTCGGGGGTGATGGTCAGGGGATAGTCGCCTGCGTCGAAGAAGACGACCTCGGCGCCGAGAGCGGCGGCGGCGGCCTCGGCCTCCGCGCGGCGCATCTCCTTGATCTCCTCCAGCGACCTGCCCTCGCGCCATGCCTTCGCGGACTCACCGCGCTCGCCGTAGGTCAGGCACGCGATGGTGACCTTCTCGCCACGCGAGGCGGCGAGGGCGACGGCTCCACCCGCCCGCCACACGAAGTCCCCGGCGTGCGCGGTGATGACGAGCGTGGATCGTGGGGTGGGGGGCGTCGACGGTGGTGACGTACCGGCCGCATTGCCATGCGTCATTGTTGCAATCTCCTTGGTGGACAAGCCGGTTGGCCCACCCCCGCGGTGTCACTCGCGCAACGCGTCGATCACACCCGAAAGGTGGGCGCGGACGGCCGCTTCGGCCGCCTGCGGGTCCCGGGCCCTGATCGCCTCGATCATGGCCAGATGCTCACCCAGGGACTTCTGGGGCCGCCCCGGTCGCAGCGCGAGCTGGAAACGGTGGCGCACCAGCTGCCCGTTGAGCCGCTCCAGCAGTTCCACGGCCGTCTGCTGGCCGGAGAACTGCCTGATGAGGGCGTGCAGTTCGTGGTTGAGGTCGGAGTAGGTCACCGGCTCGCCGTCGGCGACGGCCTTGGACATCGCCTCGCCCACGTCGACCAGCCGGGTCAGCTGTTCGTCCGTGACCGCGACGGCCGCCTTGGCCGCGCACAGCCCTTCGAGGGCCATGCGGCACTCGGTGATGGCGACCGCTTCCTCCACGGTCACCACCCGCACCCGCGAACCGCGGTTGCGGATCCGCTCGACCAGACCCTCCGACTCCAGCTCGATCAGTGCCGCCCGCACACTGGCCCGTGTCACACCGAACTGCTCGGCGAGTTCGTTCTCCACCAGCCGCTGGGCCGGTGCCATCTCGCCACGCAGGATCGCCTGCCGCAGCTGCGCGAGCGCGTGCTGCCTGGCCTGCTCCCCAGTGCTCGGACGGGCTTGTTTCGGCATGTGTGCTCTCCCTGAGTGAGTGCGTGTCGAACCTAAATCTAGACGAACAAGATTGTCAACAATTTTGTTCTCCATGTGGTGCGGCCATACCAACAAGGGCCCTGGTATCCGCAGTTGCGGATACCAGGGCCCTAAGGAGTTCGTACGAGGGGTCTCCCGCGCTCAGGCAGCGACAGGGAACCCCGACGTGCGGAAGACGCGGCGCTCGGCGTCCACGGCGAACACCTCGCAGCCTTCGCGCGCGGCGGCCCAGTCGATCCCGTCCGCGCCCATCGCGAACGCCGCGGTCGCCGTCGCGTCCGCCTCGGTCAGGGAAGGGGCCACGACGGTCAGGCTGAGCAGCCCGGTCGCCGGACGCCCGGTGCGGCCGTCGAGGATGTGGTCACCGCGCTCGTACCGCCCGGAGGTCGCCACCGCGCCGTCGGTGATCTCCAGGACCGCGCACAGCCGGTCGGCCTGTTCCGGGTGACGCACGCCCACCCGCCACGGACGGCCGGCGGAGACCACATCGCCGCCGGCGTTCAGACAGAACGTCGTGACGCCCTCGGCGAGCAGCAGTTCGGCCGCCCGCTGCACCGCCCAGCCCTTGACCATCGCGCAGGGGTCGAGGCCGCGGCCGGGCAGCCGCACCTGGAACGCGCCCCCGCTCGCGACCCGGTACTCCTCGCACAGGTCGAGCACCTCGACGAGGTCCGCGCTGAGCTCGTGGGATTCGAGCTCTCCCCGGCCCAGCCGGGACACCTCGCTGTCGGCGATGAAGGGGCTGAACCGCGCGTCGACCTCGCGCAGCCACGCGAAGACCCGGTCCGCGGCCACGGGCGCGCCCCCGTCGGTGGCGGGGTCGTCGATCCGCAGGGAGATCGGCAGCCCCATGATGTGCTCGACGCGGCGCACTTCCTCAGCCGTTGACATCACGATCAGCCCTTCGCGTCGATGGCGGCCTGGAGGGACTCGACGTACCCCTCGCTCGTGATCGTGGCGCCCGAGACGGCGTCGATGTCGGAACTCTGCGCCTCCAACGTCTCCGCGATCAGCTTCGGCACGGCGGCCTTCGTCTGCGGGTGGTTCGGCTGCTGCAGCATCCGTACCGCGTCGATCTTGTCGCCCTCGAAGGTCACCTCCACCTGCACGGTGCCCTTCTCCGTGTCGACGGCCGAACCCGCGACGACCTGGGAAGCGGCGGCCGAGGCGGACGGCGAGGGCGAAGACGAAGAAGAGGACGAGGACGAGGACGACGAGGAAGTCGCCGGCTTCGCGTCGATGGCGGCCTGGAGGGACTCGACGTACCCCTCACTGGTGATCGTGGCACCGGACACCGCGTCGATGTCGGAACTCTGCGCCTCCAGCGTCTCCGCGATCAGCTTCGGAACCGCCGCCTTGGTCTGCGGGTGGTTCGGCTGCTGCAGCATCCGTACGGAGCTGATCTTGTCGCCGTCGAAGGTCACCTCGACCTGTACGGGACCCTTCTCGGTCTTGATGGTCGAACCGGCGACGACCTGGTTCGAGGTACCCCCCGAAGAGGACGTGGACGGTGTCGAGGCGGGTTCGGCGACCTCGGTGGTGGACGACGTGTCGGTCGAGGGCGCGTAGCGCCACACCGGGATGAGACCCGCGACGGTCAGGACCAGGACAGGAATGGCTCGTTTCACGGTGTCTCTCTCATCCCGCCAGGCTGAAGCGCTCGAAGTGGATCTGCTGCTTGGGCACGTTCAGCTCGCGCAGGCTGCCCAGCACCGCGTTCATCATCGGAGGCGGTCCGCACAGGAAGACGTCCCGGTCACCGATGTCCGGCACGAGCCGTACGAGCTCGTGCGGCGCCAGCTTGTCGGGGCTGACCGGCCCGGACACCAGGTGCAGCTCGGCGCCCTTGTCCCGGGCGAGTTCCCGCAGCTCGTCGTAGAGGACCGCGTCCCGGTCCGATGCCACGCGGTAGATGACCACGGCGTGCCCTTCCACCTCCTCCAGCAGGGCCCGGATGGGGGTGACGCCGACACCGCCGGCGATGAGTACGGACTCCGGCCGGGTGCGGTGCATCGCGGTGAAGGCGCCGTACGGGCCCTCGGCGAAGACCCGCGTGCCCACCTTCAGGTGCCGCAGGGCCGCGGTGCCGTCGCCCGCCGTCTTGGCGGTGAGCCGCAGTGTCCGGCCGTCCGGTGCCGCCGACAGCGAGAACGGGTTGGCCTGCCACCACCTGTCCTTGGTCAGGAACCGCCACAGGAAGAACTGGCCCGCGCGCGCCGGCAGCCGGTCCAGGTCGCGCCCCGTCATATAGATCGACACGACGTTGTCGGACTCGGGCACCACGGCCGACACCCGCAGCTGGTGGCGCATGTTCCGCCACAGCGGCAGCACGAGCCGGCCCAGGGCGACCGCGCCGAGCGCCACGCCCCACACGCCGTACCAGTACGCCGTCGCGAAGGACGACGCGGTGAAGGACGTACCCACCGCGACCTGGTGCGTGAAGGCCAGCACGACCGCGAGGTACGTGTAGAGGTGAATGAAGTGCCAGGTCTCGTAGGCCAGCCTTCGGCGGGCGTAGCGGGCCGAGACGCCGCCGATCACGAGGATCAGCACCAGCGCGACGACGGCGCGCAGCACGCCCTCGACGGTCTCGGCGAGGTCCACCAGCTGACTCACCGGATCCATGCCGGAGGAGTCGGCGTAGCCGAAGGTGATGAACACGGCGTGGCCCAGCAGCGTCCACAGCAGGCCGAAGCCGACCCAGCGGTGCCAGGAGGTCAGCCGGTCCATGCCGATGCGGCGGTCGAGCCAGGGCAGCCGGGCGACCAGCAGCAGTTGGAATGCCATCAGGAGCGCGCCGTACAGGCCGAGGAGCCGGCCGATGACGATGAGGGCGTTCGAGGCGAACCCGGCCTGGACGAAGAACACGGTCACCACGGCTACGTTCACGGCCAGCACGCCGTACAGGCCGGCGCGGGCCACCACCTTGGGACGCACCGCCGCGGGAGGTGGGGGAACGGTCGTCTGGACAGTAGTCACGGGGTCGGCAACTCCTTGATCGGGTCCTGGGACTCCGAGCCTGCCTTCCGGGTGCTGTCGTTTTCCTGTCGCTCAACTTTCAAGTTTTTATCGATATGAAGTAGACAGGCCCGCGACTATGGCGTCACGAGGCACGTGAAGCACTATGGGCACGTGGAAAAAGTACGACTTCTCGTCGTGGACGACGACCCGCCCATCGCCGACCTGGTCGCGACGGTCGCCCGCTACGAGGGCTGGGAGGCGGTGACCGCGAACTCCGGCGAGGAGGCGCTGCACCGGGCCGCGGACTTCCATCCGGACATCGTGGTGCTCGACCTGATGCTGCCCGGACTCGACGGCTTCGCCGTGCTCGACCGGCTGCGGCTGTCCGGGACGATGGTGCCCGTGGTGTTCCTGACCGCGCGGGACGGCGTGGCCGACCGGGTCGCGGGCCTGACCAGGGGCGGCGACGACTACCTGGTGAAGCCGTTCGCGGTGGAGGAGCTCATGGCCCGGCTGCGGACCGTGCTGCGCCGCAGCGCGGGACCGGCATTCCAGCGGTCGGTGCTGAGCGTCGCGGACCTGACCATGGACGAGGACACCCGCGAGGTGCGCCGCGGCGACCGGCTGCTGACGCTCACCCCGACCGAGTACGAGGTGCTCCGCTATCTGATGCGGAAGTCGCCGACCGTGCTCACCAAGGCGCAGATCCTCGACCACGTCTGGGAGTACGGCTTCGGCGGCCGGTCCAACGTGGTGGAGCTGGTCATCAGCCGGCTGCGCCGCAAGCTCGACGGCAACGACGAGGACGAGGCGCCGCTCATCCACACCGTTCGGGGCGTCGGATACGTGGTGCGGCAGGTCGCCGAGTGATCCGCCGCTTCAGGGAGACCTATCGCAGACTGCGGCTGGGCACCCGGCTCGCCCTCGGTATGGGCGTGCTCTCGCTGGTCGTGTTCGCCGTCGTCGGGGCGGCGCTGTCGATGTACATGCGGGACTATCTGGAGCGCCAGCTCAACGACCAGATGAAGCTCGTCCAGCTCACCCAGTCCAAGGACGTCGAAGCGTACGGCACCGTGCAGGGAAAGCCGTACTACGGCTGGTACACCGCCTCGTTCGAGGTCTCGGCCGACTCGGCCGTACTCCGCGAGCCTGCCGACGTGCCGGCGGACGCCGACGAGCTCGCCGTCGTCGCCGAGGCGGTACGGGACACGGGAGACGACCCCGTCTTCCGCACCGCGCACATCAAGGGGGAGGGCACATACCGGCTGCGTGCCTGCGAGCCCGAACCCGGGGTGGTCCTGGTCACCGCGGCGCCCATGGACGACATCGAGGACACCATGGACCAGCTGGCCACGGTCCAGGTCGTCGCCTTCGCCCTGGCGCTTGTGGGGCTCGTGGTGTTCGGCCGTGCCGTGCTGCGGCGGGGTCTGAAGCCGCTCAGCGACATGGCGCACACGGCCCGCGGCATCACCTCGCACGACTTCACCGACTCGGCGCGGCTGCCGGTGCGCGCCGACCGCGGGAACGGCGGCCCGGAGGTCGAGGAGCTGCGGACCGCCTTCAACACCATGCTGGAGCACATCGACGACTCGCTGGCCGTCCGCACGGAGGCCGAGCAGCGGCTGCGCCGGTTCGTCGCGGACGCCTCGCACGAGCTCCGTACACCCCTGATGTCGGTACGCGGCTACGCGGACCTCTTCCAGTACGCGGCGGCCAACGAGCCCGAGGAACGGGAGAAGCACCTGGCCCGGCTGCGTGCCGAGGCGGCCAGGATGGGCATACTCCTGGACGATCTGCTGCTGCTCGCCCGGCTGGACGCCGCCGAGGTGGAGGCACCGGTGCGGTTGGAGGACGCGGATCTGGCGGAGCTGGTGCGCCAGGCCGCGGAGGCGTTCCGCGCGGCCCGCCCGGACCATCCGCTGGCCGTGACGGCCGGTCCCGGTCCTGTGCGGCTGCGCCTCGACGCCCTGCGCATCCGCCAGGTCCTGGACAACCTCCTCACCAACGCGGCCGTGCACACCCCGGCCGGTACGGAGGTGTCCGTGGAGGTGTCCGTCGAGTCCGGCGCGGCGGTCGTCCGGGTCACCGACTCCGGTCCCGGCATTCCGGCCGCCGACCAGGAGCGCGTCTTCGACCGCTTCTTCCGCATCGACAAGGCCCGCAGCCGCGACCGCGGAGGCAGCGGCCTTGGCCTCGCGGTCGCCCGCTCCCTGGTCCAGGCCCACGGCGGCACCATCACCCTGACGAGCCGCCCGGGCGCGACGACGTTCACGATGAAGCTCCCTCTGGCCCCGTAAGGGGCGCGGGGAACTGCGCGACCAGCCACAGCCGACCCGCACCCGGCGCCCCACGGGGCAAGCCCCCCGCCTACTCGGCGTAGAACGTGGCGTCGGCCTTGGCCGTCGTCGTGTCGGCCGGCTGCGTCACGAGCAGATAGTTGTAGTGCCGGATGTAGCTGCCCGCGACGTTGTACGACTCGAACGAAACGCCCGCGGACGCGTCGGCCAGCCCCGCCCGCCGGTAGAAGCTCGCGTCGCTCCTGAAGGTCGTGCTCCCGTCGCTCTTGTCCACCCAGACCTCACCGTTGCTCCGGTGGCGGAGGTAGTAACCCGGGAAGTTCGCCGACTCCAGGGAGACGGTCCCGGTACCGGCCAGACCGGTCACCACACGGAACTGCGAGTCGGCGAGGTTGGTGACGTTCGGCTCGATCTTCGCCCGGTACTCCCAGTGCCGGATGAACCGGTCGGGGAAGTTGTACGAGGAGAAGCGGACCGGGGTGACACCGTCGGCCACGGGGATGCCGAGGTTGGGCGTGCCGTCGGCGTTCCAGTACAGCTTCTGGTAGCGGGTACGGCGGTTGGGGTCGTTGAGGGGGTCGCCGCTGATGTCCTTGTAGTTGCGGTCGTGGTAGACGAGGATGTCGGACTTTCCGTCCTCGGACGTGGTGAAGGTGTTGTGGCCGGGGCCGTACTGGCCGGTCGCGTCGTTGCTCCTGAAGACCGGGGTCTGGGTCTTCGTCCAGGAGGCCGGGTTCATCAGGTCGGCGGTGGAGTTGGCGGTCAGCAGGCCGAGGCAGTAGTTGGCGTCGGTGGCGCTGGCGGAGAAGGTCATGAAGACCTTGCCGTTCCGCTGGATGACGGCCGGTCCTTCGTTGACGCGGTGGCCGACGATCTCCCAGGAGAGCGTCGGGGTGGAGATGCGCGCCGGAGTGCCGCTGATGGTCCAGGGGTTGGACATCGGGGCGAGGTAGATGCTGGTTCCGCTGCCGACCGCCGGGTCGTTCTGCGCCCAGCTCAGATAGCGGGTGCCGCCCACGGTGAAGGTCGTCGCGTCGAGCGAAAAGGTGTCCAGCGGCAGGGCGATGCGGCCCTTCTCGGTCCAGGTCCCGGTCAGCGGGTTGGCGGCGCTGGTCTCCAGTACGTAGGGCCGGATCTTCCAGATATCGTTGGAGGTACCGGCGGCGAAGTAGACGTACCACTTGCCGTCGATGAAGTGGATCTCCGGCGCCCAGATGTGCGCGCCCATCTCACCGCTGGCGTGCTTCGTCCAGATCGTCGTCTCGGTGGCGGTGGACAGGCCCTGGAGGGTGGTGGCCCGCCGCATGACGATCCTGTCGTACGCGGGCACGGTGGCGGTGAAGTAGTAGTAGCCGTCGGTGTGTTTGAAGATGTGCGGGTCGGCGCGCTGTTCGGCGACGGGGTTGGTGAAGGTGACGGCGGGCGAGGCGGGGGCGGCGGCCTCGGCGATGCCGGAGGTCAGGGCGGCCAGGGTGACGAGCAGCGCCGTGACCACCCTTGCGATCGTGCGTCTCACTGAGTTCCTCTCGATCACGTCGAAGTCGAATCCGTCTCGATCACGTGCGTCTCGAACGCGTCGGTCGAGCCCGTCGAGCCGGATGCGCGCCGGTCACGTCGTGGGCTTGAACTGCCACTGCTGGCAGGTGTTGTTGAGCCAGGTCCACTGGCGCACGTCGACGCCGTCGCCCGTACCGCAGTTGGCGACGTCGGCGACCTTGCCGGTGCTCTCGTTGACGATCCGCACGTAGTCACCGGTGGCCGTGTACACGAGGCGGTACTTCTGGCAGTTGTTGTTCAGCCAGGACCACTGGGCGATGTCGGTACCGTCCGCGGCGGCGCAGCCGGCGGTGTCCATGACCTTGCCGGTGGCCACGTTGACCAGCCGGCTGGTGTCGTTGCCCTGGTCCTCGATCCGCCACTTCTGGTTGGTACCGCCGTTGCAGGTCCACTGGAAGATGTTGGCGCCGTCCGCGGTGCTGCCACCGGCCACGTCCAGGCACTTGCCGCTGTTGCGGTTCACCAGCGTGTACGCGGTCGGGGTCGCCGCGGTCTCCCCTGCCGGGCCGGGGAGCGTGGTGCCGAGGGCGGCCGGGGTGCCGAAGTTCGGTGTGCCGTCCGAGTTCCAGGTGAACTTCTGGGCGCGAGTGGTCCGGCCGTTGCCGCAGCCGCCGTTCGCGGTGTTGTTGCCGTGGTAGACGATCCAGTTCTCGGTGCCGTCGGGCGAGGTGAAGAACCCGTTGTGGCCGGGGCCGTAGACGCCGGCCGCGTCGTTGCGTTGGAAGACGGGGGTCTGCTTCTTCGTCCAGGCGGACGCCAACAGCGGGTTGCTGCCGGTCAGTTCGAGCTGGCCGAGCTTGTAGTCCGCGGTCTGGCAGTGGCTGGCGGAGAAGGTCAGGAAGGTGCGGCCGTCGTGGTACAGCGGCTCGGGCCCCTCGTTGACGGCGCCGCCCGAGGTCTCCCAGCTCAGCGTCGGGCTGGAGATGACGCTGAAGGTGGAGCTGCTCAGCGTGTACGGGTTGCTCATCGGCGCGATGACCAGGCTCTGCGTACTGCCGTTGATGAAGCCGCTGCCCAGCAGGTACAGATTCCCGTTGTGCCGCAGGACGCTGGCGTCGATGAGCCAGCCGCCGGGAGTGAGGTTGGAGCCGGTGAGCTGGTTCTTGAAGGTGTACGGGCCCATCGGATCGGTGCCCGCGCTCTCCAGGACGTAGGTGCGCTGGGAGTCGCAGCAGGCGACGCCGCTCTGCCCCGCGGAGTAGTACAGGTACCAGTGCCCGTCGACGAAGTGCAGTTCGGGGGCCCAGAAGTTGGTGTTGCGGGTGGAGGTCGTGTCACTCCACACCTGGACACTGGGGGCCACCGACAGACCGGCCAGGGTCGGCGACTTCCGCATGGTCAGCACACCGGTGAACGACGTGGTGACCAGGTAGTAGTTGCCGTTGTAGTACTCCAGCCAGGGGTCGGCACCCTTCTGCGCCTTGACGGGGTTCGTGTACGGCCGCCCCTCCGCGGCCGTGGCGGGCTGCGTGGCGACGGAGGCGAGCATCACGAGCAGCGCTGCCACGAGGGTGCACCAGTGACGGGCACGGAACACGGTGAGTCCCCTTCCGATGAACACGTCGTTCGAAATCCCGTACGGCGTGCGTAACTTCGACCAGAAGATAAGTACGCACGGGGTACGCGTCAACGCTTCTGACGCGTTTGGTTCCGTTCGGCTTTCCGTGACGTAAAACCACGAACGCCACGCGGACCTATGGATGTTGCGCGAAGTCCCCAGCCGTTCGACCTGCCGGACATTGTTCGGAACCTCTTGACGCCCCCGTTCACACCGCTTCACACTCTCGCAACGCGACGTCACACACGCGAAACGGCCCAAGCCCGTTGCTGAGACCTCGCGGTCCTTTCCTTCCGGCATGTCTCAGCAGAGGAAGTTGAAACGATGCAACTCGCGAGACCCCGTAGCCGTACAAGACGTTGGGCAGGAGGGCTCGCGGGACTGACCGCGGCCTCACTGCTCCTCGGACTCGCCGGGCCCGTCGCCCCCGCCGACGCGGCCGAGAGCGCGGACATCACCGAGGGCCTGGCCCTCTGGTACAAGCTCGACGCCGCCTCCGGCACCACAGTTGCCGACGCCTCCGGCAACGGCCGGACCGGCACGGTGAACGGCACCGCCACCTGGTCCGACGCCGGTGAGGGACTCTCGTTCAACGGCTCCGACACCTACGTCAAGGTGCCGGACAACATCATGAGCGGCATGAACTCGATCTCCGTCTCGATGGACGTGAAGGTCGACTCCGCGCAGAGCACCCCGTACTTCGTCTACGGCTTCGGCAACACGAGCGGCTCCGCGGGCAACGGCTATCTGTTCACCACCGGCAGCACCCTCCGGACCTCCATCGCCTCCGGCAACTGGTCGACGGAACAGACCACCCAGCCCTCCCCAGCCCGCGCCATGACCCGTGCCGTGTGGAAGCAGGTCACGTACACCCAGACCGGCACCACCGGTGTCCTGTACGAGGACGGCGTCGAGGTCGCCCGCAACACGGCGGTCACCATCACGCCCGGCTCCATCGGCTCCGGCACCACGACCGCCAACCACATCGGCAAGTCGGTGTACCCGGGCGACAAGCTCTTCAAGGGCAGCATCCGCGATTTCCGCGTCTACGACCGGGCGTTGGCCGGCTCGGAGGTCGAGCAGCTCTCCCTCCCCGTCGCCACCCGGGGCGTGGCCGACGACAAGGCCGCCCTCACGCTCGGCGACACGAGCGCCGTCGTCGCGGACGTGACCCTGCCGACCACGGGCACGGCGGGCGGCTCCACCATCACCTGGAAGTCCGACACCCCCTCGGTGGTGGCGGACTCGGGTTCCGTCACCCGCCCCGCAGCCGGCGAACCGGACGGCCACGCCACACTCACGGCGACCCTCAAGAAGGGGCCGGTGACCGACACCAAGTCGTTCGACATCACAGTCCCGGCGGCGTTCGACGACGACACGGCCACCGAACAGGCCGCCGAGGCACTGAAGGTCGACAACCTCGACGACGTGCGCGGCAACATCACCCTGCCGACGACCGGTTCGTACGGTACGAAGGTCGGCTGGACCTCCGCGAAGCCGGACATCGTCTCCGCCGACGGCATCGTCCACCGCCCGGCGCACGGCGACGGCGGCACGACCGTCGAGCTGACCGCGACCGTCACGAAGGGTGACGCGCGGGCGACCCGCGTCCTCACCGCGAAGGTTCCCGAACTCCCCGCCGAGGCGCCCCTCAAGGGCTATATGTTCAGCTACTTCACCGGCGAGGGCACCTCGGACGGTGAGCAGCTCTACGCGGCCCTCAGCAAGGGCGACGACCCTTTGAAATGGCGGGAGTTGAACGACGGGAAGCCCGTCCTGACGTCCACGCTCGGCGAGAAGGGCCTGCGCGACCCATTCATCATCCGCTCCCCCGAGGGCGACAAGTTCTACCAGATAGCCACCGACCTGCGGATCTACGGCAACGGCAACTGGGACGCCTCCCAGCGCACCGGCAGCAAGTCCATCATGGTCTGGGAATCCACCGACCTGGTCCACTGGACCGACCAGCGACTGGTCAAGGTCTCGCCCGACTCGGCCGGCAACACCTGGGCCCCGGAGGCGTTCTACGACGAGAAGCTCGGCTCGTACGTCGTCTTCTGGGCGTCGAAGCTGTACGACAACCCCGAGCACTCGGGCGACACGTACAACCGCATGATGTACGCGACCACCCGTGACTTCCGCACCTTCAGCGAGCCCAAGGTGTGGATCGACCGCGGCTACTCGGTCATCGACTCGACGATGATCAAGCAGGGTGACACCTACTACCGGCTGTCGAAGGACGAGCGGAACAACTCCTCCTCGACCCCCAACAGCAAGTTCATCTTCCAGGAGAAGAGCGACTCGATCCTCGACGAGTCCTGGGACTTCGTGGCCGAGGGCATCGGCAAGGGCGCGATGAGCGCCGCCGAGGGACCGCTGGTGTTCAAGTCCAACACCGAGGAGAAGTGGTACGCGTTCCTCGACGAGTTCGGCGGCCGCGGCTACATCCCCTTCGAGACGACGAACCTCGCCTCCGGCAACTGGGCCCCGTCCACGGGATATGACCTTCCGTCAAAACCCCGCCACGGTACGGTACTTCCGGTTACACAGGCCGAGTACGACCGGCTGCTGAAGGCGTATCAACCGGACCAGATCGTCGAGTCGGTCGAGGACGTCAAGGTCACGACGGGCATCGGTGACGCCCCGGTCCTGCCGGGCACGGTCATCGCCGAGTACGCGGACGGGGTCGAGCGCCCTGTCTCCGTCACCTGGGACGACGTCCCGGCCTCGGCGTACGCGCAGGCCGGCACGTTCACCGTGAAGGGCAGCCTGCCCGACGGCGCCGTGCTACGGGCCGAGGCCGAAGTCACGGTCTCGGCCGAGGGCCCCGACGTGCCCGCCGACCTGGTCCTGCGCTACGGGTTCGACGAGACGGGCGGCAGCATCGCCCGTGACTCCAGCGGCCACGGCTACCACGGCACGTACGTCCGTACGCCCGACTTCGGGACCGGTGTGGACGGCGGCTCGTTCAAGATGTCCGGCGGTTCGAGCAGTTCGACCACATCACCGTACGTGCGGATCCCGAACGGCGTGCTGAAGGGAGCCGACAGCGTCACCGTCTCCACGTACGCCAAGTGGAAGGGCGGGGACAACTTCCAGTGGCTCTTCGGGCTGGGCCCGGACAGCGACAAGTACCTCTTCGCCACTCCGTCCAACGGCGGCGGCAAGCTCTTCTCGGCGATCACCAAGGCCACTTGGTCGGGTGAGAAGCAGATGACCGGCGGCTCGCAGCTCACCCCCGGTGAGTGGCAGCACGTCACGGTGACGGTGAACAGCGCGACCGAGACGGCGGTCCTCTACGTGGACGGCGTCGAGGCGGCCCGGGCGACCGGGGTCACCATCAAGCCGTCCGAGCTGTACGACGCGTCGAAGGGCTACTCCGGCTACATCGGCAGGTCGCTCTACTCCCCCGACCCGTACTTCGGCGGCGAGGTCGACGACTTCCGCATCTACAACCGGGCGCTGTCGCCCGCCGAGGTCCTGGAGCTGAGCGGGAACACCACGGGTATCGCCTCGGCGACCCATCCCGCGCTGAAGGTCGACGCGATCATCGACGACGCGGACAGCAGGATCACGCTGCCGCTCGCGGAGGGCAGTGATGTCACGGCCCTGGCCCCGGAGTTCGACCTCGCCCACGGGGCGTCGATCAGCCCCGCGTCCGGCTCGCTGCACGACTTCACCGAACCGGTGACGTACGAGGTGACCGGCTCGGACGGCAGGAAGCGCACCTGGACGGTCAGGGCACTTGAGATGAAGAGCCCGGTGCTGCCGGGGCTCAACGCCGACCCGAACATCACGCGGTTCGGCGACACCTTCTACATCTACCCGACCATGGACGGCTTCCCGGGCTGGAGCGGCACCCAGTTCAAGGCGTACTCCTCCAAGGACCTGGTGCACTGGGAGGACCACGGCGTCATCCTCGACCTCGGTCCTGACGTCGGCTGGGCCGACAGCAGGGCCTGGGCGCCGGCGATCGAGGAGCGCGACGGCAAGTACTACTTCTACTTCTGCGCCGACGCGAACATCGGTGTCGCGGTGTCCGACTCGCCCACCGGCCCGTTCGAGGACGCGCTGGGCAAGCCGCTGCTGAAGGCGGGCCAGTACCCGGGCCAGATGATCGACCCGGCGGTGTTCACCGACGACGACGGCACACCGTACCTCTACTGGGGCAACGGCAGGGCGTACGCCGTCCCGCTCAACGACGACATGGTCTCCTTCGACGCGTCGAAGGTCACCGACATGACTCCCAGCGGCTACAACGAGGGCACCTTCGTCATCAAGCGCAAGGGCACCTACTACTTCATGTGGTCGGAGAACGACACCCGGGACGAGAACTACCGCGTCGCCTACGCCACCGGCTCCTCGCCCACGGGCCCCTGGACCAAGCGGGGCGTGATCCTGGAGAAGGACCTCTCCCTGGGCATCAAGGGCCCCGGCCACCACTCGGTGGTCAAGGTGCCGAACACCGACGACTGGTACATCGCCTACCACCGTTTCGCCATCCCCGGCGGCGACGGCACGAACCGCGAAACCACCATCGACAAGCTGGAGTTCGACGCCGACGGCCTGATCGAGAAGGTCGTCCCGACGCTGTCGGGCATCGACCCGGTCACCATCGTCCGGGCGGGCCCGGACGCGATGGGCACGGAGGGGAGCGCGATCCCGGTCACGGGCACGATCTCCGGGGCGGGCAAGCCACGCTGGACGGTCAAGGCCGGAGCGCCCTGCACGTTCGCCGACCCCGGGGCCATCCTCACGTCGATCACCTGCGCCGACGACGGTACGTACGAGGTGACGCTGACCGGTGGCCGCAGCAGCGACACGCTCACCGTGACCGTGGACAACGCGGCGCCGGTGATCACGTCGGCCACGGGGCCCGCCTCGGCGGTGTCCGTCGCCAAGAGCGCGGCCGTCAAGGCCGAGTTCACCGACCTGGGGGCGGACGACACCCAGACGTGCAAGGTCGACTGGAAGGACGGCACCGAGCCGACCACCGGCAAGGTCACCGGCACTGTCTGCGAAGCCACGCACACCTACGAGAAGGCGGGCATCCACCGTCCGGTGATCACGGTCACCGACGACGACGGGGGCAAGGACAGCAGCCAGTTGCCCGAACTGGTCGTCTACGACCGCGGGGCCGGTCCGATCGCCGGCGTCGGAGTCATCTCCTCCCCGGCGGGCGCCTACCCGGCGAAGCCCTCGCTGACCGGTCTTGCGGGCTTCTCCTTCGGCGCCGCGTACAAGAAGGCGAAGGACACCGTGCCCAGCGGCAGCGCGACCTTCGACTTCGCGGCCGCCAAGGTCAAGTTCCGCTCCACCGCCTCGGACTGGCTGGTCGTCACCCGCTCCGAAGCCCAGTACCAGGGCTCGGGCACGGTCAACGGCACCGTCGGCTACGCCTTCCGCATCACCATCACGGACTCCCCCGACACCTACCGCATCAGGATCTGGAAGAAGTCCACGGGCGACGTCGTCTACGACAACCGCACGGGCACGAAGGCGTACGGCATCGTGTTCGGCTGACGGCCGACACATCACTGACAGAAGCGGTGTCCGGGGCTCCGGGCACCGCTTCTGCGTGTCGTACCGTCCGGCGAAGTATTTGCCGGGCGACGACGACTTCTGGGCCTGTCTGCGCTGGGCAGTCACCACCGGCCGAGCCGGGCTCGTGGAGGAGACATGCATCGAAGGCGTCTCGCGGTGGCACCGCCTCACCCGCGACACCATTGGCACGGTCCGCGCCGGGCTCGCTCCCCGCGCCCGGCTGGCCGTATGGCCCGGCCTGTCCTCCGACATCGACGCGGTTCTCGGTGCCCTCCCCGCCGAGGGCCTCGTCGAAGGTGTCTGGCAGGACAAGGGCGGCCGGATCCACAGCGCTGTCGCCGACGAGGAGGAGTTCCCGGCGCTGACCGCCCGGATGTCCGGTGCCGATGCCGCCGCGCTCCTGTCCGTGTACGCCGATGAGGGTGCGCCTCTGTTCACCGCTGTCATGCCTGACAACGACGGAGTGGTACGGGCCCGCTGGCGGACCGAGCCGACGCCGAGCGACCGGAACTGGGCCTTTCTCAGAACCCTTCAACGAGGTGAGATCGTCACCGGCACGGTGACCCACATCGCCGACTTCGGCGTCACGTTCGTGGACATCGGCGGCTTCGAAGCGATGATCAACATCCCCGAGCTGTCATGGCGTCCCATCGGCCACCCCTCCGACGTCGTCTCAGTCGGTCAGGAGATCAACGCCGTGACTCTCGGCGTCGACCCGGTACGTGAACGCGTATCACTGTCCCTCAAGGCCCTGCAGGAAGACCCGATGCAGCTGCTGACCGGGCTGATCGGCCGGACGATCGTCGGCCGCGTCACCAAGCTCGTGCCGTTCGGCGTGTTCGTACGCGTTGAAGAGGTGGCGAACGGTTTCGAGGGACTGGCGCACAACTCCGAGCTGGCAGACGGGCGTTCCGACAGCCCCCAGCTCGGCATACAGGTCGGTGACGCTCTGCCGGTCAAGGTTCTGGACGTCGACCCGGTCCGGCGCCGGATCACTCTCTCGCACCGGCAGGCGGTCTCGGCCGACGGAGATGAGGCGGATGCCTGACCGCTCCGACCTGGGAGTCCGAGGTCCGTCACGGGGTAGGGCGGCGGTGGAGATCTCATACCGAAGGCCCGCCCCAAGTGCAGGGCGGGCCCAAGGACAGGGAACTGTGGGCGGGTCAGGTCTTCCTGCGGCTCGTCATCGCCCGCTGGATCAGGATGAACGCGCACAGAAGGACACCTGTCGCGATCTTCGTCCACCACGAGCTCAGTGTGCCCTCGAACTGGATGAGGCTCTTGATGAGGCCGAGGACGAGGACGCCGAAGAGGGTGCCGATCACGTAGCCGGAGCCGCCCGTGAGGAGCGTGCCGCCGATGACGACCGCGGCGATGGCGTCGAGCTCCATGCCGGTGGCGTGCAGCGGGTCGCCGGACTGGATGTAGAGGGTGAAGAGGAGACCCGCGAGCGCCGAGCAGAAACCGCTCATCGTGTATACGGCGATCTTGGTGCCGCCCTGCGGAAGCCCCATCAGCAGGGCCGACTGCTCGTTGCCGCCGATGGCGTACACCCGGCGTCCGAAGCGCGTGTAGTGCAGGACGTAGAACGCCGCGGCCAGCACCACCAGCGCCACGATGGCCCCGATGGAGAGGAAGGCCCCGCCCAGTGACACCTGCGTCTGGGCCATGCTGCTCACGGAGGAGTCGCTGATGGAGATGGACTCCTTGCTGATGACCAGGCACAGGCCCCGGAAGAGGAAGAGGCCGGCGAGGGTCACGATGAAGGGCTGGATCTCGAAGTTCTGGATCACATAGCCCATCAGGAACCCGCCGAAGGCTCCCACCGCGAGCGCCATGGGTATGACGACCACGATCGGCAGTCCCTGACGCTCCACCAGCCATGCCGTGAACATGGTCGTGAAGCCGATGACGGAGCCGACGGAGAGGTCGATTCCGCCGGACAGGATGACGAATGTGGCGCCGACGGCCGCGACCAGTAGATAGCTGTTGTCGATGAACAGGTTCAGGAAGACCTGCGATTCGGCGAACCCGTAGTTCTGGTACCGGCTCAGGCCGACGCCGTACATGACGAGGAAGAGACCGGCCGTCACCAGGACGGGCAGCCGCCGGTCGCCGAGTACGCGCGCGGCCTTGCCGGTCGTACGGCTGTCCGCCGCCGTCGGCCGCTGGGTGGTCGTGCTCATCACGACACCTCCATCTTGGGAGAGGCCTCGGCCGCCGGGGCGGTCTCCGCCGGGGCCGGTGCCGCGGCCTTCTTGCCGCCGCCCTTCGCGCCGAACACCTTGGCGCGGAACTTCGGCGACTGCATCAGGCAGACGATGATGACGACGGCGGCCTTGAAGACCAGGTTGGTCTGGGTCGGCACGCCGATGGTGTAGATCGTGGTGGTCAGGGTCTGGATGACGAGGGCGCCGACGACCGTGCCGCCGATGGAGAACCGGCCGCCGAGCAGCGACGTACCGCCGATGACCACGGCGAGGATCGCGTCGAGCTCGATCCACAGACCGGCGTTGTTGCCGTCCGCGGCCGAGGTGTTGGAGCTGATCATCAGGCCCGCGATACCGGCGCACAGTGCGCAGAACACGTACACCATGATCTTGATCCGCATGGACCTGATGCCGACCAGGCGGCTGGCCTCGGCGTTGCCGCCGACGGACTCGACGAGCAGGCCGAGGGCCGTGCGGCGGGTGAGTACGACGGTGACGGCCACGACGGCGGCCACGATGAAGATGGAGAAGGGCAGCGTCAGCCAGTAGCCGCCGCCGATCAGCTTGTACGGCTCGCTGTTGACGGTGATGATCTGCCCGTCGGTGATGAGCTGGGCGACACCGCGGCCGGCGACCATGATGATCAGCGTGGCGATGATCGGCTGGATGCCCATCCTGGCGACCAGGAAGCCGTTCCAGAGGCCGCAGACGATGGCGGCCGCCAGTCCGATGCCCAGGGCCAGGAACACCCCGGACAGGGCGCTCTGGTCGGCCTGGTCGCTGATGTACGAACAGGTCAGGGCGCCGGTGATGGCGACCACGGCGCCGACGGAGAGGTCGATGCCGCCGGTGGCGATGACCAGGGTCATGCCGACCGCGACCAGGATGAGGGGCGAGCCGAACAGGACGATCGAGACGAGGCTGCCGTAGAGGTGGCCGTCCGTCATCTTGACGGCGAAGAAGTCGGGTGTGAAGGGAACGTTGACGAGCAGCAGGATGACCAGCACGGCGACCGGCCAGAACAGGTGATGGTGCGTCAGCGCTCGCCATCGGGGAGTGGTGGTCACTGGTGCTCTCCGCTCGCGATGGTCTCCAGGATCCGGGTGGTGGTGATCTCGGGCCCGTTGGCGAGCTGCGCCACCAGCTTGCGGTCGCGCAGCACTCCGATGGTGTGGCTGAGCCGCAGGACCTCCTCCAGCTCGGCCGCGATGTACAGCACGGCCATGCCCTCCTCGGAGAGCGAGACCACGAGTTTCTGGATCTCGGCCTTCGCGCCGATGTCGATGCCGCGCGTCGGCTCGTCCAGGATCAGCAGTTTCGGCTGGGTGATCAGCCAGCGGGCGAGCAGCACCTTCTGCTGGTTGCCGCCGCTGAGCTGACCGACCCTGGCCTCGGGGTTGGCGGGCCTGATGTCCAGGGCCTTGATGTACTTGGCGACGAGTTCGTCGCGCTGGGCGACCGGGATGGGCCGGGTCCAGCCGCGGGTGGCCTGCAGGGCGAGGATGATGTTCTCCCGCACCGTCAGGTCCGGTACGAGGCCCTCGGTCTTGCGGTTCTCCGAGCAGAACGCGACGCCCGCGGCGATCGCGTCGTTCGGGGCGCTCATCGAGACCTGCTTGCCGCCGATGGTCAGCTTGCCGCTGTCCGGGTGGTCGGCGCCGAAGAGCAGCCGGGCGAGTTCGGTGCGGCCGGATCCGAGGAGTCCGGCGAGTCCGATGACCTCGCCCTTCTTGATCTCCAGGTCGAAGGGGGCGATGCCGCCGACGCGGCCGAGGCCGTCCGCCTTGAGCAGCAACTCCCCCACGTCGGAGTGGAGTTGCTGGTCGTGCAGTTCCTCCAGCTGGTCCAGGGCCTTGCCGATCATCAGCTGGACGAGGCCGACCTGGTCGAGGTCGCGGACCATGTGCTCGCCGACCAGGGTGCCGTTGCGCAGGACGGTCATCCGGTCGCAGACCTCGTAGATCTGGTCGAGGAAGTGCGACACGAAGAGGATCGCGACGCCCTCGTCCTTCAACCGCCGCATCAGGGCGAACAGTTCGAGGACCTCGTCCCGGTCGAGGCTGGAGGTCGGCTCGTCGAGGATGAGCACCTTGGTGCCCGCCCCCTGGCCGTCGGCGTCCCCGGTGCCCACCGACCGTACGATCGCGACCAGTTGCTGCACGGCCAGCGGGTACGAGGACAGGGGCGCGGTGACGTCGATGTCGAGGCCGAGCCGGTCGACCAGCTCGGCGGCCTCGCGGCGCAGCCGCTTCCACTGGATGCGGCCGAAGCGGGTGGGTTCGCGTCCGATGAAGATGTTCTCCGCCACCGACAGGTTGGGGCAGAGGTTGACCTCCTGGTAGACCGTGCTGACGCCGGCCTGCTGCGCCTGCGACGGGCTGGCGAACCGTACGGTCGTGCCGTTGAGGGTGATGGTGCCGCCGTCCAGGGAGTGGACCCCGGTCAGCACCTTGATGAGGGTGGACTTGCCGGCGCCGTTCTCGCCGAGCAGGGCGTGGATCTCGCCGGGGAAGAGCCGGAAGTCGACACCCGACAGAGCCCGTACCCCCGGAAACTCTTTGACTATGCCCGTCATCTCCAGGACGGGCAGCGGCTCTGCCATGGCAGCGCTCCTCATGGATTTCGTTCAGGCCCGCAGGGAGCCCCCTGAGCCGAGGTGTTCGGCCGGACGGAGGCTCCCTGGCGGTGGGTGCGGTCGGTCAGTACGTGCGGGTCGACGCCCGCGGATCCGTACGTGCGGATCGGCACCCGCGGATCGGTGACTGCGGATCGGCACCCGTAGGTCAGTACCTGCGGGTCGGCACCCGTGGGTCAGTACTTGCGGGTCGGGAGCGCGTCCTTGGCCTGCTCCTGCAGGAAGTCGCCCTCCTTGGTCTTGATCCGGCGCTCGACCGTCTCGCCGTCGTTGACCTTCTTCACGAGCTCCATCAGCTGGGGGCCGAGCAGCGGGTTGCACTCGACGATGCCGTTGATCTTGCCCTCGGACATCGCGACGAAGCCGTCCTTCACGCCGTCGACCGAGATGATCAGGATGTCCTTGCCGGCCTTCTTGCCGGCCGCCTCGATGGACTGGATGGCTCCGAGAGCCATGTCGTCGTTGTGCGCGTAGAGCACGTTGATGTCCGGGTTGGACTGCAGGAAGGCCGCCATGACCTGCTTGCCGCCGGCCCTGGTGAAGTCGCCGGTCTGGCTGACGACGACCTTCCAGTCGTCCTTGTGGTCGGCGTCCATGATTTCCTTGAAGCCCTTGGCGCGTTCGAGCGCGGGGGCGGCGCCGGTGGTGCCCTCCAGCTGGGCGATCTTCACCGCGCCCTTGTGGCCGGCCTTCTCGAGGACCTTCTCCAGCATCTTGGCCGCGCGCCGGCCCTCGTCGGTGAAGTCGGAGCCGATGAAGGACACGTACAGGGAGTCGTCGGAGGTCTCGATGGAGCGGTCGGTGAGGATGACCGGGATCTTGGCGGACTTGGCCTCCTTGAGCACCGCGTCCCAGCCCGTGACGACCACCGGCGAGAAGGCTATGACGCTCACCTTCTGCGCGATGTAGCTGCGGATCGCCGAGATCTGGTTCTCCTGCTTCTGCTGGGCGTCGGAGAACTTGAGGGTGTAGCCGGCCTCCTTGGCCGCCTCCTTCACCGACTTGGTGTTGGCGGTGCGCCAGCCGCTCTCCGAGCCGACCTGCGCGAAGCCGAGGGTGATCTTCTTGCCACCGCTGCCGCCGGCGGAGGAACTCGAGCCGCCCTCGTCCTCCTTGGCACAGGCCGCCAGGCCGCCCGCCGCCGCCACGCCGACCGCCGCGGTGAGGAAGTTCCTTCTGTTGAGCATGTGTCTTCTCCTTTGAAGAGCCGGTCCCTGAGGGACCTGCTGGTACGCCTTGCCACTCGCCGGGACAGGCTGCCCTCGTCCAGCCTGTCGATCATTGTTCGACATATCGGCCATGCTGATGCGGTGAAAATCGGCCGTCGGGTGCTGTGCGCGGTGTCAGGTGGGTGCTGCGCCCGGGTCCGCGGTGTACGGGAAAGTGCTTGCGCGGACCACGAGTTGGGGCTCGATGGCGAACCGGGGTGTCCCGGCCGGGTCGCGGCCCTCGATCAGGTCCAGGAGCAGGGCGATGCTCCGTTTGCCCACCGCCGAGAAGTCCTGCCGGACGGTGGTGAGAGGTGGGGCGAAGAACTCCGACTCCGGTATGTCGTCGAAGCCGACCACCGCGACGTCCTGGGGAGTTCGCACGCCCGCTTCCCGAAGGGCCCGCAACACCCCCAGCGCCATCTGGTCGTTGGCGACGAAGACCGCCGTCAGCCCCCTGCCCACCCAGCCGGCCAGTTCCTGGCCCGCCCGGTAGCCCGACAACGGACTCCAGTCCCCGCGCAGGGACATCGGCGGCTCGACACCGGCCTCTTCGAGGGTCGCCCGCCAGCCGGCGGCCCGGTCGGCCGCCTCCTGCCAGTCCTCGGGTCCGGCGAGGTGCCAGACCGTACGGTGGCCGGCGGCCAGCAGATGACCGGTGGCCAGCCGCGCGCCCATGTACTGGTCCACGTTGACGCAGGGAATGCCCACGCCCGGTCCGCTGCCCACGGTCACCACCGGGAACGGGTGGCGGAGTTCGGCGAGTGCCTCGACCGCCGACCGCTGCGGGGCGATGGCGACGACTCCCTCCACCCCGCCCTCACTGAGGTGGTCCAGGGCTTCGGACAGCGCATCGAGGGTCAGCTTGCGCAGGCTGACCGTGGAGACGAGGTAGCCCTCGGCACGCGCCGCCTCCTCGAGTGCGAAGAGGGTGCTGGCCGGACCGTAGAGCGTCGTGTCGGAGGCGACGACACCCAGGGTCCGAGTGCGTCGGGTGACCAGGGCTCGTGCGGAGGAGTTGCGGCGGTAGCCCATTTCCTCGATCGCGTGCAGCACCCTGGTCCGAGTCTCGTCCCGCACGTTGGGGTGATCCCCCAGCACACGGGAAACGGTCTGGTGGGACACGCCCGCCAGTCGCGCGACATCGGCCATGGTGGGCGGCCGAAGCTGCGATTGTGCCATGGCCGCACCTCCTTGGCGGTCGTATACCGGAAGATTTCTGTGACACCCGTGGACGTCTCCGGGCACTGGGGCCCGGCCCGCGACAACGGCAACCGGTCCGCCGGAGAGCCGGGTAACTCTCCGGGCGGGAGCCCCACGACCACGACAGTTGCCATGGAGGCGAGTTGAGGCGTCGCGAACGCCATGGTCGTACCTCCCTGGAAGTCGGCTGGTGATTGCGGAGGTCATTGTGAGCGCTAACAATTCATGCCGGTCAAGGGGGACGACAACAGGAGGACGTCACGTTTGAGTAACGCGACGGAAGCACGCGGTGTCGGGCCGGCAGCCCACAACGCGGGTTCACGGCAAGGGCCTTGACGCGCTTCCGGCACGGCTCTATTTTCGGCACCGAAACTTCGAACCACGAACGAAATATCGGACGTTGATGATGATCGGTTCCAGCCAGAGGCACACACCCCTCCCCCGACGATGCTGAGCATCGGCACAACACCCGCACGCGAAAAGGGCCCTCACAGGCTCTCGCCTGCGAAGACCCTTCGCTCTGTCGGGACGACAGGATTTGAACCTGCGACCCCTTGACCCCCAGTCAAGTGCGCTACCAAGCTGCGCCACGTCCCGATGCGCTTCGTCGCGGAGTTCCGCGTGAACACGCAGGTGAACCTTACCGTACGCGTCTGGTGACCGCGGCCGGCACAGCCCCGTGCCCGGTGTCGGGACAGCGCCCGTGCCCGGTGTCGGGACACGCCCGCGACCGGTGTCGCTGCAGCATCCGTCGCGCGGCGCTCGCCCGGGCCGGTCAGTCGACGAACAGGCCCCGCGCGGCCGCCCGTGTGTCGAACTCCTCCAGGCGGGCCTGGGCGTCGGGCAGGGCGTCGCACATCGCCTCCAGGAGGACCTGGCCGAGGAGCATGGGGGCGCTCACCGTGTCGAAGACCAGGTCGGTGCCGACGGCGGCCGGCAGGAGCAGGTCGCTGTGGGCGGCCACCGGGGCGAAGGTGCCGTCGGCGATCGTCACCACGGTCAGTCCCGTCGCGCGGGCGTGGTCGAGTGCGGCGAGAAGCTCGGCCGGATGGCGCGGCAGGGCGAAGCACATGAGGGCGCTCGCCCCCGCGTTCTTGGCCATGTCGATGCGGTCGGCGAGCCGTGAGCCGCCCTCGTCGAGCAGACGTACGTCCGGGTGGACCTTGGACGCGAAGTAGGCGAAGCCGCGGGCCTGGGCCGCGGAGGCACGCAGTCCGAGCACCGGCAGGGGCCGCGAGGCGGCGAGCAGCCGTCCCGCGCGTTCCACGGGCCCGGAATCGGCGAGCAGGGACGCGAGTTGGAGCAGATGGTGGATCTCGGCCCGTACGGCCTGCTGGTACGGGTTGGCCGGCCGCGCGTCCACGGTCGGACCGTCGGGTGCCACGTCCCGCAGGTGTCTGCGCAGGGCCGGGTATCCGTCGAAGCCGAGGGCGACCGCGAAGCGGGTCACCGACGGCTGGCTCACCCCCGCCAGTTGGGCCAGTTCCACGCTCGACAGGAAAGGGGCGGCCGCGGTCTGCCGGACCAGGCAGTGGGCGATACGGCGCTGCGTGGGCGTCAGTCGGCGCCCCTCGAACAGCTGGTGCAGCCGTGCGGGCGCGAGGGCCCCCTGGGGCGCGCCGGCACCGACGCCGGCACCGTCCGTGTCGGTCACCTTGGTCCCCCTCCCTGCCGCGCGGACCGGACTCTTTGCCGGCCCTGCCTGACTCCGTGCCGGGCGGCGCACCGGACTCCTTGGCCGTCCTGTCCTGACTGCGTGCGGTCCTGCCCGACTCCGTGCCGCCCGACTCCGTGCCGGAGGTATCGGGCTCCTACGCCGTTCCGCCCGACTCAGTGCCTGCCGACTCAGTGCCTGCCCGACCCGGTGCCGGCCTGCCCGAGTCAGTGCGGTCCTGCCCGACTGCCGGGCGTACCGGACCTTCGCCGGGCGTACCCGACTCTTCGCCGGGCGTGCCGGACCTTCCGCGACCGGTGCGGAAGGTCCGGACGACGGTCGGCGTCAGCCGACGAGACCGGCGTTCGTCAGCCACTCCTTGGCGACGTCGGAGGCGTCCTCCTTGTCGTTGACGAGCTTCTTCATCATCTCCAGCAGGTCCTCGGTGGTGAGCTTGGCCGAGAGGGCGTTGAGCGCCGCCTTGGCCTTGTCGTCGACCGCGGCCTTGTAGACGAGGGGTGTGACGTTCTGCGAGGAGAAGAGGTTCTTCGGGTCCTCCAGGACGACCAGCTTGTCCTCGACGATGGCGGGGTCGGTCGTGTACAGGTTGGCGGCCTGCACCTTGTTGTCCTTCAGCAGCTTCAGCAGGGTGCTCTGGGCGCCCGCGTCCAGCGGCTGGAACTTCCCGAACTCGACGCCGTAGACCGTCTTCAGACCGACACCGCCCTGCGTGCGGGTCTTGAACTCCGAGCCGGCACCGATGGTCATGTCCTTCGCGACCGGCTTCAGGTCGGCCAGGGTCTTCAGCTTGTACTTGGCGGCGATCTCGGAGGTGACCGTGACCGAGTCCTTGTCCTCGGCCGCGGCGGAGTCGAGTATCTCCACGGACTTCGGGAGCTTCGCCTTCAGCTCCGCGTTGATCTCCTCCGTGCTGGTGGCGGTGCTCTTCTTGTCGACCGCGACGGACAGCAGCGCGCCGTTGTACTCGGGGAAGACATTGATGCCGCCCTTGACCACCTGGTCGTAGTACACCTCGCGGGCACCGATGTCGAACTTGCGGGTCACTTTCAGGCCCTTGTCCTCCAGGGCCTGGGCGTAGATCTCGGCGAGGAGCTGGTTCTCGGGGAAGTTCGCCGAGCCGACGACGATGGATTTGCCGCCTCCGCTGTCCTCGCTGCTGCCCGTCAGCGGGTTGTCGTCACTGTCGTCGCCTCCCCCGCAGGCGGTCAGGGCGAACGCGGTGACGAGGCCGAACGCGGTGGCGCGAACGATGGCTTTGGCTTTCATGGGTGTTTCCTTTCTTGGGAGCCCTCAGGAGCTCTCGGGGCGTTCGGGAGCGTGGGAGCTCGGGAAATCAGGAACTCGGGACATCAGGACTTGGTCGCCGAAGGCTGCAGCCCCGGCGAGACGACGAAGCGCCGCAGCGCGGTGAAGACGGCCTGGACGACGAGCGCCAGCATGACGACGACGGCGGAGCCGCCGATGACCAGTTCGTAGTTGTTGCGGGCGAGTCCGTCGACGATGAAGCGCCCCAGACCGCCGAGACCGGGGTACGCGGCGACGGTGGCCGTGGCCACGACCTGGATCGCGGCGACCCGCAGCCCGAGCAGGATCAGCGGCAGCGCCATCGGCACCTCGACCTTCAGCAGGACCTCCCAGCCGGTCATGCCCATCCCGCGCGCCGCGTCCCTGGTGTCGGGGTCCACGCCGCGCACGCCCTCGAAGGTGTTGATGAGGATCGGCGGGACCGCCAGCGCGACCAGGGCCACCAGCACCGGCGTGGTGCTCAGCCCGGCGACCGTGACGACGAGGACGACCAGGCCGAAGGTGGGGATGGCCCGCGCCAGGTTCGCCACGCTCGCGACGGCGAACGCGCCCCGGCCGGTGTGTCCGACCAGCAGTCCGAACGTCAGCCCGATGAGGGTGGCGAACAGCAGCGATATGCCGCTGTAGGTCAGATGCTCCGCGAGCCGGTTCGGGATGCCGTCGTCCCCGCGCCACTGCTGGGACGACGTAAGCCAGTCGCCCACCAGCTCGATCTGGTTCAGGAAGTCGTTCACGCCGTCGCCCCCTTGCCGCGCGCCCATGGTGTGAGCAGCCGCTGTGCCAGTACGAGCAGTGCGTCGGTGACGAGGGCCAGCAGCATGATCAGTACGGTCGCGGTGATGATCGGGGTCGGGAAGTCGAGCTGGAGTCCACGGGTGATGTAGTAGCCGAGGCCGCCCTGTCCGATCAGCTGCCCCACGGCGACGAGGCTGATGGACGAGACGGCGGCGACCCGGACGCCGGCCACGACGACGGGTACGGCGATCGGCAGCTCGACTTGGACGACACGGCGCACCGTACTGAATCCCATGGCGGTGGCCGCCTGCCGTACCGGTTCGGGGACCGAGGCCAGTCCGTCCACGACGTTGGGGATGAGCACCGACAGTGTGTAGAGCGTCAGCGGGATCATGACCGTGCGTTCGGTCAGACCCGTGTAGCGGACGAAGATCATGAACAGGGCCAACGACGGGATCGAGTACAGCACGTTGGCCGCGGTCAGGGTCGGCGGGTAGATCCACCGCCAGCGGTGGCAGAGGATGCCGAGGGGCACGGAGATGAGCAGTCCGAACAGCACCGGCAGGAGTCCGAGCCGCAGATGGACACCGGTGTAGTCGGCCAGCTCGCCGATGTGATCGCCGATCCAGTCCCAGCGTATGAGGGGTTCGCCGTCTCTCATCGCCCGTCACCGCCCGCGCCCGCGCTGTCGGCCTCGTCGCCGCCGCCCTGGTCGCCCTTGACGACCTGCACCTTGGACACCGAGTCCTCGGCGGTCGCTGTGTCGGCCGAGGCGGCGCCGGAGGCCTCCGCGCCAGCCGCCTCCGTGCCGACCGTCCCCGCGTCGGTCGCCGCTGCCTCGGCAGTCTCCGCTTCAGTCGTCTCCGCTTGGGCCGTCCCGGGTGCGGCCGCGTCTCCGGCCGTCGCCTCCTCGGCCGCCGCGTCGACGACCGTCCCGTCCCCGGTCATCGCCGCGGACAGCTCGTACGCGTCCGCGACCCCGACGACCGCGCCCTGTGGGTCAACCCCCACCGCGAGCCGCGACGGCGACAGCAGGGCCGCGTCGAGGGCGGCCCGGGCCGAGTCGCCGGCCAGGCTGAACGTGTGGCCGAGCGGGGTCAGCGCGGCGTCCGCGAGCGTGCCGCCGGACGGCAGGTCGGCGACCGCGGCCCAGCCGAGCGGCCGCCGGTCCCCGTCGACGACGAGCACCCAGGGTTCGCCCGCGGCCCGGGCCCGCGCCACCGGGGAGTCGGCCGGCAGGACCAGCCCCTCCCGCAGCGGCAGATCGGCGGCCTTGACGAAGGACAGGCGGCGGATGCCACGGTCCTGGCCCACGAAATCGGCCACGAAGTCGTCGGCGGGATGCGCGAGCAGCCGCTCCGGGGTGTCGAACTGCGCGAGCCTGCCACCGGTGCGGAGCACCGCGATGTGGTCGCCGAGCTTGATCGCCTCGTCGATGTCATGGGTGACGAAGACGATCGTCTTGTTCAGTTCCTTCTGCAGCCGGATGAACTCCGCCTGCAGCTCCCCCCGGACGATGGGGTCGACCGCGCTGAACGGCTCGTCCATCAGCAGTACCGGCGGATCCGCGCCCAGTGCCCTGGCCACCCCGACACGCTGCTGCTGTCCGCCGGAGAGCTGGTACGGATAGCGCTTGGCCATGGCGGCCGGCAGCCCCACGAGCTCCAGCAGTTCCGCTGCCCGCGAGCGCGCCTTCTTCTTGCCCCAGCCGAGCAGCAGCGGCACGGTGGCTATGTTGTCCAGCACCGTGCGGTGCGGGAACAGCCCGGCGTGCTGGATCACGTAGCCGATGCCCCGGCGCAGCTCCGGGGCGGCGATCTCCCGGATGTCCTGGCCGCGCAGGCTCACCGTGCCGGCCGTCGGCTCCACCATGCGGTTGACCATGCGCAGAGTCGTGGTCTTGCCGCAGCCGGAAGGGCCGACCAGGACCGTGATGCCGCCCTCCGCCAACTCCAGCGACAGCTCGTCCACGGCTGTCGTGCCGTTGGGATAGTTTTTGCTCACCGCGTCGAATCTGATCAAAGCTGCCCCTTACCCGACTGCATATGGTCATGCAGAGTTGTGTGTGGCTGAATTACAGTCAATCCCCTTTTGTAAACGGGACGTTACGTTCGTCCGAAGAAAGTGAAAGGGTGCCCGGAATGCAGGCATTTGACCCGGTTTGGTTCACGTTCCTGAACGGCTCGGACATCGAACAGCTCGAACTTGACGACACCGAGGTGCTCGACGCAGTCGAGCAGGGGCTGCGTGCTCAGGGCCGCGGGGAGACGGTCATCGAACCACGGGTCCACCTCACGCCCGATCCCTCGTTCAACGGCCACTTCAACGTCCTGCGCGGCTACATCGCGCCACTGGGGCTGGCCGGAGTCAAGATTGTGGGCGACTACGTCGGCAACTACAAGGCCGGGCTGCCCTCCGAGATGGCGCTGCTCAACCTCTTCGACCCGCGTACGGGCATGCCGGTGGCCGTGGTCGACGCCACCGCCATCACCGAGATGCGCACCGGCGCGCTCACCGCGCTCGGGGCACGGCACCTGGCCCGCCCCGGCTCCAAGGTGCTCGGCCACATCGGCGCCCGCGCCACCTCGTACTGGAACGTCCGCCTGCTCGACCGGATCTTCGACTTCGACGAGATACGTGTCCACTCGCGCCGCCCGGAGAGCCGCGAGGCCTTCGCCGAGCGCCTTGAGCGCGACCTCGGCAAGCCCGTGACCGTCACCGACGACTGGAAGTCGTGCGTCGAGGGCGCGGACATCGTCGTGGAGGCGTCCCGGCTGGAACGGCCCGAGCCACTGCTGAGGACGGAGTGGATCGCGCCAGGAGCGCTTGTCGTACCGTACGGAACGATGAGCGCGGTCGAACTCTCCCTCACCGACATCATGGACAAGGTCGTCGTCGACGACTGGGGCCAGTGCCGGTCCGGGCCGTTCGGTGCCCTGCGCGCGCATGTCGAGTCGGGGCGGCTCAGCGAGGAGACCCTGTACGGCGAGCTGTGCGAGATCGTCGTCGGCGACAAACCCGGCCGTGAGCGCGACGACGAGACCATCCTGTTCTGGCATCGCGGCCTCTCGTTGTCCGACATCGCGCTGGGCGCGGCCATGCTGAAGAAGGCCGAAGAACGTGGCCTCGGGCAGAACCTGCGGTTCTCATGACCGGTACGTTTTCCGCTCCTACCCCGGCGGTCGCCGCTGACGCCGTGGTCCTCGACGGGCGCGCCCTCACCTGCGACGACGTCGCCGCCGTCGCACTTCGCGGCGCCCGGATCGCGTTGGCCGAAGAGGTCCTGCCCCGGCTGGAGCGCGACCGCGCGGTCGTCGACGACGTGGTCGACCGTGAGGTGCCGACGTACGGTCTGACGACGGGTCTCGGCAGCCGGTCCTCGTACGCGCTGCCGCGGGCCGAACTCGGCGAGTTCAGCGTGCGCACGGTCCGGGGACGGGCCAACGCGGTCGGCAATCCGCTGCCGGTCCCCGTCGTACGCGCCGCCCTGCTGGCCCGGGTGAACGGCATCGCGGGCGGTGGCAGCGGAGTGCGGCCGGAGATCGTGCCGCTGCTGGTCTCGATGCTCAACTCAGGGGTGCACCCGGTGATCCCCGAGGTGGGGTCGATCGGCGCCTCCGACCTGTGTCAGATGGCCCATGTCGGCCTGGTCGTCATCGGCGAGGGACGGGCAGAGGTGTCCGGCGAGGTGCTCGACGGTGCGCAGGCACTGCGGCTGGCGGGGCTGGCCCCCGCCGAACTGGGCCCGAAGGACGGGCATGTGCTGTGCAGCGCGAGCCCGCTGGCCGCCGGTGTCGGCGCCCTCGCCCTCCACGAGGCGGCCGCCGTCCTCACTCTTGCCCAGGCGGTCACGGCGCTCACCTTCGAGGGGTTCCGGGCGAACACGAGCCCGCTCGACAGCCGCGTACTGGGCCTGCGTCCGGCCCCCGGCCAGGCCCGGGCGGCGGCCGAACTGCTCGCACTGCTGGACGGCGGGGCGCTGGCTGATCCCCGTAACGCGAGGCGTGTCCAGGACCCCGTGAGCCTGCGGTGCGCCGCCCAGGTGCACGGAGCGCTGCACGCCGCGCTGGACTTCGCCCGGGCCGCGCTGGAACCCGAGCTCAACGGCTGCGGCGACAACCCGGTGGTCCTGGCCGACACCGGGGAGATCCTCTCCTCCGGCAACTTCCACACCCCGGCCCTGGCCCTCGGCTTCGACACCGTCGCACTGGCGCTGACGCAGACCGCGGCGATATCGGCCGAGCGCATGCGGCGGCTGCTGAATCCCGCAGTCAGCGGACTGCCCGCGAACCTCTCGCCGTACGGTCCGGAGCGTTCGGGTTTCGCGCCGCTTGCCAAGACGGCACAGGCGCTCGTCGCCGAGATCCGTGCCCTGTCCGCGCCCGTGTGCACCGACCCCCGGCACGGCGCGGACGCGGTCGAGGACGATTCGACCAACGCGGCGCTCGGGGCGCGACGGCTGACGACGATGCTGGTCAGGCTGCGGCAGCTGCTCGCCGTGGAGGCCCTGGCCGCGGCACAGGCCGTGGACCTGGCGGCCCCGACGACCGTGGGACGCGGACCCGGGCTCCTGCACCGCGCGATCCGCGGGCTCGTGCCGCGCCTGGACGACGACCGGCCCTGCGGAGTGGACGTGGACCGGGTGAGCCGTGACCTCCTGGGCTCCGACGAGGTACGAAGCGCTCTGCACGCTTTGGTGGAAGGACCTTCGTGACCAACGTCGACGTACACCAGCATCTGTGGACCGCCTCGTTCCTCGCGGCCCTGCGAGCGCGCGACGAGCCGCCGTTCCTGGACGGCTGGACCCTGCACACGGCCGGTGAGCCGCCCTACGAGGTCCCGGCCGCCCAGCACGATGTCGCCGCGCGCGCCGAACTGGCCGCCGCCGACGGGCTCGGCAGGGCGCTCGTCTCACTGTCCGCCCCGCTCGGCATCGAGTGGCTGCCGCCCGAGGAGGCACGGCCGCTGCTCGCCGCCTACCACGAGGACGCGGCAGGCCTGCCCGAACCGTTCGGGGCCTGGGCCGCCGCCTGCGTCCGGGACATCGACGCCGACGCGACCGCCGCGGACCTCGACCGCGGGTTCGCCGGGCTCCAGCTCCCGGCGAACGCCCTGACCGACGAGGCGGGGTACGCGCGCTGCGCCCCGCTGCTCGATCTGCTCGAAGCGCGCGGCCTCCCCCTGTTCGTCCACCCCGGCCCGGCGCCCGGCGCCTCTCCGGGGCCCGGCTGGTGGCCCGCGATGGTGCCGTACGTGCAGCAGATGCACTCCGCGTGGTTCGCCTTCCGGGCGTTCGGCCGGCCTCGTCATCCCCGGCTGCGCGTGTGCTTCGCGCTGCTGGCCGGGCTCGCCCCGCTGCACGGAGAGCGCTTCGCCGCCCGTGGCGGGGACGAGGGGCGCGCGGGGGTCGATCCCGATGTGTTCGTCGAGACGTCCTCGTACGGTCCGCGTGCCGTCGACTCGGTCGTCCGCGTGCTCGGTACCGAAGTCGTCGTGATGGGCTCGGACCGGCCCTACGCGGAACCGCCGCAGCAGCCCGGGTTCGGCCTGGGCGGGGCCACCGCGTACGCCTTCCGCATCACCAATCCACGCCGCCTGCTCACCGGAGAGGACTGACCGCGCCCGCCGGCCTCACGCGAAGGGCCACTCGTGACCGTCCAACACGCAATCGGCACAAGGGGGATGACCATGAATCCGACCCCGATCGACGCGACCGCGCTCGCCGAACTCGGCGCGTCCGACCGGCCGTTCACGGCAGAGGAATGCGCGGACCGGGCCCGCCGGGCGGCGGCGTTCGTCGACACCGACGCGCTCGACCGCTCCGGTCCCGGCTCATATCTGCTGCTGTGGCGGAACGACAACTCCGAGGCCTGGCTGAACACTTGGTGGCAGTCGCGCGACACCGGCTACCACGACCACCAGGGGTCCTGCGTCGGTGTGCACGTGATCGAGGGCGCCGCCTGGCAGGAGGGGCTGCCGGTGGGCGGCCCGCGGCGCGCCCGCCGGTACGGGCCCGGCGAGTCGTTCTCGTTCCCGGGTTCGGGCGTCCATCGGATGGACCACGACGCCGGAGCCGTGACCATCCACGTCTACTCGCCGCCGATCGAGGCCATCGGGCACTACGAGATCGTCGACGGCGAACTCCATCGCACGGCCGGGCCGCCCGACGAGGGTTCCCCGGCGAGTCCCCGGCTGCTCGACGCCCTCAACTCGATCGGGCCGTGAGTCCGGAGGGGGACCGCTACTCCGGCGGCGTGGGTGTGTCGTGCGTGCGGTACATCGCCTGTACGTCCAGTTCGAGCTGGATCGTCGGACCGACCACCGCGATGCCGCGGGCCAGCATGTTCCGCCAGTTGAGCGTGTAGTCCTCGCGGTGCAGTTCGGCCTGGGCCAGGGCCGCACAGCGCAGCTCCTCGCCGTAGCCGCCGTTCACCATGCCGAGGTACGTCGTGTCCAGGGCCACCGAGCGGCTCACCCCGTGCATCGTCAGCGAGCCCTGCAGGATCCACTTGCTGCCGCCGCGGTAGGCGAACCGCGTGCTGTGGAAGTCGATGAAGGGGAACCGCTTGACGTCCAGGAAGTCCGCCGACCGGAGGTGGTTGTCGCGGGTCGTGTTGCCGGTCGTGATGCTCGACGCGTCGATCCGGACATGGACCCGGGACTCGGTCATGTCCTGGGCGATCTGGATGCCGCCGTCGAAACGCTCGAAGCGGCCGTGCACATGGGCCATCCCGACGTGCTTGGCGATGAAGCGGATCGCCGTGTGGGGCGGGTCGAAGAGCCAGGTGCCGGTCGGCGGCAGGTCGAGCTGACGGGCCGGCTCCAGGCGGGCGTACAGGGTGGGGAGGGTGACGCCGGCGACGATCTCGACGGTCTCGCGGACCGGGGAGAGCCCCTCGGCCATGACCATCATGCTGTAGCCGCCCGGCGGCAGCACGGCCATGAAGAAGCCGTACGGGTCGGTGGTGCCGCGGGCCGCGACGCGATGCGAGTCGAGCGCGGTGATCGTGACGTCGGCGCCGCCCATGGGCTGTCCCATGGGGTCCGCGACCTCGCAGCCGACCGCGCCCGCGCCGGGCGGCAGGGGCATTGTGAGGCCCGAGGCGGCGGCGGAGGCGTCCCTGGAACGCCGACGCCGAAGCAGTCCGAGGGCCATGATGTTCACCTGTCTTCTCAATTCCGTTGCGTGCCACGGCTCGACGCCCTCCCACGCACCCGGCAGGCCCGTGGGCCGCACGGACACGGGCATGGCGGACCGGGACGTGAGCCACTCATGATCGTGATCCAGCCGTCCCCGACGTGGGTGTCTCAATACGAGACAGTGACTCGCCGTCCGAGAAGTGGCTCGACGGCACCACGTCCGGGCACCGCGAGCCCGCGGGGCCTCACCGCGAGGGCGCCGGCCCCGTGGAGTCGCGTACCACCAGCGCATGGCCGGTGGATTTCCGGCGGGGCCGGGCGGCGGGCGGCCTGAGGGCCATCGAGAGGGCCTGGCGGCCCATTTCGGCGAGGGGCAGCCGGACGGTGGTGAGGCCAGGGGCGAGGTCCGCCGCGAACGACACGTCGTCGAATCCGGCGACCGACATCCGGTGCGGGACCGGTACGCCGTGGGTGCGGAGTGCGGAGAGGACGCCGATGGCCATGGCGTCGTTGAGGGCGACGATCGCGGTGGTGTCCGGGTGGTCGCGCAGGATCCGCTCGGCCGCGTCACGCCCGCCGTCGCGGGTGAACTCGGCCTGCGCCAACGGCAGTTCGTCCGAGGGCAGTCCGGCCCCCGCCAGTGCCCCCGCCACCCCCGCGAACCGGTCGGCGACCGTGGACAGCAGCATCTCCCCCGCCGCCACCGCGATCCGGCGGTGTCCGAGGGACAGCAGATGATCAGTAACAGTCTCGGCGCCCTCCTTGTTGTCGGGCCGTACCGCGTCCGCGTTGAGGAAGTGACGGCCGATCACCGTGAGCCGCCCGCCGGCGTCCTGGAAGGCGGACAGCTCGGCCCTGGACTCGGCCTCCATCCGGGGATCGACGTACCCGGAGCCCGCGATGATGATGACGCCGACGCGCTGGGCGATCAGATGGCGGATCTGACGCAGTTCGTTCTGCGGGTTCCGGCCGGAGTGGCAGATCTGGACGATCAGATCGCGTTCGCCCGCCACCTGGACGACCCCGCCCGCGATCTCCGAGAAGTACGGGTCGTCGATCTGATGGACGATCAGCCCCACCGTCGACGCCGTACCGCCCGCCAGGGTGCGTGCGTGGGGGTTGGCGACATAGCCGAGCTCCCGCGAGATGCGGCGGACCCGCTCGGCCACCTCCTCGCGCACCCCGTCCCGTCCGGCGAGCGCCCGGGACGCGGTGGTCAGTGAAACACCCGCGCGCTCGGCCACATCGGCGAGCCGCAGTCGTGAACGGGGCCTTGGCATTCGTCACCGCCTCCGAACAGGGCCTTGTCAATCGGTCCGTGCACGACGCTTGTCTCAACTCATGTGACGTGGCTTACATAGTACGCAAGCGCTCGCGAAAGCGCTTTCGAACGGCGAAGAGAGTGCCTGCGGACAGGGGAGTCCAGCGATGAGCACAACACAGCGCCTTTCATGGAGAGTTGCCGCCCTCGCGTCCGCCACGGCACTCACTGCCGCCGGTTGCGGCTCGGGCGGCGGCTCGGAGGATTCACCAGACGACCCCATCACCATCGGTGTCTCGCTGCCGCTCACCGGGGACTTCTCGGAGCCCGGCAAGGGTGTGGAGCGCGGCTACAAGGCATGGGCGAAGATCGTCAACGACAACGGCGGACTGCTCGGCCGCAAGGTCGAGTTGAAGATCCTCGACGACCAGTCGAACGCCGACCGGGTGGTCTCCGACTACGAGCAACTGATCGGCAGGGACCAGGTCGACCTGGTCTTCGGCCCGTTCTCCACCCGGCTCGTGGTGCCGGCGGCCCGGGTCGCGGAGGAGTACGGTCTGCTCTTCGTCGAGCCGGCCGGCGCGGCTCCGGAAGTCTTCGACCAGGGCTTCAAGAACCTCTTCTACGCGGCCCCTGCGGTCGCCAACGACCACTACAACCACCTCGCCGACTACATCCTGGCGCTGCCCGAGGCGGAGCGTCCCAAGTCCGTGGCGTACGCGGCGATGGACGACCCCTTCGCCCAGGGAACGGCGTACGGGCTGAAGGACAAGCTGGAGAAGGGCGGTATCAAGACCGTCGTCGACGAGGTCTATCCGCCCAACACCACCGACTTCGGCTCGATCGCCGCGCAGATCGCCTCCTCCAAGGCCGACATGGTGGTGGGCGGCTCGCAGTACCAGGACGGGGTGAACCTGATCGTCGCCCTCCAACAGCTCGGCTACCAGCCGAAGATGGCCGCCTTCTCCACCGCCCCCACCGAACCGGAGTTCGCCAAGGCCATCGGCAACAAGACCGAGGGCATCCTCGCTCCGACGGGCTACACCCAGCACGCGGACTACCCGAGCAACAAGGAGTTCGTCGAGAAGTACACCGAGCAGTTCGGCAAGGCCCCGGAGGAGGACGAGGCCAACGCCTACACCACGGGACAGGTCGTCGCGGCGGCCGTCGAGGCCGCCGAGTGCGCCTCCCAGGACGAGGAGTGCCAGCAGAAGCTCGTGGAGTGGCTGCGCGGCAACGAGGTGGAGACCGTCGTCGGCCCCCTCAAGTGGGACGACAAGGGGCGCCCGCAGAGCGCGCACATGATCCAGCAGTGGGTGGACGGCGAGATCCAGATCGTCCTGCCCGAGGAACAGAAGGAAGCCGACCTGGTCCACCCCAAGCCGAAGTGGTGAGCCTGTGCCCTCCGCGAGCCTCGTGTTCCAGAGCATCGTCCTCGGTGTGCTGCTGGGAGGGCTCTACGCCCTCCTGGCGGCCGGCCTGACCCTCTACTTCGGCGTCATGCGCGTCGTGATGATCGCACACTCCGCGTTCCTGATCCTCGCCGCCTACCTCGCCTGGTACGCCCACCGGGAGACCCGCGTCGACCCGCTGCTCACCCTGCTCGTGACCGTGCCGCTGTTCTTCGTCGCGGGCGTGGCCATGCAACGGCTGCTCCTGACCCGGCTGCGCCCGGCGACCCTGACCATGATGTCGGTGCTGCTGACGTTCTCCGTCGCCCTCGTCATCGAGGGGCTCCTCGGGTACGCCTTCTCCGGCACCCAGCGCCGCATCAGGCTCGGCTACTCCTCCGCGAGCCTGGAGTTCTTCGGCGCGCGCGTCGCGGTGGTCAAGCTCATCGCGTTCGGCCTGGCGGCGGCCGCACTGCTCGGGCTGTATCTCCTGATGAGGCACAGCAGGTTCGGCCAGGCGCTGCGGGCGACGATCCAGCACCGGGAGGCGGCCGCGCTGGTCGGCATCGACACCGACCGGATCGCCGGGTACGGCTTCGGTCTCGGTCTCGCCACGGCGGCGGTCGGCGGTACGGCACTCTCGCTCGACACGACCATCTACCCGTCGCTGCACTGGCACTGGATCGGTCCGCTGATGGCGATCATCGTGGTCGGCGGCCTCGGCAGCGTGCCGGGCGCGGCGATCGCGGCCATGGCCCTCGGCCTGACACAGAGCCTGTTGCAGCTGGAACTCAGCACGACCTGGGCGCAGACGGTCTTCTATGTCGCGCTCTTCGCCACCTTGGCCGTCCGGCCGCAGGGATTCTTCGGGGGTCGGCTTGCCCAGAGATTCTGAACGCCCGCGCCACACCGGCAGGTTGCTGCGGCTGGGAGCACTGCTCGCCGGGATCGCCGTCGCGCTGTCCTTCCCGTCCATGGCGCCCAGCCCGTACGAACTGACCGTGGGCATCGCCATCCTCAACTTCGCGGTGCTCTCCACCTCCTGGAACTTCGTCGGCGGTTTCACCGGCTACATCTCCCTGGGGCACGGCGCGTTCGCCGGGCTCGGTGCCTACGCGACCGGGTTGCTCGTCACCAAGGGCGAACTGCCGTCGTTCGTCGCGCTGTTCGTCTCGGCCGCCCTGGTCGCCGTGCTCGCGATACCCGTCGGCTACGCCGCGCTGCGGGTGCGCGGCGCGTCCTTCGTCATCGTCTCGATCGCACTGGTGCTGATCATGCTGCTGGTCTTCCAGAGCTGGGCCTCGTTCACCGGAGGCTCGCGCGGTCTGGTGGTCCCGCGGCCGTTCCCCGGCAAGCTGCGCTCCGAGCACCACGAGATCTTCTACTTCCTGTTCCTCGGGCTGCTGGCGCTGGCGCTCCTTGCCTGGTGGATCATCGACCGCTCCCGGTTCGGCATGGGGCTGAAGGCGATCCGCGAGGACGAGGACAAGGCCCAGTCGCTGGGCACCCCCACCTACACGTACAAGCTCGTCGTCTTCGTGGTCTCGGCGGCCTTCACCGCTCTGGCGGGAGGGCTCTACGGGCTGTGGTTCGGCGACCTCGACCCCGTGTTCCAGTTCTCGATCCTGAGCGGGGCCTACATGGTTCTGATGGCTCTCCTCGGGGGCGTACGCCATCTGTACGGGCCGCTGCTCGGGGCCGTGGTCGTCGGGTACGGCCTTGAGTACTCCAAGCTCGAGTACGGCGATACTCCGCTGCATCTGGTCTTCGCGGGCTTGCTGCTGGGCGTCGTCGTGATGTTCATGCCGGACGGGGTCATCCCGGCGGTCACCGGACTGGTCGCACGTGTCCTCGGGACCGGCGAGACGTCGATCCGCGAGGTCACCGCGGCCGAACTGCGCGACGAACGCGACGAGCGCGAGGCGGACGTCCGGCCGGACCACCGGCCGGACGGGAAAAGACCGGACGGGAAGAGAGACGGGAAGAGAGAGGTGAGGCAGTGAGCGCGGAGGAGGATGAGCAGAGCCTGGCGACCGTCGGACTCACCAAGACCTTCGGCGGGGTCGCCGCCCTGGACGGCGCCACCGTGTCCTTCCGCCACGGCAGGGTCAACGCCCTGATCGGACCCAACGGCTCCGGCAAGACCACGTTCTTCAACTGCGTCACCGGCATGATCCGTCCCGACGCGGGCCGTACGACGTACCGGGGCCGGGACATCACCGCCAGGCCGCCGCACCGCATCGCCCGGGCGGGGATCGGCCGCTCTTTTCAGCTCTGCCGTGTGTTCCCACGGATGACGGTCCTGGACAACCTGCTCGTCGCCGTACGCCCGACGAACCTGCTGGCCCAGCTCGCCGGTGCCCGCAAGCGGGAGGAGACGGAACGGGCCCGGTACTGGCTCACCCGCATGGGCATCGACCACCTGGAGACGGCGGAGGCGCGGAACCTGTCCTGGGGGCAGCAGAAGCTGCTGGAACTCGCGGGCGTCCTGATGAGCGAACCCGAGCTGATCCTGCTCGACGAACCGGCGGGCGGGGTCAACCCCGCACTGATCGACCGCATCTGTGACCTGGTGCGCGAACTCAACGCCGAGGGGAGGACGTTCCTGATCGTCGAGCACAACATGGACCTGGTCATGTCCCTCAGCGACCACGTCGTGGTCTTCGACCGCGGGCGGCCGATCGCGGAGGGCCCGCCCTCGGTGATCCAGTCCGACGAACGAGTTCTGGAGGCCTACCTTGGCGTCTGACTCCGGCTCCTCCACCGTCTCGCCGTCCCCCTCCGACTCCGGATTCCTGCTCGAACTCGACGACATCCGCGCCGGATACGGCCGGGCGGCCCTGGTGCTGCGCGGTCTTACGGTCCGGGTGCCCGCCGGGGCCGTGGTGTGCCTGGTCGGCCCGAACGGCGCGGGCAAGTCCACCGTGCTGAAGGTGGCCAGCGGGCTGCTCGCGCCGCGCTCCGGCCGGGTCCTGGTCGACGGCGTGGACGTCACCGGCCGCGGACCCCAGCAACTGCTCGCCGCCGGAGTCGCCCACGTCCTCCAAGGGCACAGCGTCTTCCGGGAGATGACGGTCGGCGAGAACGTCCTGCTCGGCGGCTACACCATCAAGGACAAGGCGGTCGTCGCCGAGCGCGCCGACTTCGTACGCGACCTCTTCCCGCTCGTCGCCGAACGCTGGACGAGCCTGGCCGGACTGCTCTCCGGCGGCCAGCAGAAACAGGTGGAGTTCGCCCGCTCGCTGATGGCCAGGCCCCGCGTGGTGCTGCTCGACGAACCGTCCATGGGGCTCGACCCGAAGACGACGGGCGTGGTCTTCGAGCAGATCGTGCGGATGCGGGAGGCGGGCACGGCCGTACTGCTGGTCGAGCAGAACGCCCGCCGCGCGCTGGAGACCGCCGACATCGGCTGCGTTGTCGACCTCGGACGGGTCCATATCTCGGGCCCGGCACGGGAGTTGCTGGCAGATCCGCAGCTGGGCGAGCTCTACCTCGGGGGCAGACCGGCGCAGCCACCGGCCACGCCCAAGAGGTAGGCCCGCAGGGATGACACACGGCAAGGACAGCTATGACGTGGCACGCCTCGCAAAGGAGCGAGCGACATGGTCGAGCGCAGACGGCACGGACCTCGTGGGCCCCGTAAGGCCCGTAGACCGCACAGAGCACGCAGACGGTACGAGGGGGCGGTACTGGCCGTTCTCCTGACAGTTCTCACGGCACTGGCGGCGGCTCCGGCCGGGGCCCGCGGCGACGGCCGGCCGGGGTCCGCCGTGCACCCCGGTCTGAGACCCCACCTCGCCGCCCACTACGACTTCGAGCATCCGGTACGCGGAAATCCGGCCCGGGAACGCGACCGGGGTTTCTCCGGCACCGACATCGACCTCGTCGGTGGCGGTGCCCGGATGCGGGCACCGGACGGCGCGCACCACGGCAGCCGGGCCTCGCTCCAGGTGCGGCAGGTCAATCCGGATGCCGCGGGCAATGACGACTGGAAGGCGGGCGTGTACTCCGCGTCCGGCGTGCCGACGCTGCACGCCTTCAACGCGGTGCGCGGGACCACGGTGATGGGGTGGTTCAAGATGACCGGGCAGAACCCGAGCCCCAACTCCAACACGGCCTCCCCCGACGACCTCTACGGCGCGATCGGTCTAGCCGGGGTGCTGTCCGGAGACTCCGACGGACATGGCGTGCGCGCCCTGCTGGAACTCATCAACGTGAACGGCGAACTCCGGCTCGTCGCCCTCGGCCGGCGGATCGACGGGGCCGCCTCCCAGACCTTCGCGGCCTCCCAGGACTGGCGGACCCTGCTGCCGCCCGACAAGTGGGTGTTCCTCGCCGCGACCTTCGACTTCGACAGCGGTGAGATGGCTCTCTACCGCAACGGCAAGCCGCTGGACGGCTTCTACACCGTGCCCGGCGACCCCTGGGACCTCTCGGGCCCCGGCCCGCACCGCACCTCGGCCACCGACCCGCGAGGTATCAAGATCGGCGGCAGCTTCCCGCAGAACACCCGGGAGGGCAATCCCTGCAACTGCCGTATGGACAGCCTGATGTTCCTCGACCGCGCGGTGGACGCCGCGCTGGTCCGAGCGCAGTACCGACTGGTCACGCACAAGGCCGCAGAGGAGTGACAGCCATGACCGGATCCCCCGGCACCAGACCCGGACTCGGGCCCCGTCCCAGACCCATCCTGCTGACACCGTTACTCGTTCTGGCACTGCTGCTTTCCGTCCTCGTCGCCCTGCCCGGCGCCACGGCCCACGCGGCCGAACCGATCACCGACCCGATCCCCGAGCGGCCCACCACCTCCGGCATCGGGCTCACCGTTGAGGAGTTCGCGGCCTTCCCGAAGAGCGAGCCGCCGGACGGTCCCGTCACCGACCCGCGTCTGATGCGGCACGCCCGCATCAACTATCTGAGCGAACTCCCCGACGGCTCGGGCCGGATGGCCGTGCCGGACCTCAACGGCAAGCTGTATCTCGTCGAGAACGGCACCCCGCGCGTCTACCTCGACGTCGCCGGCACCTTCTCCCCCGCGTTCTTCGGCAGCCAGGGTCTCGGCATGGGCTTCGGGTTCGTCACCTTCGACCCGCGGTTCAAGAAGAACGGCCGTTTCTACACCGTCCACACCGAACTGGCCTCCGCCACCACGGCCGTGCCCGACATGCGGCAGGCGTCGAACACGGTGTACCACGGCATCGTCACCGAGTGGACGGCTGACGACCCCTCGGCCGACACCTTCGAGGGCACGCGTCGCGAGGTGTTCCGGATCGGCTTCACGGGCCGCGTCCACGGCATCCAGCAGATCGACTTCAACCCCACAGCCCGGCCCCACGACAAGGACTACGGGCTGCTCTACCTCGCCGTCGGCGACGGCGGCCAGGGCGCCAGGAACAGCGAGCCCCAGAGCCTGGCTGTGCCGCACGGCAAGATCCTGCGCATCGACCCGCGGGGCAGCGACAGCGCCAACGGCAAGTACGGCATCCCGTCCCGCAATCCCTTCGTCGGCACCCCCGGCGCCCTCGGCGAGATCTACGCGTACGGCATGCGCGACCCGCACCGGTTCAGCTGGGACTCCGGCGGCCGCAACCGTATGTACCTCGGCCACATCGGTGAGCACGCCATCGAGGCCGTCTACGAGGTGAGGGCGGGCGACAACCTCGGCTGGAGCGAACGCGAGGGCGCCTTCGTCTTCGACAAGGCCGCCACCGATCCCTGCGCCAAGATCCAGCCGCTGCCCGCCGACGACGAGAAGTACGGCTACACGTATCCCGTCGCCGCCTACGACCACGACCCACCCGCCAACTGGAACTGCACCTCCGACGTCGGACGGGCCGTCGTCGGCGGCTTCGTCCTCCGCGACCGCGACCTGCCCGAGCTGTACGGCAAGTACGTCTTCGGCGACCTCGTCGACGGCCGGCTCCTCTACGCCGACACCAAGGACATGCGCCGGGGCGGCACGGATCTGGCCCGGCTGTACGACCTGATGTTGTACGACGAGAGCGGCACCCGGGTGACCCTGCAGGACCTCGCCGGGGACGACCGGGTCGACCTGCGCTTCGGACAGGACGCCGACGGCGGGCTCTATCTGCTCTCCAAGGCCAACGGCAGGATCTGGAAGGTGACCGGCACCCGGAAGTTCGCCTCCTGCGACACCGACGGCACGAAGGTCACCAACGTCATGGCCGGCCGGAACTGGGCGCCGGTCACCCCGTCCAAGTGGCGGTTCCCCGGCCGTGAGGCGATCCTCGCCGAGGCCGGGGTCGCCCGCCCCGGCCCCCGGCGTCCCTTCGAGTACGCCGTGCTCACCGCAGGCCCTCCGGCCTTCGGCTCCGTACGGATCGACGCGCAGGTCCGCCTCGACACGCCCGTCGAGGTCACCAACCGGGACGTGATCATCGTGTTCGGCCACCAGTCGGACACGAGGTTCTACTACGCGCACCTGTCGACCGACAACACCATCTATCCGCACAACGGGATCTTCGTCGTGAACGACGCCGACCGGCTGCGCCTGGAGGACCAGTGGAACGGCACCACCGGTGCGCCACCTGCCATCACCGACTCGGCCTGGCACAAGGTGCGGGTGGTGCACTGCAAGGGCACCGGTGAGATCGCGGTCTATCTCGACGGCTCGAAACAGCCCCTGATGACCGCCGTCGACACCACGCTCTCCTCCGGCCGGGTGGGCTTCGGCTCGTTCGACAACATCGGACGGATGCGCGACCTGAAGGTCACCGGCGCGGACGGGGCCGCCCTCACACGGTGACACCGTCGATCTCGAAGGTCTGCACCGAGGCGGCGGCGAACGGCACGCTCAGGCTTTTGCCGTTGAGGTAGGTGTCCGAGCGTGCCGTGTAGAGGTCGCCGCTGCCGGAGGTGAGGGTGTTCCAGCGCCGTACGAGCCCGCCGCTGCCGCCCGTGACCGTGGTGAAGCGGGACAGGTCGAAGGTGAGCGTCTGTGCGGCACCGGAGTTGACGGCCACGATGACGAGGCGCTTCTGTGTCGCGTCGTAGGCGGCGACCGCGTACCCGACGCCGGTGTCGAGGATGGTCATCCCGGGGCGGATATGGCGGCTGAACTGGGCCATCACGTAGTACTTGGTCTGCACGGTGGTCGGCTGCAGGGTGCTCGCGTCGTACGCGATCATGGCCCAGCCGGTGGAGGGGTCCATCACCTGCCAGTAGACCCAGGCGGTCGGGTGCAGCCAGCGGAAGTCCAGGCACAGGTTGCTCGCCAGGGTGAGGCCGGAGCCGTCGCTGTCACCGGTCTCGGAGTTCCAGAGCTTCTTGCCGGCGGTCGTCACGACATCCGTGTGGAGGAGGTCGCGGCGGCCGCCGGAGCCCTGGTAGCCGTGCACGTTGACCTGGCTGACCAGAGCCTTCGTCGACGCCCCGAAGGAGTTCCAGGTCGTACGGGCCAGGTCATAGCTCGTCTCGTCGGACGCCGAGATCTTGATGCCGGACAGGCCCCGCGCGTCGAGCTCGCTGCGCATGTACGGGAGGACGGCGGCCTGGACGGCGGCGTCCATGTGGCAGCCCTCCTGGGTGCCGGTGGCGGTCCACCAGGAGGACGAGGGTTCGTTGAAGGGGTCGACGGTCGCGAAGTTCACACCCCAGTTGTTCTTGGCGCGCAGGGCGACGGCCGCCAGGTGGGAGGCGTGCTGGCGGTAGTTCCAGGACTGGAGGTTGTTGCCGCCCCCTGACGCGCCCGACGGGTTGTGGTTGAGGCACATCCACCACATGGGCGAGTTGGCGAACAGCTCGGTGACCGCGCCGCGTTGGACGGCCTTCACCAGGGCGGCGCGCTGGTTGGCGTCCGCCGTCCAGTCCCAGGCGGAGGAGGCGGGGTCCTCGTTGTTCCAGTCCTGCCAGTAGCCCTCGATCTGCTTGAAGGCCGGGATGTTGGGCGAGGCGACCATGGACTGGCCGCCCACGCTGTTCGGGCTGCACGCGCCCAGGTTGTAGCGGGCGATGTTCATGCCGAGACCCGGCAGCGTCCTGCCGCCGTACGCCACGGACTTGGTGGTGAAGAAGATGTCGGCGAAGTCGTCCCGCGCGCCGAACACGTTGGCCCACCACGCGAGCGAGGTGCCCCAGCCTTCCCAACTCCCGTATCTGGTAGCCGGGTTGACGCTGATGGTCGCGTCGGCGCGGGCGGTGCCCGTCGCCAGCGCACTGCCCAGCAGCGTGCCGCCCGCCGCCGCCAGCAGCGATCTGCGCTTCATCATGGAGGTCTCCTGTCGCGCTCATGCCACAACCTGGTTGAAGAATGAGGCGGGGGCAAACGGTTGTCGAGACGCGTGACAGCGCTTTCTGTTTCGATAGTTTTACGGACACCGGTGTCACCACAGCGGGCTACGGGCGCCCGTGTCGGCGCGGCCTCAGCTGCGCGCCGGCATCACCACCGAGGAAGCTTGAGCTCGTACTCCGGGTGGACGCGCCGCATGTAACCGGTGTCGTCGCGGCCCTTCATGCCCGAGTCGAGATAGACCCGGTGGAGCCGCTCCAGCGCGTCGTGGTCGAGTTCGACGCCGAGACCGGGGCCCGTGGGGACCTCGACCGCACCGTCCCGCAGCTCCAGCACGCCGGGGACGATGACGTCGTCCGCGAAGTTCCACGGGTAGTGGGTGTCGCAGGAGGTGTCGAGGTTCGGGATCGCGGCGGCCACATGGGTCATGGCGGCGAGGCTGATACCCAGGTGGGAGTTGGAGTGCATGGACAGCCCGATGCCGAACGCCTCGCAGACGGCGGCGAGTTCACGGGTGCGGCGGAGTCCACCCCAGTAGTGGTGGTCGGTGAGCAGTACCTGGATGGCGTCCTGCTCGACGGCCGGCTTGAGGTGCTCCCAGGCGACCACGCACATGTTGGTGGCCAGCGGCATGGGTGAGGTCTTCGCGACCTCGGCCATGCCCGAGATGGTGGGGGTGGGGTCCTCCAGGTACTCCAGGCAGCCGTCCAGCTCCCGCGCCACGTACTGCGAAGTCTCCACCGTCCAGGCCGTGTTGGGGTCGAGCCGCAGCGGCTGGCCCGGGAACGCCTCGGCGAGTGCCTTCATCGCGGCGATCTCCTCGTCGGGCGGGAAGACACCGCCCTTGAGCTTGAACGAGCTAAATCCGTACCGCTGTTGCATCAGCCGGGCCTGCTCGACGATGCCCGCCGGGTCGAGGGCCTCGCCCCACTCGTCACCGACGGCCGGACTGCCGTCGAGCGCCGGGTGTTCGGCCCACTTGTAGAAGAGGTACGCGGCGAAGGGCACGGCGTCGCGGACCGCGCCGCCCAGCAGGTCGCTGACGGAACGCCCGAGGAGCTTGCCCTGGGCGTCCAGACAGGCGACCTCGACGGCGGAGGTGGTCCAGCCGCGCTCGTGGGAACTGGGCACGGTGGGCAGCAGGACGGAGTCGATCGCGGCCGCGACGGCCGTGGTGTCGAAGACGTCCATGCCGACGACCGCCCGCGCCGCGGCCCCCAGCCGTTCGATACGGATGTCACCCCCGGTCGACTCGCCGAGGCCCACCGTGCCGTCCTCCAGAACGAGTTGGAGGATCAGCCGCAGCGCGAGCGGCTCGTGCACACCGCTGGAGTTGAGGAGCGGCGGGTCACGGAAGGCGATCGGCGTGACGACCAGTTCACGGATCCGACTGTCGGGGGTGGTCATGCGCGGACTGCCTCCAGGCCGTGGTCGATGAGCTTCACACACACTCCATTCACGTCCATGGACCTGCTTCATGAATCTGGATGGCGCGCAGCCAGCTAAGAATCGTTTCAGGTGTATGTCAAGACATGGACTGGAGAGAAGGCAGCCATTCCGGGACCGTTCCGGGGCCCCTCCGGAGCTACTCCGGGAGCTCGGCGCGAGGGGTGTCCCCCGCGAAAGCCGCCCTCAGCACGGCGAGTGCGCCCTCGTGCGTGACCTCGCGTGGATTGGCGTACGCCTGCCCCGCGACCTGCTCGGCCGCGACCGCCAAGTCGGCCTCGGCCAGACCCAGTTGAGCGAGAGAGCGAGGTGCACCGAGACGTCCGGACAGGGACCACAGAGCGAGCGGGGCGTCGTCGGTGCCGAGGGCGCGGTCGAGGGCGCTGATCGCATCGGGAGCGGCGGGCGCGTTGTACGCGAGGGCGTAGGGGAGGACGACCGTGTGCGTCTCGGCGTGCGGCAGGCCGAACGTGCCGCCCAGCACATGGCAGAGCTTGTGGTGCAGGCCCATGGTGGTCGCGCCCAGGCAGGAACCGCAGAGCCAGGCCCCGTAGAGGGCGCGCCCGCGGGCCTCCAGGGACGAAGGCTCGGCAGCGATCTCCGGAAGGGCCGAGGTCATCGCCCGTACGCCCTCCTCGGCCATCAGGGAGACGAGGGGCGAGGTGTCGGGGGCGTACAGCGCCTCGACCGCGTGCGCGACGGCGTTGACTCCGCTCGTGACGGAGAGGGGCACGGGCATGGAGAGGGTGAGCTCGGGGTCGTACACCACGCTGCGCGGGAGGACCGCCGGGTGGCGCCCCGTGCGCTTCGCGCCGTGCTCGGTGAGGCCCCACACGGGGGTCATCTCGGAACCGGAGTACGTGGAGGGCACGGCGATCAAGGGCAGTCCCGTGCGCAGCGCGATCGCCTTGCCGAGGCCGATCGACGAACCGCCGCCCACGGCGACGCAGCCGTCGGCACCGGCCGCGCGAGCCACCTCGACGGCGCGGTCGGCGACCTCCACCGGAACGTGCATCCGGGCTTCGGCGTGCAGTCCCGCACACAGCTCGCCCAGCGAGTCGGCGACCGCCCGAGCGATGTCGGCGCCGCGCGTGCCGGACACCACCAACACCCGCCGCAGACCGAGCCGTTGGGCCTCCCCGGCCGTCGCGCTCACCGAGGCGCCGGGCCGGAAGACGACCCGCATGGGCTGGGCCTCGTACGAGAAGTTCACGCCTTCGCCCCAGGAGTCAGTACGAGATCGAACCGGGCGTGCCGGAAGGGGTTCGGGATGCCGAACTCCCGTGCCAGGGAAGGGTCGTCGGTCTCCGCGAAGTCCTCGACCAGACTGCTCTTCACCGCGAACACCGCGTCCGAGCCGAGGTAGTCGCTGCCCGCCACGAAGATGTGCGTCGTGACGGGGGCGTGGCCCTGGGCGGTGGCGATGAAGTGGATGTGGGCGGGGCGGTAGGGGTGCCGCCCGGTGGCGCGGAGCAGGTCGCCGACCGGACCGTCGGTGGGGATGGGGTACGGGCTCGGTACACAGGTGCGGAACCAGAAGCGGCCCGCCGCGTCCGCCGTGAACAGACCGCGGCCGTTGCCCGGCGGCTGGAGGTCCGGCTGCTGCACGTCGTAGAAGCCGTCGGCGTCGGCCTGCCAGACGTCGAGGACCGCGCCGGGCAGCGGCGTGCCGTCCTGGGAGAGCACCCGGCCGCTGACCACGCACGGTTCGCCGCTGCCCACCAGGTCGATGTCCGCGCCGAGTTCACGGACCGGGGACTCGGTCATGTGGAAGGGGCCGAGGACGGTCGACTCGGTGGCGCCGGGGCCGCGGTCGGCGTTCAGGGTCTCGACCAGCATCGACAGTCCGAGCACGTCCGACAGGAGAATGAACTCCTGCCGGGTGTCGGTGCACGTCTGCCCGGTCGCCGTCAGAAACCCGATCGCCCGCTCCCACTCCTCCTGGGTGAGCCGCGTCTCCCGCGCGAAGTCGTGAAGGTGCCGGATCAGACCGGTGAGCAACTCCCGCAACCGCGGATCGGTACCCGCACCAAGACTCCCGACGGCCTCCTCGGTGACCGCGGTCCCGCTGGCATCGATGGTCATGACGACTCCTGATTCACCATGTCCCGCTCCCGACGATCATTGTCCTACCCCGTCTGCACCGGGGCGCCCTTTCAGGGGCTCGGGGCCGTGTCGATGTGCGGCTCCGCCGCGTGGGCGCGCCCGGCCCCACCAACCCTCAGAGCTACCCGTGACCGAGGATCCGCCGCACCGCACCCCCCAGCAACTCCTCCGCATCCCCGGCAGCCGTCGCGTACCGAAACGCCACATACCCGTCGGGCCGCACAAGCAGCACGCCCGGGTCGGAGACCTCGCTCAGCCGCGCCCAGTCGCCGTACGGATCCTCGTACTGCTGACCGGGCCCGATGACGACGGTGGCGATATCGAGGCCGACGGCCTCGGCGGCCCGCACCCAGCAGTCACCGCCGATGCCGGTGAACAGCGTGAAGCGCCCCTGCCCCGCCGCGTCGAGGGTGGAGAGGGTCCGGTCCCCGGCCGTGATCCACGCATGCGGCAGCTTGGCGCCGGGCCGCGACGAGGGTTGGTGGTACAGCTCGGGATCGCGATCGAATCCGGGATCGGGCGTGCCGTCGGGAACGACCGCGTCCGACACGTACCGCTGATTGAGATCGACCCCGTGCGCGTTGAACTCGTACGCCTTGAAGGCGATCGCCTCGCGGAGCCGGGCGCGCTGCTTCTCGGCGGCCTCGGTGGCGTCCTTGCGGGCGGCGATGTTGGCCCACAGCTGCTCGGGGCTCTGCGGGGAGAGGCCGTCGAGTGCCTCGAAGATCGGTGCGGTCTCGCCGATGGACTTGTTGGCGCGGGTGACGATCTGCCGGCCGACCGGGGCGCGCTCGGCGGTGTACGTGTCGAGGAGCTTGGGCGAGGCGGAGCCGTCGAGGACGAGCCTGAGCTTCCACGCCAGGTTGTACGCGTCCTGGACGGAGGTGTTGGAGCCGAGGCCGTTGGACGGCGGATGGCGGTGCGTGGCGTCGCCCGCGCAGAAGACGCGGCCGTTCGAGTACGACTCGGCGTACATCTCGTTGACCGTCCACGCCGAGGAGGACTTGATGGTCACGGGGATCTCGTCGTCACCGACGAGTCTGCGGACGATGGACTCCGCGTACTCGGTGGTGAGGTCGGGCGCGCCCGCGGTCACGTCGTAGCCCCAGACGATCATCCACTCGTTCCAGGGGCGGACGTTGCGGACGAGGCCCGCGCCGATGCCGCCGACGGTCGCGCCCGGGGCGAGCACCCAGTAGAGCGTGGACGGCCGGTGCGCGGTGTACTTGCTCAGGTCCGCGTCGAAGACGATGTTGATGCTGCCGGCCACGCCCATCTGGCCGCCCATCGGCAGACCCGCGTCCTCGGCGACCTTCGAGCGGCCCCCGTCGGCGCCTATCAGGTACTTGGCGCGGATGGTGTACTCGTCGCCGCGCAGCCGGTCCTCGACGGTGACCGTGACTCCGTCGGCGTCCTGGACGAACGACTTGTAGACCGTGCTGAAGCGGAGGTGGGTGCCACGCGCGACGGCGGCGTCGACGAGCACCGGCTCCATGAGGTGCTGCGGCATGTCGCACATACGGGTCGGGCTGGCGAGGTCGTGCGCGGCCTGTACGAGGGGGTCGTTGCCCCAGGAGCGGACGCGGCCGAGTTCCTCACCGGCCAGGCTGGTGCAGAAGGTGGTGTTGCCCATCAGGTGCTGGGGCGTGGCCTGCGCGACGACCTCCTGCTCGACGCCGAGGTCGCGCAGGACCTCCATCGTGCGCTGGTTGGTGATGTGGGCGCGGGGCGTGTCGGCGAGGCTCGCGTAGCGGGTGACCACGATGTTGGGCACGCCGTAGGTGCTGAGGGCCAGGGCGGCCGAGGCGCCCGCGGGGCCGCTGCCCACGATGAGTACGTCGGTCTCGACTACGGGCTCGACGGTGTGCACGGGCACGCTCCAGAGGATGAGAACAGCACCAACCATTCATGATCATGGTGCGGTGCACGGGAACGCGGGTGTCTCATTACGAGACACCGGCGCGGGTTTGCGGGACATCGGCGCGGGTCTACGCGGCACCTATGTGGGTTCAACGGGACACCGATGCGGGCGCGGAACACAGCGGGGGCGCCCCTTTGTTACGTGTTCAACCATGCCCGGTACGGTGGGAGGCGCCGTGACGACCACCGAAGAGTCCCCCGCCCGCCCCGCTCTCACGCCGCTGCGCCAGGCGCGAGAGCGGTTCCTGACGGGACGCCCGCTGCCCGACGACGTGCCTGACGAGATCGTCGCCGCCTGGCGGCGTGCCCGTTTCTTCGGCGTACGGCACGACTTGACGGAACCCTCCGAGCCCCTGCTTCCCGCGCGGTCGGCCCTGCTGACCGCCGCGCGGCCCGTGCTGGAACGGCTCGCCCCCGCCCTCGCCTCCGGGCAGACGTCCCTCGTCCTCACCGACGAGCGGCTGCGCGTGCTCTGGTCGGCCGGGAGCGGGCCCGTCGACGAGAAGTGCCATGACCTGTCCGAGCAGGAGGTCGGGCACAACAGCGCGGCCCTCGCCCTGCGCACCCGGCGTCGCGCGGAGGTGCACGGCCCGGAGCACTTCCTCGACCTGTGGCAGGACGTGTCCGCCGTCAGCGTGCCGGTGCTGGCCCCGGAGAACGGCCAGGTCCTGGGCACGGTGACCGTCGCGTGCGGCCTGTGCACCGGGTGCACGCCGCATCCCGGCGCCGCCCTGGCCGAGGCCACGGCGACGGCCGTCGAGGCGGAACTGCTGGCCCGGTCCCGTACGACGGAACGCGTGCTGCTGGACGCCTTCCAGCGGGCCGCCGCACAGCCTGGGGCGGCGGTCGTGGCGCTCGACGGAAAGAACCGGCTGCTGAGCGACGCGGCAGCGGGAATGCTGTCGCCGGGCGCGGTGGCGGTGCTGGAACGGACCGCGGCGGCGAACGGCTCGGAGCAGGACGACACCGACCCCGCCGAGGCGTACGACCCCTCCGAACCGGCCGGCACTTCTGAGGCGTACGCCCCAGCTGAGCCGTACGACTCGGCACGGCACAGGAACGGCTCCGTCGCCTACGACCTCGAACTCCCCGACGGCACGGGCACGGCGCGTGTCACCCCCGTGCGCCATGAGGGCACGGTCATCGGTGTGGTCGCCGTGGTCGAGCCGCCCGCCGGCGAAGCGGTGCGACCGCATGCGCAGCAGCCCCGGGTCGCGCTCGCCGGGCGTTCGGTGCCATGGCGTCACGCGACGGCGAAGGCCTCAGAACTGGCCCGTTCCCGGGAGCCCCTGCTCCTGACCGGGGAGCGCGGCACCGGAAAGACCGCCCTGGCAAGGGAGTTGCTGACAGCGCGCGGGGATCTGGATCCGCTGGTCGTGGACGCGGCGGAGGGCCCGGTCGACGAACCGGACATCTGGGCAACGACACTCGCGAGCGACCGCGCGCTCCTCCTCCGCCATGCCGAGCGCCTCGCCCAGGCCGACGTCGCCGCTCTCAACTCACTGCTCGACGAACGCCCGGACGCAGCCCTGCTCCTCACGTACACACCCGGCACTCCCCCGGGCCCCTGCCTCCAGCGGCTGCTCGACACGCTGGCCGCCCGCTCGGTGACCCTCCCGGCGCTGCGCGAACGCCCGGACGACATCAGGGAGTTGCTCCCCGAACTGGCTCCGAGGCCGGTGCCGGGACGGCCGCCGCTCACCTGGACGCTGGACGCGCTACGGGCCCTGGAACGTCATCCGTGGCCCGGGAACATCACGGAACTCGCCCATCTCGTCAGGGCGTTGGCCGAGCATCGCCAGGTGGCGGGCCCGGTGCGACGCGCCGAACTCCCGGATCCCGTCCGGGAGGGCCCCGCGACCCGGCAGCTGAGTCCGATGGAACTCGCCGAGCGCACCGCCATCCTGGAGTCGCTGCGCCGTCACGGCGGCAACAAGGCACGTGCCGCGGCGGCGCTGGGCATCGCCCGCGCGACGCTGTACCGAAAGCTGCGGGGCTACTCCCTGTGACAGCCGGATTCCGCCCCCTCCCCGTCCGCCGCTCCCCCTGCTAGCCTCCGGCCCGGGAACCGGTTGCCACGAGCGTTGCCGCACTTCCCGGGGGTGGGGCGTACCCGGACGGCGGACGAGTCGCTTCCGGGGCGGAGAAGAGGGGCGGGTCATGACCAGGAAGACCACCGGCGACGTCGCGGGCCGGCGCACCATCCGGGACGTGGCGGCACGGGCCGGCGTATCGGCGTCCACGGTGTCGCGCGTCCTCGGCGGCGACTACCCGGTCAGCACATCGACCCGTACCCGCGTGATGCGGGCGGTCCGCGATCTCGACTACGTGGCGGACGCCCGCGCCAAGGCCATCGCGGGGGCGGGCACTCCCACGCTCGCGTTCGTCCTCGACGACATCACGGGCCCGTCCTTCGCGCACATGGCACACGGTGTGGAACGCGAGGCGACACGGCTCGGCCATCTGTCCCTCGTGTGCAGCACGGACGGCGACGCCGAACGCCAGCTGGAGTTCATCGAGATGATGCGCGCCCAGCGTGCCGCCGCGGTGATCCTGGTCGGCGGAACCGCGGACACCGCCGAGTACCGCGAACGCATGGCCCGTATCGCCGACTCCCTGGCCTCCGCGGGCTCCCGCCTGGTCCTCTGCGGCCGCCCGCCCCTGGACCCGGGCACTCCGGTGACCGTCATCGAATACGACAACGAGAGCGGGGCGTACGCACTCTGCGCCCATCTCCTCGCCCAGGGCCACCGACGCGTCCTCTTCCTGGGCGGCAAACCGTCCAACACCACGGCCCGGGGCCGCGAACAGGGCTACCTCGCGGCCCACCGGGCCCGCGGCGTCACCGCGGACCCGGCCCTGCGCCTCTTCGGCGACTTCACCCGCGACTCGGGCCACCGCCTCGTCCGCCAGGCACTCGCCCAGGGCCTCGACTTCACCGCGGTCATGGCGTCCACCGACATGGTCGCCTCGGGAGCCCTGACCGCCCTCCACGAGGCGGGGCTCTCCGTCCCGAAGGACGTCTCCCTGGTCGGCTACGACGACATCCCCTTCGCCCGGGACCTCAACCCGCCGCTGACCACCGTCCACGTCCCCTACGAGGACCTCGGCCGGCTCGCGGTCCGCACAGCCCTGACCCGCACGCCGGACGCCCCCGACGAACATCTGCTCCTGGGCACGCACGTGGTCGTACGGGCCTCGGTGGCACCGCCACCGGACACACGTCAGTGACCGGCGGCGGACACAGCAGGCACCGTCGCTCCAAGTGCCGGGTTTCAGCGCCTACTTGGCGTACATCAGCGTCCCGAAGCCCAGCTGGTCGAAGCCCCCGCTGGCGGCGCCGTAGTCACCCCCACCGCCCTCGGGCCGCACGCTCTCGGCCATGGCGGTGATGTACGGGACGGACAGCCCGCGCCGACGGGCGTAGTGGTAGTGGAGGAGGTCCCACGCCGGCCTGACCTGCCCCCGGCTCGACGCGGAGATCACGGTGTGCGACTGCTGGGCACAGTTCTGACCCGTGCCCCAGGTGTACGTCGTGAAGGGCACGTCCTGCCCGAGGTTGTACTTGGCGACGTACTGGGCCGCCTTCATGAACCGGTTGTCGCCGTAGCCGTACAGGTCGTCGCCCTGTGACCAGGCCATCTCGCAGAAGGCGCCCATCTGGCCCATGCCCATCATGGTGTGGCCCTGGTCGCGCCCGCTCTCCTGCCACTGGGCGAGACCCTGCGAGTCGTACACGAACGGGACGGCGTGGTTGATGGAGCCGTTGCCCGCGCCGTTCCTGAAGTAGTTCACGGCCTGGTCGTACTTGGCGGCGTCGTCGCAGAGGATGCCGTAGTTCTCGCCGGTGCCGCCGCGGATGATCGTGGCCTGCGGACGCGGCGTCCACGTACTGGCGGAGTGGGAGTTGGCGGTCAGCCGGTTCCAGCCGGACAGCCAGGGGTCGTTCCCCGCGGCCACCCGTACCTTGGCCCGGTTGAGTTCGCCGTACGCGTGCAGCATGCCCGGGTGGGTGAAGGTGGCCGGGGCCGCCGCTGCCGTACTGCCGGTGAGGGCAGCGGCGGAGGCGCCGACCGCGAGGGCGGCGGTGAGACCACCGGGGGGGCGTCGCCGAAGCCGGGGATCTCTCCCTCGGCGAGGGGGGTCCGGGCGACGCCGTCATCGGGGGAAGCGGCCGCGCCGGAGGCAGTCCAGATGCGGTCTCGACGCAGTCGCGGTGCGCGTCCGTCGCCGCGCAGTGGGGAGGCCGACGGTCGCCGCCACCCACCCCGAGCTGCTGCCGCTTGCCTCCTGCGGGTTGGTGGCGGAGACCGTGCAGTAGTACGTACGGCCCGGCCGTACTGCTCGGTTCGCACGGAAACGATCTCGACCGGGTAGCACGGCCTGCTCCCCCCTCACACGTTCCGGACAGTGAGCCTGAGGGACTTGGTCGCCGTGCCCGCCGCGTTCGTGGCCGAGACGGTGACCGTGCTGGTGCCGAGCGCCAACGGGGTCCCGGAGATCAGGCCCGTGCCCTTGTCGATGACCAGGCCCATGGGCAGCCCCTCGGCGTCGAACGACGTCGGCAACGCGGTCGCGATGACGAGGTGGTTGAAGGCGCGGTCCCTGGTGGCCGTCGCCTCGCCCGCGCCGGTGATCTCCGGAGTCACGGTGGAGGCGGCCGTCGCCTCGTCGAGGAAGCGGAGGTTCCACACGTGCTCGTTGGCGAACATCGGCACCATGTCGGTGGTCAGGAACCAGCCCGGCTTCTCCATCCCGTGGTGGACGACCGTGCCGTTGACCGTCAGGTTCTGGAAGGTGACGTTCTTGACGGGCCGGTCGGCGTCGTAGCCGGTCAGGATCGCGGTGTCCGCGTGCGTACCGTCGTACGTCAGGTTCCGCACGTACACGTCCTCGATGCCCCGGCCGGGCGAGGCGTTGTACCGGTTGGCCATGACCCGCATGTTGACCAGCTGGCCGCAGGTGAAGTCCTCGACCCGGACGTCCTGGATGCGGACGTTCCGGATGAGGTTGCCGTCGCCGGGATTCAGCGCGAGACAGCCCTGGTAGAGCACCTGCGGCTCGCGGTGCTGGAGGACGTCGATGTTGCTGAGGACGATGTTCTCGATGACCTCGCGTTTCTCCGGGTTGCCGTGCGTGCCGATGTTCACCGGGTGCGCGACATCGGCCCACAGGGTGGAGTCGCGGACGGTGATGTTGCGGCAGTCGCCGTAGTAGTCCCAGCGGTGGGCGTAGACGGCGACGCAGTCGTCGCTGTTGCGCATGAAGACGCCCTCGATCAGGACGTCCTCGCTGCTGAACACGTCGATGCCGTCGCCCCATTGGCCACAGCTGTACGAGTGCAGGTTGCGGACGGTGACCTGCTGGGACTGGCCGATGGCGCAGGAGTAGCCGGTCCTCGGGTCGAGGACGAGGATGCCGTCGATCTCGATGTTCCTGGAGAACGCCACCGTGGTGCCGCCGTCCGTGTCGTACAGGATGCCCCGGCCGATCAGCCCGGCGTTCTCGACGTTCGTGAAGTCCACTCGGGCCTTGAGCACCGCGCCGCCGGCCAGGTAGACCGTCTTTCCGCTGGGTACCTGCAGCACGTTGTCCGGGACGGTGTGGATACCGGGGCCGAAGTAGATCACGTCCGGGTCGTCGGCGTCGGGCCGCTGCTGCTCGACCGGGTTGGCGTGCAGATGGAGGTTGTCGTAGAGGTCGCCGTCGATCTCGACGGAGAGGTTGCGCGGCTCGCTGAGGCTGAAGCGGACGGTGTCGCCGCTCACCTCGTGCTCGACGGCGTACGACAGGGGACGGACCCGTGCGGAGCCGATGGCGCCCTTGGCGGAGGTGATTTCGACCTCGACCGTGCCGGTGAAGTCCAGGTTGGCGACCGACGAGTTCCTGACGACGCCCGCGCCGGTCGTCTCGTCCACGGTCCTCGTCCGGGCGCGCAGTACGGGCACGGTCCGCCACCCGCCGCCGGGCTTGCGGGCCTTGACGGAGAAGCTGGTGTTGAGCGGCAATCCGGTCGGGACGGGATGCACCACCAGCCGGTCGGCGGCCTCCGGACCGTCCTCCTCCGCTCCGGCGGTGTCGGCCGCCGACAGAGGGAGGAAGCGGCCTCGGCCGAGGGGAGCGACGGCGGGTGAGCGCATCAACTGGTCATCTCCTGCTTCGGGTTGTGTGCGGCAGCGATCCTGACAACCGGTTGTCATCAGTGGGTGCGCAGAGCTTCTTCCTGTCCGGAAACGGCGTCAAGGGTCTTCACCGACTTTCGAAAAGACCCAGTACCGAGAACGCCCCGAACCACAGGTCCGGGGCGGACCGACTGTCGATTTCGGTGGGGTGACGACGGGCGGTTCGACCCTCAATATGGCCGCACAACCGGTTGTTCAGCGGCAGATCGCAGAGCACCTACTGCCGGCCGTCGTCGAGCTCCCGCATCTCGAACCAGTCGAAGTCCGCCGGGGTGCGGGTGCCGCCAAGGTCCTGCGCGCAGATGCCGACGAATGCGCCGGTGAACCGCAGCCGGTCCCCGTAGTCGTCGGAGAGCTTGCTCGCGTCCAGTACGGGGCCCACGGCACGCCAGTCCGTGCCGTCGGGCGACGCGGAGAAACGGAGTTCCGCGCCGTCGAACCGGGCCCGCAGATGCACCAACGGCCATTCGTCCGTGACGAGTTCACTGTCCGGGAGCTCTCCGTACGCGCCGTCGTCGGTGAGGACCACGCCCAGGACGCGCCCTCGGCCCTCGACATGGGTGAGGCGGAGATAGAAGTGCGTCGACGTGTCGTACCAGCAGATGAGGCCCGCCAGTTGGCTGAAGTGCGAGGGGCGGAAGTCGACGACCGTCGTCACCTCGCAGCGCACCGAGGTGAGCCGCCGCGCGACCAGGCTCTGGTCGAACCGCGAGTGCAGGCTCTGCCTGCCGCGCAGCCGCAGATGTCCGGGACGCTCGCGGAGGGTCAGCCAGTCGGGGGTGGCAGGCGCGCGGAGCGTGCTCCATCTCCCCTCCAGAGAGAGCGAGTTGAAGTCGTCCCTGGCGGCGGACGGGGCGAGCGGTCCAGGCTCCATCCCCTTGGGCGCCGGAACCTCCGGACTCGGCCGCCGCCCTCCGTCCGCCAGCCGCAGCCAGCCGTCGTCCGTCCAGACCACACGTTGCAGACAGGCCTCCCGGCCGAGGATGCAGCGCGGCCCGTCCGGTGTCCGTACGGGCCTGGAGGCCAGGTGGGCGAGGTACCACTCCCGCTCCGGCGTCTCGACCAGTTCACCATGACCGGCCTTCTGCAGCGGCCAGTCCGGGGCGTCGCGGGTCGTCAACAGCGAGCCGTCCGGGTCGAGTTCGTACGGTCCGGTCAGTTCGCGCGAGCGGGCCATCAGGATGCCGTGGTTCCAGCCGGTGCCGCCCTCGGCGAGCATCAGGTAGTGCCAGCCGTCGCGCCGGTAGACGTTGGGCCCCTCGATCAGTTCCTCGTGGGTGAGGATCGTGCGCGGCTGTCCGGTCAGGGCGTGCTTGTCGGCGTCGTACTCCTGGAGCACGATCCCGGCGAAGGACGGGTGGCCGTCGCGCGGGTCCCACTGGATGTTGAGCAGCCAGCTGCGGCCGTCCTCGTCGTGGAAGAACGACGGGTCGAAGCCGGAGGAGTTGAGGAACACCGGCTCGGACCACGGGCCGTCGATCGACGGGGCCGTGATCAGGTAGTTGTCGACGTCCTTGTACGGGTGCCCGATGGTCCGCACGATGCTGTATACGAGCCAGAACCGGCCCTCGTGGTGCGAGAGCGAGGGCGCCCACACACCCGCCGAGTCGGCGACTCCGCGCAGGTCGAGCAGATCGGGCCGGTCCAGTATGTGACCGGCGTGCTCCCAGCGGACGAGATCGGTAGAGCGGTGCACGGGCACACCCGGGAACCACTCGAAGGTGGAGGTGGCGAGGAAGTACTCCGCGCCGACGCGCACGATACTCGGATCCGGGTGGAATCCGGGCAGTACGGGGTTGTTGATGTGGCCCACGGTCATGCAGGTCCCTTCACACGGAGTCCGCCACGCCTCGCTGAGGCGCGCTCAATGTAGGAACCGGTTCCCGCGGGGTCAACGCTCCCCTCGCGCAGGCACCGCTATTCGAAACTTTCGCTGGGCACTTGGGCGTGGCTCAGGAGGGGGCGCCCTTCAGGGGCGCGGGGAACTGCGCGACCAGCCCAGTACGACCCGCACGCACGACACGCCTCGGGGCCGCCTCCTAACCCCCTCCCGGCCCAGCGCCCCAACAGGTCGGCGAGGATCCGCAGTGCGGCGTCATCATCGGTCAGCGACGACAGCGGCCGCGCCGCGTCCAGTCGCTCCAGCAGTATGGTGCCGGTGTCCGGGTCGTGGTCGAGCAGACGCACCGCGCCACTTTTCGGGGATCTCCCCGGGAGTCTGCGTGCTCACCGGTGTCGAAGTATGGGCTCACCCCGCCCGTGCGGGCCACGGAATATTGGGCGTTCAGAATCCTTCGAGAAAATCAACCGCGCGGACGACGTGATTCATGTCACCCACATTTCGAGGCAATGCGGGGCCGCCGACCGGGGCTCCGGCGGGTGTACCGTAATGGGGCGAGCCTGATGAAGATTCCCACGCCGAGCAAACAGCACCGTGGACGACGAGAATTCAGGATTCCTGAAGACCGAAGGTCTTGCTCGACATTGTTGAGTTTGCACCAAGAACTGAGGCACGGGAAGAGATGTTGACCGCAATGGAGACGGATACCCCGGAACAACAGGGACAGGGGCAGGAGACTCTTCTGCTGTCTCCGGACTACGACGCCGACGCTCCCGAGCCCCGGCTCGGCTCCGACGGTGCCTCGGTCGATCCTGTCCGGGACTACCTGAAGGTGATCGGCCGGGTCCGTCTCCTCAGCGCCGCACAGGAGGTCGACCTCGCCAAGCGGATCGAGGCCGGCCTGTTCGCCGAGCACCGGCTCGAAGAAGAGCCCGATCTCGATCCGGCGCTCCGGCGCGAGCTGAAAGTCCTCGTCGAGGACGGCCACCGGGCGAAATCCCACCTCATCGAGGCCAACCTCCGCCTGGTCGTCTCCATCGCCAAGCGTTATACGAGACGGGGTCTCAATTTTCTGGACCTGATCCAGGAGGGCAACACAGGCCTGATTCGAGCCGTGGAAAAGTTCGACTACGTCAAGGGTTTCAAGTTCTCGACCTACGCCACCTGGTGGATCAGGCAGGCGCTGACACGGGCCCTGGCCGACCAGAGCCGTACGATCCGCATTCCGGTGCACGCGGTGGAGGTCATCAACAGAATGGCCAGGCTCCGCCGGGAGATGCTCCAGGAGCTGGGCGTCGAGCCCACGGTGGGGCAGGTGGCGGAGCGGATGGAGCTGCCCATCTCCAAGGTCATCGAGCTCGACGGTTACACCAAGGACCCCGTCTCGCTGCACCTGCCGCTCGGCGAGGACGGCGGCAGCGAACTCGGCGACGTCATCGAGGACAGCGAGAGCATCTCCCCCTTCGACGCGGTGACGTTCCTCCTGCTCAAGGACACCATCCAGGAGATCCTCGCCCATATGACCCCGCGCGAGGCAGGCATCATCACCCTGCGCTACGGGCTGCTGGACGGACAGGCGAAGACCCTGGAGGAGATCGGCCAGGTCTACGGAGTAACCCGCGAGCGCATCCGCCAGATCGAGTCCAAGACGATGTCGAAGCTGCGCCACCCCTCCCGCTCCCAGGCCCTGCGCGACTACGTCGGCCTCGACTGAGCCGAGCCGCCCGATGCGTGACCCGGGCCCGGTTCTTGAGCCCGGCCCCACACTTTGAGTCCGGCCCGATTCTTTGAGCCCGGCCCGACTCCCTGAGCCCCGCCCGCTTCCTTGAGTCCGGCTTCCTTGAGTCCGGCTTCCTTGAGTCCGGCCCGGTGCTCACTGCACCGGCAGTGCCTGCTCGGCCCAGATGGTCTTTCCGGTGCCGCTCGGCCGGGTTCCCCAGCGGTCGGTGAGCTGCGCGACGAGCAGCAGACCCCGGCCGCCCTCGTCGAAGGTGCGGGCCCGGCGCAGATGGGGCGAGGTACTGCTGGCGTCGGAGACCTCGCAGATGAGCGTGCGGTCGCGGATGAGTCTGAGCTGGATCGGGGAGCCGCCGTAGCGGATGGCGTTGGTGACCAGTTCGCTCACGACGAGTTCAGTGACGAAGGCGGCCTCGTCGAGCCCCCAGCGGGTCAGCTGCTCGGTGGCGTACTGCCGGGCCGTGGCGACCAGCGCCGGATCGGACTCCAGGTCCCACACGGCCACCTGGTCGGTGTCCAGGGCCCGGGTACGGGCCAGGAGCAGCGCCACGTCGTCGGCGGGGCGCTGCGGGAGCAGGGCCTTGAGGACGTTGTCGCAGGTGTCCTCCAGATTCCCGGCCGGGGCGGCCAGGGCGGTGCAGAGGGCGGCGGTGCCCGCGTCCACGTCGACGTCACGGGCCTCGACGAGACCGTCCGTGTAGAGGGCCAGTACAGCGCCTTCGGGCACGTCCAGCTCGGTGGCCTCGAACGGGAGCCCGCCGACGCCGAGCATCGGTCCCGCGGCGACCTCGACGACCTTCACCGTCCCGTCCGGGAACAGTACGACGGGCGGCGGGTGGCCGGCGGAGGCGACGGTGCACTGGCGGGAGACCGGGTCGTACACCGCGTACAGGCAGGTGGCGCCGATCTCGCCGATCATCGCGCTCTCGTCGGCCGCGAGGTGTCCGACCAGGTCGTCCAGGTGTGTGAGCAGCTCGTCCGGCGGCAGGTCGACATCGGCGAGGGTCCAGACCGCCGTACGGAGCCGGCCCATGGTCACGGAGGCGTGGAGGCCGTGTCCGACGACGTCCCCGACGACCAGCGCCACCCTGGTCCCGGAGAGCGGGATCACGTCGAACCAGTCTCCGCCCACCCCCGCCTGCGACAGCGCCGGAAGGTAGCGGGAGGCGAACTCGACGGCCGCCTGCCCCGCCATCACCTGGGGCAGCAGGCTGCGCTGCAGGGCCAGCGCGGTGGTGCGCTCCTTGGTGTAGCGGCGGGCGTTGTCGACGCAGACGGCCGCCCGGCTGGACAGTTCCTCCGCCAGCGACACGTCGTCCAGGTCGAAGGCGTCGGGATGCTCGGGAGTGAGGATCCGTACGAAGACGGCCACGCCCAGTGTCGTACCGCGTGCCACCAGCGGCACGGCCATCAGCGACAGCTCGTGGTCCTCGCCCTCGCGCAGTTTGGCGGAGCGGGCGCCGTGCTCGGCGAACCAGGTGTCGAGGCCGCTGTCGCCGGTCCGGGTGAGCACGGGCTCACCGGTGGCCAGGGCGCGGGCGGGCGGGGAGAAGGCGGGGTAGACGTCGGCGGAACCCAGGTCGATGGCCGCCTCCGGCACACCGGGGGTGTCGGAGTGGTGGGCGACCCGGCGCAGCTCCACGCCGCCCTCCACCGGCCCCGTCCCGGGTTCCTCGCCCTGGAGGACCGAGTCCAGCAGGTCGACACTGGCGAAGTCGGCGAGCCTGGGCACGGCCAGTTCGGCCAGTTCACGGGCGGTCTGGATCACGTCGAGCCTGGTGCCGATGGAGCCGGCGGCCTCGTTCAACAGGGCCAGCCGCTGTCGCGCCCAGTACTGCTCGCTGCTGTCGAACCCTGCCAGCGCGGTGCCCAGCAGCTCTCCGGCCTGGTCCCGCACCGGCCACATCTCGAAGCTCCAGGCGTGCATGCGACGGCCGGACGGTGAGCGGGTCCAGCTCTCGTAGTGGACCGGCTGCCCGGTCTCGACGACGATCTCCAGATGGCGCAGGAAGCCACGGCTGTGCTCGGCGTTCTCCACGGTGTCGGGGAAGTACCGGTACTGGAACGCCTCCTCGGGCTGCCCCATGACCTGGCACGCGAAGTCGTTCATCCGCAGGTAGCGCTGCCCGGTGTCGAAGATCGACATGGACATCGACGCCTGTTTGAAGGCCAGCTCGCCCAGGGTCCGCTCGCCCGAGGCCCGCTCGACCCGGTCCGGGGTCGCGGTGATGACGAACCCCGGCGGCCGCCCCTCCCCGCCCTGCAGCGGGCACATCCGCAGCGCCAGCTCCAGTCGCCGCCCGTCCTTGTGGCGTACGGCCACGACCGCGTCGCCGTGTGTGAGCAGAGCGTGCCGGGCCGCCGCGGGGTCCCCCGCCACCAGCTCCGACGCCGGCCGCCCGGTCACGTCCTCGGCCGTGTGCCCCGTCAGCAGCCGTGCGCCCTCGCTCCAGCCCGTGACGTTGCCGCTCGCGTCGACCACCGCCATGGCGTCACCGGCCGTGGCCGCCGGTCCTCCGTCGCGCGGCAATGTCACCATGTGTACAAGAATGGTCCCCTTCGGCATCCGCATCAAGCCAGATGACCGGTTTCCACCCCCACTCCGCGGCCTCGTGCCCACCCGGTCGGGGTGACCTCCGGGACCGTCACGAAGCCACCCGCTCACCCCGCTCACCGATGTCGGCGGCGGCATCGGCGTCGGCAGTCGTACGGGAATCGGGATGGGCCAGGCCCAGGTGGTCGCGCAGGGTCGTGCCCTCGTACTCCGTGCGGAACACTCCGCGCTCCTGGAGCAGCGGGACCACCGTGTCGGCGAATGCGTCGAGGCCGCCGGGGGTGATGTGCGGGACGAGGATGAAGCCGTCGCTCGCGTCGGCCTGGACGAAGTCGTCGATGGTGGCCGCGACCGTGGCCGGGGAGCCGACGAATGCCTGGCGGTTGCCGGTCTCGATGACCAGGTCGCGGATGGACCAGTTGTTGGCGGCCGCGCGCTCCCGCCACTCGCGGGCGGTGGCCAGCGGGTCGCGGTACATCCGGACCTGGGCCCGGCCGCGCGCCACGGTGTGCTCGCCGAGGTCGGGGTCGATGTCGGGCAGCGGGCCGTCGGGGTCGTACGCGGACAGGTCGCGGTTCCAGACGAACTCCAGGTGCTTGATGGCGGTCGCCCCGCTGACCTGCTGCCTGCGCACCTCCCGTGCCAGTTCCTCCGCCTCGGCGTCGGTGTCCCCGAGGACGAAGGTCGCGGCGGGCAGGATCAGCAACTGGTCGGGGGTACGGCCGTAGCGGGCCAGGCGTCCCTTGACGTCCGTGTAGAACGCCTGGCCGTCCTTGAGCGTGGCGTACCGGCTGAAGATCGCGTCGGCACTGGAGGCGGCGAACTCGCGGCCCTCCTCGGAGTCGCCGGCCTGGAAGATCACCGGGCGGCCCTGCGGGGAGCGCGGGACGTTGAACTGCCCCTCGATGTCGAAGTGTTGGCCCTGGTGGACGAAGGCGCCGGCCTTCGCGTCGCGCAGGAAGGTGCCGGTTTCCTGGTCGGCGACGATCTCGTCGCCGTGCCAGGAGTCGAAGAGTTCGTTCGCGGTGGCCAGGAACTCCTTGGCCCGGGAGTAGCGCTCGTCCTGCGGGAGGAAGCCGCCGCGGCGGAAGTTCTCGCCGGTGAAGGCGTCCCAGGAGGTGACGACGTTCCAGGCGGCGCGCCCGTCCGAGAGGTGGTCAAGGCTGGCGAACTGCCGAGCCACTTCATAGGGCTCGTTGAAGGTGGAGTTGATGGTGCCGGTCAGGCCGAGGTGCTGGGTGACGGCGGCGAGCGCGGTGAGGACGGTGAAGGTGTCGGGGCGGCCGACGACGTCCAAGTCGTAGATTTTTCCGCCCTGTTCGCGCAGTCGCAGCCCTTCGGCGAGGAAGAGGAAGTCGAACTTGGCGCGTTCGGCGGTCCGCGCGAAGTGCGCGAAGGAGCTGAACTCGATGTGGCTGCCGGCCTCCGGGTCGCTCCACACGGTGGTGTTGTTGACGCCGGGGAAGTGGGCGGCCAGGTGGATCTGCTTCAGCGGCTTGCTCATGGTCCTGCGGTCTCCGTCCGGCTCAGGCGGTGGCGTTGGCAGCGGCGTTGGCGTTGGCGTTGGCGTTGGCGTTGACATCGGCAACGGCTTTGGCGGCGTAGCGGTTGGCCGGGCGGGCGAGTCCGAGCAGTCCGCGCAGGGTGTCGGCCTCGTAGGCGCGGCGGAAGGCACCCCGGCGCTGGAGTTCGGGCACCAGGCCCTGGGTGATGGCCGGCAGGTCGTGGCAGAGGACGGCGGGACGCAGCCGGAAGCCGCTCAGCCCGGCCGACCGCAGCTCCTGGAGCAGGTCGGCGAATTGGGCGGGTGTGCCGGTGAAGACGCGGGCGTCGCTGGTGAACGGCGCTCCCGCGAGGGCGTCGAGGCGGTCCCTGCGGGCGGCCGCGGCGGCCGGATCGTCGTCGAGGAAAACCACCAAGTCGCCGAAGACGTGCAGGGGTTGGTCGGCGCGGCCCGCGAGGGCCTGTTCGGCGCGGATCTCGGCGACGATCGCGCGGGCCTGGTCGGTCTCGTGCGGGGTGACGTAGCCGATGTCGGCGGAGCGGGCCACCAGCCGGTACGGGACGGTCTGGTGTGCGAGTGCGCTGACGACGGGCTGGCCCTGGGGCGGACGCGGGGTGATGGAGGGGCCCTTGACGCTGAAGTGCGGGCCCTCGAAGTCGATGTAGTGGAGCTTGTCGCGGTCGACGAAGCGGCCGGTGGCCACGTCCCGGATCTCGGCGTCGTCCTCCCAGCTGTCCCAGAGTCTGCGCACGACCTCGACGTAGTCGGCCGTCTCGTCGAAGAGCTCGGTCACCACATCCCGCGTGGCCGGGCTGTCGTAGGCATCCAGGCGGGGCAGCGTACGGCGGCCGAAGTGCGCCGCCTCGTTCTGTCGTGCCGTCAACTGCACCCGCAGGCCCGCCCGGCCGGAACTCACATAGTCGAGGGTGGCGATGGCCTTGGAGATGTGGAACGGCTCCGTGTGCGTGGCCACCACGGTCGGCACCAGGCCTATGTGGCGGGTCAGCGGGGCGACACGGGCGGCGACGAGAACGGCGTCGAGCCGGCCGCGGACCTGGTCGGTCCGCCCGTCCGGCTCGATGAAGTGCGAGGACTGCAGTCCCAGGCCGTCCTCGAAGGTCACGAAGTCGAGAAGTCCGCGCTCGGCCTCGGCGACGAGGTCGGCCCAGTACTGGGCGGTGAACAGTTCCCGGGGCCGGGCCACCGGTTCGCGCCAGGCGGCGGGGTGCCAGCCGGCGCCATCGAGTGCCACGGCGAGGTGCAGATGGGCTGAAGAGGGCAGGGCAGAAGGTGCTGAGGACACGAGGGGTGTGCCTTCCTGATCGACCGTACGAGGAAGCCGGCCCTCACCTGAGGGCGCGGCCGCGTGGGATACAGGTCAGGAGCAACAGAGCGCGCCGGCAACGCGCAGCAGGTCGATGTGCGGCCGGGAGTAGAGGCGTACGCGATGGAGCGGGGCGGCCTTCGGGACGCCGCGGCGGGACACGGTTCGGGCTCGCACCTGCGTCACCTCCGCACTTCCGGCCCGGCGGACGGGAGTCCGGCCGACCTCATATTCGCGGGCCCTCGATGGGGCACCGCATCGTCGTCAACGGGCACAACAGTACGGCTGTGCCTTTTCTTCCTGCCATGGGGAGTTCTCGTTCGGAGTTCCTGTCGGGAGGCTTCCCGTCACGAGGTGCGAAGCCGGTCCGGTGGTCCGGCGGCCGGATGCCCAGTTGCTGAGACGCCGTCTTGACGGTCCCGCGGACCGCGTCAACACTGGCGGGGACGGTCACGATTGCCAGCGCCCGTCGTGCGGGGAATCCCCGTTCGTGCGGTCATCGGCCCCGGCCCGCTGGCAGGCAACCCTTCCACCGCGACGGGGTGCCCCGGGTGACGACCGGGTTCCGCCGGAGCGGCGGGGCAAGCGTGGTCTCGCGTCTCGCGAGCCCCGACGGCAGGACCGGTGGGAATGTCCAGGAACGGCTTGACGAGGCGCCTGCACATCGATTTGTCGCGTGTCTCCAGCGCTTACTGATCCGCTACGCGTCCGACCGATCCGGACCTGTACGGCAGCGCAGTCACTCCGTTCCGCCACTGGCGCCCACGAGGCGGCCAGGGCCTCCGCGTTCCCCCTGGAGAGTCATGCCCGAGACAGTTTCCCGCGGTTCCAGCAGCACTGACACCTTCACGTCGGCGGCCTCTCGCGCGACCGCTACTCACTCGTCCGGCCGTGGCACAGCCGCCGGCGGCACGGCCGTCCCCGGTCCGGCCGCCCGTCCGCACCGCTTCCGCGGCCGTATCGGCGTCGGTCTCGCGGGCGGCTTCTACCCGGCGCCGCACCGCTATCAGCTGTACCTGTCCGAGGCCTGTCCCTACTCGGGGCGTGTAGCGGTCGTCCTCGACCTGCTCGGCCTCAAGGGCTCGCTCACCACCACGCTCCTGAAGCTCCCCGCCGAGACGCCGGATGCCTTCGCATCACTGCGCGGCGCCTACGAGGCGACCTGGCACCACTACGACGGCCCGCTCACCGCGCCCGCGCTGTGCGACCGCTGGAGCGGACGCGTCGTCAGCAACCACGCGCCCGACATCCTCCGCGACCTCGCCGGCCTGCTCGCCGACGGAGCGTGTGAGTCCGCACTGGCTCGGCTCGACCGGCAACTCGCCTGCCACCCCTACGTGTTGGGCGATGAGCTCAGCACCACGGACAGGGACCTCTGGGTGACACTCACCCACCTCGACCACTTCGACGCGGCCGGCACCCTCACCGCGTACCGCCACATCGAGGATTACGTACGACGCCTCGGCGATCACCCGGGCCTTTCCGCCGACGAGCACTGAGCGCTCGGCGCAGGCCCACGAACCGGTGTGACAACTGCGCGGCACTGGGCCGGAATACGCCTTCCGGATATGCCGATGAGGGAGATAGAGAAAGGGAATAGTGGGGGAATTGTAAAACGGCGGGCGGGGGACGCATGCGCATTCAGGTACTCGGACCGGTATGCGCATGGCGGGACGGCACCCGCCTCGACCTCGGTTCGCCCCAGCGCCGCGCGGTACTGGCCCTGCTCGCCGTGTCCCGTGGACAGCAACTGCCGTTCTTCGGACTCGCGGACGCGCTGTGGGGCGAGCGCCCGCCGGCGACCGCGTCGAACGTCGTCCAGACCCACATCAAGCACCTGCGCCACCTGCTGGAACCGGACCGGCCACCACGCGCCCGCAGTGCGGTGCTCCCCCGGCTCGGCGACGGCTACGCGCTGCGCGTCCCGTACGACGCCATAGACCTGCTGCGCTTCAGGGACCTGGTCGCCGGGGCGGTGACCGTACGACGGGACGGGAGGGGCGGCGGCCAGGAGCGGGCGGCCGCACTGCTGACCGACGCGCTCGGGCTGTGGCAGCAACCGCCCCTCGCGGACCTGCCCTTCCTCTCCGCCCACCCGGTGGTCGTCGCGCTGGCGGAGGAACGTCGTGGTGCGGTCGCCCAGTACGGCGAGGCCATGATCGCGGCGGGCAGGACCGCCGACGCGTTGCCCGTCCTGGAGGAGACCGCGGTCGCGCAGCCGCTGGACGAGGATGCCCAGGCCCGGCTCATCCGGGCGTACGAGGCTGTCGGGCGGCGCGACCAGGCGGTCGCCGTCTACCGGCGGAGCCGCCGTCGGCTGGCCGACGAGCTCGGCGTCGACCCCGGCCCCGCGCTGGCCGAGGCGTATGCCGCCCTGCTGCGCCGCCGCCCCCGGCCTTCGACTCCCGGCGCCGGGCACGCTCCCGCCGACGGCCATGGCACGGCAGGCGCCGCCGAGTTGCCCGCTCAGGTGCCCGCCCACGTGCCCCCGTATCCGCCTTCGGCGCACCGATTACCCGCACAACTCCCGGCGGACGTACCCGACTTCGCGGGCCGTGACCCGGAACTGTCCGCACTCGACAGGCTGTTGGCCGCCGCGGCGGACAGCCCGACGGCCGGGGCCGTCTCGGTCGTCTCCGGCACTGCCGGAGTGGGGAAGACCGCACTGGCCGTGCACTGGGCGCACCGCACACGGCACCGCTTCCCCGACGGCCAGCTCTACGTCAACCTGCGCGGCTACGACCCTGAGCGCCCCATGCCTCCCGGCGACGCCCTCACTCGGTTCCTCAGCGTCCTCGGGGTTCCCGGTGACGCGATCCCGCTCGACGTCGACGACCGCGCGAGCCGGTTCCGGACCGAACTGGCCGACCGGCGGATGCTGTTGGTCCTCGACAACGCCCTGTCCGAGGAACAGGTCCGCCCGCTGCTTCCCGGCTCGCCGGCCTGTTCGGTCGTGGTCACCAGCCGGGACAGCCTCGCGGGACTGGTGGCCCTGCACGGCGCCCGCCGTATCGGTCTGGGCCCGCTTCCGCCGTCCGACGCGGTCGCCCTGCTGCGCACGCTCGTCGGGGCGCGTGTCGACACCGAGCCGGGGCCGGCCGCCGCCCTGGCCGAACAGTGCGCACGTCTCCCGCTGGCCCTCCGGGTCGCGGCCGAACTCGCCGTCGCCCACCCGTCGTCACGGCTGGCGGACCTGGTGGCGGAGCTGGCCGACCAGCAGCGGCGGCTCGATCTCCTGGACGCGGGTGGCGACCGGCGTGCGGCGGTGGAGGCGGTGTTCTCCTGGTCCTACGAGCGACTCCCCGCCCCGGCCGCCCGCACCTTCCGCCTGCTGAGCCTGCACCCGGGACCTGACGCGGACGCCCATGCGGTCGCGGCGCTGATCGGCGAAGCACCGGTCCGCGTGCCGGGCGAGGGGCATGCCCATGTGCCGGGCGCCGCGCAGGCCGAGAGACCCGGACACGTGCCGGGCACCCGGTCGGGCGAGGTGCCGGGCAGCGCGCCACGCCACACGCCGGAGCACGCGTCGGACCACTTGCCGGGCCGGACGCCGGCCCGCGCGTCGGAGGTCGTACCGGCCGACGAGCCCGCGGACGCCGGTGAGAGCCCCGCACACGCCGCCGGGACCCTGGCGTCGCTGGCCCGTGCCCACCTCCTTCAGCCCGCCCGGCCGGGCCGGTTCGGCACGCACGACCTGCTGCGTGCCTACGCGTTTCGCCTGACCCGTACGCATGACTCCGAGGCCGACCGGCAGGCCGCGCTGGTCCGTCTCTTCGACCACTATCTGGGCACGGCCGCGGCGGCCATGGACACGCTCTACCCGGCCGAGCGGCACCACAGGCCCGCCGTCGCACCCTCCGTCCATGTCTCGCCCGTCGTCGGCAACGCGGCGGCGGCACGGGCCTGGCTGGACGCCGAGCGGCCGACGCTGGCCGCCGTCTGCGCGGTGGCCGCGGACCGCGGCAGTCCCCGGCACGCCGTCCGACTGGCCGCTCTGCTGTTCCGCCACCTCGACTCCGGTCACCACACCGAGGCGCTGGAGATCCACCGCCACGCCCTGCGGGCCGCCGAGACGATCGGTGACCTGGGCGGGCAGGCCCACGCGCTGACCAATCTCGGGGTCGTGCACTGGCGGCTCGCCGACCCGGGATCGGCCGAGGACCACCTCGTACGCGCCCTCGAACTGCACCGCCGGACGGGCGACCTCGCGGGGCGGGCCAGAACCCTGTCCAACCTCGGCAACGTCCACTGGCGGCTGGGCAGTCTCCGCGACGCCGCGCACGACCATCAACAGGCCCTCGCGCTCTACCGGGAGACCGGCGACCAGGTGGGCCAGGCACGCACCCTCACCAATCTCGGCAATGTCCGTCTGCGGCTCGGCGAGTACGAACAGGCGGCCGACCACCAACGGCAGGCCCTCGCCCTGCACGATCTGACCGGTGACCGGATCGGTCGCGCCCGCACCCTCTCCCACCTCGGCAACGCCCTTCTGCGGCTGGGCCGTTCGGAGGCCGCCGCCGAGTGTCAGGAGCAGGCCCTCACGCTCTTCCAGCAGTTGGGGCACCACGGCGGGGAGGCGTACGCGCTGTCCGGCCTCGGCGACATCCGGCTGAGGCAGGGCGAGTTCGAGGCCGCCGTCACCTGTCAGCGACGGGCCCTCGAACTGTTCCGGGAGAACGGGGAGGGCTACGGCGAGGCGGCGGCGCTCAACGGCCTCGCCGAGGCGCTGCACGGCAGCGGCCGTCACGACGAGGCGCTCGACCATCACTCCACCGCGGCGACGGTCGCGGCCGTCACCGGTGAACACGACCAGCTGGCACGGGCGCACGCGGGCGTCGAGCAAGCCCGCCGGGCCCTGGGGCCGTGGGTGGCAGCCACCGCGTCGTCGACCACTTCGGGACCGTGAGCGCGCGGAGCCCCAGCCGTTCGGCCGTTCAACCACCGTCCAGTGGATGTCCAGTCCTGCCCCATAGCTTGCCGTCGCCGCCTGTCGATCCGGCCTGACGGACCAGGCGGCAACACCTCTGACACAGCACACGCTCGCGCTCACATCCACGCTCAAGCTCACGCCGACCGAGAGGGAAGTAGCGATGAAAGCAGGGCTCAAGAAGAGAATGGCCGCGGCGGTCGCGGCCGCGTCCGCCATGGCGGCACTCGTCGTGGCGACGCCGGGCACCAGCCACGCGGCGCCGCCCCGTCTGCTGGCGTTCGGCATCTCGGCCGACGGTACGCTGATGGCCGCGTTCAATACCGACGACCCCGGCACGCTCAACTGGTTCAAGCGCATCGACGGGCTCGTCGGCGACACCGCCGTCGTCGGGCTCGACTTCCGCGTACAGAACGGACTGTTGTACCTGGTCGGCAACAAGGGCGGCATCTACACGGTCCAGATCCCGCCCGCGGTCCCGAACCCGCTGGTCACCAAGGTCTCGCAGCTCAGTGTTCCGCTGCAGGGCACGAACTTCGGTGTCGACTTCAACCCCGCGGCCGACCGGTTGCGGATCATCAGTGACACCGGTCAGAACCTGGCGCACAACCTCGCCAACAGCAGCACCGCCACGAACACCCCTCTGACCACGGACGGGGCGACGACCCACGGCGTCACCGGAGCCGCCTACACCAACAACGACCTGAACTCGGCCACCGCGACGACGCTGTTCGACATCAACACGACCTCGGACCAGGTCGTCATCCAGTCGCCGCCCGCCAACGGCCTGCTGGTCCCGACCGGCTCACTGGGCTTCGACGCCGGTGTCAACGCGGGCTTCGACATCTTCAGCGATCTGAGCGCCGGCAAGACGATCTCGAACACGGCCTTCGCCACCCTGACCCCGGCCGGTGCCTCGACGTCGACGTTCTACACCGTCGACGTGCTCACCGGAGCCACGACCAGTGTGGACCAGTTCCCCATAGCCATCACCGACGTCGCCGTCTCGCTCGACATGAGCTGACACTTTCGCGGACCTGCCGTCTCCGGAACGAGACGATCAGGGGCCGTATCGGGCGGCGCCTCGCGCGCGCACCGATACGGCCTCCGGGTCGGGTCAGGCGGGCCGGATCACGCTGTGGATCGCCGACTCGCCGGCCCAGTGGATCGACTCCTCACGGATGGCCGCCCCCGGGCTCGGCGCATGGACCATCATGCCGTTGCCGCTGTAGATGCCGACATGGCCGACGTGCCCGTGGAAGAGGACCAGGTCGCCGAGACGGATGTCGGAGAGGGGCACCGCCATGCCCGCGACCGCCTGATCGTTCACGGTACGCGGGAGTGCGACCCCCGCCGCCTTCCAGGCCGCCTGGGTGAGGCTGGAGCAGTCGTACGAGCCCGGCCCCATCGCTCCCCACACACAGGGCTTGCCGATCTGCGCACGGGCGAAGTCGACCGCTGTCGCCGCCTTCCCGCCGTATCCCGGGGTCGACCCGGCGTATCCCGGATTCGATCCGCCGTATTCCGGGGTCGCAGCGCCGTATCCCGGGTTCGAGGCACCGTCCGAGCCGATGGGCAGACCCGTGCCGATCGGCGTACGGGCGTCGATGGGCGGAGCCATACCGAACGTCAGGTCCGGTCCCATGGGCAGGTCCATGCCGATGGACGGGGTCGGAGCCATTGCCGGAGCCGGAGCGGCGGGCAGACCCATGCCGAACGTCAGGTCCGGGCCTCCCAGGGCGTCGACGGACACTCCCGTGCCGAAACCGGCCGACTGCGGCAGTCCCTGCGGCTGTTGCTGTGGCTGCCACCATTCGGCCTCGGGCTGGCGGTAGCCCTGTCCCTCGGTGGTGGCCCAGGCGGTCTCCGCCGGCGGGGGTTCGATGGCCGCCACCGGCGCGCTCCGCCGGGCGGTGTGTGCGGAGAGCAGTTCACGGGCCTTCGCGAGCTTGCTCTGGTTCCGCTGCTTGGAGGTCTTCAGCGACTGCCGCGGGTCGGCGGCCAGTGCGGGGAGGACCTCGGTGGCCTCCTGACGCTGCTGTGGCACGGCCGGCAGCGCGGCGACGGGACCCGCGGTCAACTCCGCCACGGGTCGGGCGGCTGTCGCGGCGCCGGGCCCGGCGGTCAGCTCCAGGACGGGTTTGGCCGCCGCTTCCAGCGCACGGTCGGGCGACCGCTCCGCCGGACGGTCACCAGTGCTCTTGGGCCGCGTCGCGGCCTGGCCGCGGTCCGGCATTCTGTCGGGCGGCAGCACGGCGGGGATGAGGGGCCCCAGTTGCGAGCGTCCCACGTCGAACCACTGCTTGGCGCGGTCGTTCAGAGCGGGGGCAGGGGCGGCGACCGAGTCGGCGCGCCCCCGCCCGGTGTCGGGTCCGGAGGTCACACGCTCGCGTGGACGTCCCGAACTCATCGCCCGGGTCGCGTTGTAGTTCCCGCTGACGGTCTCCGCCTGGTCGTAGAGGCTGCTGATCCGCTGCTGGACCTCTTCGCGACTCGGCTTGTCGTCTTCTCTCGCGGGCGAGGAACCGCCGGTCGAGGAGTACAGGTCCACAGAGGTGGCGGCCGCCGTCGCGAGGGCGGGCCGGGGTATACCCGGGAGGTTGCTGCCTCCGGGGCGCGGGGTTCGTTCCGGCGCGATGGGAGCCGTACTCCTTCCGTGCTCCGCCTACCGAGTTAGCTGTCGGGTTCGGGCGAGGAATCCGGAAGGTATGCCCTACGGCCCTTGCCCTGTCGGGCGGTTGGGCCGATTCACCCCAAAGTTCGGTTGGGTCCCCGGTTCCGGTCGCCGCGAGGGCCACCGGATTCGGCGGAGGCCGCGCGACCCGGCGAGGTTCACCGGAGGGAGTCGTGCGTCCTGTCGGTCAACTTAGCCAACATGTGCACCTCGTGTGAAGATTGAAGGGCGAAGTGTCCGATATATAACTGTGACCTTCGTCGTACCGGGTCGAGACATCGCCGGAGCCAACAGCCCGGTGCGCGCGTGGATCTGACAGGTGATCACCGCCTCGGTCTCGCCGAACTCGGGGCCGGACGCCAGCCAGTTGGTGAGTGCGATCGGCGCGGCCTCGCTCGTTCCGTCGGCGTACCGGACCACCGCGGGGACGGTCACGGCCGCCGTATCACCCGCGCCGAGCACGTGCAGCTTCGTGAACGCACGTTGCGCGCCCTGCGGGACGGCGATCTCCTGCCCGGCCGCCCGAGACTCCGGCCGGTGATCCTGCACTTCGCTGTGGTGCACCGTGAAGCGCAGGGCGTTGTCCCGGGTTCCTGGTGGACGATCGAGCCGAGCAGGCCGTTGCCGACGCCGGTTCCGCGGCGCCCGCCCCGGTCGCAGTTCCGCCGGACGCGCTCGCGGCGACCCCGCCCAGGAACCCCGCCTGCTGACACCCATCATCGCTCCCCCGTCAGGTTGATCCGATGACTCGGATAATCGAGAGGGTAGGAAGCGACCAATTATGCGTCAATGCGACCGACACACTCAGTTTTCATCCGATGACTGACCCACACGGGAATCATGCGGGATTCGGGATTCGCCTGGTCGTCGGGACGCCTACGCGGAGACCGCGGACATCGCCACCTGCCGCACAAACGCATCCAGCGGGCCTGCCGTTGTCGGCAGACCCGCTGTTCGATGCTGTCGGGACGACAGGATTTGAACCTGCGACCCCTTGACCCCCAGTCAAGTGCGCTACCAAGCTGCGCCACGTCCCGATGCGCTTTGTCGCGGTGGAACCGCGTGATCGCGCAAACAGAACACTACCCCACGCCCGGGGCTGCTTCGAAGGTGGCGTGGGGCGAGGGACAATCGGTGCATGAGCAGTGCTTCTGACGACAGGCGGGACCGGGACACCGAGGGGCGGGCGCGCAACGCGCGGCCCCGGGACGGGCTCGGGCGGCCCCTGCCGTACGGGACCGACGGGGTGGAGCGGCAGCCCGAGGGGGTGGTGCGCGCGCCCGAGGAGACGGTCACCGAGGCGCAGGCGCTGCTGGCGGCGGGCAAGCCGTTCCACGCGCACGAGGTCTTCGAGGACGCCTGGAAGTCGGGTCCCGACGAGGAGCGGGCGCTGTGGCGCGGGCTCGCCCAGCTCGCGGTGGGGCTGACCCACGCGGCCCGGGGGAACGTGACGGGCGGGGCGCGGTTGCTGCGGCGGGGCGCCGGGGCGGTCGAGGAGTGGGGTGTGGAGGCCGAGCAGCCGCGGCCGTACGGGCTGGAGCTGGCCAAACTGGCCGCGTGGGCGCGGGAGTTGGCGGGCACGGTGGAGAAGGACGGGTCGGCCGTGGACGCGGAGGTGTGGGCACCGCGACTGCGGGGCGACGGGGACTGACAGCGGCTCGGGACCGGGCGCGGCCCACCACCGTCGGACGCGGTGACGGGACTGTCGGTGGCGTGGGGCAGACTCGGGGTGTGCGAAAGATTCATGTCATCGGTATCGGGGCGGGCGATCCCGACCAACTGACCCTGCAGGCGGTCAAGGCGCTGAGGAGCACGGACGTGTTCTTCATCCTCGACAAGGGCGAGGCCAAGTCGGACCTCGTTCAGCTGCGCCGTGACATTCTCGACGCGCATCTGCCGGACGGGACGTACCGCCTGGTGGAGGCGCGCGACCCGGAGCGGGACCGGGCCGCCGGGGGCGCGGGCTACTCCCCCGCCGTCGGCGACTGGCGCAGTGCCCGCGCCGACATCTACGAGCGGCTGATCACCGAGGAGCTGGGCGAGGACGAGAGCGGGGCGTTCCTCGTCTGGGGCGACCCCTCCTTGTACGACAGCACGCTGGGGATTCTGGAGGAGATCCTCGACCGGGGCGCGGTCTCCTTCGAACACGACGTGGTGCCGGGCATCAGCAGCGTCTCGGCACTGGTCGCCCGCCACCGCACCGGGCTCAACCGCGTGGCCCGCCCCGTCCAGATCACCACGGGCCGCCGGCTCGCCCAGGGCTTCCCGGAGGACGTCGACGACGTGGTGGTCATGCTCGACGCCCACCAGACCTTCCAGCAGTACGCCGACCAGGACATCGACATCTACTGGGGCGCCTACATCGGCACACCCGACGAGATCCTGGCCTCCGGCCCCCTCGCGGAGACGGCCCCGCGCATCGCCGAACTGCGCGAGCGGGCCCGCGACCGCAAGGGCTGGATCATGGACACGTACCTGCTGCGCAGACACCCCCGGGACTAGGGCCGGTCCGGCGGATCATGCCGCAGTCGCGGGGTCCGGCAGCGCCCCGAAGGGGCGCGGGGAACTGCGCGACCAGCCACGGGCGGACCCGCGGTCGAAGCACTGGCCTTCCGGCGGAGCGTTCAGGGGCGCCCGCGCCCCTGCGCTGCCCCGCACCACCACCGCGGCAGCGGCCCGCACCCGTGCGGACGGCCCCGCATGCACGCGCCATCACCCGGTGTGAAGCTGACGGGTGTGACGACCACCGACACCGCCGAGTCGCCGTCCGAGGCTCAGGCGGCTCCCGCGCAGCCGCCCGTGCTGGACAAGCGCCGCCGCAACGTCGTCTTCGTGACGATCATGCTCGGCATGCTGCTGGCCGCGCTGGACCAGACGATCGTGGGCACGGCCCTGCCGACGATCGTGTCGGACCTCGGCGGTGCGGAGCACATGTCGTGGGTGGTCACCAGCTATCTGCTGGCGGAGACCGTCGCGACGGTGCTGGTCGGCAAGTTCGGTGACCTGTTCGGCCGCAAGGTGGTCTTCCAGGCGTCGGCGATCATCTTCATCACCGGCTCGTTCCTGTGCGGCCTCGCCTCGAACATGACGCTGCTGATCGTCTGGCGGGGCATGCAGGGCATCGGCGCGGGCGGTCTGATGGTCACCGCGATGGCCCTGATCGCCGATGTGATCCCGCTGCGCGAGCGCGGCAAGTACCAGGGCGCCATCGGTGCCGTCTTCGGTGTCGCCACCGTCATCGGCCCCCTGCTCGGCGGCCTCTTCACCGACCACCTCACCTGGCGCTGGTGCTTCTACGTCAACGTCCCGATCGCGATCCTCGTCGTCGTGGCCGCGGCCCGCACGATCCCGGTGGTGAAGTCGGCCTCCCGCCCGGTCATCGACTACCTGGGCATCGCCTTCGTGGCCGTCGGCGCCAGCGCCCTGATCCTGGCGACGAGCTGGGGCGGCAACGAGTACGCCTGGGGCTCGCCGGTCATCATCGGCCTCTTCGCGGGCGGCGTCGTCGCCCTCGCGGCCTTCTGCTGGGCGGAGACACGCGCGGACCAACCGATGCTGCCGATGCGGCTGTTCGGCAACCCCGTCTTCACGGTCTGCTCGATCCTCAGCTTCATCGTCGGCTTCGCGATGCTCGGCGCGATGACGTTCCTGCCGACGTTCCTGCAGTACGTGGACGGCGACTCGGCCACGATCTCCGGCGTCCGTACCCTGCCCATGGTCATCGGGCTGCTCATCGCGTCGGTGTTCAGCGGCAACGTCGTCAGCAAGACCGGCCACTACCGCGTCTTCCCCATCGTCGGGTCCCTGGTCATGGGCATCGGCCTGTTCCTGCTCTCCCTGATGGGCCCCGGCACCAACACCTGGCTCGCGTCGTTCTACATGTTCGTCCTGGGCACCGGGATCGGTCTGTGCATGCAGGTGCTCACCATCGCCGTGCAGAACACCGTCGAGTACACCGACCTGGGCACCGCGACGTCCGGGGTGACCTTCTTCCGTACGCTGGGCAGTTCGTTCGGCACCGCGGTGTTCGGCACGATCTACACGAACACGCTGAAGCCCCAGCTCACGGACGGTGTCGCGGAGGCGGCCCGGACGAGCGGGACCGACCCCGCGACCCTCATGAAGGCCGCGACCAGTCCCGAGGGGCTGCACGGACTGCCGTCGGCGACCGCCGCGCCCATCGTGGAGGCGTACGCCGACACGCTCCAGTCCGTCTTCCTGTGGACCGTGCCGGTGACGCTGATCGGTTTCGTGGTCGCGCTGTTCCTCAAGCAGGTGCAGCTGCGCGACAGCGCCCGGATGGGGTCCACGGACCTGGGCGAGGGCTTCGCGACCCCCACCTCGGCCGACAACCAGCGGCGTCTGGAGGCCGTGGTCGGAAAGATCATCGGCGGTACGAGTCCTGACGACATGCGCCGGCTCGTCACCGAGTCCGACACCCGTCTCGACATCGCGGGCGCCTGGGCCGTGATGCAGGTCGAGCTGTTCAACCGGATGGTCGGCCACGCGAGCCTCGGCCTGATCGCCGCCCGCCGCCGCATGCCCCCGGAGGTCCTGGTCCCGGTCTTCCAGCGCATGGTCGAGGAGGGCTACCTCACGCGCCACGGCACCCTCTTCACCCACACCGAGGCGGGTGACCGCGAGGCCCACGTCATCGGCGAGGCATTGTCCACCGCGCTCGCCGCACGCGTCGAACAGGACGTCGGCCGCCCCTCCGGCGCGGAACTCCGCGCCGCCGTCGACACCATCGCCAAGCGTCTCCTGGTCGAGGACCTGACCCACGACGTCCTGACGGAGAACCGCCCCAAGTCCGTGGCGGCGGCCACGCAGGAGACCTGACGAGCACGACGCCCGAGCGGCCCTACCCTTCCCCGAAGCCCAGCCGGGCCAGCACCGACGCCACATCCGGTTCGGCTCGTACCCGCTCCGGGAGGGATGGGCGCTGTACGACCACGACCGGCAGTCCCAGTTCCCGGGCGGCCGTCAGTTTGGCCGAGGTGGCCGAGCCGCCGCTGTCCTTGGTGACCAGGACGTCGATGCGGTGGTCGCGCAGGAGGGCCGTCTCGGACTCCACCGTGAACGGGCCGCGCGCCAGCAGGACGTCCGTGTGGCGCGGCATCGGCGGCTCGGGGGGTTCCACCGAGCGTACGAGGTAGTGCAGTTCGGGTTCCCGGGTGAAGGCCGCGAGGCCAAGGCGGCCCGTCGTGAGGAAGACGCGCCGGCCCAGGGGCGGGAGCAGGGCGGCGGCTTCGGCGAGGGACGCCGCCGGGTGCCAGCGGTCGCCGGGGACGGGGGCCCAGCCCGGGCGGCGCAGGACGACGGCCGGGACTCCGGTGGCCGCCGCGGCCCGTGCCGCGTTCTCGGTGATGCCCGTCGCGAAGGGGTGCGTGGCGTCGACGACTGCGTTCACGTCCTCGGCGCGCAGCCACTCCGCCAGCCCCTCCGCCCCGCCGAACCCCCCGATGCGTACCTCCCCTTCCAGGGCCCCCGGCCGGGACACGCGGCCCGCGAGCGACGTGGTCACGCGCACGCCGGGGCGGGCCGCGAGCGACGCGGCCAGTTCACGCGCCTCGGTGGTCCCGCCGAGGACCAGGACATGCGGGGACATGGCATCGAGCGTACGGGGCCGGGCTCCTTCGCCGGCCCGGCGGTCCGGCGCGGTCTGACGGTCCGGCGGTCCGCCGGTCTGCCGGTCCGGCGTCCCTGTCGGGCGCGGTCAGCCCAGGGCCCGGTCGAGGTTGAAGGCCGCGCTGATCAGGGAGAGATGGGTGAAGGCCTGCGGGAAGTTGCCCTGCTGTTCGCCGGTGTGGCTGATCTCCTCGGCGTACAGGCCGAGGTGGTTGGCGTAGGTGAGCATCTTCTCGAAGGCCAGCCGCGCCTCGTCGAGCCGTCCGGCCCGGGTCAGGGCCTCGACGTACCAGAAGGAGCAGATCGAGAAGGTGCCCTCCTCGCCGCGCAGGCCGTCGGGGCTCGCGTTCGGGTCGTAGCGGTAGACCAGCGAGTCGGAGACCAGGTCCTCGGTGAGCGCGTCGAGGGTGGAGAGCCACTTCGGGTCGGTGGGTGAGATGAACTTGGCCAGGGGCATCATCAGCACCGCGGCGTCCAGGACGTCGTCGTCCTCGTGCTGGACGAACGCCTGGCGCGCCGGTGACCAGCAGCGTTTCATGATCCGCCGGTAGATCGTGTCGCGGGCGTCGCGCCAGCGCACGATGTCCGCGGGCAGGCCCCTGCGGGTGGCCAGCCTGATGGCCCGCTCGATCGCCACCCAGCACATGAGCCGGGAGTAGAGGAAGTTCTTGCGGCCGCCTCGGGTCTCCCAGACGCCCTCGTCGGGCTGGTCCCAGTGCTCGCAGACCCAGTCGACCAGTCCGCAGATGTCGTCCCACTGGTCGCTGGAGATCGGCTGGGCCCACTTGTCGTAGAGGTAGACCGAGTCGATGAGCGCCCCGTAGATGTCGAGCTGGAGCTGGTCGGAGGCCGCGTTGCCGACCCGGACGGGGGCGGAACCCTGGTACCCCTCCAGGTGGGGGAGCTCCCGCTCGGGCAGGTCGGTGCGGCCGTCGATGCCGTACATGATCTGCAGTGGGCCCCCGGGGTGGCCGTCGCCCGGGGTGATGTACTTGGCCGCGAAGGCCATGAAGGACTCGGCCTCGGTGGTGAAGCCCAGCCTCAGCAGCGCGTACACGCAGAAGGCGGCGTCGCGCACCCACACGTACCGGTAGTCCCAGTTGCGCTCGCCGCCGAGCTGTTCGGGCAGGCTGGTCGTGGCCGCGGCCACGATCGCGCCGGTCGGAGCGTAGGTGAGCAGCTTGAGTGTCAGCGCGGAGCGGTGCACCATCTCCCGCCACCGGCCGCGGTACTGGGAGGCGGTCAGCCAGTGCCGCCAGAAGGCCACCGTGGCGGCGAACAGGTCCTCGGCCTCGGCGCGCGGGCAGCGGCGGGGCGCGATGTCGCCGCTGACCTGGTCGAGGGCGAACACCGCGGACTCGCCCTCCTGCAGCTTGAAGTCCACTCGCGCGTCGAGTCCGTCGCATTCGAGCGGCTCCGTCGCGGTCAGCGCGAGGGCCAGGTCCGCCGACTCGAAGATCACCATGTCGTCGTGCAGCCGTGCGGTGTGCGGCCGGGCTCCGTACTCGAACCGGGGGGCCACGCGCGCGCGGAACGGGATCGAGCCGCGTACGCACAGCACGCGGCGGATCAGCCGGTGCCGGTCCGCCTCGGTCTTGTCGCCGTCCACCGGCATGAAGTCCTGGATCTCGCCGACCCCGTCCTCGGTGAAGAACCGGGTGACCAGGACGTTGGTGTCGGGGAAGTAGAACTGCTTGGTCCGGGCCGGCACGGCGGCCGCCAGCTCGAAGGAGCCGCCCCGGTCGGCGTCGAGGATGGAGGCGAAGACGCTGGGGGCGTCGAAGGACGGACAGCAGTACCAGTCGATCGTGCCGTTCGTGCCCACCAGGGCCACGCTGCGCAGATCGCCGATCAGGCCGTGCTCGGCGATCGGCAGATAGCGGGCGGATGCCGGTGGATCCTGGTGACCGGACGCCTCGGACATGGCCGCAGTCTCCCTGCCCCGGGAACACACTGTTGACGCTTTCCAGCGTAGACGCTCCGCTGGATCCGCGGTTCGTTTGGCGCAAGCCGGTGGGGGCCGGTCGCGCCCCGCGGCGAAGCCGCAGATTGATACAGCCCCACGCCCCTTACGGGGCTCGGGGACGCGGCATCAGCGCAGCAGCAGCTGCGCTCCGCCCACCACCGTCGCCGCGATCACCAGCTGTTCGAACAGCCGCTGATTGATCTTGTTGACGGCCCACTTCCCGATGAACGCCCCCGGTACGACGAAGGCGGCGAGGGCCGCGTCCAGCAGCAGCGAGTTGCCGTCGATCAGGCCGAGGCCGACGCTGAAGGGGACCTTGGAGACGTTGACGATCAGGAAGAAGAAGGCGGAGGTCCCCAGGAAGCCGAGCTTCCGGAAGCCCGCGGACAACAGGTACATCGACATCACCGGGCCGCCCGCGTTGGCGACCATCGTGGTGAAGCCGCCCAGCACTCCGTACGAACGGGCCTTGATGCGGCCGGTCCGCGTGGCCAGGGAGTCGGGTTCCTCCTCCGCCTCGGCCTTGCGGCGGCGCCAGACGGTGACCCCGGCCATGAGCAGCAGGATCGCGCCGATCGACGTCCGTACGACCTGGTCGTCGGCCCACATCAGGAACACCGTGCCGACGACGACTCCCGCGGCGACCGCCGGGAACAGTTTCCACAGCGTCGGCCAGTGTGCGTGCCGTCGGTAGGTGAGCACGGCGAGCACGTCGCCGACGATGAGAATGGGGAGCAGCACTCCGGTCGACGCCCGGGCGGGCAGGACGGCCGCGAAGATGGCGAGGCTGACCGTGTTGGCGCCGCTGACAGCTGTCTTGGAGAAGCCGACGAGCAGGGCCGCGGCAGCGAGTGCGGCGAACTCCCACAGGGATATGTGCCAGAGCGTCATCGTGTTCATGCGGGGACCGATGCTATGCCCACGTATCCGGTCGCGTCAGGACCGTCTCGACAGGTGGCCCCTGCCTCCGGCGCGGTCACGCGTTATGGACCGCTCCCCCTCCCCCTGGGAAGATCACCCCGACCCTTCGCCGACGCCGATGGAGGACCCATGGCCGACTCCCGCGAGCACACCCTCAGGGGCACCCGGGGCACGATCACCGCACGCGAGTGGCCACGGGAGCGGCCGCGGTACGTGGCGTTGCTGGTGCACGGCTACGGGGAGCACATCGGCCGGTACGAGTACGTGGCCGACGTACTGCACGGGCACGGCGCGGCCGTGTTCGGCCCCGACCACATGGGGCACGGGAGGTCGGCCGGCGAGCGCGTGCTGGTCGGGGACTTCGAGGACGTGGTGAGCGACGTCCACGCGGTGGAGCGGCTGGCCCGGGCCGCCCATCCGGGTGTGCCGGTCGTACTGATCGGCCACTCCATGGGAGGCCTGATCGCCGCGCGACACGCCCAGCGGTACGGGGACGGCCTGGCCGCGCTCGTCCTCTCCGGGCCGGTCATCGGCAGCTGGGACCTGCTGCACAAGCTGCTCGCGCTCGATCCACTGCCCGACATCCCGATCGACCCGACGACGCTCTCGCGCGACCCGTCGGTCGGTGAGGCGTACGCGGCGGATCCGCTGGTCTGGCACGGGCCGTTCAAGCGCCCCACCCTGGAGGCGTTCGTACGCACTCTGGAGACCATCGCCAAGAGCGGTGACGTGGGGGCGCTGCCGCTGCTGTGGCTGCACGGGGACGACGACCGGATCGTGCCGCTGCCCGCCAGCCGCTCGGGCATCGAGGAACTGCGCGGCGCCGACTGGACCGAGCGTGTGTACGCGGGCGCGCAGCACGAGGTGTTCAACGAGACGAACAAGGACACGGTCCTCGCGGACGTGACCGCCTTCGTGGACCGGGTCCTCGCGAACTGAGGGCGGACGGGCCCCGCGGCCGCGGAATCGGGTGTTTTCGGTGATCCGCCCTGGGCACCCGGCCCCCCATGGAGTGGTTGCGGCGAGCGGCCTGCGCGGAGGAGGACCCGGAACTGTTCTTCCCCGTGGGTACGGTCGGCCCCGCCCGGCGGGACATCGCCGCCGCCAAGCGCGTCTGCGCCCGTTGTCCGGTCGCCGGCCAGTGCCTCGCGTGGGCGCTCTCCACCGGACAGACCTCCGGTGTGTGGGGTGGCACGGGCGAGGAGGAGCGCGCCGCGCTGCTCCGCACGGTTCGCCGTCAACAAGCGTCGCAGGAATCGCGAACCTCGCAAACGTCGCAAACGTCAAGGAGAAACGCACCATGACCGTGGTGAAGAGCACCCTGTCCGAGTCTGCTCGTCAGGTCGTCGGGGAGGCCCTGCAGGGCACTCTGGTGGATCTGCTCGGGCTCTCGCTCATCGGCAAGCAGGCCCACTGGAACATCGTGGGCCCGCGGTTCCGCTCGATCCATCTGCAGCTCGACGAGGTCGTCGACACGGCCCGTACGTACGCCGACACCGTGGCCGAGCGCGCGGCGACGCTCGGTGTGCCGCCCGACGGCCGGCCCGAGACGGTCGCGACGACGGCCGCCCCGCAGGGCCCGAAGGAGGGCTGGGTCCAGGACACCGAGGTCGTCGGCGTGCTCGTCGACGCGCTGGAGACGACCATAGGGCTGCTGCGGGAGCGGATCACCGCGACGGCCGAGCCCGACCCCGTCACCCAGGACCTGCTCATCGGTCTGACGGCGGAGCTGGAGAAGCACCGCTGGATGTTCCAGGCCGAGGACTGGCCGCGGCGCGCCTGAGGTCCGCGGGCGTGCGCGGCGTCGCGAGAAGCGCACGCAGGCCACGTAGTCAGGACAAGCGCACGACCGAAAGGGGTACGTCATGACCGACGCCCTCGAACTCGACGCGCTGTGGGACGAGTTCCACCGCGCGGTGAACATGACCTCGCAGGAGCTGGCCGCGTGGCTGCGGGTGAGCGACGCCTCCGAGGAGACGGAACCGCTGCCGGAGCACGCGGGTTCGCCCACCGGCCAGCATGTGCTGGCCATCCTCCAGAAGCGCCGCACCGACCTCACCGACGACGACCTCGACGTGATGTACGAGGTCGTGGACGCCGTCACGGCCGAGACGGACGCCGGGAGCGAACCGTTGGCCGGTCCGGGGGACGAGGAGACACAGCGTCGGCATCGGCTGATGGCGTTGGGCCACGACCCGCTCAAACCGCCTTCCTAGAACGGCGGACTCCCTCTCGCGGGGCCCCTCGCAGGGCCCGGCAAAGGCATTCGAAGATCCGGTGACCGGTGGCACACTGCTCGCACACATCGATGAGCAGAGGAGCGCCGCATGCCGGGGACAGAGCCTTCCGCGCACCGGATCGACACCAGCAGGCCGCATCCCGCACGGGTGTACGACTGGCTCATCGGGGGCAAGGACAACTACCCGGTCGACGAGCAACTGGGCCTTCAAATGCTGGCGTTGGAGCCGCACGCCAGGCACTCCGCGCTCAACAACCGCTGGTTCATGCACCGTGCCACGCGGTGGCTGGTCCAGGAGGCGGGCATCCGTCAGTTCCTCGACATCGGTGCGGGTATACCGACGGAGCCCAACCTCCACCAGATAGCGCAGGCCGCGGCGCCCGACGCGCGGATCGTGTACGTCGACAACGACCCCATCGTGCTGGCCCATGCCGCGGCGCTGCTGCACGGCACTCCCGAGGGCGCCACGGAGTACATCCAGGCGGATGTGCGCGACACGGGCAAGATCCTGGAACAGGCGAGGGCCGTCCTCGACTTCGACCGGCCCATCGCGCTGTCGCTGGTCGCGCTGCTGCACTTCGTCGCCGACGAGGACGGGGCGTACGACCTGGTGGGCAGTCTGGTCGAGGCGCTGCCGCCCGGCAGCTGTGTCGTGCTGTCGATGATCACCGGGGACTACGATCCGGAGAACATGGACCGGGCCGTGCGGTCGTACGCGGCGGGCGGCGTCACGCTCGTGGCCCGTTCGCACGCCGAAGTGACCCGCTTCTTCACGGGACTCGAACTGGTCGAACCGGGGGTCGTCCCCCTGCCGGAATGGCATCCGGAACTCGCGGCGGGCGAGCGGCTCGGGGGCGAGGCGCCGGTGCCGCTGTACGCGGGTGTGGGGTTCAAGACATCCTGAGGAACTCCCCCGTGCCGGGGCCACGCCCGCTCATCGCAGCAGCCACCCTCCGTCCACGCTCAGGTTGACGCCGTTGACCGCTTCGTTGCGCAGCAGGAAGTCCACCGCGTCCACGACGTCCCGCATGCGCGCGAGCCGTCCCGTGGGCGTCTGAGCTCGGTAGTTCTCCAGCACCTCCGGGGGCTTGCCCGCCCAGAAGGGGCTGTCGCCGACGATGCCCGGGTGGACGGCGTTGACGCGGATCGGGGCCAGTTCGCTCGCGAGGGTACGCACCAGGCCCGTGACGCCCGCGTTCACCGTGGCGACGGTCGTGGCGCCCGGGTAGGGCCGTTCCTTGGCCTGCCCGCCGAAGATCACCACGGCGCTCTGCTCGGTCATCCGGGGCAGCAGCGTGTGCACGACCTCGGTGTAGCCCACGAGCTTGAGCGTGACGAGGTGCAGCGCGGCGTCGATGTCGTACTCGGTGACCGTGTTCTGGTCGCGCGAAATGCCTGCGAGGACAAGGTGATCCACCCTGCCGACGTCGGCCAGCGCGGCCGCGATCTCCCTGGGCCGGGACAGGTCCAGGGCCAGCCCGCGCGCGCCGGTCTCCTTGGCGGCCGTGTCGGCGCGGTGGGCGTCGCGGCCGGTGAGTACGACCTCGTCGCCGCGTTCCGCGCGGGTGCGGGCGAACTCGCGGCCGATGCCGGCCGTACCGCCGATGACGACAACACTGCTCATGGCCTCTCCCCTGGCATGTCGCGGCTCGCGGACTTCCCCTCCGGTGCCTGGGTGGCTCACGGCTTCTTCTCCCCTTCCTCTCCACCCAGCACGTCGCGCAGGTGGTCCCAGTCGCGGGCGAACCGGTAGGAGTGGCGCGACGGCGGCTGCGGTGCCTGTGTCTCCAGCCAACGCACCGGTCCCGTACCTGCGTTGGTGAAGCTGTGCACGCAACCGGCGCCCGCCCAGGCGGCGTCGCCCACGCCGAGCCGGTACTGCTCGCCGTCGAAGGCGGCGTCCACCGTTCCCTCGACGATCAGATACGTCTCCTCGAAGGGGTGGTCGTGCGCGCCCGCGACGCCGTCGGCCGCGTACTGCACCATGAACATCGTCGAGGCCACCGCGCCCAGGTCGGCGTCCACCATCATCTTCACGGTGATCCCGCTGTAGACGAGCAACGCGGTGCGCATGCCGGCCGACACGGAGAGCAGGTCCTGGGACTGCTTGCCCGGGTCCATCTGGGCCGCCTCGAAGTGGCCGAAGGATCGGGTGCGCGGGTCGCGGACGTCGATCCGGACCGACTCGCGGACCGGCAGCGCGGGCACCGCCCGGGTGTCGTGTCCGTAGCGTGCCCTCGGCACCGGTGCGAGCATGTCCGCCCAGCGTACGGCGGTGTCCCCGGCCCCGCGCCAGGCGTGCGGCACGCCCGTCGGCAGCAGTCCGTAGTCGCCTTCTTCGAGGAGGTACGAGCCCTCGGGCGTATCGAGGATCACCGTCCCTGAGAGCAGGTGGAAGGACTCCTCGTACGAGTGGACGTGGGCCCCGATCGCCCCGTCCGGCGTCAGTTCGCACACGCCGAAACCCGTGTGTACGGAGCCGTCCTCCTCGCCGACCACGGTCCGCCGGGTGAATCCCGTGCTCGTGTACGGCAGTTGGGGCGGGGCGGCGAAGGTGGCGTCCGCCTCCCGCCGGATCACGTGGTGCGTCATGCCTGCTGCTTCCCACGTGCCTCGGCCGCTGTCACGAGGCGGTCGCGGGACTCCTCGACCAGGCGCCGTGCCCGCCCGACGTCGGCGAGCAGCCTGCCGTCGCGCTTGCGGACCACGCCGTCCACGATGACGGTCTCCACGTTGGACACGTCCGCGCTCAGCGTCACGGCTGCCACCGGGTCGATGAGCGGCGCGACGTTGAGCGCGGTCGCGTCGATCGCGACGACGTCGGCGCGCTTGCCGGGGGTCAGTGAACCGGTGCGGTGCTCAAGTCCCGCGACATGCGCGCCGTTGACCGTCGCGATCTCCAGCATCTGACGTGCCGTCAACATCGTTTCGGGTACGGGGATGTCGGCCTGCCAGCACTCGGCGTTCACCCGTGCCCGCTCGGCGCCGAAGGCCGCGCGGATCTGGGTGAACATGTCGCCGGGGACGGTGGTGACCACGTCGATGCTCAGGGACGGCCGCAGCCCGTGTTCGATGGCCTTCATCACGGGCGGCCAGCCGTGCCCCATCTGGGTTTCCACCTGCGGTGCGATGGAGACCGTGCCGCCGCTGTCGGCGACCATCCGCCACTCCTCCCCGCTGAAGTAGCAGCAGTGCACATAGGTGGTGTCGGAGCCGAGCAGCCCGAGCTCGTGCAACTGCTTGACCATTCCGAAGCGGCCGGCGAGCCGGCCCATGCCGACGTGCACGGTGATGGGGATGCCCAGCTCTCGGGCAAGCCGCCATTCGGCCTCGACGACGTCGTTGATGCAGAAGCCGGGGCCCCGGGTGGCGAGTCCCATGGTCAACAGACCGTCGTCAGAGGCGAAGTGACGCTCCCTCACCCGTCGTACGTCGTCCCCGGGGATCGCGATCTTGCTCTCGTACCAGTAGTCGGCGAGGGAGGTGTTGGCGCTGCCGTACGCGTACTGGGCGCGGATACCGGTCTCGCCGAGTGCCTGGACCGCGGCGTCCGGGTGCTCGGGCGTGTTGTTGATGTGCGACCAGTCGACGAGGGTGGTGATGCCCGCGTTCAGACACTCCAGTGAGCCGGCCAGGTTGCCCGCGTACACGTCCTCGGGTGTGTAGACGGGCGCGAAGGTGTCGAGGACCTCCACGAAGTAGTCGTCGAGGGTGGCGTTGGGCGCGCAGCCGCGGATGGGCGCCTCCCAGGTGTGGCGGTGGGTGTCGACGAAGCCGGGCACGAGGATGCGGCCCGTCATGTCGAGCACCTCGGCGTCCGCGCTGATGTCGCGGTCGACCGCCACGATCTTCCCGTCCTCGATCAGGACGTCACCGCCGGGCAGGTCCCCGATGTCGGGGTCCATCGAGATCACGTGGCCCGAGCGCAGGAGCATCCGATTCGTCATCGCCCTACTCGCCTCTCTCCTTGCCGAGTTCAGTACGCGGTGAGGTCGCGGACCTTGGTCACGACCTTGTCGACGGTGGGGATCACCTGCTCTTCGAGCGCGTCCGCGAAGGGCAGGGGCACGCATTCGGCGGCGACCCGGCGCACGGGCGCGTCGAGGAGGCCGAATCCCTCGTCGGCGACGACCGACACGAGTGTGCCGCCCCAGCCGCCCTGGTACGGGTTCTCCTCGACGGTCACGAGCCGCGAGGTCCTCGCGAGGGAGCCGAGCACGGTCCGGGTGTCGAGCGGCACCAGACAGCGCAGGTCGATCACCTCCGCCTCGATGCCCTCCTCGGCCAGCCGTTCGGCGGCGGTGAGCGCGACCGGCACCATCGAGGCGAGGGCCACGAGCGTGACGTCGGCGCCCTCGCGCACGACGGCCGCGCGTCCCAGCTCGACCACGTGGTCCGGCGGCGCGGGCGCCCCCTTGGCCGCGAGGAGTCCCTTGTGCTCGAAGAAGACCACGGGGTCGTCGCTGCGGATGGCTGCCGCCATCATGCCGACCACGTCCGCGGGGGTGGCCGGTGCCGCGATCTTCAGCCCGGGGACGGTCAGTGCCCAGTTCTCGGTGGCCTGCGAGTGCTGCGCGCCGAAGCCGAGCCCACCGCCGTTGGCCGTACGCACCACGAGCGGCACGGTGACCTGACCGCCCGTCATGTACCGAACCTTGGGTATCTCGTTGGCGAGGTAGTCCCAGCAACAGGCGAGGAAGTCGGAGAACATGATCTCGGCGACGGGTCGCATGCCGGTCATCGCGGCGCCCATCGCCGCCCCGACAATGGCCTGTTCGGAGATCGGCGTGTCCCACACCCGCCCGGACCCGAACTCCTCGTACAGCCCGGCGGTCGTCTTGAACACCCCACCCGCCGCGCCGATGTCCTCGCCCAGGCACACCACCGTCGGATCGCGCCGCATCTCCCGCGCGATGCCCTCGGCGACCGCCTGCCGGTAGGTGATCACGTCCGCCACGCCGCACCTCCGTCGGCCCATACGTCGGTCAGCGCCTCCCGGGGATCGGGCGCGGGCGCGCGCTTGGCGTCCTCAACTGCCGCCTGTACGAGGCCGGTTGCGCGCTCGTCGGCCTCGGTGACCGTCTCGGCGGGCACCCCGAGTTCGGCGAGGCGGCCGCGTGCCACGTCCAGCGGGTCGTGCTTGAGCCAGCGCTCGACCTCCTCCGCCGGGCGGTACGTCGCCGGGTCGGCGCGGCTGTGGCCGAAGTGCCGGTAGGTCTGCGCCTCCAGCAGGCTGGGCCCGTCTCCTGCCCGGGCCCGACCCGCGAGGCGGGTCACCGCCTCCTGGACGGCGACCACGTCGTTGCCGTCGACGATCTCGCCGGGGATGCCGTAGGCGGGCGCCCGGTCGGCCGCGGGGTTGGCGACCGCGGTCACGTCGGCGATCGGGGTGTATTCCATGTAGAGGTTGTTCTCGCAGACGAACAGGACGGGCAGTTTCCACACGGCGGCGAGGTTGAGCGCCTCGTGGAACGCGCCGATGTTGGTCGCGCCGTCACCGAAGAAGGCCACGGCGATCTGTTCGGTGCCGCGCAGCCGGGCCGACCAGGCGGCGCCGACCGCCATCGGGAGATGAGCGCCGACGATCGCGTACGAACCGAGCATGTTCCTCGACGCCTTGGTCAGGTGCATCGAGCCGCCCTTGGCCCCGCACAGGCCGGTGGCGCGGCTCATGAGTTCGGCGAGGCACTCCTCGGGGGTCGCGCCGCGGGCCAGCGCGTGGTGGTGGCCGCGGTAGGTGGCGAAGACGTAGTCGTCGTCACGCAGGGCCGCGCTCGCGCCGACGGCGATGGCCTCGTGTCCGGCGGCGAGGTGGGTGGTTCCCTTGACGAGGCCGGACATGAACAGGTCGTGGGCGGCCTTCTCCGTACGCCGGATGACGGCCATCTGCTCGTACAGCGCGAGGAGTTGGGCCGCGTCCGGTTCTGCGGACTCCCGCTGCGGGGCTTCCGGCCCGGAGGCGTCCGGGTGAGGGGCGTGCGTCATCGTTCCCCCCTGCCCTCGCGGGTGTTGAGGTGGGACTGGGACTCGCGCCGGGTGTCGAGTTCGCCGCCGACGGTCCAGTACTTGCGGCCCGCGACGAGGAGTTCCTCGGCGGGGAACTTGGTGATCACCTCGCACCCGTCGGCCGTGACGACGAGCTCCTCCTCGATACGCGCCGCCGACCAGCCGTCGGCCGCCGGCCAGTAGGTCTCAAGGGCGAACACCATGCCCTCTTCGAGGACTTCGGGATGGTCGAGCGAGACGAGGCGGCTGAAGATCGGCTTCTCCCAGATGGACAGGCCCACCCCGTGCCCGTACTGGAGCGCGAAGGCGGCCGTCTCGTCCGGGAAGCCGAACTCCTCGGCGCGCGGCCAGACTTGGACGATGTCGGCGGTCGTGGCACCGGGCCTGACGAGGGAGATGGCCTCGTCCATGTAGGCGCGGCAGCGGATGTACGCGTCACGCTGGGCGGGCGAGGCGCTGCCGACGGCGAACGTGCGGTAGTAGCAGGTGCGGTAGCCGAGGTGGCTGTGCAGGATGTCGAAGAAGGCGGGGTCGCCGGGGCGGATCAGCCGGTCGCTGTAGACGTGCGGATGCGGTGAACAGCGCTCGCCCGAGATGGCGTTGACGCCTTCGACGTACTCGCTGCCGAGGTCGTAGAGGACCTTGCTGACGAGTCCGACGCACTCGTTCTCGCGTACGCCCGGCCGCAGATGGGCGTACAGCTCCTCGTAGGCGGCGTCGACCATCGAGCAGGCCTGGGTGAGCAGGGAGATCTCGTCGGGTGTCTTGACGCGGCGGGCCTCCAGGAAGACCTGCTGGCCGTCGACGACGTCGATACCCTGTTCCTTGAGGGCGTGCAGGACGGGCATCTCGGCGAGGTCGACGCCCAACGGCTCGCCCGCCAGGCCGTGTTCGCGCAGTTCCGCCGCCACCTTCGCCGCGACGTCCGCGCCGATGCCGGCGTCCGGGTGGAAGGCGCCGCGGAGGGTGGAGATGCCGGCGCGGGCGCCGGTGGGCGGGCTGCCTTCCTTGCCGTCGCCGTAGTCGAGCCAGGGGTTGTAGAGCTGGTGGTGGCGGGCGGCGGAGCCGAAGTCCCAGACGATCGGTTCGCCGCCGCGGACGAGCAGCGCGAAGCGGATCAGTTTGTCCATCGCCCAGGTGCCGATGTGGGTGGACGACATGTAGCGGATGTTGGCGAAGTCGAAGCTGAGCAGCGCTCCCAGTTCGGAGCGGTTCAGTGCCTCGTGGAGCCGGGCCAGCCGCTGCGCGCGCAGCCGGTCGAGGTCGATGCGCTGTTCCCAGTCGACGGCGTTCGGTCCGAATGTGCGGATTGCCATGACGACCACCACCCTCATCCGGAGTGAACGACCGTCCGGGGAAAGTGTCAATCCATACTGAACACGAACCAGACGCCGACCGCCGGTTCGCTGCCGTCGTTGCGGTAGCGGTGTGGGGTCGTCGACTCGAAGCAGACCGCGTCGCCGGGCCGGATCACGTGCTCCTCGAAACCGAGCGTGAGGACGAGTTCGCCGGAGGTCAGATAGCCGTACTCCGTGCCGGGGTGCCGCATCAGGCCTCCCGCGCTGGAGGAGGTCCCGCCGGGCCGGTAGGTCACGCGCAGGAAGTCGACGTCCGCTCCCGGAACATGGCCGAGACGTTCCCAGATCACTCCCGAATCCAGCTCAAGCACCTCTCGCTCACCGCTTCCGACCAGCGGACCGATCCTGCGGCCGGGGTCGGCGGCGAAGGCGGCGAGGGCGTGCAGCACGGTGTCGGGCGGCGCGCCCACGACCGCCGTCGCCGGGGTTCGGACCCTCTCCCCCTCCGCGTCGAAGAGCGACTCGACCGGGATGGAGAGGGCGGTGGTGATCGCGTACAGGGTGCTCACCGAGGGCTGGCTCTTGCCGGTCTCGATCTGGGAGATCAGGCTCGCGGAGACCCCGATCTCCCGGGCGAGGCCGCGCAGGCTCATCCCCCGCGCCGTACGCGCCTGCCGGATGCGCGCGCCGACGGGCGGCACGACCACAGGGGACACGGACGGCTCCTCTCGCAGATGCGTTCACGCTCATTGAACAGCGTCGCCGGAGGAATCGGGAGCGTTGCTCTAAAACGTCGTACTCCGACTACGCCACGACACCGTCCATGGACCTGGCGCAGATCAGCCGAAGCCGCGCACGGCCGCGCGTGAACGCGCCCTCGGCGGCCTTGACCGAGATCTGGTGGATGCGGGCGAATTCCAGCGTGGAGATTCCATGGGCGCGGGCGAGCACGACCTGCCGCTCCCGGCCCCTCAGAAGGTGCACCTGGCGGAGCAGCCAGCGCCCGAAGTCCCTGTCGCACACGCCCTCGTCCGGGGTCTCGGGCGTACGGACATCGGCGGTGCGGGGCAACAGCCGCCTGCTCCGCTCCTGTTCGCGATGGGTGTCGACACAGAGGCGCAGGGCCACCGTGGTCAGAAAGGGGCCGATCCGCTCCCGATCCAGATCGCCGCAGGCGGCCGCCCTCAGCATCGTCTCCTGTACGCAGTCCTCCGCGTCCTGCGCGTTCGGAAGCCGTCGGCGGACAAGCCCCATCAGCCGCTCCCGGTGGCCGGCGATCACCTCCCAGGACAACGCCCTTCGTAATTCCTCCTGGGATGCGTGGAGTTCCGGGTCGTCGATCCCGGACACGCCTGAAGTCTCCGCCCAATTCCCGTGAACCATGCCCCCGGTCTGTCCGAGCGGGGAGAGCGAAAAACCAGGGGCCTTCGCCTTTCATTCGTCCGCATGAAGAACGGACGATCACATTCCGATGTCTCGGGAGCCGTGCTCCGGTTCTTCGACGAGGAGCGCGAAATCGGTGATGACAGGGGCGAGTTGACCGCTCAGCCACAGCGGAAGCTGGTCCCGCCGGTGCGGGTCCCCGGGGATGCCGCGTGCACCCAGCGGCACGGCCCAGAGGCTGTTCTCGCGGTCGGCGAGGTCCCAGACGTACCGGGCGGACGGTCCTCGTGAGCTGAGGTCGGTCACGCCGGGCGTGCTCGACGTGGCGAGCACACAGTCGTGGTCCCCGCCGAGGCCGGGCCACTCCTCGCCCTCGGTGTCGGGGAGTATCCGGCAGGGTGCGAGCCGGTGCAGTTCGCCCCAGGTGACGGGCTCCGAACGCGCCGTCTCCTCCAGAGCCGTCCGGACGACCGCCGCGCTGTCCAGCCCCGGGAGGAGCTCGGTGGCCAGCAGGTTCTCCAGCGCGTAGGCGACCTTCGCGGTGAGGTTCAGCCAGGGCTCGAACACCGCGGGATACGGCAGGGGCGGCACGGCGAGGCTCTTCAACTCGGGGGCGGCCGCGACCCGTTGCGCGACCGCGGAGCGCAACCGGGCGTAGTCCGCGGCGGCGGTGCTGTCGGCGTCCATGTGCCGGTTCCAGGCCAGCAGTCGCGCCCTCAGCCGCTCCGCCTCGGGGCCGACTCCGTCGAGCTGTGCCACTCGCTCCAACAGGGGTGCGGCTGAGGCGAGTCGGGTGTCCATGTGGATGGCCGCCATGTCGTGGGGCTCCCACTGCCGTGACGCGCGCAGCAGAGCGTCGATACGGTCGGCGCGGTAGGGCGGGGCGAACTCCGTGCCCAACGGCGCAGCGAGGCCACGCTCGTTGGCCATCACCGCGATGCCGTCCACCTCGGCGCGGGGCGTGTCATGGCGGCCCTGCCATTCGTGCCCGCCCCGCCAGGCGGGCACGATCCGCAGCCCGTTCTCCCGATGACGTACGGGCACGTATCCGGCCACACGGTGCAGCAGCCCGCCGGACGTGTCCGCGGCGTGCACGACGTTCACCGGCTCGATCCAGCGGTCGAGCGCCCTGTCCACGTCCGCGACCGTACGGGCCCGGAGGAGGGCCGGGAGCACGTCGAACCCCAGGTCCTCGGTGACGCGGGGCGGATAGCGGAGACTGATGCCTTCGGAGGGCGCGGTGGGTCCCGAGTCGCCCCCGGTCCCCTCGGCGGGTCCGTCGATGACGACCGGCCCGCGCTCCGTCTCGATCACGTCGATCTCGACCGGGTCGCCGCCCGCGACCTGGATGGTCTCCCGGTGACGGGCGGCCGGCCGCCACCCCTCGGGCCCCAGCGCCTCGATACCGTCGCCCGATGTGCGCAGCCGCTCCCGGTAGAGATCGTGGTAGTCGGACATGGCGTTGGTGATGGCCCAGGCCACGGTCCCGGTGTGGCCGAAGTGCGCGATGCCGGGCACCCCGGGAACAGCGAAGCCGACGACGTCGTACTCCGGGCACGAGAGGTGTATCTGCTGGTAGAAGCCCGGGTCCTGGATGAAGCGGTGGGGGTCGCCCGCGATGAGCGCGGATCCGGACGCCGTGCGGTCGCCCGCGACCATCCAGCCGTTGGAGCCCGAGGCGCCCGGGCCGTCCGAGGCGAAGAGTTCGAGTGCCTCGTCGCCGAGCCGGTGCGCGACCTCCTCGCGCCACAGCTTGGTCGGGAATCCGGCGAAGAGGATGTGGTGGGCGAGCCAGACGCCGAGGGGCGTCCACTTCTGCCAGGTTCCCGGGGCCAGTCCCGTGGCCGCGAACTCCGGCGCGTCGGCCGCTCCCCGCTCAATGCCGGCGTTCACCCCGTCGACGTACGCCGACACCCAGGCCGCCGTCTCCTCCTCCAGCGTTTCGAAGCAGCGCCGGGCCGTGTCGTCGAGCCGGGCCCGGCGGACGAAACGGTCCCAGGGGACGGCGCCCGCCCCGAGGAAGGAGGCCGTGGTGCCCTGCGAGCGATGCCTTTCGGCCTCGATCTGCCAGGCCCGGTCGTGCGCCGCGTTCCGCCCCTGGGCGAAGGCCAGTCGCAGCGGATCGGAGGCACGGAGATGCGGGATGCCCCAGGCGTCCCGGTACGTACTGCTCGCCATGATCCTCGCTCCTCGAACTCCTGGTAACTCGGCCGAACCGGCCACCTGACGATCCACCCCTCATCAAGTTAGCTTAGGCTAAGCTAACTTCCCTCAATCGGGCTCGGCACTCACGCCATCAGGGAGGAGTCCGCCCATGGGCTTGCCGGTCATCAACTCCTATCCCATGCCCGACCGTTCCGCGGTGCCCCCGTCGGGCCCGCCCTGGACGATCGATCCGGCACGGGCCGCGTTGTTGATCCACGACATGCAGAACCACTTCGTCCAGGCCTTCCCGCCTGACTGCTCGCCCGTCGTGGAGTTGCTCGACAACAGCGCCACCCTGCGCGAGCTCGCGGGGACACTCGGCATGCCGGTGGTGTTCAGCGCCGAGCCGGCCGCCCAACGCCCGGGCCAGCGAGGGCTGATGACCGACATCTGGGGCCCCGGCATCGGTCAGGAGCCTGGCGACGACGCGGCGATCGTCGCGGAACTCACGCCCAGGGTGGGGGAACACCTGCTGGTCAACGTCCGCCACAACGCCTTTCTCCGCAGTCATCTGGGCCGGCTGCTGCGCTCCGAGGGGCGCGACCAGCTGATCCTCTGCGGGGTGCAGGCACATCTCGGAATACTGCTGACAGCCGCGGACGCCTTCATGAACGACATCCAGCCGTTCGTCGTGGCCGACGCGGTGGCCGACTTCTCCGCCGAGGACCACTCCATGGCGCTGCGCTGGATCGGACGCACCAGCGTCGTGTGCACCACCGACCAGCTGATCCGCCAGCTCCTGCACGGCAGGGCGGCACAGAGCATGTGATGCCCTCGCCCCGACTTCACTCTCGCCTTCGCCTTCGCCGAAGCGGGTCGTTCACGAGCAGGGGCGACCCGGATAGTCGTCGCTCTCCGGTACGCCCGCCTCGCGCATCCTGCGCACGACCTCGTGCCGGACGCGGTCGTCGTCGATGTCAACAAGGCCGTTGGCGTCCCGGTCGAACACCAGGATGTCGCCGGCGGTGTCCCAGAGCACCCACCGGTGCGGGTACGGCGACCCCTGCCACAGGTGTGCGTACCGGGTGTTGTCGTTGTCCGTCCGCGTGCTCACGACGCGGCCTCCTCGGTCTCACGGCCGTCGACGTACGTCGCGACCACCTCGATGTCGCCGATGCTCGAGACGTCGACACTCCTCGGGTCGTCGCCCAGGACGACCAGGTCGGCGCGCTTCCCCGGGGTCAGACTTCCCGCGCTGTCCTCCCAGTGGCAGGCGAAGGCGCCGGCCACGGTGTACGCGCGCAGGGCCTCGTCGACCGTGATGCCCTCCTCCGGGCCGATGACCTGACCCGACTCGGACGCGCGCTCGACCATGAACTGCACGGCCCTGAGCGGCGATCCGTCCGCGACGGGCCGGTCGGAGCTGCCCACGAGGGTGATCCCGTGCTCCAGGAAACCTCGCCCCCGGTACAGCCAGGGCGCCCGCTCCTCCCCCATGATCGCCGCGTAGTCGTCGCCGAAGTAGCGCAGGAAGTTCGGCTGGATCACGGCCGTCACGCCCAGCCGCGCGAAGCGCTCCAGCTGGTCGGGCCGGATCAGGCCCGCGTGCTCGATGCGGTGCCGGGCGCCGGGGCGCGGCCGGATCCGCTGTGCCCGCTCCAGGGCGTCCAGGGCGACATCGGCCGCCCGGTCGCCGATGGCGTGCACGGCGAGCTGCCAGCCCGCGAGATGCCCGTCGACGATCGTGTCCGCGAGGGCCTCGGGGTCGTCCTGCAACTGGCCCGTGTGGTCGAGCCCCTGGTACGGGCCGGTCAGCGCGGCGGTACGGGCCATCATGCCGCCGTCGGTGTAGATCTTCAGCGCGCCCACGGAGAGCCGGTCGTCGCCGAACCCGGTGCGCAGGCCGAGGTCGAGCGCGCGGGGAATGCCGTCGCCCTCGTGCGCGGTGACGGGGCGCAGCCGGTCCGCGGACACCATGAGCTGGACCCTGAGCGGCAACTTGCCCTGCTCCTGGGCGAGTTGATAGGCGCCGAGCTCGACCGGACTGTGGCCGAACAGCGCGCCGCCGATGCCCGCCTCCGCGCAGGCCGTCACTCCCTCGGCCAGACAGGTCCGGGCGGCCAGCCCGATCGCTTCGGCCAACTCCTGCTGGGAGTACGGGAGTCGAAGCGCCCGGGCGGCTCCCATGGCACCCTCGGCCAGGAAGCCCTCCTCGTGCGGGAGTTCGGCGGGAAGCAGGTCCAGGACGGCCGTGTTGACCATGCAGCCGTGTCCGGAGTCGTGCATCATGAAGACTTTTCGCCCGGCGCTGACCTTGTCCAGTTCGGCGGCGGTCAGATGGCGTCCGAGGCCGCGCTGGTCGTACCCCGCGAGGTCGGCCCAGCCCCCTTCCGGCGTACGCGCCACCGCTTCGGCCACGGCGACGAGCACGTCCTCGACCGAGGCGCACGGGGCGACGCTCGGTGTGCCCGCCTTGAAACCGGTCCAGGCCAGGTGCACATGGCTGTCGATGAACCCGGGCAGCACGGTGGCGCCCTGGAGGTCGATCACCTCGCGGGCCGGCAGGGAGGTCACGGCTGCGTCCAGGCCCACGATCCGGCCCCGCCAGATGCCCAGCTCGTGAGCGACGGGGTGGTCCGGATCCATGGTGAGGAAGCGGGCGTTCGTCAGTCTGGTGCAGAGCATCAGCGGTGTCCCCCCCCCCCCCCGGAGTGGTCGGCAGGGTCACACGTCCATGGACGCCGCGAGGGACCGGGGGCGCAGATCCGTCCAGTTGGCCTCGATGAAGTCCAGGCACGCCTCTCGGGTGTTCTCGTCGAAGGCAACCGTCCACCCCCCGGGCACGGCGGCGAAGGACGGCCAGAGCGAGTGCTGGCCCTCGTCGTTCACCAGAACCAGGAAGCGGCCTTCGGTGTCGTCGAAAGGGTTGGTGCTCATGTGTCGGTGGCCCTTTCAGGAAGCGCATCGGGGATGGAGCCGGGGCGGAATCGGGGATGGAGAGGAATGCAATGATTAGGTTAGGCTCGCCTAATTAGCAGCGAGCTTAGCCTTTGCCCCTTCCCTCTCACAAGGAGACGTTCATGCGCCTGGCGATCGAAGGGGTCCGGCCGTGACCGACGCCGTTCCCGGCCTCGCGGCCGACAGGGAGAACGCCTTCGTTGGGTACGGACTGCCAGGCAAACCAGGCACCGACGAGTTCTGGGCGGCGGCGGGGACACCCGCGTCCGTACCTGCCGACGGCGGCGGTTGGGTGACCTTGTTCCTGTGGCGCGGCTCTCCGGCGAGCATCGAGTTCGAGAGCTGGTCGGAGCCGGTCCCCCTGCGCCGGTGGGGCGACACGGACTGCTGGTACGCCGAGGTGCGCATGCCCGCGCGGCTGCGGGTGACCTACCGGTTCCTCGCGGACGACGCGGCGTACGCCGACCCGTTCAACCCGGTCGGTGCGGGCGGTGACCGGTCCATCGCCGCGACCCCGGACGCCCCGGCCCAGCCGCACTGGCCCGTCATCGGCGCCGATGTCGTACTGCCCCTCCCGCTCACCCGGCTCCGCTGGGCCAGTGAACGGCTCGGGGGGCGGCGTACCGTGCGGGTCCATCCGGTGGGCGGCGGCGGGCCGGTGGTCCTGCTGCTCGACGGGGACGACTGGCTGTACCTGCATCCGGCCATGACCGCGTTCGACTCGGCCGTCGCCAGTGGTGAGATGCCCCCGGTCACACTCATCTTCCTTCCGAGCAAGGACAGGGAGGCCGAGTTCGCGTGCAGGCGTGAACTCTGGGAGGCGGTCCGGGACGAACTGCTGCCGTTGGTCGCGGAGTCCGACGTCCCCTCCGATCCGGACCGACTGGTGGTCGCCGGGCAGAGCCTCGGGGGGCTGAGCGCGATGTACGCGGCGTTGGAGTTCCCGGAGTTGGTGTCGCGTGTCGCCTGTCAGTCGGGGTCGTTCTGGTGGACACCCGATGCGATGGGTCTGGCCGACCCGTTCGGCGGCCCGCTCGGCGGGGCCATCGCCGCGCGGCTGCGGGATCGGGGGGCCGCCGAACTCGCCGGGCTGCGGGTTGCGTTCGATGTCGGTGAGCATGAGACGCGGATGTTGCCGCACTGTGAGTCGGTTGAGGCGTTGGCCTCGGAGGGCGGGGCGGCTGTGCGGGTTTCGCGATCCCCTGCGGGGCATGATCGGGCGGGGTGGCGGCATGCCCTGTTGAGGGATGTGGCCTGGGTGCTGGGCGCTCCGCGGGGAGCGTCGTGATTTTCTGCGGGTCGGTGGGGGCTGGGTGCGCGGTTCCTCGCGCCCCTAAAAGATTGCGCCGTTCCCCGCGCCCCTGATGGGGCGCGTCTCGCCCCCAGGAAGTTCAGCAGTTCACCTCGCCACCGCCGAGCAGTAGGCCTCGTCCTTGGCGAGGAGGTTGCGGTGGGTGTCTTCTGCTGTGATTACGCCGTCGTCCAGTACTAGGACGCGGTCGGCGGCGTCCAGGAGGGCCGGGCTGCTGGTGAGGACGACGGTGGTGCGGCCCCGGCGCAGTTTCGCGATGTTGCGGGCGATGAGCTGTTCGGTGACCGCGTCGACGGCCGTCGTCGGGTCGTGCAGGACGAGGACGTCGGTGTCGGCGGCCAACGCGCGGGCCAGGGACAGCCGTTGGCGCTGCCCGCCCGAGAGGTTCGCGCCGCGGTCGCGGACGCCGTGGTCGAGTCCTTCACGGTGCAGGGCGACGACATCGGTGAGCAGGGACGCCTCGACGGCCTCGGGGACCGTCCGGCTGGTGCCCGACGGGTCGATGTTCGTGCGGAGGGTGCCGGCAAAGATCTCCCCGTCGTACGGGTTCACCAGCATGTGCTCGCGCACCGCCTCGACCGACAGGTCCGCGAGCTCCTGCCCGCCGACCCGCACCGCTCCCTCGTACGCCTCGGGCGGGACGTTCACGGCCAGGACCGACGCGAGGTCGGCCGCCGAGCGGGGCTGGTAGACGGCGATCGCCACGAACTCGCCGGCCGGCACCTGGAACTTCAGCTTGCGCAGGGTCCCGTACCGGACGCAGTCGATCTCCAGGGAGCCGCCCGCGGCCGGGCGCTCCGGGCCCGGTGTCGTCACCGGCGGCGCGGTCAGCACAAGCGCCATCCGCTCGGCGGACGCACGCGCGATCATCACGTACTTCGGCATCTCCGAGAACAGTTTGAGCGGTTCCATGATGAACTGCGCCAGGCCCACGGCCATGACGAGTTCCCCGATGGTGATCCGGCCGTCGAACGCGAGCCAGCCCGCCGTCAGGGTCACGGCGGCGGCGAGAACCGCGTTGAGGGCCAGCGCGGTGCCCGCGTAGACGCCGTTCACCTTGGCGACGGTGATCGCCTGGTGCTTGGCCTCCGTGCTGACCTTCCGGTAGGACCCGAACGCGGCGTGGTTGCCGCCGAAGCCGTGCAGCGGGCGGAGGCCGATGATCAGGTCGGCGACCTTCGCTCCGGCCCGCGCGACCCGGGCCTGCTGTTCCTGGGTACTGGCGCCGATCCGCTTGGACATCACGCTCAGGACGGACAGGATCGCGACGGTTCCCACTATCACCAGCAGACCGAGCCGGATGTCGGCCAGGCCCAGCGCGACCGCGGCGACCACCACCGCGACCAGCGAGCTGATCAGCAGCGGGACCACCTCGATGATGTCGGCGGTCTGGTCGGCGTCCTCGGTGGCGATGGTCAGGATCTCGCCGGACTTGAGGTCGACGTCCCTGGCCACCGGCTGGAGTCCGCAGGCCGCGACCCGCACCCGCCAGCGGTGTGCCTCGGTCGTGTTGGCTTTCTGCAGGACGCGCATCCCGAACCGCCACGACAGCGACACGGTCGTGATGATCACGGCCAGCGCGCCGATCGACAGGCCCAGCGCGCCGAGGCTCCGGTCTCCCTGCATGGTGTGTTCGACGATGAGACCGAGCGCGATGGGAAAGGCCGTCTCACCCGCCTGGTACAGGCCCATGAGGACGGTGCCCCAGACCATGGCGCCGATGTTGCGACGCAGAGCGGTACGGAGGATGTCGGACCCTGGGCGGGGCCGCCGCGTGTCAGGAGTTGTCGGCATTGTCATCGAGGTGGTGGGCAATCGCTTCCGGGGTTCGAAGGGTGAACAGGTCTCGGATGGTGATCACTGGACCGTACTCCCGGCGGAGCAGCCCGATCAGCCGCACCGCCAGCATGGAGTGCCCGCCGAGGGACACGAAGTCGCTCACCGCGCTCACCTCGTCGTCGTCCAGGTCCAGTGCCTCGGCGAAGAACTCACACACCGTGGTCTCGGTCTCGGTCTCCGGTCCGCGCTCCCCCGCCGTGGTCAGCGCGCCCAGCGGCTTGGCCTCCGGCAGCGCCTTGGTGTCAGCCTTCCCGTTCACCGTCAGCGGGATGCTGTCGACCTCGGCGTAGTGCGTCGGTCGCAGGAAGTCCGGTAGCCCGGCGCCCACTTCGGCGGCGACCGCCGCCAGGTCGGAGCCGTCGAGCACGAGGTAGGCGGCCAGCCGGTACGCCCCGTCGACCTGCGGGTCGGGCTGGGCCACCGCGGCGACGAACCGCACCGCCGGGTGTGCCGCGAACAGGGCCTCGACCTCGCCCAGTTCGACCCGGTGTCCCCGGATCTTGACCTGCTGGTCGGTGCGGCCCAGGTACATCAGGTTGCCGTCGGGCCGCCGGACCACCAGGTCTCCGGTGCGGTACATGCGCTCGCCGGGTTCGCCGAACGGGCAGGCGACGAAGCGGTGCGCGGTCTGGGCGGGCTGCCCGAGATAACCGCGCGCGATGCCGATGCCCGACACGTACAGCTCACCGGGAACCCCGTCCGGAAGCGGGCGCAGCCACGGATCCAGTACGTACACGTCGGTGTTGTCGATCGCCACACCCACCACCGGGTCCTGGCACTCGAAGGTGCCGACACCAAGGGTGTTGATCGTGTACTCGGTAGGCCCGTACAGGTTGTAGCCGACGGTCCCCTCCGTCTCGGCGAGCCGCTGCCACAGCGTCGGGGTGACGGCCTCGCCGCCCAGCAGCACCAGCGCCGGCCGTCGGTCCGGGTTGTCCAACAGCCCCTCGGCGACGAGCTGTTGCGCGTAGGTTGGGGTCACGTTGATGACGTCGATCCCGTATTCGAGGCAGTACTCGACCAACCGGGGGGCGTCGCGCCGGAGTTCCTCGTCGCAGATGTGCACCTCGTGGCCGTCGGCGAGCCACAGCAGCTCCTCCCACGACATGTCGAACGCGAAGGACACGGTGTGCGCGATCCGGAAGACCCGGTGGTCGTGCTCCGCCAACACCGGTTCGAAGATGCGGCGCTGATGGTTGATCAGCATGTTGGTGAGCCCTGCGTACTCGGTCACCACGCCCTTGGGCTTCCCGGTCGATCCGGAGGTGTAGATCGTGTAGGCGGGGTGCCGCAGGCGGTCCGGGTCGTCCGGCGCGAACGTCACATACGGCTCGGCCTCGGGCAGCGGGCGGTCCAGTTCGATCAGGTCGCCGGTCAGCCGGGGGGAGACGGCACTCGCGGTGAGGATCACGTCCGGGCGGGCGTCCTCGACGATCGCGGCGATCCGCTCGTCCGGGTGGTCCAGTTCCAGCGGCACGTACGCGGCGCCGACGCGCAGCACGGCGAACAGCGCCACGATCGAGTCGAGGGAGCGCGGGATCGCGAGACCCACGTTCGTCTCCGTGCCGATGCCGCGACCGGCGAGCACACCCGCCACCGCGCGGCTGCGGTCCCGCAGTTCGGCGAAGGTCATGGTCGAGCCATGGGCGACGAGCGCCACCCGCTGCGGGTCACGGTCCGCCGCCCGGTCGAACCGGTCGACCACGGTGTCCGTTCCGACGTCCGTGCGTTCGGCGGGCTCGGGCTCCGCCCCGAGGCCCGGCAGCGCGCCGACCGGTCCGGTCGACCGGGCCAGGTCTTCGAGCACGCGCAGGTAGTCGTCGAGGAGACGGCGGGCGTTGTCGGTGTCGCCGTAGCGGTGCTCCAGCTTGACCGTGAGCCGGTCGCCGGGCGTGACGACCCAGGTGAACGGGTAGTGGGTGGAGTCGTCGGCCTTCACCGAGGTGATGCCGTGCCGGGCGTTCATCTCGGCGAACGCGTCCATGTCCAGGAAGTTCTGGAGCACGAACAGGTTGTCGAACAGGGTGTCGTGTCCACTGGCCCGCTGGATCTCACCGAGGCCGAGGTGCTCGTGCTCCATGGCCTCGACCCTGGCCGTCTGCACGGCCGACAGGTACTCCCGGACCGTGTCGTCCGGCCGTGCCCGTGTCCACATGGGCACGGTGTTGAGCAGCACGCCGACGATGTCGGACAGCCCCTCGCCCTCCCGGCCGGAGACGGTCACGCCGAACACGGCGTCGCTGCGGCCGGTGTGGGCGCCGAGCAGGAGGCCGAACGCGCCGGTCAGCACCGAGTTCAGTGTGACGCCGTGCGTCCTTGCCGCTTCCCGCAGCAGTTCCGACTGCTCCTCCGACATCTGGTGCACGAGCGCGCGCGGCAGGTCGTCCGAGAGGGACGGCGCCGGTCCGGCAAGCAGTGTCGGACCCGGGAGGCCCGCCAGGTGCTCCGCCCAGAAGCGTTCCGATACGGCGGGGTCCTTGGCGTCGAGCGCCCGGGCGTAGTCCTCGAAGCTCGGCGTGGCCGGGGCCGCGTCCAGTGGCTCGCCCACGACGACGGCCCGGTAGGCGTCGAACAGGTCCCGCAGCATGATCTCGCGGGACCAGCCGTCCCACAGCAGCAGGTGGTAGCTCAGCAGCAGGCCGTCGCGGTCGTCGGGCAGCCGCACCACGGTCAGCCGGATCAGCGGCGGCTCACCCGGGTCGAATCCCGTGTCCCGGTCCCGGGCACGCAGGGCCTCGACCTCGGCGTCCGTCGCCAACTCGACCGTACGTACGTCGACCCGTCGGCCCGCCTTGAGGACCTGGACCGGGTTTCCGTCGTCGTCGGTGGAGAAGCCGGCGCCCACGATCGGGTGACGTCCGATCACGTACGCCATCGCCTCGGCCAGCGCGTCGGTGTCCAGGCGCCGGTCGAAGGTGAACCAGCTCTGCGCGACGTAGTGTCCGGCCGAGCCCGCCATCTGGGCCTGGAAAAACAGACCACGCTGGAGCGGAGTGACCGGTGCCGTGCGCTCGGCCGTCGCGGAGGCGTCCGCGATGTGCTTCAGCGCGCCGAGCCAGTGTTCGGCGATCTCGTCGGGTATGCCCTCGGCGAGGATGAACTCCGCGCGCAGGCTCCCGGTGGCCTCGTCGATCCAGGCGTTGACCTCGACGGCGTACGGGCTGCCCTGATCGCCGCCGGTGATGTGCAGCGCCTGGGACTCGCTGCCCCGGCCGAGGTAGTTGAACAGCACCTGCGGGCGGGCGGTCAGGAGCGGGGCCGTCTGCGGGTTGAGGTACCTGAGCCCGCCGTAGGCGACGTGCCCGGACTCGTCCGGTTGGCGTTCGGCGACCTCGCGCGCCGCCGCGACGGGGTCGGTGTGCGCCGTGAGCCGCACGGGCGCGATGGAGGTGAACCAGCCGACCGTGCGGGTGTAGTCGTGGTGTTCGACGGCCGGGACCCGGCCGTGCCGCTCCAGCTCGACAGCGAGGTCGGTGGGTGACGGCTGGACGCGGGTCAGCGCGGTGCGCAGGGCGCCGCACAGCAGCTCGGTGAGACCGACACCGAGTGCGGCGGGCGCCGTGCGTGTCACGAGGTCGCTCACGTCCGGCGCGAGTACGACCGTGATCTCGCGCAACCTCTCGACCGTGGGCAGCAGTTCGGGCGCCCGGAGCGTGGTGACCCAGTCCCCGAGATCGTCGATCGCCGAGGCGGACCGAAGCGTCAGTGCTTCGGCGTACTCGGCGTAGGAGGTGGTCGGCGGTGCCAGGGGCGCCCCGCGCAGGGCGGCGGCCAGGTCGTCGAGGAGGATCAGCCAGGACACCGAGTCGACGGCGAGGTGGTGCACGGTGACGACCAGGGTCCGGCTCGCCGCCAGCCACGAGAACGCGATCACGTCCCCGGACTCGGGATCGAGCCGTCCGGCGGCTTCGTTCGCCGCGGTGGTCGCGTCGGTCTCGTCCGTCCGTACGACGGTGACGCGGCCGGCGGGTTCGGTGCGCAGTGCCCACACGCCGTGCTCGGCGCGCAGCCCCAGCCGGAGAGCCGGGTGGGCCTCGACGACGGCGTTCGCGGCGCGCTCGACATCGGCGAAACCGGTGCCCTCGGGGGCCACCAGCGTCCTCGCCTGTGCGAACCGGGCGAGCGATCCGCCCAGTTCCCGCTGGCGCAGGATGATCGGCGTCGGCGTCAGCGGGCCGTCCTCGCGGCGGGCGGGTGTCGAGTTCGTCGCCGTGGCCTGCGGTGTGCGCGTACCCACGTGCTCGGCGAGCGCGCGCGGTGTCCTGAACAGGAACACGTCCCGTGGCGCGATCGGCAGGCCGAGCGCCCGGGCCCGGTTGATCACGGTGATGGCGACGATGCTGTCGCCTCCGGCCATGAAGAAGTCGGTGTCGGCGTCCACGGTGTCCGCGGCGGAGCCGGGCAGGGTTTCCGCGAAGATACCGACCAGTTGGGCGAGCGTGGAATCGCTGAAGCGCTCCGCGGGAAGTGCCGCAACGGCGGCGTCTTCGGCTGCGAGTGCGTCATGGCTGGTCGCGCCCCGCGGCTGACCCGCGAATGGATGCTGCCCCGCGTCCCTGGTGGGCGTGCCTGCCCGCTCGGTCAAGGCCTTGCGGTCCAGCTTGCCGTTGACCGTCAACGGCAGCGCGTCGACCGGCAACACCCGCCCGGGCACCATGTGCACGGGCAGCTTCGCGGAGAGCGACTCCGTGAAGTCACCGGGCACCCGCCCCACCACGTGCGCGACCAGATGGTCGCCGCTGTCCGCCACCGTGACGGCCACGTCGACCACGCCGTCGAGTTCCCTGATCGCGGACTCGACCTCGCCCAACTCGATCCGGAAGCCCTTGAGTTGGACCTGGTTGTCGGCGCGCCCTGCGAACTCCAGCTCGCCGTCGAGCGTGCGGCGGGCGAGGTCGCCCGTGTGGTACATGCGGGAGCCGTCGTCGGCGAACGGGTTCGCCACGAACCGGCCCGCGGTGAGCCCCGGCCTGCCCAGGTAGCCGAGGGACACCTGGTCGCCGGCGACGTAGATGGCGCCCACCCGTCCCGGCGGCACCGGCCGGAGCCGGTCGTCGAGCAGGTAGGTGGTCAGGCCGGGAATCGGACCGCCGATCGGGCTGACGTCGTCGCCGAGGCCGAAGTCCTCGTCGGTCAGCACCCGGTGGGTGACGTGGACGGTGGTCTCGGTGATGCCGTACATGTTGACCAGCTCGGGCGAACCGGTGCCGTGCCGCTCGACCCAGCCGCGCAGCCGCCCGAGATCCAGCGCCTCGCCGCCGAAGATGATCCGGCGCAGTGCGGTGACCGGCTCGCCGGCGTGCCGGTCGGCCTCGATGAACTGATAGAACGCCGATGGGGTCTGGTTGAGCACGGTGACTCCGCGCTCGCGGACCAGCCGGTGGAAGTCGACCGGGGAGCGGGTCAGCCCGTACTCCGGGACAAGGAGCTCACCGCCATGAGCCAACGCCCCCCACAGCTCCCAGACCGCGAAGTCGAAGGAGAAGGAGTGGAACTGGACCCACACGTCGGACGGACCGAAGTCCATATCGGGCCGGGTGTTCGCGAGCAGCGTCACCACGCTGGAGTGCGGGACGACGACACCCTTGGGCCGGCCGGTCGAACCGGACGTGTAGATCACGTACGCGGGGTCGTGCCAACTGACCGCCGGACCCGGCTCGTTGGGCTCCGGCGCCTGCCCGTCACTCTCGGCCTGCGGCTCTCCCCGCGTCTGTCCATCTCCGAGTGTCTGCTCGTCTCCCCGCGGCGGCTCGTCCCCCTGTACGAGCACGCGGGCCGACACGCCCGCCCGGGCCAGCAGGTCCGTGAAGCGTTCCCGCTGCTCACGGTCCACGAGAACGACCTGCGGAGTGGCGTCGGCGAGGATGTACTCCAGCCGTTCGTCCGGGTACGCCAGGTCCAGCGGCACGTAGGCACCGCCCGCGCCGACGATCGCGACCAGGGCGACGACCTGCTCAAGGGAACGCGGGACGGCGACGGCGACCCGTTTGCCGGGTCCGACCCCGGCCGCCCGCAGCATGGAGGCCAACTCGCCCTTCGCCGCTGACAGTTCGCCGTACGTCAGTGACCGGGTACCGCCGTCGAGACCGCACTGGGTGACGGCGGTGGCGGCCGGGTCCCGGTGCGCGGCGGCATCGAACAGTCCGCCCAGGGTGGTCGGAGTGATGCGCGCGGGACGCCGGGTGTCCCCGGACGCCAGGTCGTCGACCAGGACTTCGGGCCGGGTGAGCAGGTCGGTGAGGGTCCGGGTGAACGTACGCAGGATCTCCTGGGCGCTCGCCTCCCGCAGCAGTTCGCCGTCGTAGATCAGGTTGAAGCGCGGACGCCCGTCGAGTGCGCGCTCCACCACCAGTGTCAACGGGTAGTGCGGGGCGCCCTCGTTCACGATGTCGGTGATGACCAGGTCGTCGTCGGGCCCCCGCAGCGCGTCCACGTCGGTCGCCACGTCGAACACCACCAGGGTGTCGAACAGGGAGCCTGCGCCGGCCTGGCGGCCGATCCTCGCCAGCGACACGTGCTGGTGAGGCAGCACCGCGCTCTGGTGTTCCCGTACCGAGGTGAGCAGGTCGCCCGCCGTGGTGGTGGCGGCCCAACGGGCGCGTACGGGGATCGTGTTGATGAACAGACCGACCATGTTCTCGATGCCGGGCACCTCGGCGTCGCGCCCGGAGACCGTGGAGCCGAACACGACGTCCCTGCCGTGCAGGATGCCGCCCAGCGTCACCGCCCAGGCGCTGTGCACGGCCGCGCTCAGCGGCACCCCGGCCGTCCGGGCAGCCGCGTCGATGTCGTCCGCCGGCTCCACGGCGGTGTCGGCGAACCGGTCGGAGGGGGTGTGCCCCTCGGCGACGAGGGAGGGGCCGGGCAGCTCGGCGAGCTGCTCCTGCCAGACCCGGTCGCTCTCGTCGTCGTCGCGTCCGGCGAGCCAGCGCACGTAGTCGGGGAAGCCGCCGATCGCGTACACGGTCCCCGGCGCGTGGTACTCGGCCAGCAGCGCGCGGAGCATCGGGGGCACCGACCAGCCGTCGGCGATGATGTGGTGCACGGTCTGCACCAGGACGCTGCGGCCGGAGCCCGTGCGAATGAGCGTGTAGCGCATCAGCGGTCCTGTGGCCAGGTCGAACCCGGCGCGGCGGTCCCGTTCGGCGTGGTCGCGTATCTCGTCGTCGGTGATGCCGGGGCGGTCCAGCGTGGTGAACGGCGCCTCGACACCGCTGTCCAGTACGGAGACCACGCGGCCGTCGGCGAGGGCCACGAACCGTGCGGCCAGGTTCGGGTACAACGTGAGCAGACGGGTCGCCGCCGCGGCGAGCCGGTCGGCGTCCACCTCGCCGTCCAGCGTGAGCAGTTGCTGCTCGACGTAGCTGCCCGCCGAGTCGTCGTCGAAGACCGAGTGGAAGTACAGACCCTCCTGCAACGGGGTCAGCGGCAGGATGTCCCGCAGCTCCGGGCCGTCCAGGACGTCGACGTCGGCCTGGGTCAGGGGCACCAGGGGGAAGTCGCTGGGGGTGTGGCCGCCCTGGTCGAGCGCGGCCAGTCCGGCCAGGGCCACCCGGAAGTACTCGCCGAGCGTCGTGATGTCCTCGTCGGTGAACATCCCGTCGGGCCAGGAGATGGTGGTGACCAGTTCGTACTCGCCGGTCGAGGCGGCGGGTTCGGCGATCGCGTTGAACTCCAGGGCGCGCGGCAGGCGCATCCTCGGGTCGCGCTTCTCGCCCAACTGGCCGGTGGTACCCGCGAGTTGCCAGTCGCCGGACGCTCCCGCGTCGAAGCGGCCCAGGTAGTTGAAGAGCACCTGCGGTGCGGGCGCGTCGAACTCGCTCTGGGCCAGGTAGCGCAGGGCGCCGTAGGAGACGCCGTTGTCCGGCACCCTGGCGAGGTCCTCCTTGACCGCCTTGAGCGCGGTGGCCAGGTACTCGGGTGCGGTGAGGTCGCCGGCCGCGCCGGGGTCCACGGTCACCGGGAACAGCGTGGTGAACCAGCCCACGGTGCGGGACAGTTCGGGTTCGAAGCCGGCGCTGCCCGCCACGAACCGGCCTTCGCGGCCGTGGCCTTCGAGTTCGATGTGCGCGAACGTCTGGTCCTGCCCGTGGTCGCGGCGCCAGCGGGCGAGGGTGACGGCGAGCGCGGTCAGCAGGACGTCGTTGACGCCCGCGTGGAACTTCGCGGGGATCTCGCCGAGCAGCGCGGCCGTGACCTCGGGGCCGACCGAGACGGTCCGGAGCCGCTCGCGTGCGACGGTGTCGGTCGCGGACAGCGCGCGCCTGCCCACCGGTTCGTCCGCTCCCGGCAGGGGGCGCCGGAAGTAGGCGCTGTCCGCGTCGAAGGCCGCGCGGTCCAGCAGCTGCGTCCAGCGTCGGAAGGACGTGCCCACCGGGGGCAGGTCGATCGGCGCGCCCGAGGAGAACTGCCGCCACGCCGTGGCCAGGTCCTCCATCAGGACCCGCCAGGACACGCCGTCGATCACGACGTGGTGGGCGACCAGGACCAGTTGGCGCGCCTCGCGGCGCCAGACCGCACGCAGCATCGCGCCGCCCGCCGGGTCGAGTCCGTCGGTGGCGAGCGCGACACACTCGTCGAGCGGCCGGTCGCTCTCCTGCCACCCGGGGGCGGCCCGGTCCGCCTCCGGTATGTGGAAGCTCCAGCGGTCGCCGCGCACCAGCTCGGCGCGCAGCATGTCGTGCCGGCCGACCACGGCGGCGAGGATCTCGTCGAGCGCGTCGGCGGTCAGGTCCGCCGGGGTGTTCAGCACGACCGACTGGACGAAGCCGTCGATCGCGTCGGTGGTCTCGCCGAGCCACTGCACGATGGGCGATCCCACGACGGACCCGGCCGCGATGTCCCCGTGGTCCACGGTGGAGACGTCCTCACGGCTCGCCACCGCCGCCAGTGCCCCCACCAGGGTGTGGGTGAAGATCTGCCGTGTCGTGACGTAGAGCCCCGCGTCGCGCAGCGCGCTGAGCAGCGAGATCGCCAGGATGCTGTCTCCGCCGAGCTGGAAGAAGTCCTGGTCGACACCGACCTCGTCGAGCTGCAGCAGCGTCGCGATCGCGGCGCAGACCGCGCGCTCGTTCTCGGTGGTGGGCGGGACGATCGAGCCCGTCCCTACGGCGGGTTCCGGCAACGCGTTCCGGTCGAGCTTGCCGTTCGCAGTGAGCGGGAACTCCTTCATCACGACGACATGGGCGGGAACCATGTACTCGACCATGTGCTCGGCGGCCCACGCCTTGACCTCGTCCGCCCGCAGGGTCTCGCTCCCGGCGGCCGGGATCACGTACCCCACGAGGTAGGTGCCGCCGGCCGCGTTCTTCTTGGCGACGACGCAGGTGTGCCGTACGCCGGGGTGTTCGGCGAGACCGACCTCGACGTCCTCGATCTCCAGCCGCATACCGCGGATCTTGATCTGGTTGTCGGCCCGGCCGAGGAAGTCCAGCGATCCGTCCGGGGCGAACCTCGCGAGGTCACCGGTCCGGTACAGCCGGGACCCGTCCGCGGCGAAGGGGTTCGCCACGAACCGGGACGCCGTGAGCCCGGGCGCGTTGACGTACCCCCGGCCCAGGAGGAAGCCGCCCACGTACAGTTCGCCGCCGACTCCGACCGGGACCGGGCGCAGTTCGTCGTCCAGCACGTACAACTGGGTGTTGGGGTTGGCCTTGCCGATCGACGTCGACAGGCGTTCCGCCGCGCCACGGTAGACGACGTGCGAGACGCCGATCGTCGTCTCGGCCGGGCCGTAGCCGTGGTACATGGGGATGTCGAGCCGGGTGCGGAACCGTTCGTACAGCTCCGGGGTCAGCACCTCGCCGCCGCACCACACGTGCCGCAGGCTGTTCAGGTCTCCGGAGTCGCCGGCGATCTCAAGGAGTACGTCCAGCATGGACGACACCAAGTAGGTGAAGGTGACGCGGTGTTCGGCGATGACGCCCAGCAGGTGGTGCGGGTCGCGTTCGCCACCGGGCCGCAGGACCACCAGTCTGCCGCCGGACACCAGCGGCAGGAAGATCTCGTTGATGGAGATGTCGAAGGACAGCGGCGCCTTGAACAGCGACGCGTCGTCGTGGCCGAAGCCGAGGATCTCGTCCACCTGCCACAACAGGCGTTCGCTGATGGCTTCGTGACGGATCATCGCGCCCTTGGGCCGCCCGGTCGAACCGGACGTGAAGATGACGTACGCCAGGGCGTCGCCGTCGACGGCGATCCCGGTCCCGTCTGTTGGGTGGGAACCGAACTTCCAGTCGCCGAGGTCGACGGCCACGGCGTCGGGTTCGCCCGGGGCCTGCTCTCCGGAGCCGTTGAGCTGCAGCACGACCCGGGCGTCCTCGATGACGACGGCCCGGCGTGCGGCGGGCCACTGCGGATCGAGCGGGACGAACGCGCACCCGGCCTGGAGCACGCCGAGCAGCCCGATCACCATGTCGGCGGAGCGGCCCAGTGAGATGCCGACGACCTGTTCGGCCGTGAGTCCGTGCTCGATCAGATGGTGGGCCAACTGGCTGGACAGCTCCGCCGCCTGACGGTACGTCAGGGAGCGGTGCTCGTCGACGACGGCAACGGCGTCCGGCCTGGTACGCGCCTGCTCGCGGAACATCTCCACCATGGTCGGGCGGACCCGGTCGGCCTCGGTGTCGTTCCACTCGGCCAGGGCCTCGATCCGCGCGGCCACGCCGGACGGGCCGATGGTGCCGATGGGCCGGTCGGGGAAGTCGGCCAGGTCGTCGAGCGCGAGCTGTGCGTCGGACTGCATGGCGCCTGCCGGGACGGCGATGCTCCAGCTGTCCCCGCCGGCCTCCCAGCCACCGGTCTCCCAACCGCCGGGCCCGTCCCCGCCGTTGTCGACCCACGCGAGGACGTCGGCGAACAGCGTGCCGGGGGTGAGGTCGATGCCCTCGGGACTCCGGCCCGTCGCCCAGTACGACAGGCCGATCGCGCACGCTTCGACGATGGTCCGGTCGGAGAAGTCGCCGGTCCGCCTGCGTACGTCGGCCAGGCGCGTGGGAGAAAGCAGTACGAGACGAGCGCTCGGTTCCATCATCGAAGACTCAGCGTCCCTTCCAGGTAATGAAAGTTAGCCTAACCTAAATTAGGTTTACCTAACTGCCTTCGCGCCAGGCCCGCCACAGTCGTGCGTAGCGGCCGCCCAGAGCCACCAGCTCCTCGTGAGTTCCCTGCTCAACGACGCGTCCCGCGTCCAGCACGGCGATGCGGTCGGCCGCCATCGCCTGGGTCAGCCGGTGCGCCACGAACAGCGTGGTCCGGCCCGCGCAGGCGGCCAGCACGGCCCGCTCCAGCTCGGCGGCGCCCTCGCTGCCGGCCTCCGCGGTCGACTCGTCGAGCACCACCACCGGAGCCCGGCCCAACACCAGGCGGGCCAGGGCGATCTGGGCGACCTTGGTGACGTCCAGGCGCTCGCCGCCCTCGCCGACCAGAGTGTTGAGCCCGTCGGGCAGCCCGTCGACCCAGCCGCCGGCGCCGACCGTTCGCAACGCGTCCATCAGCTCGGCGTCGGTCGCCTCCGGCGCGGCCAGCCGCAGGTCGTCGGCGAGCGGGCCGGAGAACACATGCGTCTCCTGCGTCAGGATGCTCACCAGGGCCCGCGCCCCGGCCTCGTCCAGACCGGCGAGGTCGGTCGAGCCGACGCGCACCGACCCGGCCTGCGGTGTCCCTATGCCGGCGATCAGCGCGGCCAGGGTCGACTTGCCCGCGCCCGTCGCCCCCACAAGTGCGAGCGAACCGCCGGCCGGGATCGTCAGGCCGACATCCCTCAGGACCGGTTCCTCGGTGTCGGGATAGCTGAACGTCAGCCCCTCCACCGTCACTTGGTACGCCACGGCCTCCGCGGGCGCGACGGCCTCGTCGCCCACCAGCCGGTCCTCCGCGTCCTCCGCCAGCACCCCGACCAGCCGGGTCAGGCTCGCGCCCGACTTCTGCGCCTCGTCGAAGGTGAACATGATGGCGCCCAGCGGGGTGAACAGCCGGTGGAACATCAGCGGGGCCGCCGAGACCTCGCCCAGGCTGGCGGCATCGGCCTCCAACAGGGCGTACCCCACCACGAGGATCAGGACGAGGCCGATGAACTCGGCGCGGTTCTCCCTGCCGACGAACCGGCCGAAGAACCGGAACACCTCGATGCCGAGCTCGCGCACCCGCCACGACTCGCTGGTGACCTTCTCGCGGACGGCACCCTCAAGGCGGTACGCCCGGACCGTGTCGATCCCGTTCAGACCACTGATCAACGCCTGCGCGCGGTCGGCCTGGGCCACCCGCTGCTTCCGGTAGAGCGGGGCGGACCGCGGGAGATACCAGCGCAGGGCCAGCGCGTACGCGGGCAGCGCGCCGGCGCCCGCCAGGCCGAGCCGCCAGTCCAGGCCGAACATGCCGACCGTGGCGATGGCGACCAGCACTCCCGCCGAGAACACCGTGGGGATGGCCGTCCGGATGCCCTTCGAGATCACGGCGACGTCGTCACCGACCCGGGACAGCACGTCTCCCCGGCCGACCTGCTCGATCCGTTCGCTCGGCATCCCGAGCACCGCCCGGACGGCCCCTTCGCGCAGCCGCGCGAGCAGATCCGCGCCCAGCCGCCCGATCAGGTACGTCGACACCGCGGTGGCCACCGCGCCGAACACCGCGGCGGCCACCATCAACACCCCGATCCTGACCAGGATCGAGCGGGACTCGCCCCCGACCACCCCGTCGACCACCTGGCCGAGCAGGAGCACCGGGAGTACCTGGAGCGCCGCCCCCACCACCGTGGTGAGCACGGTGGAGAGGGTCAGCCACGGCACCTCGCGGCAGTGTGCCGCGACCCAGCGGGTGGCCTCACCCCCGGTCGCCGTACGGAGAGTTGCCGGGGCGACGCGTGTGTCGGTAGTGCTCACACCACAACCAGATCGGGTCGGGGACGGGATCCGTTGACCATCGACATCTTTAGCCGGCCGCCGACTTCACGAGCTCGTCGACCGCGTACGGCATGGACAGCAGGGTGCCCTGGGAGATGGCCGCGCCGATCGCCGGGCCCTCACTGTCCAGCAGGTACGTGACCTTGCCGTTCTTGACGGCGTCCAGGTTGGTGAACAGCTTGAACTTCTTCAGGGCTTCCGTGTCCGCCTTGTCGTTGATGACGAAGATGCGGTCGACGTCGACCAGGTCGATGCGCTCGGGGGACAGCGCGGTGGAGAAGCTGCCGTCCGCGACCTTGTCGATCTCGGTCTGGTACTGGTAGCCGATGCCCGTCAGCAGCTGTCCGCGCACGTCGGTGGAGGTGAAGGGGTTGACCGCGTCCTTGTACCAGGACAGCGCGACGGCCTTCTGGTCGGCGAACTCCGGGTGTTCCTTCTTTGCGGTGTCGAGCTGGGCCTGGATGCCCGCCACCATCTTCTCGCCCTCGTCGGCCTTGCCGAGCGCCTTGGCGATCTGGAGCGCGTTGTCCTGCCACGGAGCGCTGAACGGCTCCTTCTCGGCCTTGGTACGGCCCACCGTCGGGGCGATCTGGGAGAGCTTGTCGTAGGCGGCCTTGTCGACCTCGGAGTAGACCGCGATGATCAGGTCGGGCCGCAGGGCCGCGATCTTCTCGTAGTTGGGGCCGGCGTCACCGTTCTTCATGATGACCTCGGGCTTGGCGTCGCCCCACTTGTCCTTCACCCAGGGCCACTGCGTGTTGATGTCGGGGCTCTGGCCCGCCGGGTTCGGGTACTGGTCGACCATGCCGACCGGCTTGATGCCGAACGCGAGGACGCTCTGGTCGTCCGTGTAGCCGACGGTGACCACGCGCTTGGGGGCCTCGGCGACCTTCGTGGATCCGAACGCGTGCTCCACGGTGACCGGGAACGCGCCGGACTTGGCAGCCGGGGCGCTGTCGTTCGACTCGTCCTTGGAGTCGGAACCACATCCCGCGAGAAGACCGACGCCGAGCGTCGCCGCGGAAACCGTCGCCGCCAACCGCCGCCAGGGCTTCATACGCGTCGTTCGAAGGAGGAACATCCCAGATCCCTTGCTTTAGCGCCGTCCGCTGCACCCTGTCTTAGGGCAGGCAAACCTTATCCTGGCGAAGTGAGGTTAGCCTAGCCTAACTTTGTCATCTTTATGCGGATCTAGTCGAGTTGGACATGAGTGCGGCCGATCGGCACGATGAGCGGCCGGTCGCCCACCGGGTCGTCGATCACCATGGCGCGCAGTCCGAACGCCTCGTGGAGCAAGTCGGCGGTGATCACGTCACGCGGATGCCCCTGCGCCAGGATCGCCCCCTCCCTCATCACGACGAGGTTGTCGCTGTAGCGCGTGGCGAGGTTGAGGTCGTGCAGCACCATGACGACGGTGCACCCCGACTCGTGCAGGTCGTCCACCAGGTCGAGCACGTCGATCGCGTGCGCCAGGTCCAGGTATGTGGTCGGCTCGTCGAGCAGCAGCAGGTCGGTGCCCTGGGCCAGGGTCATCGAGATCCAGACGCGCTGACGCTGTCCGCCGGACAGCGAGTCGACGGGACGGTCGGCGAGGTCGGACACCCCGGTCATGGCCAGCGCGCGCTCCACGACGGCGACGTCGTCCGACGACCACTGCCGCAGCCAACTCTGGTGCGGATGGCGGCCCCTGGCGACCAGGTCGGACACCGTCAGCCCTTCCGGCGCCACCGGTGCCTGGGGCAGCAGGCCGAGCTTCTTCGCCACGTCCCTGGTCCTGAGCTTGACAATGTCGTCGCCGTCGAGCACGACCGTCCCCCTGGTCGGCTTGAGCAGCCGCGACAGGGTCCTCAACAGGGTCGACTTCCCACAGCCGTTGGGGCCGATGACCGTGGTGATCACCCCGGGCGGTATCGCCACGTCGAGCTCGTCGATGACGATCCGGCCGCCGTACCCGACCGTGACGCCCTTTGCTGCCAGCCGCGAGGTGTCACCGACCCCGGCCTCGACCTCGGCCATGTGCTGCGCGGCCACGAATCCCCCTCCGCCTACTTAGGTTTGCCTAACTCTTTGTACCAGTTATCTGAGATTCGCCCGTACCAGGAGATAGACGAGGAAGGGGCCGCCGATCGCGGCGGTGACGACACCGACCGGGAGACTGATGGGCAGTGCCGTACGCGCCACCAGGTCCGCGCCGATCAGGAGCAGCGCCCCGACCAGTCCCGAGGCCACCATCGGCGGCGTCGGACATCTCGCCAGCCGCATCGCCACCTGCGGTGCCACCAGCGCGACGAAGGGGACCGGGCCCGCGGCGCTCACCGCGGCGGCGGCGAGCAGCACCGCGCACAGCAGCAGGACGGCCCGCACCATCGCGTACCGGACGCCCAGGCCCGCGGCGATCTCGTCGCCGAAGTGCATCGGCTTGAACTGGAACGCGACGCTCGCCACGACGACCAGGAGGACGAGCGTGCACCAGAGCGCAATCCGGACCTCGCCCCAGGACCGGTTGTCCAGCGAACCGACCAACCACGCCTGGGCCTTGGCCACATCCCGGATGTCGGCGGTGACCAGCAGCCAGGTCGTGATCGCCTCCATCACCGCGCTCACCGAGATGCCGATGAGGATGAGCCGGAAGCCGTCGACCCCGCGCCGCCACGCCATGAAGTACACCAGCAGACCCGTGCCGAGCCCGCCGAGGAGCGCCGCGGCGGACAGGCCCACGGAGCTGACGATCGCCGTCGCGGTCCCGCCCGACACCGTCACCAGGAACACCGAGACCGCGCTGGCGCCCGCGGTGACCCCCAGAATGTCCGGGCTGGCCAGCGGATTGCGCGCGATGGACTGCGTGAGCGCCCCGGACACCCCGAGCGCGATCCCCACGACGAGACCGGCCAGGGCGCGCGGCATCCGCAGGTCCATGACCACGAACTCGTCGACCCGTTCGCCCCGGCCGAGGATCGTGGCGATCACCCGGTTCAGGCCGATGGGGAAGTCCCCCACGCCGATGGACACGCAGAACACCAGGAAGGTCGCCGCCGCCAGCAGCAGCGTGACGAACACGATCAACGGCCGCCATACGAACGAGACCTGGCCGAGCCGCACACCCGGCGCCACCGATGGCTTCACGTCTGGCTTCACGTCAGTCCCGTTCATGCGTTCTTGAACTTTCCGCGCCACACCAGGACCGCGAAGAACGGAGCGCCCAGGAGGGCGACGAGGACACCCGCGTCCAACTCGCCCGGCCGCACCACCAGTCGGCCCACGATGTCGCAGACCAGCAGGACGACGGCGCCGAGCAGACCCGCGTACGGCACCAACCAGCGGTAGTCCGGACCGGTCAGGTACCGGGCCACGTGGGCCACCATGAGCCCGAGGAACGCGATGGGGCCGCAGGCCGCCGTAGCCGCGCCCGCGAGCAGGGTGATGGCGACGATGCCGACGGTCCGGCTCAGCGCGATATTCACTCCGAGGCCCCGCGCCACGTCGTCGCCCAGGTTGAGCAGGTTGAGCGAGGGCAGCATGGCCAGGGCCAGCACAAGGCCGACCACGATGAACGCGGTCACCGGCCAGATGACGTCGAATCCGACGCCGGCCACGGAGCCCGCGTTCCAGAACCGCAGCGCGTTCAGCGACGCCAGGTCCGTCAGCGCGACCGCGGTGGTCATCGCCGCGAGGAACACCGTGATCCCCTGCCCGGCCAGGGCGAGCGTCAACGGGTTGCCGGCGCCCCGGCCGATGCTCGCGAGGCCGAACACGACAACGCCGGCGACCGCCGCTCCCAGGAAGGCGAACCAGACGTACTGGAACGGGTTGGAGAACCCGAACACGGCGATCACCGACACCACGGCGAACGAGGCGCCCGCGTTCACGCCCAACAGGCCCGTGTCCGCGATCGGGTTGCGCGTGTAGCCCTGGATCAGCGCCCCGCCGACCCCCAGCGCGATGCCCGCCACGATCGCGAGCACCGTCCGGGGCACCCGCACGGTCCGCACGATGAGCCTGATCTCGGTGAGCCGCTGGTCGGAGTCGGGCGCCGCGAACAGCCCGTGCCACACCTCGGCGGGGCTCAACGCGCGCGCACCGACAGCCAACGACACCACCCCCGCGGCCACGAGGACCACCACAAGCATGCCCAAACCCATCACCCGCCGCCGGCGGGCGTCTGTGCCCCTGGGCGCGGGGCGCTCAACCGCAGTCGTGCCCATGGCGAAGTACGTTATCCCTATTGATCCACTGGAGAAGCAGGGCCATGGCCTTTCACGCGGCGACCGTCCGGGCCTCGTCCGAAGGGGACTTGACGCCCCGGGCGAGGAGCGAGTCCAGGATCTCCCCGACCCTGGTCGCGGTGTTGGACAGCAGGGACGACGTGATGCCGTGCGTGTGCTCCGTACCGCCCTGCAGGTAGATGCCGCAGCGCAGTTCGGGTTCCGTCACGATGCGGTAGTCGCGCTCGACGCGGACGCGGCCCTCGTCGTCGCGCAGGCAGTGGTCCGCGACCTCGCCGAGGAGTCCGAGCGGGTCGGCGGGGCTGTAACCGGTGGCGAAGACCACGACGTCCGCGTCCAGGAGCGTCTCCTCGCCGGTGACGAGGGACGTAACGGTGGCACGGGCCGTGCCCGCGGTCTCCTCGACGTCGGTCAGCCGGGACACGTTGAGGAAGCGCAGCCGCTCGGTGCCGAGGACCTTCTCCTGGTACGTCTGCCGGTACAGGTCCTCGATCAGGTCGATGTCCACCACGGAGTAGTTGGTGTTGCCGTGATAGTCCATCAGGCGGCGCTTGACGTTCTCGGGCGCGGCGAAGTACTCGTCGACCGCCGAGGGATCGAAGATCCGGTTGGCGAAGCTGCTGTCGTCGGCGGGGCTGTAGCCGTAGCGGGAGAAGACGGCGCAGACCTCGGCCTCGGGGAAACGGCGATGCAGGTAGGCGACGTTCTCGGCGGCGCTCTGACCGGCGCCCACGACGATGAACCGGGAGGGCGAGGTGCCCTCCAACCGGTCGACCTTCGCCAGGAGTTCGGAGTTGTGCCAGACACGGTCGCCCGTCTCGACACCCTCCGGCATGAGGGGGCGCATCCCGGTGCCGATGACCAGGTTGCGGGCCCGGTGGACCGCGAGACCCTCCGCCGACCGGACCGTCACCTCCAGGTGCTCCACGACTCCGTCACGGACGACGGGCGCGACGCCGACGACCTCGTGGCCGTAGGAGACCACGTCCTCGACCTGGGCCGCGGCCCACTCCAGGTAGTCGTGGAACTCGACCCGCAGCGGGAAGAGGTTCTTGTGGTTGATGAAGTCGATCAGCCGGCCCTTGCTCTTCAGGTAGCAGAGGAAGCTGAACTCACTGGCGGGGTTCCGGAGCGTCACCAGGTCCTTGAGGAAGGACACCTGCATGGTCGCGTCGTCGATCAGCATGCCCCGGTGCCAGCCGAAGCACGGCTGCTGCTCGAAGAAGTGAGCGGTGATCGCCTCCTGCTCGCCTGCTCGTGCGTTGTGCTCGCCGAGTGCGATCGCCATGGCCACATTGGACGGTCCGAAACCGATGCCAATGAGGTCGTGGACCAGTGGTGCGTCATCAGGAAGAACCTGTGACATGTCACTCCCATCGTGCGGGGCAGTCGCCTGTCAGGCGTGGGGAAAGTGCGAGGTGCGAAAGGTGGGCAGACCGACGGCCGAGCCCGCCGGGAATTTAGGTTAGCCTAAGCTAATCCCATAAGGCTGTCGACAGGACGAACCGGGCAATCAGGCACCGGCACTCGCCAACTGGGGCACTACGCACCCCCGTTGCATACTAAGGTAAGCCTTGCTTTACTGACCCCGGTCCATCCCCTGCCTTCGAGGAGGAACCCCATGCGGGTCGTCATGTTCGGTTACCAGACCTGGGGGCACCGCACCCTGCAAGCCCTCCTGGACTCCGAACACGACGTGGTGCTGGTCGTGACCCACCCCAAGAGCGAGCACGCGTACGAGAAGATCTGGAGCGACTCCGTCGCCGACCTCGCCGAAGAGCACGGCGTCCCGGTGCTGATCCGCAACCGCCCCGACGACGACGAGTTGTTCGAGCGCCTCAAGGCGGCCGACCCGGACATCCTCGTGGCGAACAACTGGCGGACGTGGATCCCCCCGCGCATCTTCGACCTGCCGCGCCACGGCACGCTGAACGTCCACGACTCGCTGCTGCCGAAGTACGCCGGCTTCTCCCCGCTGATCTGGGCCCTGATCAACGGCGAGCCCGAAGTGGGCGTCACCGCGCACATGATGAACGACGAGCTCGACGCGGGCGACATCGTCCGGCAGGAGGCCGTTCCGGTCGGACCGACGGACACCGCCACCGACCTCTTCCACAAGACCGTCGACCTCATCGCCCCGGTCACCATCGGCGCGCTCGACCTCATCGCCGCCGGGCAGACGGAGTTCACCAAGCAGGACAGGTCGCAGGCCAGCTTCTTCCACAAGCGGTCCGCCGAGGACAGCCGCATCGACTGGACCTGGCCGGCGGAGGACCTCGAACGCCTGGTCCGCGCCCAGTCCGAGCCGTACCCCAGCGCCTACACCTTCCACAAGGGCAAGCGCCTCGACGTCCTGACGGCGGTCGTGTCCCAGGGCAAGTACGGCGGCACTCCCGGCCGCATCTTCTACCGCGAGGGCGAGGGCGTCGTGATCGTCGCCGGAGCCGACGCCCGCACCGGCCGCAACCACGGCCTGGCCATCACCCGCGTACGGACCGAGGACGGCCGCGAGCTGCCTGCGACGCAGTACTTCACCTCCATGGGCGGCTATCTCACCACCCGCCCCTGATACCCCGGCCCCAGCACGGTCCCGAGGGCCGGCCGGACGCCACCGCCGTGCGGAACTTCCCGTCTCCGCACGGCGGGGGTGCTCCTCCTGTGATTCGAGCCCGCCCCGCCCAAGGGAGTCGGCCGTTGGAGACCGCAAGGTGACAGGCAAGAGAGCGCGCCCCGCCCTTCTCGTGGCGCTGCTGGGTGTCGTCCTGGCCGTCCTGTGCCTGCTGTCACTGGCGCTCGGCGCGGCCGACGTCCCGCCGGACCAGGTGATTGAGGCCCTGTTCGGCGATGCTCCGAGCCGTTTCGTGGACAACATCGTCTGGACGGCCCGTGTGCCGCGTACCGCCCTCGCGCTCACGGCGGGCGCGGCCCTCGGGCTGGCCGGCGCACTGATGCAGGCACTGACCCGCAACCCGCTCGCCGACCCCGGGGTGCTCGGGGTCAGCGCCGGTGCCTCCTTCGCCATCGTGCTGGCCGTCGGAGTGCTCGGCATCAACTCCCTGTACGGGTATGTGTGGTTCGCGTTCGCCGGAGCGCTGATCGCCACGGTCGCCGTCTATCTGCTGGGCGGTCTGGGGCGGTCCGGGATGACCCCGGTGAAGCTGGCGCTCGCGGGAATCGCCGTCACCTCGATGCTGTGGTCGTTCACCCAGGCCATCGTGCTCACCGACGTGGACGCGCTCAACAAGTTCCGCTTCTGGTCCGCGGGTTCGCTCGCGGACGCCGACAACGGCATGGTGTGGCGGGCCCTGCCCTTCCTCGTCGTCGGCGCGGCGCTGGCGCTGGCCTGCGCCCCGGCCCTCAACAGCCTGGCCCTCGGCGACGACGTCGCGGCCTCGCTCGGCCGGCGCCTCGGCCTAGTCCGGCTCGCGGGCGTCGCCGCGGTCACCCTGCTGACGGGCGCCTCGGTCGCCGTGATCGGCCCGGTCGTCTTCATCGGCCTTGTGGTCCCCCATGTCGCGCGTGTACTGGCCCAGTCGGCGGGCATCGGCCCCGACCAGCGCTGGCTGCTGCCGCTGTCCGCGGTGCTCGCCCCCAGCCTGCTGCTCACCGCCGACATCCTCGGACGCCTGGTGGCACGGCCCACCGAGATCCAGGCAGGCGTGCTGGTCGCCTTCATCGGCGGCCCGTTCTTCATCGCCATGGTCCGCAGGCGCAATCTGGCGGAGGTGTGAGCGTGCCGAACCCGAAGTCCGCGCTCAAGTCCCGCCCGGTTCCCGACGATTCGCCCGGTGGCCCCCGCTTCCGCACCTACCGGCTGGCCCTGCCGCCCGTCTCCGGTGTCTTCCGTCCCCGGCTGGTCGCCCTGTGCGCGGTGCTCACCGCCGCCATCTTCCTGCTGTTCTGCTGGGGCCTGACGACCGGCGACTATCCGATCGACTTCACCGATGTCGTACGGGCCCTGGTGGGCTCCGGCGACCCCGGAACCGTCCTCGTGGTGCGGGAACTGCGGCTGCCGCGCGCCCTGGTCGGACTGCTGGCCGGCATCGCCTTCGGTGTCTCCGGCGCCCTGTTCCAGACGATGACCCGCAATCCGCTGGCCAGCCCCGACATGATCGGCCTCACCCAGGGCGCGGGCACCGCCGTGGTCGCGGGCATCGTGCTGGGCTGGGACGGCGGCCTGGGCACCCAGGCCCTCGGACTGCTCGGCGCCCTGGCCTCGGCCCTGATCGTGTACGTGCTGGCCTGGCGGCGCGGCACCACCGGATACCGCATCGTCCTGGTCGGCATCGGCGTGGCCTGGATCTGCACCAGCGCCACCGACTACCTGGTGGCCAAGGGCGGACGCTTCCAGGCCCAGGCCGCCCTCGGCTGGCTGGTCGGCAACCTCAACGGCCGTACCTGGGACCAGGTCGGCCCGCTCGCCGTCGCGCTGGCGGTGCTGCTGCCGACGGCACTGCTGCTCGGCCGGCTGCTGCGCACCCTGCAGCTCGGCGACGACGTGGCCACCGGCCTCGGTACGCGCGTACAGCCCGTCCGCCTCGCCATCCTGCTCACCGGTGTCGGACTGATCGCGTTCGCCACCGCCTCCGCCGGTCCCGTCGCGTTCGTGGCGCTCGCCGCACCGCAGATCGCCCAACGGCTGGCCCGTACGGCCTGGCCGCCGACCGTCGCCTCGGGACTGACCGGGGCGCTGGTGGTCCTCGGCGGCGACCTCATCGCCCGTACGCTCGTCCCCGGCACGGAACTGCCGGTCGGAATCGTCACCGGAGTGCTCGGCGCACCGGTCCTGCTCTGGCTGCTCGCCCGCGCCAACCGCGCGGGTTCAGGAGGTTGAACCCATGTCGGCTGATCCCCGGTCGGATGGTCCCCGGTCGACCGACCGCGTGCCGGCCCCCGATCCGGACCTGCGCGCGAGCGGTCTGCGACTGGCCTACGACAGCAGGCTCGTCGTGGACGGCCTCGACCTGGCCGTACCGCCGGGCCGGATCACGGCCGTCGTCGGCGCCAACGCGTGCGGCAAGTCCACCCTGTTGCGCGCCCTCGCCCGGCTGCTGGCGCCCAAGGAAGGAGCCGTCCTCCTCGACGGCCGGGCCCTGCGGTCGATACCGAGCAGGGAGTTGGCCCAGCGCCTCGGCATCCTGCCGCAGAGTCCGGTCGCGCCGGAGGGACTGACCGTCATCGACCTGGTCAGCCGCGGCCGTTCACCGCATCAGACCTGGTGGCGGCAGTGGTCGAAGGCCGACGAGCAGGCCGTGCGGCAGGCCCTGGACGCCACCGGCATGGCGGACCTCGCGGACCGGCCCGTCGACGAGTTGTCCGGCGGCCAGCGCCAGCGCGCCTGGATCGCCATGGCGGTCGCCCAGGGCACCCCCGTACTGCTGCTCGACGAGCCGACGACGTATCTGGACCTGGCCCACCAGATCGACGTCCTGGACCTGATCACCGACCTCAACCGGCGCGAGAACCGCACGGTCGTCATGGTGCTCCACGACCTCAACCAGGCCTGCCGGTACGCCGATCACGTCGTCGCGATGAAGTCCGGACGGATCGTCGCCGAAGGAGGCCCCGCGGAGGTCATCACCGCCGCCACCGTCGAGGACGTCTTCGACCTGACCTGCCAGATCACGACGGACCCGGTCAGCGGCACCCCGCTGGTGATCCCGATAGGTCGTCACCACGGTGCCCCGTCGATTGGGACGGCGGTCCCGGCGGCCGAGTGAGCGCGCCCCTCAGGGGCGCGGGGCCGTGTCGATGTGCGGCTCCGCCGCGGGGCGCGGCCGGCCCCCACGCGCCCGCAGCCGAACAGCCCTGCGCCCGGCGGAGCGTCACGGCACGATCGTCGTCCCGGTTCCGGCGACACCGGCCAGCCCGTCGAGCAGCGCGTGCGGTGCGCGCCCGTCGAGCACCCGGGCCGCCCCCACCCCGCCCCTGACGGCCCTCAGACAGGCCTCCATCTTGGGCCCCATGCCGCCGTTCAGCCCCGGCAGCAGCCGCTCCAGTTCCCCCGCGCCGATCCGGTCGACGATCCGGTCGCTCTGTGGCCAGTCGGCGTACAGCCCGGGAACATCGGTGAGGACGACCAGGATCCGCGTCCCCAGCGCGGCCGCCAACGCCCCTGCCGCCGTATCGGCGTTGACGTTGTAGACCTGCCCGTCCTCGCCCCGGCCGACGGAGGAGATCACCGGGATGTGGCCGCTGTCGAGCAGGATGCCGACCACCGCGGTGTTCACCCGCGCCACGTCGCCGACCAGCCCGATGTCGACGGGCTCACCGGCCACTTCGGCATACCGCTTGACGGCGGTGAGGGTGTGCCCGTCCTCACCGCTGAGGCCGACGGCGTACGGGCCGTGTTCGTTGAGCAGTCCGACGAGTTCCTTCTGGACCTTGCCGGACAGCACCATGCGGACGACCTCCATGGTCTCCGGTGTGGTGACCCGGAGCCCGTTCAGGAAGGACGACTTGAGGCCCAGTCGGTCCAGATGGGCGCCGATCTGCGGACCGCCGCCGTGCACGACCACCGGTCTGACACCGGCGTGCCGCAGGGTGAGGACGTCCTGCGCGAAGGCCCGCCGGAGCGTGTCGTCGGTCATCGCGTGGCCGCCGTACTTGACGACGACCGTGCGCCCGCGCAGGGGCTCCAGCGCCACGAGGCGACCGGTGAGATCGGCAGCGGAGGACGTGACCTCGCAAGACGCGGCATCGAGGGGGGTGGCCGTTTCGGCCACGACGGCCCCGTTCACGGACGCCGGCCGCTGCGGGCCCCGTGCTTCTCGGCCAGGTCGGCCACGGAGTCGTCCCAGATCTTCTCGTATACGTGGTCGCTCTTCGGGTGGGTCACGGCCGTGACCACCTCGTGGTCGGAGTCCAACAGAGCCTGGAGCGTGCGGCGCCCCAAGGTCTGACAGCCGAACATGACGACCCGCATCGTCGATCCTCTCCTAGGACACACCATTGCAAGGTAAGGCTAACCTTATTTAACATCAGTGGCGCCTAGGGGAAGGAAAGTTGCGGTGAACGCACTGCATGACGAGCCGGACGCCATCCTTGACGTGCTCGGTATAGGTTTCGGGCCGTCAAATCTCGCACTGGCCATTGCGGTTGAGGAACACAACGCCCAAGTCGCTCCGGAGCACCGGATCCGCGCGGGATTCCTGGAGCGCCAGCCGTCGTTCGGCTGGCACCGGGGAATGCTCATCGAAGACGCCACGATGCAGGTGTCCTTTCTCAAGGACCTGGTCACCATGCGCAACCCGACCAGCGACTTCAGCTTCCTGTGTTTCCTGCGCGAGCGGGGCAGGATGGTGGACTTCCTCAACGCGAAGACGCTGTTCCCGTTGCGCATCGAGTTCCACGAGTACTTCGAATGGGCCGCCGCCCGGGTGGCCCACCTCGTCGACTACTCCGACGAGGTCGTGTCGGTCGACCCGGTGACCGGACCCGACGGGGAGGTCCGCTGGCTGGACGTGGTCAGTCGCGTGCCCGGCGTCCCCGGGCGGACCATCACCCGCAGGGCCCGGAACATCTCGGTGGCCGTCGGCCTGGAGCCGCACCTGCCACCGGACACCGCCCTGTCCGACCGCATCTGGCACAACAGCCAACTCGTCCCGCGCGTGCGCGAGTTGAACGAGTCCGGTACTCCGGTGGGCCGCGTCCTGGTGCTCGGCGCGGGCCAGAGCGCGGCCGAGGCGGTGGACTACCTGCACCAGTCCTTCCCCGAGTCGGAGATCTGCGCGATCTTCGCCAAGTACGGCTACACGCCCGCCGACGACAGCCCGTTCGCCAACCGGATCTTCGACCCGGAGGCGGTGGACGTCTACTTCCGCTCCAAACCTGAGGTGAAGCAGTCCCTGGTCGACTACCACCGCAGCACCAACTACTCGGTGGTCGACATGGACCTCATCGAGTCGCTGTACGCGACCATGTACCGCGAGAAGGTGCAGGGCCGTGAGCGGCTGCGCCTGCGCAACGTGTCCCGCATCCGGGACGTACGCAGTCTCGACGACCATCTGGAGGTCACTGTCGAGTATCTCCCCACCGGGGAACGGGAGGTGCTCTCCGCCGACCTGCTCGTCCACGCGACCGGCTACCGCCCCAGGGACCTCGACACCCTCCTGGGCAGGACCGCGAAACTCTGCCTGCGGGACGACAAGGACGCCGTGCGCGTCGGGCGCGATCACCGTGTCGAGCTCACGCCCGACGTCACGGCGGGCATCTATCTGCAGGGCGCGACCGAGCACACGCACGGACTCACCTCGACCCTGCTGTCCACCACGGCGGTCCGGTCCGGCGAGATCCTCGACTCCCTGCTCGCCCATCGCACGGACGACCTGGCGGACGGCCTCACCGCGCGAACCGGCTGAGGGTCCCCGCAGGCCGGGTGGGAGGGCACGGATCCACGTGCCGTCCCACCCGCACGGCCTGTCCGACGGGGCGGGACGTCCTGCGGGAACCGGTCGGCGGACAGCGGTGCGACGTCGCCCCCGGCTCGCTCCTCGGCTCCCGGCGGCGGGGCCGGCGAGACCCCCACGCACCACCGCCCCGACACCACCACCCTGAGGGACCACTGATGCCCGGCTCTTCCAGAAGAGGCACACGCCTCGTTTCGGCGCTCGCGTCGGCACTCCTCCTCTTCACCACCGCCGCGGCCTGCGGCTCCGAGGACGACAGCTCCGAAGCAGGCTCGGACTCGTCCGCTTCCGCGAACAGCGCCTTCCCGGTGACCGTCGCCCACAAGTACGGCAGCACCACCGTCAGGTCCGAGCCGAAGCGGATCGTCACGGTCGGGCTGACCGACCAGGACTCCGTGCTCGCGCTGGGCAAGGTGCCCGTCAGCACCACCCAGTGGCTCGGCGACTACAAGGGAGCCATCGGCCCGTGGGCCGCCGACGAGCTGGGCAGCGCGAAGGCCCCGACCGTCCTGAAGGACACCGGCACGGGCCCGCAGACGGAGAAGATCGCCGCACTCCGGCCGGATCTGATCCTCGCGGTCTACGGCGGTCTGACGAAGGACCAGTACACGACCCTGTCGAAGTTCGCCCCGGTCGTGGCCCAGCCGAAGGAGTACAACGACTTCGGTGTGCCGTGGCAGAAGCAGACCGAGATCATCGGCAGGGCGCTCGGTCAGGAGAGCAAGGCGAAGGAGCTGGTGAAGGGCGTCCAGGACGACATCGCGACCACGGCCGAGGACAATCCGGAGTTCGGGGAGTCGACCGGCGTGATGGCGACCCCGTACGAGGGCATCTTCGTCTTCGGCAGCCAGGACCCGCGCTCGCGCATCCTGACCGACCTCGGTTTCAAGCTGCCGAAGGACCTGGACAAGGTCATCGGCGACGAGTTCGGGGCCAACATCAGCAAGGAGCGCACCGACCTGCTGGACACCGACGCGATCGTGTGGATCGTCGGCGACACGGCCAAGGACGCGGCCACGCTCCACAGGAACGCCCTCTACGCCGACCTGAACGTGGTGAAGCTGGGGCGTGAGGTCTTCGTCAAGGAATCGAGCGACTACGGCAACGCCGTCTCGTTCGTGTCGGTGCTGAGCCTGCCGTACATGCTGGAGCGTCTGGTCCCGCAGCTGAGCGCGGCGGTCGACGGCGACACGGCCACGAAGGTCACCGGGCCGACGTCCTGACGACGTCCGCGAGGAACCCGGCGGATGTATACAGAGGGCCGGGGCCACGGGCGAGCCGTGTCCCCGGTCCCGCTGTGTCGCGCGTGTGACCTCGGCCCCGGCTGTGTCACGCGACACGCTCGCTACTGGAGACGCTGAAAGTATGATCAACCAATGTCTGACATGACCGAAACCACGCCCGGCTGGCTCCCGCACGACGAACTGGAGCAGGCGCGCGCACGCATGCCGATCCTGTACGTGGAGGCCGTGCCTGTCCGCGTCGACGACAGCGGCGAAGTCACCAGCATCGGACTGCTGCTCCGCATCGGGTCGGACGGGACGGTCAGCCGCGCGCTCGTCTCCGGCCGGGTGCTGCACCACGAGCGGGTGCGGGACGCCCTGCTGCGCCACCTGGAGAAGGACCTCGGCCCGGTCGCACTCCCCCGCGTGCCTGCCTCGCTGCAGCCCTTCACCGTCGCCGAGTACTTCCCGACGCTCGGGGTCACGCCGTTCCACGATCCCCGCCAGCACGCGGTGTCCCTCGCGTACATCGTCCCGGTGTCCGGTGACTGCCGTCCGCGGCAGGACGCTCTCGACCTGGTCTGGTTCAGCCCCGAGGAGGCCGCGTCTCCCGTGGTCATCAACGAGATGCCGGGCGGCACCGGAGCCCTCCTCAAGCAGGCCCTCGCGCACATCGGCCACCTGTCCTGACGGCGGGTGCCTGTCCTGCCCCGGAGCTTCTCAGAGTTCGAGACCGACGAAGCCGTCCGGCTCGTCCGGTGCCGGGGCCGTCACGGTGTAGCCGAAGCGATCCTTCAGGCCCGTGACGTCCCACAGTGCCGCCCGGTCGCGGTAGTTGAAGACGAGTTCCTTCCGGGCGCCGCCGTGCTTGAGGATCCGGGCGATCGCGATCTCGTTGGGGTGGTCGTGCCGCGCGCCGCTGGTCGATATCAGGTAGCGGTCGCAGTCGATCAGGTCGAGGAGTTCGTTGGAGAGGTTGTGGTCGCTGCCGTGGTGGGCGACCTTGAGGAGGTCGACATGCATCCGTCCGCCCTCCGCCTCGGCCCGGGGCCGTATCGACGCCACGAGCCGGCGGTCGTCCGCGTCACCGGTGAGGACGATCCGCTTGTCCTCGAACTCGAAGAGCAGGCCGATGCTCGACACGTTCGTCTTCGACGTGTCCGGCTTGAACACCGACGCGGCCAGCCGGTCCACGTTCACGCCGCCGAAGTGCTCGAAGCCCGGGACCGGAGGGTTCTCCTCGGGATCCCGGCCGGGAATCAGACCGTGTCTGGCGCATTCCGCGGTCCAGGCGGGCGCCAGCTTCTCCAGCTGTCTGCGGTCGGGTGAGAGCACGTCCATCGTGGATCCGTCGTCGAACCACGCGAGTTCCCGGCCGACCTCGACACCGCGACCGCCGAACGCGTCGTTCCACGGCACCTTCTGCTCCAGCAGGGCGCTGGTGAGCTTCTCACCGTCCTGGGCGCCGAACCCCTCGGTGTCGAGGAGGTGGTCGAAGCCGTTGAACCACACGTCCCCGAACTCCACGGACCGGTCCGGGTCGTCCAGCAGGGCGAGCACCCCGAGGATGTGGTCCTGGTCGACATGGGTGACGACGAGGACGTCGACCTGACCGTCGAGCCCGGCGAGCGTGGGCTTGATCAGCGGGTACGTGCCCGAACGGCCGCCGTCGACGAGGATCCGGCGTACGAAGCCGCCGTCGCCGTACTCCAGGAGCAGGCAGTCGCCGTCCTCGCCGGGCATCATCGTGAACCGGATCATTGCTGTCTCCCTCGCAGAGCGACGACCACGAACGGCTCGCGCATGTCGACACGCCACGACAGGCGGCGGGCCTGTTCGAGCCGCGCGGCGCACCCGGGGTCGTCGGGGAACTCGGAGAGCCCGTGGATGAGGCGGCTCAGGCCCAGGGTGAAGACCGGCACTCCGCGGTCGAAGGCCTCGACCAGGGCGTCCCGCGCCGCCTCCCGCTCCGGCTCGGTGTGGGCCCGGCGCAGATGCCGCATGGCCCAGAGCAGGGATCCGTCGCTCATCCAGTCGAACTCGTGCCGCAGCCGGGACAGCCACGGGTCCCAGCGGTGCGGCCGCTCGGTCAGCTCGCTGCCGACGAGGACGTAGGCGCCGGCCACCGCCGCTAGCGGGTTGGTCATCCTGCCGTCGTAGAGCATCGTCTCCGCGTCCCTGACCAGCGTCGCCGCCGCGTCGAAGGCGCCCCGGGCCATGTAGGCCAGGGCGGGCCCCACCCGGCTGTCCCGTACGGACACCGAGACGGCGCTGCCGGTGGGGCTCTGCCGTTCGTTGACGAGGACCTCGATCTGCGCGGCACCCCAGGGCGCGGGCAGGGTGACGACGTACTCGGTGCCGGCCAGTGAGACGACCAGGAACTGGCGTGGGCCCAGAGGCACGTCGAGCGTGTGGTCGCCCCGCTCGTCTACCGGGCCGTGCTCGCCGAAGCGGTACAGCCGGGCGGCGGCGTCGCCCAGTTCGAGACTGGCGACGGAGTGCGGTTCGGAGCGGGCGATCTCGAACGCGACCAGTTGCCTCGCGGGCCCGTCGGTCAGCCGGAGCATCGCCGGGAACTGCCAGCTCGTCGGCTTCGGGTCGCCGACCCAGGCCGCGTGTCCGGGTTCGATGAACGCACCGCGCTCCCAGGTCCCGGACCGCGAGCCCAGGGAGCGGGGCACGGGAATCGGGGCCCCGTCGTGGTAGGCCCCGTAGGACTCGATGTTGCCCATGAGGTGCTGCCAGGAGTGGGACTCGAAGGGCGAGGCCGCCGGGCGGAGCGTCACCTGCTTCTCCTCGCCGTCCGCCACCTCGGCGTCCTTGGAGAGCACGACCCCGGAGGGCAGTGTGGCGGACACGATGTAGTGGCCGGGGTCGACCTCGAACCGCGCCGGAGCCGCCGTGGTCCCGCAGGGAAGGAGGACGGCACGGTGGCCGGGGCCACTGCCCTCGGACGGGTAGATGTTGCCGACCACCTTGGCCCCGTCGGCGAGGTCGGCTTCGTGGAGGCTCAGTTCGACGTTGACGCTCAGGCCCGCGCTCATGGCTTCTCCAACTTCACGCGGCGGAACACCGGACGTACGGTGACGGACTTCGTCCGCACGTCCTGGTCGCCGAGTCTGGCCTCGAAGTCGTAGTCCCCGAAGCGCAGTTCGATGGCCCACTCGCTGTCGGGGTTCTCGCCGTCGACGTCTCCCGCGGCCCGATGCAGCCGCTCAAGACCGTCTTCACGGCAGACGAACTCGGCCTCGGCGTTGTCCTCGGCGGGATCGCAGCCGACGTACACCGGGACGACCGGTGGTCCCGGCAGCTGGTGGAGGACGAACACGGGCAGTTCGCCGACCGAGGGGACCTGGACGCCCGCGACCGCCCCGGCGAACCGCGGCTGGCGCATGAAGTGGTCGATCGCCTTGAGCAGATCGGAGGTGTCGACCCGCCAGTCGCCCTCGGGATCGTCGCTCGCCGCGCCGGAGAAGCTCTTCAGCAGGGCCTCGGTGAACAGGCTCACCTGACCGGGCCGCGCGTGCGAGCGGTCGCCGGACAGGGTGGCGTAGTACGGGATGTGGAAGCGGCGCGGCAGATCCAGGGGCCGTGTCCCGGCGCCGAGGGGCGAGCGCCCCGCGAACCGCGCGCCCGAACGCTCGATGAGGACATCGGAGTTGGACCGGCAGGCGTCGACGAAGAAGACCTGCTCGCTCGCTCTGCATCGCTTGAGGCCGTTCATCAGGCCCGCGAAGTCCAGTGCGCTGTTGAGGGGGTTGTGCTCGTCAGCGAAGATGTCCGCCGCCAGGAGAGCCATGTCGTCGCCCTGCGAGACTCCGTGGCCGCAGAAGTAGAAGACGAGCCGGTTGTCGACATGGCTGTCGCCGCGGTCGTACCACTGGGTGACCGCCGTGAGGATGTTGTCGATGGTGGCGGTCTCGACCTCGTGGGCCTGCTGGGTCCGGGGGTTCACGAACGGGGTCGGCGCTTCCTCACTGAGCAGCAGGGCGAGACTGCCGAGCGGTCGCCCGGGATCGTGGTACTCGGCCAGCAGCCAGGTCGCGAGCGTACGGGCGGAGATGGGCGGCGAGCTGAGCTGCCGCATCCCGTCGGGATCGGCGACCGGTGCCTCGCCACCAGCGAGATGGGGATACTTGCCGACGCCGATGACCAGTGCGTGGGTGCGCGGAGGACCGGCGTGCTCATCGAGATGGACCACGGAACCGGCCATGGATCCTCCGGAACCCCTACTACCGCGCCGGAGCATGCCCGCAGGCAGCCTTTTCCTTATTATATTCCTGAGACATCCATTATGTCCCGATATGTCACCCAGTGATCGTGTTCCTCGGTGAACGTGAGGCCCGCCATGGCCAAGAATCTCGTCGTCTGTCTGGACGGCACGGGCAATCAGTTGAAGGCGAAAGGGAACACCAATGTCGTCCGGCTCTACGAAATGCTGGACCTCACCGATCCCGCCCGGCAGATCGCCTACTACGACCCCGGTGTCGGCACGTTCTCGGCCGCGGGTGCCTGGACACCCATGGGCCGGCATCTGTCGAAACTCCTCGGTCTCGCCTTCGGATCCGGAATGCGGACCAACCTCGCCGAGGCGTACACGTACCTGATGCGGCACTACCAACCGGGCGACCGAATCTACGTGTTCGGCTTCAGCCGCGGCGCCTACACGGCCCGTGCCCTCGTGGGCATGCTCAAGGCGGTCGGTCTGATGCGGCCCGGCATGGAGAACCTCGTCCCGTACGCCGTGTCCGTGTACGCGAGGAACAAGGACTGGACGCGGGAGGACTGGGACCAACTCCACCGTTTCGCGGGCGCGTTCAGCAACGCGGTCGAGGGGCGGGTCGGCATCCGCGTCGAGTACCTGGGAATCTGGGACTCCGTGAAGGCCGCGGGCCTCCTGCGCTGGAACCTGCGGTGGCCGTACACCCGTCAGGCTCCGAACGTCCGCCGCATCCGCCACGCCGTGTCCATCGACGAGAAGCGCAGACCGTATCGCGAGTATCTCGTCACCCCCGCCGAGGGGGAAAAGAAGCAGGCCGTCCCGTCGACGGTCGAGCAGGTCTGGTTCGCCGGGGTCCATTCCGACGTCGGCGGGACCTTCGACGACGATCCGCGGCTCGCCACGATCGCGCTCAAGTGGGTCGTGGACGGCGCCCTCGAAGCGCGGGACGGCGAGCCCGAAGCGCGTCTCCTCCTGAAGCCCCGGGCCTACGAGCGCGAGGTGACCCTCGTGCCCGAGGACGCCCTGGGCACGGTGCACCGGATGGGCTGGATCTGGGCCCTGCTCACCTACCGGCGCCGTCGTCTTCCGCAGGGCGCGCACGTCCACGAGAGCGTCCGCGCGCGGCTGGAGAAGGACGCCGGCCACGCGGGCCGGATCCCGCCGACGGCGGTCTGGTCGGACACCGGCTGGCTCACCGCCCAGGAGTGATCCCTCTGGCTCACGGCCCCGGAGTGCCCCCTGGCTCACCGCCCGGCAGTGATCCCCACAGGGCGGTGGAGGTACGCGCCAACTGGCTCGCCGACGATCTTGCCTGCCCGCAGGATGTGATGCCCCCTCAGGAAGGTGTCCGTGACCTGGGCGGTCAGCTCGAAGCCCTCGAACGGGGTGTACTCCTGCGTCGACTCCGACTCGGCGGCGCGGACGGTCCGGGTTCGCCCCGGGTCGACCAGGGCGATGTCGGCGTCGAAGCCGGGTGCGAGGGCGCCCTTGGTGCGCAGCCCGTAGCGCCGGGCCGGGTTCCAGGAGGTCAGCGCCGCGATCCGGCCGAGAGGCAGGCCGCGCTTGCTCCCCTCGGTGATCAGTCCGGGGAGGAGGTACTCGGCCCCGCCGAACCCCGACCTGGCCAGGAACACGTCGTCCTTGGGCTCGCCGAACTTCGCCTTCTCGCGGCAGCACGCGTGATCGCTGACGACCCAGTCGGCGGTGCCGTCGAGCACGTACTCCCACAGCGCCTCGACGTCCTCGCGGGGCCGCAGCGGAGGGTTGACCTTGCCGCCGAGTCCGTGCGCGGTGGTGATGTCCGCGAGCAGGTGCCCGACGGTGACCTCGCGACGGAAGTCGATGTGCGGGGCGGCCCCGGGGGCGGCGAACCGCCTCCCGGGACCCCTCAATTCCCTCCGAACCCTTCGAACTCTCCGAACCCTTCGGCCGGAACGGTCGGAACGGTCGGAAGGGGCGGAAGGGTCAGCCGATCTCGACGAGCAGGTCGCCGCCCTCCACCTGCTGGATCTTGTTGATGGCCAGCCTGGACACCGTGCCGGCCTTCGATGCGGTCACCGAGGCCTCCATCTTCATGGCCTCGATGGTGGCCACCGTGGCACCGGCCGCCACCTCGTCGCCCTCGGCGACCGCGAGCGTCACGACCCCGGCGAACGGCGCGGCGACATGGCCGGGGTTGGCCCGGTCGGCCTTCTCCGTCGCCGGGATGTCGGAGGCGACCGAGGTGTCGCGCACCTGGATCGGCCTCAACTGGCCGTTCAGGGTGGACATCACGCTACGCATCCCGCGTTCGTCCGCCTCGCCCACGGCCTCCAGCTCGATGAGCAGCCGTACGCCCTGTTCGAGATCGACCGCGTACTCCTTGCCCGGACGCAGCCCGTAGAAGAAGTGCTTGCTGTCCAGCACGCTGGTGTCGCCGTAGGTCTGACGGTGTGTCTCGAACTCGCGTGTCGGACCGGGGAACAGCAGCCGGTTGAGCGTCGTACGCCGGGCCTTCGCGAGACCCGTACGGTCGTCCGCGGTCAGTTCCTCGACGGGCTTGGGGGCGGCGCGGCCCTCCAGTGCCTTGGTGCGGAACGGCTCGGGCCAGCCGCCGGGCGGGTTGCCCAGCTCGCCGCGGAGGAAGCCGATGACGGAGTCGGGGATGTCGAACCTGTTCGGCGTCGCCTCGAAGTCCGCCGGTGACACGCCGGCGCCCACCAGGTGGAGCGCGAGGTCACCGACCACCTTGGAGGACGGGGTGACCTTCACCAGATGGCCGAGGATGCGGTCGGCGGCGGCGTACATCGCCTCGATCTCCTCGAAGCGGTCGCCGAGGCCGAGCGCGACCGCCTGGGTGCGCAGGTTGGAGAGCTGCCCGCCGGGGATCTCGTGGTGGTAGACCCGCCCGGTCGGCGAGGCCAGTCCCGCCTCGAAGGGCGCGTAGATCTTGCGGACGCTCTCCCAGTACGGCTCCAGGTCGCCCACGGCCTGAAGGCTCAGCCCGGTGGACCGCTCGGTGTAGTCGGTCGCGGCGACGATGCCCGACAGCGACGGCTGCGAGGTGGTGCCCGCCATCGACGCCACCGCTCCGTCGACCGCGTCCGCGCCTGCCTGGATCGCCGCGAGGTAGGTGGCGAGCTGGCCGCCCGCGGTGTCGTGGGTGTGGATGTGCACCGGCAGGTCGAACTCGCGGCGCAGCACCGATACGAGGGTCGCGGCGGCCGGGGCCCGCAGCAGGCCCGCCATGTCCTTGACGGCCAGGACGTGGGCACCGGCCTCGACGATCTGCTCGGCGAGGCGGAGGTAGTAGTCCAGCGTGTAGAGCCGCTCGGACGGGTCGGACAGGTCGGAGGTGTAGCAGAGGGCGACCTCGGCGATCGCCGTTCCCGTCTCCCGTACGGCGTCGATGGCGGGACGCATCTGTCCGACGTCGTTCAGCGCGTCGAAGATCCGGAAGATGTCGATGCCGGTCGCCGCGGCCTCCTGGACGAAGGCGTCGGTCACCTCGGTCGGGTACGGCGTGTAGCCCACGGTGTTGCGGCCGCGCAGCAGCATCTGCAGACAGATGTTCGGCACGGCCTCGCGGAGCGCGGCGAGGCGTTCCCAGGGGTCCTCGGCGAGGAAGCGGAGCGCGACGTCGTAGGTGGCGCCGCCCCAGCACTCCAGGGACAGCAGCTCGGGCAGGGTCCGCGCCACGACGGGCGCGACGGCGAGCATGTCCTTGGTACGCACCCGGGTGGCGAGCAGCGACTGGTGGGCGTCGCGGAACGTGGTGTCGGTGACACCGATGGCCGGTGACTCGCGCAGCCATCGGGCGAAGCCCTCGGGGCCGAGTTCGACGAGCCGCTGCCGGGACCCGGCGGGCGGTTCCGTGGCCGGCACGGGCGGGACCTTGGTGACGGGGTCGCTCAGCTCGGGCCGTTCGCCGTGCGGCTTGTTCACCGTGATGTCGGCGAGGTAGGTGAGCAGCTTCGTACCGCGGTCGGCGGAGTGGCGGGCCGTGAGGAGGTGCGGACGCTTCTCGATGAACGACGTCGTGACCTGGCCCGCCCGGAAGTCCGGGTCGTCGAGCACGGCCTGCAGGAACGGGATGTTGGTGGCCACGCCGCGGATGCGGAACTCGGCCACGGCACGCCTGGCCCGGCCGATCGCGGTGCTGAAGTCGCGCCCCCGGCAGGTGAGCTTGACCAGCATCGAGTCGAAGTGCGCGCTGATGTCCGTACCGGCGTGGGTGGTGCCGCCGTCCAGGCGGATGCCCGAACCCCCGGGCGAGCGGTAGGCGCTGATCTTCCCGGTGTCCGGGCGGAAGCCGTTGGCCGGGTCCTCGGTGGTGATACGGCACTGGAGCGCGGCGCCGTGCAGGGTGACGGTCTCCTGCGAGAGCCCGAGGTCGGCCAGGGTCTCGCCGGAGGCGATGCGCAGCTGCGACTGCACGAGGTCGACGTCGGTGACCTCCTCGGTCACCGTGTGCTCGACCTGGATGCGCGGGTTCATCTCGATGAAGTGGTAGTTGCCCTCGCGGTCGAGGAGGAACTCCACGGTGCCGGCGTTGCGGTAGCCGATCTCCCGGGCGAACCGTACGGCGTCGGCGCACATCCGGTCGCGCAGATCGGGGTCGAGGTTCGGCGCGGGGGCCAGCTCGATCACCTTCTGGTGGCGGCGCTGCACCGAACAGTCGCGCTCGAAGAGGTGGATGACATTGCCCTCCCCGTCCGCGAGGATCTGCACCTCGATGTGACGGGGCTCGACGACGGCCTTCTCCAGGAAGACCGTGGAGTCGCCGAACGCGGACGCGGCCTCACGGGACGCCGCCTCGATGGACTCGCGCAGCTGGGCGGGCTCCTCGACCCGCCGCATGCCGCGCCCGCCACCGCCGGCGACGGCCTTGACGAACACGGGGAAGCCGATGTCCTCGGCGGCGCGGACGAGTTCGTCCACGTCGGTGGTGGGTTCCGAGGAGCCGAGCACCGGTACGCCGGCCGCGCGGGCGGCGGCCACCGCGCGCGCCTTGTTGCCGGTCAGCTCCAGCGTGTCGGCGCTCGGGCCGACGAAGGTGATGCCGGCCTCCTCGCAGGCGCGCGCCAGGTCGGGGTTCTCGGAGAGGAACCCGTATCCCGGGTACACGGCATCCGCTCCCGCCCGCTGCGCCGCGCGGACGATCTCCTCCACCGACAGGTAGGCCCGGACCGGGTGTCCGGGCAGGCCGATCTCATAGGCCTCGTCGGCCTTCAACCGGTGCAGTGAATTGCGATCCTCGTGCGGGAAGACGGCCACGGTCCTCGCGCCCAGCTCATAGCCGGCACGGAACGCGCGAATAGCGATCTCACCACGGTTGGCGACCAGCACCTTGCGGAACATGTGGATCCCTTCAGCCTGCCCGGTGACGCGCACCATCGTGTCGGCCCCGCCCGCCCCGCGCCATGTGAGCCGGGCCACTCGTCCGGATGCCCCCGGCCGCCGGAGCAGCCGGGTACCCGGCCAAGACGCCCAGTGGGCGGCCTGGCGGGCCACCGGCGAACTCCTTGAGCGGTCGGGCGGCTACCCAGTTACGGGGTGCGCAGTCACGTGAGCCCGAAGGTCGGATCGACACCGGTCAGATCGCGACTGGCCTCCCACAGACTCGCCGCGACGGCCCGGTCCGCCAAAGCGTCGCGCACCGGTTCGAGCGCGGGCAGGCCTCGCAGGCCGAACACCCGGGGTCCCCACAGCTGCCCGCCGCTCACGGACGGATCGAGAACGGCCCGTACGGCAGGCCACGCGGCGTGCTCCTTGCCCTGGACGAGCAGACCGGCGGGGAGGCCTCGCAGCCGTTCGCCGGTGGTGCGCCGGTGCACGTCCGCGCGTTCGGGAGTCAGGGAGTCCAGCGCACCGCCGGGGTGGGTCACCACGCTCGACACAGGGCTCGCGGCGGCCCGCAGCCGGCGGTCGAGCTCGAAGCCGAAGAGCATCTGCGCCAGCTTGGAGCGGGAGTAGGTGCGCTTGGGCCGGTAGTCCCGGGTGCTCTGCAGGTCGGCGAGGTCCAGTCGCACGGACTTGCCCGTGAAGCTTCCGGTGGTGACGACGCGGCCGGCAGGCGCGGCCGCCAGCAGGGGCGCGAGCCATCCCGTCAGCGCGAAGTGCCCCAGGTGGTTGATGCCGAACATCCACTCGTTGCCGTCCGCGGTCTCCCGGCGCTCCGGCTCCTCGATCAGGACCCCGGCGTTGTGGACCACCGCGTCCAGACGGTCCGCCTCCAGCGCGTCCGCACAGGCGCGCAGCGAGGACAGGTCGGCGAGGTCCAGCCTCAGATGACGTACGTGTGCGTCGGGGACACGGGAGCGGATGGAGACCATGGCCGCTTCGGCCCTGGCCGCGTCACGGCTGCCGAGCACCACCGTGGCGCCGGTGCCGGCGAGCTGCTCGGCGACGAAGTACCCGATGCCCGCGTTGCCGCCGGTGACCAGGAAGGTCTTGCCGTCGGCACGCGGGAGCCGGTGAACGGACCACGGCCGGGACTGGACTGCGGACGACATGGCACGCTCCTTGCGCTCGGGACGATCCGGCTGCGGTGGACGGGCCGTGCGTTCACGGCCCGTCGCCCACATCCCCAAGATCCCGGCGGCCTCCGACAGATCGCCGACAGCTGCCGTCCGCCGCCGACAGACGAGCGACACAGCCGCTCCCCCCGCAGCGGTTCGAGGCGTCCCTCGCCCACCCGGGCTCGCGTCGAGACGTCCATCCGGCTCGCGTTCAGAGCAGGTCGGCCCGGGCCGCACTGCCGTCGACAGGGTCGTCGACGGGGTCCATGGCGTCCTCGTCGAGGAAGCCGCCCGACTGGTGCTGCCAGAGCTTCGCGTACGCGCCCTCCGACGCGAGCAGTTCCTGGTGCGTGCCCTGCTCGATGATCCGTCCGCGGTCGAGGACGACGAGTCGGTCCATGGTGGCGACCGTGCTCAGCCGGTGCGCCACCACGAGCGCCGTCCGTCCCTCCATGAGCCGCCACAGCGCCTCCTGCACGAGGATCTCGCTCTCGGAGTCCAGCGCGCTGGTGGCCTCGTCGAGCAGCAGGATCGGCGCGTCGCGCAGGATCGCCCTGGCGAGAGCGACCCGCTGGCGCTGTCCGCCGGACAGCTTCACACCGCGCTCGCCCACCATGGTGTCGAAGCCGTCCGGTAACGCGTCGGCGAACTCCGCGACGTGCGCCGCCTCGGCCGCGCGGCGGATCTCGGCGTCGGTGGCGTCCGGCCGGGCGAACGCGATGTTCTCCCGCAGTGTGCGGTGGAACATCGCCGGGTCCTGCGGGACGTACGCGATCAGACCGCGCAGGTCGGCCTGGCGCAGCCTGCTGATGTCCTGGCCCCCGATCAGGATCCGGCCCGCCTCGATGTCCGTCATCCGCAGCAGCAGCCGGGTGAGCGTGGTCTTGCCGCCGCCGGACCGTCCGACGAGGCCGATCTTCGTCCCGCTGGGCACGGCCAGGTCGAGGTCCTGGAAGAGCGGCTGCGCGCCCCCGTGGGCGAAGGTCACCTGCTCGAAGCGGACGTCGGCGGCCCTGGGCAGAGCCGCAGGCGACGCCGGGTCGAGCACGGTGGGCGGCGCCAGCAGCAGTTCGGTGAACTGTGCGGCCTCCGTCATCGAGCTCTCCAGGCGGCGGTAGATCTGGTTGAACTCGAACATGATCCGCGTCGCGTTCGAGTAGTACGTGAAGGCGACCACGACCGCCTCCACGCCGAGGCTGCCCCCGCCGAGCGCGACCGCGAGCAACAGGCCCAGCGCGTTGGTGAGTACGGACATCGGCGCGACCAGCGTGTCGATGCGCAGGTTGCCGTAGTCCCACGACCTCAGCGTGAGCCGTCGTGACTCCGCGACGCGGGAGCGGTGCTCGGCGGCCTCACGTTCCTCGGCCGCGAACGCCCGGACCGTGTCCATGTTCATCAGGCTGTCGGCGACATGGCCCGCCACCCTGGCGATCGCCTCCTCGCGCTTGTCGACGAGCGCCTGCCGGCGGCGGATGAGGGGCACCACGAACAGCGCCGTGATCGCGATCATCGTCAACAGGCCGACGACGAGCAGCGGTTCGTAGCGCCACAGCACCACCGACCCGAACACGAGCGGCACGAAACTGGCCACGACCTGGAACGTCAGTGTGTCGATGAACTCCTCGAAGCGGGACGCGAAGCTCAGCACCCGCTTGGTCAGCGCCCCTGCGAAGTTGTCGTGGAAGAACGCCGCGTCCTTGGCGAACAGCTCGTCCATGCCGATCACGTACAGCTGCTCGATACCGCGGGCGGCAAGGCGGTTCAGACAGTGCAGGCCGATGCGCCACAGTATTTCCGCGAGCAGCAGGACGCCGGCGAAGCCGAGAACGTACGGCAGCGTCGAGCCGAGGGTGATGCCGGCGTCACCGGCGATGCGGCCGACGAGCTTCGCGACGATGAGCGGCGCGATGTAGTTGATGCCGATGTTGCCCAGTGCGGGCATCAGCATCGCGGGTACCGTCAGCCACCTGAGCCGGGCCAACTCCCGTCCGTAGTATCGGAGTGCAAGGAGCACCGAGCCCTTGCTCCGCGGAACCTCTCGCGATTCGGGCGATCCCATTCCAACCCTGTGGTGTTGTGTGCCGACTGGAACCAAATCGTCCCGCGACGGCACCCCCGGAGTCCAAGCGTTTTCTCAGCCGCCGGCCCGCCGCGCACCGGTACGCCCGCAGGCGCGCGCCGGCACGAACCGAGGGTGACCGCCGCCCGCCACCGGACCGACCGTCGGGTCCTGGACCGGTGGCACGCCACGGGCCGTCGCGAAATGTTTTCACCACGGGCACAGAATTACTTCGCGTTCTCCTCAATTGCGTTTTACCCTCCGCGATTTGTTCGCCGGCCGGCCAACGGGATTGCCGCACGAATAGCCGGGCATAATTGCGTGCGAATCTCGGCCCGGCCGGTTGAATGCGCGTATCGACACCGCTCGTTCATCCGGGTACGACACACAGAAGGACCAGCCCTGTGATATCCAGCTCCACCCGAAACGACCATCTGCCGGTCTACGAGAGCCTGGTGCGCGAGCGCGGTGACGTCGTGGAGGAAGCTCGTGCGGTGGCCGAGCAGACGCAGCGCCAGATGACCGAAGCACTCAACGGACACGAAGGGGTTCAGCCGGAACACGGTCCCCGGTGAGCCCGCTCCGGCCGGGCGCAGCGCACCGCTGTAACCCACAGACCCCCCGGAGAACCCGCGCAGGAGTCTCACACAGACTGCACACAGTCCTTCGAAAGCCTCGTTAGCGTTGCAGGCCGCTCGATCCCACGTACGAACGTGCCCGGGCCGCGGCCCGGAGGGTCGACGGTGCGTCAACCCAGGAAGACCCCAGATGGACTACTGCACCTCCTGCCGCCGGCATCTCAACGGCGCCCTGGTGTGTCCCGGGTGCGGTGCCTACGCCCCGGACATCGCCCCGATCACCGCCGACGGCCACACCTCTGCGGCCACCTCGACGGGGTCGCGCACCGAGCCCGTATGGGAAGCCGCCTCCTCCGACGCGTGGCACGACGGCCGACCGCACGCCGCGGACGGGGCGGCGATCACGGCGGCCTTGAGCGAGTACCCGCGGACCGACCCGGGCGACGACCTCGCACCCGTGCCGTCCGCCCCGCAGGGACGGGCGGCACGGCGTCGTCAGCGGGCCCGCTGGAAGAAGAACCAGCGCCGGGCCGTGGTGGCGACCGCCGTCGCACTCGTCGGAGGCGGCCTGACGGTGTCCGTGATGGACCAGCAGTCCGGTGACCGGGCACAGGCTGCCACGGCACCGGAGTCCGCCGGCGCGGACACGGACACCGCGGACGGACCGTCTACGCCTTACACGCAGCCGAGCAGGACACGGCCCGACAGCGGCGCGTCCTCCCCCACGTCCTCCGCGCCCGAGCGCCCCAGTCGGCAGCGCACCGCCGCCCCGCCCCACAGCACGCCCTCGAACCTTCAACCCGACTCGGCCGCCCCGCCGCGCACGACGCCGGAGTCGACCCCTCGGCCGCAGACGACGTCCCCGGCCTCGCCCACCCCCGAGGACACGGTCTCCGACCGCAACGAGGCGCAGACCGGTCAGACGTCCACGCCCTCGGCCACCGAGCCGAGTTCACAGCCGCCGCAGACGACGAGCCCCGCGCCGACCGCGACTTCGCCGTCGCAGATCTGCCTGCTGGTGGTGTGCCTCGGCTGACGGCGTCGAACCAGCCAGGCTCCCCGACCGCGCCCGGCGCCCGCCGACCTATTCTTCGGCCGTGGCCGAGAGCGAACCGATGCGCCTTCCCGACATGCCGCTGCACGATCCGTTCGTCGTCGCCGACCCGAGGACGCGCGCCTGTCACCCGGTTCCGCGGCGGCGGACTCGCGCAGGCGCGGCGCGGTGGCCGCCTCCTCGGGAAGGGCCGCGGCGAAGGTGTCGACGGCGGCCTTGTCCACCTCCGGGTGGAACTGGAGCCCCCAGGCCGCACCCCCGATCCGGAACGCCTGCACGCGACAGCGGTCGCAGGAGGCCAGCAGCGTCGCCCAGGCCGGGAGGTCCATGGTGTCGCCGTGCGGTGCGGGACCCGGAGCCGTTCGGGGGCGCCGGCGAATAGGGGGTCGGTGCGCGCGTCCCGGCCCGTCCGGTGCTCGCCCCGGCCGATCCGCGCTCCCGCCTCCCCCGGACGGGCCCTGCCACCGGCCGCCACCGCAAGCAGCCGCGCCCCCAGGCACACCCCGAGCACCGGCACCTCGGCGGCCGGCGCGGCACGCGGCAACGCCGGTTCGGCCGCGCGGCCGGTGAAGTCCTCGTACGCCGCCGTCGGCCCGCCCATCACCACGAGCGCCACCGCTCCGGCGAGGGTGTCCGGTACCGGGTCACCGACCCAGGTCCGGCACACCCGCACCGGCAGCCCGACGGCTTCCAGGGCCGCGCCGATGGCGTACGGCCCCTCGCGCCGTACGTGCTCGACGACCAGGACGCCCGCCTGCTGCCATAGGACTCACCGGGCTCCTCCCACCTCCCGGACGACCGTACCCGGGCAGCCGTCTCGTACAAACGCACATTCCAGCCCCGTGAATAAATGATCCGGCTCATGCAATGAGACAGTAGGCTTTCGCCTTGTATTTGCGGCAGTATCATCGGCGCATGCACACCTACCGGATCGGGGACGCCGTCGCCCTGCTCGGTGTCAGCGCCGACACCGTGAGGCGCCTGGTCGACGGTGGGAAACTCGCCGCCGAACGCGACGGGATGGGCCGCCGGATCATCCCCGGGCCGGTCCTCGCCGCCTATGCCAGGCAGTTGCACCGCACGGACCGGGAGAACGCCGGCTCCTCGGCCCGCAACCGCCTCTCCGGCATCGTCACGGACGTGATCCTCGGAGACGTGTCCGCGCAGGTGGAGATCCAGGCGGGACCGTTCCGGGTGGTGTCCCTGGTCAGCCGCGAGTCGGCTGAGGAGTTGAAGCCGGAGCCCGGTGTTCCGGCGGTTGCCGTGATCAAGTCGACCAACGTGGTCGTCGAGAGACCGTAGAAGGGTCCCGCGGTGGATTCTTCGTCATGTGACAAAGGGAGCAGATCCGTGATGACTCGTTCCGCGCGCCGGACCCGCCGGACCCTGCAGGTGGCCGGTGCGGGAGCCGCCGCGTTGCTGGCCCTGAGCGCCTGCTCCTCCTCGGACGACTCGTCGACGGAGTCCGGCTCCTCCGCGTCGGCGTCCTCGTCCCCGAAGCTGTCCGGCACGGTGACCGTGTTCGCCGCGGCCTCTCTCAAGGAGAGCTTCACCGCGCTGGGCAAGGAGTTCGAGCAGGAGCACCCCGGCACGAAGGTCACCTTCAGCTTCGGCGGCAGCGACTCTCTCGCCGCGAGCATCACCGGCGGCGCCCCGGCCGACGTGTTCGCCTCCGCCAGCCCCAAGACGATGGCGATCGTCACGGACAAGGGCGACGCGTCGGGGACGCCCGCCACCTTCGTCCGCAATCAGCTGGAGATCGCCACCCTGCCCGGCAACCCGGACAAGATCGCCTCTCTCAAGGACCTCACCAAGTCGGGCCTGAAGGTCGTCCTCTGCGACAAGACCGTGCCGTGCGGGGCCGCCGCCCAGAAGGCGCTCGACGCCAGCAAGCTCAAGCTCACACCGGTCTCGTACGAGCAGGACGTCAAAGCCGCCCTGACCAAGGTCGAGCTCAAGGAGGCCGACGCGGCCGTCGTCTACAAGACCGATGTGAACGCCGCCGGTGACAAGGTGGAGGGCGTGGACTTCCCCGAATCGGCCGACGCCATCAACGGCTACCCGATCGTCCGGCTCAAGGACGCGCCCAACGCCGAGGCGGCCAAGGCGTTCATCGCGCTCGTGCAGTCCGCCGACGGCCAGAAGGTCCTGACCGAGGCCGGGTTCCTCAAGCCGTGACCTTCCCGACCGACGCACCCGACAAGTCCGCCGCCGCGGCCGACACCCTCCGGGGTGGGCCACGGCGCGGGCGCACCCGGACGGGCTTCGGCCGGGGCGTACCGCTGCCCCTGCTGGTGCCCGCGCTGCTGGGCCTGGCGTTCCTGGTGCTGCCGCTGATCGCCCTGCTGGTCCGCACCCCCTGGCACAGCCTGCCGGACCAGCTGACCAGCCCCGAGGTCTGGCAGGCGCTGAAGCTGTCCCTGCTGTGCGCCACTGCGGCGACCGCGGTGAGCCTGGTGATCGGGGTGCCGCTGGCCTGGCTGCTGGCCCGGGTCGAGTTCCCCGGGCGCGGCCTCGTACGGGCTCTGGTCACGCTGCCGCTCGTCCTGCCCCCGGTGGTGGGCGGTGTGGCACTGCTGATGGCGCTGGGCCGCAACGGCATCGTCGGGCAGTGGCTGGACGCGTGGTTCGGGATCACGCTGCCGTTCACCACCACCGGTGTCGTCGTCGCCGAGGCGTTCGTGGCGATGCCGTTCCTGGTCATCAGCGTCGAGGGCACCCTGCGCGCCGCCGACCCCCGCTACGAGGAGGCGGCCGCCACACTCGGCGCCTCCCGCTTCACCGCCTTCCGCCGCGTCACGCTCCCGCTGATCGCGCCCGGCATCGCGGCGGGCGCGGTCCTGGCCTGGGCACGGGCGCTCGGCGAGTTCGGCGCGACGATCACCTTCGCCGGCAATTTCCCCGGCCGTACGCAGACCATGCCGCTGGCCGTCTACCTGGCCCTGCAGAGCGACCCGGAGGCGGCCATCGCCCTCAGCCTGGTGCTGCTCGCCGTGTCCGTCGCGGTCCTGGCCGGGCTGCGCGATCGCTGGATGACCGCCTCATGACCCACACCGAGAAGACCGAGAAAGCCGAGCAGTCCGCGTACGAGGCCACGGGCGGCCCCGGCCCCGCTCCGACGGGGCTGGACGCCCATCTGGTCGTCGAGCGCGGCTCGTTCCGGCTCGACGTGGCGCTGACCGCCGCGCCCGGCGACGTCGTCGCGCTGCTGGGCCCCAACGGCGCCGGAAAGACCACGGCCCTGCGCGCCCTGGCCGGCCTGACACCGCTCACCGGCGGCCGTCTCCGCCTGGACGGTGCGGCGTTGGAGCGTACTCCGCCCGAGTCGCGCCCCGTCGGTGTCGTCTTCCAGGACTACTTGCTCTTCCCGCACCTCACGGCCCTGGACAACGTGGCCTTCGGCCCGCGCTGCCACGGTGCGACCAAGGCGGAGGCCCGCACCCAGGCCGCCCAGTGGCTGGAGCGGATGGGCCTCGCCGAGCATGCCGACGCCAAGCCCCGCCGTCTCTCCGGTGGTCAGGCCCAGCGCATCGCCCTCGCCCGCGCCCTCGCCACCAACCCCCGCCTGCTCCTCCTCGACGAACCCCTCGCCGCCCTCGACGCCCGCACCCGCCTGGAGGTACGGACCCAACTCCGCCGCCACCTGGCCGAGTTCGAGGCCGTCGCCGTACTCGTCACGCACGACCCGCTCGACGCCATGGTTCTGGCCGACCGCCTCGTCGTCATCGAGGACGGCCGCATCGTCCAGGAGGGCACCCCCGCCGACATCGCACGCCACCCGCGCACGGACTACATCGCGCATCTGGTCGGCCTGAACCTCTACAAGGGACGGGCCGAAGGCCACACGGTCCACGTGGACGACGGCCCGTCGATCACCACCACGGAGGATCTGACGGGCCCGGTCTTCGTCGCCTACCCACCGAGCGCGGTCACCCTCTACCGGGACCGCCCCACCGGCTCCAGCGCCCGCAACCTCTGGCAGTGCGAGGTCGCCGGCATGGAGACCCACGGCGACCAGATCCGGGCCGACCTCACCGGCGAACTCCCCCTCGCCGCCGACCTCACCACCGTCGCCGCCGCCGAACTCGACCTCCACCCCGGAGCCACGGTCTGGGCGACGGTCAAGGCGGCCCAGACCCATGCGTACCCGGCCTGAGGCGGCACGGCACGACATCGCACGGCATCCGTCGCCCCACCCGGCTACGGTGAAACCCACAGTCACCCCAAAATGGGGCATATTCACCAAGCAGTCTGTGAGGCATCCCGTCATGAGTCTGAGCATCCGCAACCAGCTCCCCGGCACCGTCACCGCCATCACCCCGGGCGAGGCCATGGCGACCGTCAAGGTGCGTCTCGACGGCGGGCAGGACCTCACCGCGGCGATCACCTCGGAGGCCGTGGAGGAACTCGGTCTCGCCGAGGGTTCCGCCGTACGCGCCCTGGTGAAGTCCACCGAGATCTCGCTGGCCACCGGCTCGGTGGACGGCCTGTCCATCCGCAACCGGCTCCCTGGCACGGTCACCGGCATCGCCACGGGCGGCGCCATGGCGTCCGTGAAGGTGAGCGTCGACGGCGCGAACCTGACGTCTGCGATCACGAAGGACGCCGTCACCGACCTCGGCCTGGGGACCGGTACCGCCGTCGTCGCCCTCATCAAGTCGACCGAGGTGTCCCTCGCGACCAGGTGAGAGGCAGGGACGTGAGGCCACGCGTCAATCGCGTGTGCCGCCATTGCAGTTCCTCTGCGGGAACCGCCGGCCGAATGTCGGCGAAGCGGGAAATGACCGCCCGGAGTGCGAGTTCGCCTTCGGCTCGCGCGAGGGGTGCTCCAAGACATCTGTGGATTCCGTGGCCGAAGGCCAGGTGTCCGGTGGCACCGCGGTCGAGATCGAGCTGGTCCGGACCGGGAAATCGGTTCGGGTCGCGGTTGGCGGCGCCGGGAGCGATGAGTACCGGAACGCCTTCGGGGATCACGGTCCCGCCGAGCGTGAACGCTTCGGTGCTGTAGCGGAACGTGGCGATCCCGACAGGCGAGTCGAAGCGCAGCAACTCGTCCAGCGCCCTCCCGAGGAGCTGCGGCTCGGCTCTCAACCGCGCGAGGGACTCCGGGTGTTGGAGAAGCGCCAGGGCCGCGTTGCCGATGAAGTTGGTGGTGGTCTCGTGGCCGGCCACGAGCAGGAGCACGGCGAGCGAGACGAGTTCGTCCTCGGTCAGCCGGTCCTGGCCGTCGCGTACGGCGATGAGGTCGTCGAGCAGACTCTCGCCGGGCGAGCTGCGTCCGGAGGCGACGAGATCGGTCATGTAGCCGCCGATGGCATGTGAGGCGGCGTCGATCCGTCGGGGGTCTCCGGCGGCGAACAGATCACTCGACCAGGTGCGCACGAGCCGCCGGTCGGACTCGGGCACCCCCAACATCTCGCAGATGACGGTGACCGGCAGAGGGACGGTGAGACTCGCGACAAGGTCCACCGGTCCGTGCTCCGGCCAGTCGTCGAGCAACTCGTCGACCAGGCCGGCGATATAGGGCCGTAACCGCGCGACGGCCCCGGTGGTGAACGCCTTCGTCACCAGAGCCCGCAGCCGTGCGTGCTGCGGAGGGTCGGTGGCGAGCATGTTCCGGGAGACGGCCGGATGGAGATCGCGCTGCGACGGCCGGCCGGCGAAGAACCGCGTGGTGTTCTTCGAGAGCCGAGGATCGGCGAATGCCTCCCGGGCCTCCGCGTACCCCGTGACGAGGTAGCTGTGGCGCCCGCCCGAACCGGTGGGCACCTTCTGCACCGGCGCCGCGTCTCGCAGCCGGGCGTAGGTCGGGTACGGGTCGGCGAAGAACCGCGGGTCCCGCAACGGGTCGGTCACGCTTGCGGCTCCATTCCCGAGGGTCTTCGGTTCGTCAGTGACGGTACGTGCGATCTTGCCCTGGGCGAAGGCTGGAGTGACGGCAGGGGTGCCGGCGGGGGCGACGGCATGTGCGAACACACAACCTCGCTCGCTGAGGGATAGCGACGGGCGGCCCATCACGTCGTGGTGGTTGCGAGAAGGGGAGGGTCGATGGAGGCCACAAGTCACGACGAGTTCCGGGAGTTCGTAGCGATGCGCTCCACCGCGCTGCTGCAGCTCGCGGTGCTGCTCACCGGCGGGGACCGGCATGCCGCGGAGGATCTGCTGCAGATCGCGCTGATGAAGGCCTACGGGCGCTGGGCTCACATCGAGCAGCCCGAGGCGTACGTCCGCCAGGTCATGTACCGCCAGCAGGTCAACCGCTGGCGGCTGCGCAGGCACCGTGCCGAGACGACGGTGCCCGTGCTGCCCGAGTCCGGCGACGCCGGCACCGAATCGGACTCCGAACTGCGGATCGCTCTGTGGGCGGCGCTCGGAAAACTGACGAAACGGCAGCGGGCCGTGGTCGTACTGCGTTACTTCGAGGACCTGCCGGAGGCCGAGGTCGCGGCGCTGCTGAGATGCCCGGTCGGCACGGTGCGCAGTACGGCGTACCGGTCGCTCGCCAAGCTCCGGCTGCTCGTACCGGAGCTCGGGCCCGAAAGTCCTGCGGAACAGGTGCAGTCACTCGGTTACACGCCGAAGGAGGTCCAGGGATGACGACGGAGCAGGTGGAGGAGAAGGTCCGGGAGACACTGCGCGCGGTCGCCCTGGACCGGGTGCGGGCGCCCGGGGACCTGGCCGAAACGGTGGTGCGACGGCGAAGCCGGCGGCGCTTCTCGCAGGCCGCGGGGGCGGCGGTGGCCGTTGCGGCGATCACCGTGGGGGCGGTGTTCGGCTTCGGGGGCGGCGGTGCGGCCGAGCGGGACCACCCTGTGCGTCCGGCGGCGTCACCGGAGGGCTGGAAGCCGTGGCAGAGCGACATCCGGGGCGCCGGCGAGCGGGGCTGCCTGGTGGAGGGTTCCGCGCTGTACTGCAGCGGGTCCAAGTACGACGTCGCGAAGTTCGACGCCAACACCGGCAAGCGGCTGTGGACCGTCAAGGTCAATCGCGAAGGCGACGGGCCCGACCACGCGTTCGCCGTGCGGGACGGCATTGTCTACGCCTACCGCAATCACACCGCGGACAAGGAGCCGAACGGCGACTACATCGGCGGTACGGATCTGATGGCGCTGCACGCCGACACCGGCAAGGTGGTGTGGACGGCCGAGATGCCGCAGGACGACCGCACCGACCAGGCCGCCATGCTCATCGACGGCGCGGTCCTGGCGAACACCCCGTCGCTCCGCACCATGTCGGCCCTCGATCCGCTGACCGGTGAGGAGAAGTGGCGCCACACATGGGACAAGGGGATCGTGTGCCAGCGGACGGTGCTGAGCGGGGTGCCCTATCTCCTGTGCAACCAGGACACCGAGGAGCCGGACGACACCGACATCTTCCGTCTCGATCCCGCCACGGGAAGCGCCGAGAAGGTCGTGACCATGCCCGGCAGGCAGCAGCTCGTCGGGACCTCGGGCGACCGGATGGTCCTGATCGCGGCGAAGAACGCGGACGACAAGGACCTGCGGCTGACCACCGTCAGCGGCTCCGGTAAGCAGACCTCGCACTCCTACCGGATCGGGGGAGAGCCGGCCAACTCGGACATCGTCGGTGATCTTCTGATCTCCGTGTCCTGGCAGGGCAAGGCCTCGGCCTACTCGCTGTCCACGGGAAAGACCCTGTGGACCGTCCCGGTGGGCGTCAAGATGCCCGACAAGGAGACGATTACGGGCCTCGCGGCACCCGTGGTGTCGGCGGGGCAAGGGGTCGTGTACTTCGTCGGCCCGAACGGAGGCCTGTCGGGCCTCAATCTGCGCACGGGTGAACAGATCTGGCGCGGCCACGCCGACACCGGCGACCAGGAGCCGGGTCCCGCCTTCGGCGACACGCCCCAACTCCTGCTCTACGAGGACGTCCTGATCGCCCGGAACGGCAGCAAGATCGTCTCCCTGCTGCCACGGATCGGGGACTGACCGAACGACCGTCGGCCGGGGCGGCAACGCTGCCCCGGCCGACGGCACCTACTGCTCGTCAAGGCCTGACGGCTCCTCCACCGGAGGCCGGCGAGCCCCGACGGCCCGCTCCGGTGGTTGCCGCGGTGCGCGGTCTCGGGGTCAGTGCCGCGCGCAGCGCCGGGGTGAGGACGTGGCGGGTCTCGGAGGGGGTGAGGGCGGCGGGGGTCGGGAGCGGGTTGAGGTAGCGGGTGTAGATGAGGCCGCCGAGGATCGTGACCACGGCCGTGGCGCGGGCGGTTGCGTCCCGGCCGCCGAGAAATTCAACAAGCCGGGCCAGCAGTTCGCGTTCCAGGTATTCGCGGATCACCTCGGCAGCCTCGTCGCCCTGGGTGGTGAGCTGTACGAAGTCAGCGTCCTCCCACAGGTTCGTCACCGCGTCGATCAGGCGGTCGGGGAGGGTGGCCGGGTCGCCGCCGAGGACGTCGTCCACCGCCAGCGCATTGGCGCACTGGAACTGCATCACGTCCGCGAACAGGCTTTTCTTCGAGCCGAAGTGGTACGCGATCAGCGCCGGGTCGACCCCGGCGGCTCCGGCCACCGCGCGCAGAGTGGTGCCCCGGTAGCCGCGCTCCAGGAAGAGCGCCCGGGCCGCCGAGACGATCGAGTCGCGGGTCGGCGGGTTGCCGCGGGGGCGGCCTCGGGTGCGGGCGGGGGCAGGGGCGGAGTTATTCCGCCACACCGGCCAGGCCCTCGCCGCCGGCCACGAGGTCGTCGCCGTGACTCGCCGCCCCGGCTCCCTCCCCGCGCGGCCCGGTCTCGCTGTGGCCGTCGCCGACGCCACCGACCCGGCGGCTGTCGACGTCGTGATCGAGGGGACGGACGCCGTCCTCTCCGTACTGGGCGCGCGTTTCAGCAAGGAGACCATCAGCACGTACTCGGCGAGCGCCACGGCCATCACCGGGGCCATGGCCCGCCACGGCATCAAGCGGTTGCTCGCCGTGAGCTCCAGCATCGCCGACCCGCACTGGCGTCCCACGGGCGCGCACTTCTTCAATCATGTGCTCGACCCGCTGGTGAACCGACGCCTCGGCCGCACCCTCCACGAGGACATGCGCCGCATGGAGGCGGTGATCCGTCGGACGGACCTCGACTGGACCTTCGTCCGGCCCTCAGGCCTCTTCGAGCACCCCGTCGTCACGGACTACCACACCGCCGAGACCAGTGCCGACGGCGTTTTCACCGCCCGTGCCGACCTCGCCTCAAGCATGCTGCGCGAGTTGGAGGAGCGGCGGTACGTCCGTACGGCCATGGGTGTCATCACCACGGCCGTGAAGCCGAACATCGCCAAGCTGATCTGGAACGAGGGCGTGAAGAAGAAATGAGCCGGGCGACCGTCGAACTCCCGCCCGCTACAAGGATGTTCCTCACTCGCCCCCGCACGGCCACCCTCACCACCCTCCGCCCCGACGGCACCCCGCATGTCACCCCTGTCCGCTTCACCTTTGACGCGGTCACCGGCCTGATCCGAGTGACCACCCGGGCAGGAGCGCGCAAGGCCCGGAACGTGGCGACGGGGGGCCCGCCGGCCCCTGTCGCGCTCTGCCAGGCGGACGGCTTCCGCTGGGTCACCCTCGAAGGCCGGGCCACCGTCACCGACGACCCCGCGCGCCTGGCCGAGGCGGTCCGCCGCTACACCGTCCGCTACCGCACGGCCCCGCCCGCCCCGCTGGACCTGGTCGTCGTCGACATCGCCGTCGACCGAGTCCTGAGCCTCAACCTCTGAGTCCCCCTCGAAGAAGGCGAAGTGACACCGCCGTGCCCCACCTCCCCGTCCTCGATTCCACTCTCCACTACCGCGAGTCCGGCGACCCCAACGGTCTGCCGTTCGTCTTCCTCCACGGCAACCCCACCTCCTCCCACCTGTGGCGGAACGTCCTGCCGCGTGTGGCCGCGCCCGGTCGCCGCCTTCTCGCCCCCGATCTCATCGGCATGGGCGACTCCGGCAAACCCGACCTCGCCTACTCCTTCGACGACCACGCCCGCTACCTCGACGCCTGGTTCGACGCCCTCGGCCTCGCCGAGGCCGTCCTCGTCGGCCACGACTGGGGCGGCGCGCTCGCCTTCGACCGCGCCGCCCGCCTCCCGGGCCACGTCCGCGGCCTCGCCTTCACCGAGACGATCGTCAAGCCGCTGGTCGGTGACGAATTCCCCTCGGCCGGACGGGAGTTGTTCACCCTCCTGCGCACCCCCGGAGTGGGCGAGGAGATGATCCTGGAGAAGTCCATGTTCATCGAAGGACTCCCGGACACGCTCGCCACCCCGCTCGACCCCGCCGACCTGGAGGCCTACCGCCGCCCCTTCCCGACACCGCACAGCCGCCGCCCGGTACTGGCGTGGACGCGCATGATGCCGCTGGACGGCGAGCCTGCCGACATCGTGGCCCGCGTCGAGCACTACGACGCCTGGCTGGCCGCCGGCCCCGAAGTCCCCAAGCTGCTCGCCGCGTTCGAGCCCGGCCCGGGCGCGATGACCGACCAAGGGGCCGTGGCCTGGTGCGAGGAGAACATCGCCGGCCTGGAGGTCTCCCGCCACGGCCTCGCCGGCCACCACTCCCCGGAGGACCGCCCCGAGGAGCTGGCCGCAGCGATCGACGCCTGGGCCGACCGCCACGGACTTGCACGCCGGTAGGCGTCCTCGACCACGACGCTGCCGACCGTCCCCCGGCCGGCTGCACTGCCGCTGGATGGCTTCGGACATCCAGGTCGTTCGGGCCATCCTCGCGTGCGAGGAGCAGGTCAGTCCGCGGCGGGCCCGGAAGTCCATGACGGGACCACCCCTGCGGACGCGGGGGTGACCCCGCGCCCTCCAGGAACGCGAGAAGCCGCCCTCCCACAATCGAGAGAACGGCCTCCGACCTGCAAAAAGCTGGTCGGGACGACAGGATTTGAACCTGCGACCCCTTGACCCCCAGTCAAGTGCGCTACCAAGCTGCGCCACGTCCCGTTGCCCGTTGTGACCTGGGGTTTCCCCTGGCTGAACGCGCACGGAAACAATACCGCACTCGGGTCGGTGGTCGCGCACTCCTTTTGTCCCGGCGATCGCCACTTGACCTCAACCTTGATTGAGGTCGCACGATCGTCCGTATGACGACGACAACGCTGAAACGCGGCTACGAGTATGCGGACCTGCCCGGCCTGATGGGGCTGATGAGCGGGGACGAGAAGCACGGACCGGCGGCGACTTCCACGCTCGACGCGCTCTGGGTGCTCTACGACCGGGTCATGCGGGTGACGCCGGAGCGGGCCGACGATCCGGAACGGGACCGGTTCCTGCTGTCCAAGGGGCACGGGCCGATGGCCTACTACGCGGTACTCGCCGCGAAGGGCTTCGTTCCGGTCGACTGGCTGCCGGGGTTCGGCTCGTACGAGTCGCCGCTCGGTCACCATCCGGACCGCGTGCTCGTACCGGGTGCCGAGATCGGCAGCGGTTCGCTCGGGCACGGGCTGCCGATCGCGGTCGGCACGGCGCTGGGCCTGCGCGCCCAAGGACAGAACGACCCGCGCGTGTGGGTGCTGGTCGGGGACGCCGAACTGGACGAGGGCAGCAACCACGAGGCCATCGCGTACGCCGGTCCGGCCGGGCTCGACCAGCTGCACACCGTCGTGATCGACAACTCCTCCGCCAGTTACGCGCTCCCCGGCGGGATCGCCGCGCGCTTCGAGGCCGCGGGCTGGTCCGCCGAGACCGTCGACGGACGGGATCACGACGCCCTGTACGCCGCCTTCACCGCTCCTCACCCGGGACGGCCGCGCGTGGTCGTCGCCCAGGTGGAGCCGAAGACCGTCTGAGCCGGTCCGGCTCCCACTCCCACAACGGAGGACTTTCCCCATGGACACCATGCGTGACCGCTTCGCCCCCGTCGTCTCACGGCTGCTCGACGAGGATCCGCGCGTCGCGGTCGTCCTGGCCGAGATCGGTCTGGCCGGGTTCGAGGAGGCGCGGGACCGGCATCCGGACCGCGTGATCAACGTCGGCATCCGGGAGCAGTTGCTGGTCGGGGCGGGCGCGGGCCTTGCGCTCACCGGGCTGCGGCCCGTGGTACACACCTTCGCCAGCTTCCTCGTCGAGCGGCCCTTCGAACAGGTCAAGCTGGACCTCGGGCACCAGGACGTGGGAGCGGTGCTGGTCAGCGCCTCCGCGTCCTTCGACTGGCCCTCGGGCGGCTACACCCACATGGCACCCGGCGACATCGCCCTGCTGGACACGCTCGACGGCTGGACGGTCCATGTCCCGGGCCACCCGGACGAGGCCGAGACGCTCCTGCGGCACGCCGTCGCGGCGGGCGACGACAAGGTGTACGTACGACTGTCCGTGCAGTCGAACGCCGAAGCCCTCGCCGTCGACGGAGCCCGCTTCCACACCGTCCGCGAGGGCCGGGCCGGCGTGGTCGTCGCGGTCGGGCCGATGCTCGACGCGGTGCTCGCCGCCACCGAGGGCCTCGACGCCACCGTGCTGTACGGCACGACTGTGCGCCCCTTCGACTCGGCCGCGCTGCGCCGGGCCACCGAGGCGGCCGGGACCGACGTCGTCCTCGTCGAGCCATACCTGGCCGGCACGTCGACGGCGGCCGCGAACGACGCCCTCGCGGACCTGCCGCACCGTGTCCTCGGCCTCGGAGTCGGCCGTCGCGAGCTGCGCCGCTACGGACAGATCGAGGAGCACGTGACCGCGCACGGGCTGGACGCCGGGTCGTTGCGGGAACGGATCGGTGGGTTCCTGGGGGCGACGCGGGTCAGCGCGTAGACCTGGCTCCTCGGCCGGGTCTCAGCTCTTACCGCCGCCGCACGTCTGTCTCTTTCCTTGTCCATCACCCGGTCCGTTCCCTTGTCGTCTGTCCCCGTGGCTGTTTGCTCCGCCGGTCCGCGTGGGTCGGGCGGTGCCCCCCGCCGACCCGTGCGACAGCGACAGCGACCGCGACGTCGGCGCCTCGGCCCGCACCAGCCCCCGTATCGCGGGCACCGAGAGCAGCGCCGTCGCCACGACGAGGGTCATGGCGCCGGCCACGAGGAGGACGTTGTCCGCGCCGAGGGCCGCCGCGGCCGGGCCGGCCAGTGCCTGGCCGACCGGCATCATGGCCAGGGAGCCGGCGATGTCGTAGGCGTGGATGCGGTTGAGGGCCTCGGGCGGGACCTGGGTCTGCACGCTGGTCGCCCACATGACGCCCCAGAACGACAGGCCCGCGCCCGCTATCGCCGCACCGGCCGCCATCGTCGCCACTCCGAAGCCCGCTCCGACGGCGGCCGGGAAGCAGGCGAAGGAGAAGAGGGCGAGTGAGCCCGCGCGAAGCATGTGCCGAGGACGCAGGCGCAGTGCGATCAGGCCGCCTATGACCGTGCCCGCGCCGAGGGCGGAGTTGACCAGGCCGTAGGCGCGCGGCCCGTGCTCCTGGACGACCTCCGTCGCGACCAGCGGAACCGTCGGCCCCCAGACGGAGATCATCAGGACGCACCAGATGACGATCACGCCCCAGAGCCACGTACGTGATCTGAACTCCCGCCAGCCCTGGACGAGATCGGCCCCGAAGCCGTTGGTGCGGGCCCGGTGGTCGGGGTCGGCCGGAGGCAGTCGGAGCAGCAGGAGACACAGGGCGCTCAGAGCGTATGTCGTGGCGTGGGCCGCGAAGACTCCGCCGGGTGAGGCGAAGGCGACCAGCAGGCCGGCGAGCGCGGGGCCCGCCAGTTGGGCCGTGGACTCCGCGACCCGTATGGCGCCGTTGGCCGCCTGGACGTCGGTGGCGAGCCGAGGGACCGTGCTGGCGACACCGGGCTCGAAGATCGCGGCCGCCGCGCCGTTGACCGCGCCGATCGCACAGATCTGCCAGAGCACCACGTGGCCGGTGAAGAACAGCGTGGCGGCGACGGACTGGCTGCCCAGCCTCACCACATCGGCACCGATCATCAGCAGACGGGTGCTGAACCGGTCGGCGAAGACCCCGCCGAAGATCACCAGACCCGCGAAGCAGGCGGCCGAAGCGGCCATGGCCAGGCCGACGGCTCCCACCCCGTAGCCGTGCTGCAGCAGTCCCGCCGCCAGCGCCACCGGCAACATCGTGTCGCCCAGCTTGGCGACGGCCCGCGCGGTGAAGAACAGTCCGAAATCCCGCGACCAGACCTTCCGGGACCCGGCGCCGTCACTCACATCACGACGACCGGTCCCACCGCCGACGTCACGATGACCGGCCCCGCCGCCACGGTGACTGCCACCGACATCGCGGCCACTGCCACCCGCGCCACGGTGACCGCCGTCCCCATCCCGGTGACCGCCACCCGGATCATGATGGTCGGCACCCGCGTCACGGTGACCCGCGCCCGCGCCACGCCCTCCGACACCAACGCCACGGCCACCGGCACCCCCGCCCTCCCCCGACGACGGCACCCCGCCCGAGGACACCCCGCCCCCAGCCATCCCCACACACCCCTCCCCCACCGACCGATCGACCCCTCGACGGGACCACCGCGCCCCTCCGCGCCGGGCTCCCCACCCGCCTTCGGATCATGCCACGCGGCACTGACAACGCCCCTCGGTCATCAGCCGTCAGCCGTCACCCATCCGCCGGAAGCCCCAATTCCGGGTAGGACTCCAGCAGTCGGGTCGGAGCCGCCTGCCGCCAGGAGTCCGCGAGGATGTCACGCAACTCGTCCGAGTCCTCAAGGACCGCGAGCCGCACACGCACCCAGGCGAAGCCCGCCTCGTGGTCGGCGATCCAGAACTTCCCAGGCTCGGCCAGCACCAACTCGTCGCGCTCCTCCTTGGGGCAGCGCACGGCGATGGAGGTCTCCTCCTCGGGCAGCGTGGCGAACATCTTCCCCGCGACCCGGAAGGTGGGCATGCTCCAGGCGATCTTCTCCGTCGTGTCCGGCAGAGAGAGGCAGATTCGGCGTACGTCTTCGGCATCCTGCATGGAAAGCACCGTAGCCAATGCCACTGACAACCACCTGCTGAGAGCCGGTTCAGGCGCCTCTGAGAGCCGGTGCGACCACCCGCCGCGAGCGAGGCGGTCAACGACTCGGAGCAGACTCCGAACCCTCGGCCGCCACCACGTACTTGTAGAAGATCGTTGTCGGACGAAGCACCCCGCCGGGCGTCCGTGCGTAGTCGGGTATGACACCCGCCCGGGTCCAACCCGCCGACCGGTAGAGGGACTCGGCCGGGCTGTCCGTCTCGGTGTCCAGGTTGAGCAGGGTCACACCCGCCTCGGCAGCGGCGCGTTCGGCCGCCGCGAGCAGCGCACGTCCAAGTCCCTTTCCTCGCCCCTCCCTGTGCACCATCAGCTTCACCACCTCGGCGCGGTGACTGCTGTTGGGCTTGTCCGGGAAGGCCAGGCCGACGGTGCCGACGATCCGGCCCCGCGCGTACGCGGCCCACACGGCGAGACCGCCCTCCGCGAGCACGTCGGCCCGCCCCCGCCACCAGCCGACGGCGGCGGTGCGGTCGAGCGGGGCGAGGAATCCGACCGACGCTCCCCCGTTGACGGTGTCGGTCAGCAGGCCGGCCAATTCATCGACGGATCGAAGGAGTTGGTCGGCCGTCAGCCGGACGACGGTGGTCATGGCAGCACCACCGCCAGCACGTAGCGCGCGTCCTCGGGGCCGGTGCACCGGAAGCGTGTCGGCCCCCACACCCGCAACCGCAGGCAGTCGCCCGCGTCGAGCCGGTGCCCGGTGTCCTGGGCCGTGACCTCCAGCCGCCCGTCGAGCACCCAGATGTGCTGTTCGAGGCCGGGTACGGGCGGCCGGTCGTACGCGATGTCCGCGCCGGCCGCGAGCCGCCCCTCGACGAGTTCGCCGCGCAGCCCGGCATGCGGCGGGGACACGGAGCGGCGTACGAAGCCGGATGCCCTGTCCTCCCACACGGCCTGGTCGGCGGCCCGTACCAGCAGGGCGGGCTCGGCCTCGACCTCGCTGAGCAGCTGCGACATCGTGCGGCCGTAGACGCCGCACAGGCGGTTCAGCAGCGAGGCCGTGGGGCTGATCTCCGCGCGCTCGGCCCGGGACAGGGTCGACCGGCTCACCCCGCTGCGCTCTGCCAACTCGCCCAGGGACCAGCCTCGTTCGGCCCGCAGCTCGGCCAGTCGCGCGCCGAGACGGGTATCGACGGGGTCCGGTCCACCGACCTCCGGGTCAGCATCTCCATCACGTCTCACATTCGGGATGCTATCCCACATACGAAACGGAGTGTCCGCCGCCGCTCATCCCACGGGTGCGGCCTCCCCCAGCGCCTCCAGGACCGGCCGGATCAGCGGATGCTCCTCGGCCCCCCGGCGCACGGCGGCGAAGACCCGGCGCGTGGGTGCGACACCGTCGACGGGGCGCACGACCACACCCGCGAGATCCATTCCGCTCAGGGCCGAGCGCGGCACCAGGGCGACCCCCGCGTCCGCCGACGCGAGCGCGACGACGGCGCGGAAGTCGTCCGAGGAGTGTTCGAGACGGGGCTGGAATCCCGCGTGCTCACAGGCCAGGACCACCACGTCGTGGCAGGGGTTTCCGGGGTACGGGCCGATCCACGGGTCCTTCGCCAGCTCGCCGAGCGGCACCTCCGTACGGTCCGCGAGGCGGTGGGTCACCGGAACGACGGCGTCGAACGGCTCGGCGTACAGCGGAATGTGGGCGAGGCGGGGGTCGTCGGCGTCCGGTGCGCCTCGGTACTCGACGGCGACCGCCACGTCGACCTGCCGGTCGAGCACCATCGGCAGGCTGGCGTCGCCCTCGGCGTCCTGGACGCGGATGCGGATGCCGGGCGCGGTCCGCGCGAGCCGGGCCACGGCGGGCGCGACGACCAGGCCGATGCCGGTCGCGAAGGAGGCGACCGTGACCGTGCCCGCCGAACCCGAGTCGTACGCGGCGAGCTCCGCCTCGGCCTTCTCCAGCTGGGCGAGGACCGCGTTGGTGTGGCTGAGCAGGATCTCACCGGCCGGAGTCAGGCGTACACCCCTGGCACTGCGCTCCACCAGGCGGTGGCCCGTCTCCTGCTCCAGGGCCGTCAGCTGTTGCGAGACGGCGGAGGGCGTGAGGTAGAGCGCGGCGGCAGCGGCCGTCACCGTGCGATGATCCGCCACCGCACGGAGGATGTGGAGCCGCCGCGCTTCGATCATGTGACCGATTCTCTCAGAGGTTCACGCTCACCCCGCAGCGTCCCCGGCCCCGTCCGCACTCAGGCCTCCGCCGCCGTCCCTTCCGCCTCCAGCTCCGCCCGCGCCGCCACGAAGGCGTCCACGGCACGGTTCACGTCCTCCGTCGAGTGCGCGGCGGACAGCTGTACGCGGATCCGGGCCCGGCCCTGCGGGACCACCGGGTACGAAAAGCCGATCACGTACACCCCGCGGTCCAGGAGCAGCTCCGCCATGCGTCCGGCGACGGCCGCGTCGCCGATCATGACCGGGGCGATGGCGTGGTCGCCGGGGAGGATGTCGAAGCCCTCCTCGGTCATCCGGGAGCGGAACAGCGCGGTGTTCGCGGCGAGGTGCTCGCGCAGGTCGCCCGCCGACTCCAGCAGGTCGAGGACCTTGAGCGAGGCCGCGGCGATCACCGGGGCAAGGGTGTTCGAGAAGAGGTACGGGCGCGAGCGCTGGCGCAACAGGGCGACGATCTCGGCGCGGGCGGCGACGTAACCGCCGGACGCGCCGCCGAGTGCCTTGCCGAGGGTGCCGGTGATGATGTCGACGCGGTCCATGACGCCGTGCAGCTCGGGGGTGCCGCGGCCGCCGGGGCCGACGAACCCGACGGCGTGCGAGTCGTCGACCATGACCATGGCGTCGTAGCGGTCGGCGAGGTCGCAGATCTCGCGCAGCGGGGCCACGTACCCGTCCATGGAGAAGACGCCGTCGGTGACGATCAGCCTGCGGCGGGCGCCCGCGGCCTCCTTCAACTGCTGTTCCAGGTCCGCGAGGTCGCGGTTGGCGTAGCGGAGCCGGCGGGCCTTCGAGAGGCGGATGCCGTCGATGATCGACGCGTGGTTGAGGGCGTCGGAGATCACCGCGTCCTCCTCGCCGAGGAGGGTTTCGAAGACTCCTCCGTTGGCGTCGAAGCAGGAGGAGTAGAGGATCGTGTCCTCTTGGCCGAGGAAGGCGGAGAGGCGCTGTTCGAGCTCCTTGTGCACCTCCTGCGTACCGCAGATGAAGCGCACGGAGGCCATGCCGTATCCCCAGCGGTCGAGGGCCTCGTGGGCGGCGGCGACGACCTCGGGGTGGTCGGCGAGACCGAGGTAGTTGTTCGCGCAGAAGTTGAGGACCTCACCGGGGCGGCCGCCCGCGGTGACGGTCACGGTCGCGGACTGCGGGCTGCCGATGACGCGCTCGGGCTTGTGCAGTCCGGCGGCGCGGATCTCGTCGAGGGTGGTGCGGAGGTCGTCGCGTACGGAGTCGAACATGAGGGGCTCCTAGAGGGGCTCACGCGGTACGGGGAGCGTGCGGAGGGGCGCTGAGGGGACCGGGGGCTTACGCAGTCCAGTCGAGGATGACCTTCCCGCCGCGGCCGCTCGCCGCGTCGGCGAACGCCGCCTCGTAGTCGCGGTAGCCGTAGCGGCCGGTGATCACGGGGGCGAGGTCGAGGCCGCCTTCGAGGAGGACCGACATCGCGTACCAGGTCTCGAACATCTCGCGGCCGTAGATGCCCTTGATCGTGATCATGGAGGTGACGATCCGGGACCAGTCGACGGCGAACTCCTCGGACGGAAGTCCGAGCATGGCGATCTTTCCGCCGTGCGTCATGTTGGCGAGCATGTCGCGCATCGCGACGGGGTTGCCGGACATCTCCAGGCCGACGTCGAAGCCCTCGCGCAGGCCGAGCGTGCGCTGCCCGTCGGTGATGGTCGACTTGGCGACGTTCAGCGCGAGGCTGACGCCGATCTTGCGGGCGAGCTCCAGACGCTCCTCGCTGATGTCGGTGACCACGACGTGCCGGGCGCCGGCGTGCTTGGCGACGGCGGCGGCCATCAGGCCGATGGGTCCCGCGCCGGTGATCAGTACGTCCTCTCCGACCAGCGGGAACGACAGCGCGGTGTGCACGGCGTTGCCGAAGGGGTCGAAGATCGCGGCGACGTCGAGGTCGACGGGGACGCGGTGCACCCACACGTTGGACGCGGGCAGCGCGACGTACTCGGCGAACGCGCCGTCCCGGCCGACGCCGAGCCCCACCGTGGCGCGGCACAGATGGCGCCGTCCGGCCTGGCAGTTGCGGCACTTGCCGCACACCAGGTGGCCCTCGCCGCTGACCCGGTCGCCCACGGCGATCTCGCCGACGTCGCGGCCCGTCTCGACGACCTCGCCCACGAACTCGTGGCCGATCACGAGCGGGGTCCTGATCGACTGCTGTGCCCAGCCGTCCCAGCTGCGGATGTGCAGGTCGGTGCCGCAGATCCCGGTCCTGAGGACCTTGATCAGTACGTCGCCGGGTCCGACGACCGGCTGCGGTACGTCCATGAGCCGGAGTCCCGGCTCAGCCTTCTCCTTGACCAGCGCCTTCAACACGGCTCCCGTGTACGAGGGTTCCGGGCCGGGGCATGCCTCGGCATGCCCCGGCCCGGAGTGAGGGGTGGCGTCACGGCAGGGGGCATGGCGGGTGGGCCATGCGGGAGCGCCTCTCAGCGGCTGCGGCGCTCCACTGCCGACGCGGAGAAATCTGCCGTACACGGGCGCTGCGGTCCATCGAGGTTTTCTTAAGCTCCGCCGCAGCTTTCCTTCACGCCTCGCTCCCCACGCGCGCACCCCCCGCCCCCGTCAGCGTGTCTGCCCCCTCTCGAAGTACGCGACCAGCTCGGCGTCCAGCGGCGGCACCTCGTACGGAACGCCGCCCCCGCGCAGCGACTCCGTGGCCCGGAATCCCGCCGCCACCGCCATCCGCGCGGCCACCGGGGACGTGTCGGTGCGCCCTCCCTCGCGTGCGAACCGCAGGAACTCGTCGATCAGCACCGGGTCCGCGCCCCCGTGCTCGGCGTCCTGCTCCACATCGGGCACCGCGTACTCGGCGTCCGCCTCGGCCCGGTACCCGGAGCGCCGGGAGTTCCACACCTTCACCACTCCCCCGGGCCCGTCCCCGAAGTTCTCCAGGCGGCCCGCGTCGCCGACGACCGTGTAGTTGCGCCAGTAGTCGGGGGTGAAGTGGCACTGCTGGTAGGCGGCCAACACCCCGTTGTCCAGGCGCATGTTGACGATGGACACGTCCTCGACGTCGATGACGGGGTTGAGGGCCCGCTGGGTGTGCGGCGGCCAGTGTCCGTCCTCCGTGTACCAGTCGTCGGCCTTCGGCTCGCCCGGCGACCGGCGGTGCGGATTGCCGCCGTACACCATCAGGTCGCCGAACGCCTGTACCTGCCGGGTGTATCCGCCCGCGAGCCAGTGCAGTACGTCGAGGTCGTGGGCGCCCTTCTGCAGCAACAGGCCGGTGGTGCACCGGCGTTCGGCGTGCCAGTCCTTGAAGTACCAGTCGCCTCCGTAGCCGACGAAGTGGCGTACCCACACCGTTTTGACCGTGCCGATGTCGCCGCGCAGGACGAGGTCGCGCATCAGCCGGATCACCGGCATGTGGCGCATGTTGTGGCCCACGTACAGCCGGGTGCCGGTCTCGAAGGCCGTGCGCAGGATGAGGTCGCAGCGCTCGATGGTGATGTCCAGGGGCTTCTCCACGAAGACGGGCTTGCCCGCGCGCAGGGCCTCGCAGGCGATGTCGGCATGGGTGTGGTCCGGGGTGAGGACGAGCACGGCGTCGACGTCCGGGTCGTCGACGACCTTGCGGTGGTCCTCGACGGTCCGGACGCCGGGGATGCGGTCGGCGGCGCGGTCCCGCAGTGCCAGATCGTGTTCGGCGACGACGGTCACGCGCGAGCCCCGGCCGGGCCGGTGGGCGATGCGCGCGAGCGAACCGCGCAGGCCGAAGCCGAGGGCGCCGAGACGCAGGTCGGTCATGAGATGCCTTCCCGTTCGGTGACGAGGAGTCGGGTCCGGCGGCAGGAGGGCCCGGCCGTGTTCATCCGAGGAAGCCGTGCCCACCTGAGCCGGAGTCAACTTCCCATCGGGCGACACGTTCCGGGAGAGCGCACTGGGGCCGCACATACGAACAGGGCCGACCACATACGAACAGGCCTCACTGTGTGCGCACAGGACACATGGCATACGCACACAGCACAATTGATCTGACGGCCCCCACCAGCCGTATCCCTCTCCGGAACCTGGAATCGCGCCCGGGAACAGAGGAGTCGGAACCCCGCCATGCCCGCACCGCACGTGTCCCTGCCGCCCATCGACCACGTCCTGTCGCCGCACACCGGCTGGACGCGGGCGCACTGGGAGACGCTCGCCGACCGGCAGCTCGAAGCCCTGGTCCCGTACGCGACGCCGGGCTTCGCGCAGTACCGGCTGCCCGGGCGGGCCTCGTGGTCGGGGGTGGTGTCGGACGGCCTCGAAGGGTTCGCGCGGTCATTCCTGCTGGCCTCCTTCCGGATCGCCGGGGCGCGGGGCGACGTCGATCCCCGTCTCACAGAACGCTACGCGCGGGGTCTGACAGCGGGCACCGACCGCGACAGCGGCGAGGCGTGGCCCGAACTCACCGACTGCTCCCCGCAGATGGCGGAGGCCGCCTCGGTCGCCGTGGCGCTGCACGAGACCCGCCCCTGGATCTGGGACCGGCTGCACACCGAGGCGCAGGAGCGGGTCGTGGACTGGCTGTGGGGTTTTGTGGGCCGCCGCACCTGGGACAACCACTGGCGGCTCTACCAGGTGGTGGCCGAGCAGTTCCTGGCCTCGGTCGGCGCGCCCTACCGCCAGGACGACATCGACGCCGGGCTCGACCGCCTCGACGACTGGTACGTCGGCGACGGCTGGTACAGCGACGGCGACGGCCGGACTTTCGACTACCACAACGGCTGGACCATGCACCTGTACCCGCTGCTGTGGTGCCGGATGACCGGCGGAGACGGCGGCGGCCGCGGCCAGGTCTACCGCGAGCGGCTCGCCCGGTACCTCGCCGACCACCCGCGGTTCTTCGGCGCGGACGGTGCCCCCATACACCACGGCCGCTCCCTGACGTACCGTTTCGCCACCGCCGCCCCGGCATGGATGGGCGCCCTCGCCGGCTGTACGCCGCTGGAGCCGGGCCTCACCCGACGGCTGGCGTCAGGCACGGTGCGGCACTTCGTGGAGCGGGGCGTGCCCGACGAGCGCGGGCTGCTGCCGCTCGGCTGGTACGAAACGTTCCTGCCGATGACCCGGCCGTACTCGGGGCCCGCCTCCCCGTACTGGGCGAGCATGGGCTTCCTCGGGCTGCTGCTGCCTCCGGAGCACCCGGTGTGGACGGCACGCGAACTGCCGCTGCCCGTCGAGGAGTCGGACCAGTACACCGCGCTCCCGGCCCCCGGCTGGCTGTTGCACGGCACGAAGCACGACGGCATCGTCCGCCTGGTCAACCACGGCAGCGACCACAACTCCCCGTCCGCGCCCGCCGAGGACGACCCGCACTACGCGAAGTTCGGCTACTCGACGGCGACCGCGCCCGAGGCGGCTCCCCACGCCTGGGAGCGGACCGTGGACGGGCACATCGCCCTGGTGACCCCGGACGGCACCGCGTCCCGCCGGCTCACCATCGTCCCGCTGCACTGCTCCGGGCGGACGGCCGCTTCCCGCCACAACGCCCAACTGCCCGGCAGCGAGGATGAGTTCCCGATCGAGACGACGAGCGTTCTGCGCGGTCCCTGGGAGATACGCGTGCACCGGGTGCTCGCGCCGACCGGCCTGACCGTCCGGGAGGGCGGCTACGCGGTCGCCGCCGGGACCCGGCCCACCGCCGAGCGGGGCCACGGCTGGGCGCTGGCCCGCACGGACAACGGGCTGACCAGTGTCGTCGTCGCACTGCACGGCTGGGACGAGGACACGGGCATCGCGCGCGAGGTCGAGGCCAACGCCTTCGGCCCCCACTCCGCGACGCCGTACCTCCGGTGCGCGGCGGGCCGTCCGAGCGGCTCCGGCGTGTACGTCACGCTGCTCGCGCTGACGCGGGACTCCGTACACCCGCAGGCGTTACGGGAGTCGGTGTCCTGCGAGGTCGAGGGGCACGAGGTCCGGATCACGTTCCCCGAAGGGGACACCGTCTTGGTGTGAGAGGGACGTCGCCCCGGTGTGAAAGGGACGCCGTCCAGGTGGCGAGAGGGACCTCGTCTGCATGCGGAGGCGAAGGGCGCGGGTCAGAACCCGCCTTCCCGCAGCTCGATCCGCTCGACCAGCTCCGCCGCCATCGACTTGATGGTGTCGAGCCCCGCCCGCCCCCACGGCCGGGGCTCGACGTCGCTGACGCACACCGTGCCGAGCGCGATGCCCGTGCGGTCGATGAGCGGGGCGCCGAGATAGGAGTGGATGCCGAACTCGTCGACGACCGGGTTGCCGGCGAACCGGGGGTAGTCACGGACGTCCTCCAGGACCAGCGCCTTGTGGCGGACGACCACATGGGGGCAGAAGCCATGGTCCCGGGCCATATAACGGCCGATCCTCGGTTTCGCGGCGCCCGCGTGATCCGTACGCGCGTCGGCCGACGGCCCGGCCGGGACGGGGCCGTCGGGGATGTGCAGGCCCGCGAAGAACTGCCGCTCCTCGTCGATGAAGTTGACCATCGCGTACGGCGCTCCGGCGAGCTCGGCGAGCCGGTCCGCGAACGCGTCGAGGGCCGGCTCCGTGTGCTGCCCCAGACCGAGCACCCGCAGCCGCCGTGTTCTGGCGGGGGCCTCCTTGTCCTCGGGGGTGAGCAGCAGCCGACCGGCCGGACGCGGCGGGTCGTACGTCATGTGTGGGCTCCGTGGCTGGGGGCGTGCGAGGGGGCGTGGGCGAGGAGATGGCGGACGAGGGTGAGCAGGGTCTGCACTCCCGAGCTGGAGATCCGGGCGTCGCAGCGCACGACGGGCACCTCCGGGTCGAGGTCGATGGCCGCCCGCACCTCCTCCGGGTCGTAGCGGAAGCCTCCGTCGAACTCGTTGACGGCCACGATGAATCCCAGGCCGCGCTGTTCGAAGAAGTCGACGGCGGCGAAGCAGTCCTCCAGGCGGCGGGTGTCGGCGAGGATGACCGCGCCGAGCGCGCCTTCGGAGAGCTCGTCCCACATGAACCAGAACCGCTCCTGTCCGGGCGTGCCGAACAGGTACAGCACGTGTTCCGGATCGAGGGTGATGCGGCCGAAGTCCATCGCGACGGTCGTCTCGACCTTGTTCTCGATGCCGTCGAGATTGTCGGTCGCGGCGCCGACCGTGGTCAGCAGCTCCTCCGTACTGAGCGGCGCGATCTCGCTCACCGCGCCGACAAAGGTGGTCTTTCCTACTCCGAACCCTCCCGCCACCAGGATCTTCAAGGCGGTGGGAAAGGGGTCAGAGCTGTCGTCGTAGTCCATCGAGCACTGCCTCCAGAAGAGACCGGTCAGTGGGGTTGTGGTGGAACGTCGGGGGCTTCATGGACAGCGCCCCGCAGTCGACGAGATCGGACAGCAGCACCTTGGTCACCGCGGCGGGCAGTCTCAGATGCGCGGCGACCTCGGCGACCGACACGGGGTCCCGGCACAGTTCGAGTGCCTGGGCGTGCTCGGGGCCGAGGTAGCCGAGAGGGGTGACGCCGGTGGCCATCACCTGCGACAGAAGGTCGAGCGCGGTGCTCGGCCGGGTCCGGCCGTTGCTGACCTGGTAGGGGCGCACAAGGCGTCCGGCCGCATCGTCAAGCCAGGGCCCGTCGCCGGCCGAGGTCACGCTCAAGGCCTCATCGCCGACGGTTCGACGGAGTGCTGCCTCGGCGCGGTCATCAGGTACGGGCGGACGCTCTTGACCAGCATCGCCATCTCGTAGCCGAGCACGGCCGCATCGGCGTCGCGTCCGGCGAGCACGGCAAGACAGGTGCCGGAGCCCGCGGTGGACACGAACAGCAGGGTGGAGTCCAGCTCGACGACGACCTGGCGTACGTCACCGCCGTCACCGAAGCGGACGCCCGCGCTGCGGCCCAGGGAGTAGAGCCCGGAGGCCAGGGCGGCCATGTGGTCGGCGCTGTCGGGGTCGAGCCCGTGCACCGACTTCACGAGGCCGTCGCAGGAGAGCAGCACGGCGCTCCTGGTGTGCGGTACGCGCTGCACCAGGCCGCTCATCAGCCAGTCGAGGTCGGATGCGTGCCCGGTCGGCACATCGCTCGCCATGGGGGATCGACTCCTTGAAGTACGCAGGTCTGCGGGAGCGGAAGTGGGGGTGGGGGTGGGGGTGGGGGTCGCGTGGTTCATCCGGCTGGTGTGCTCCCGTCGTGCCGGGCGGTGAGGTCATGACCTGGCGCGGGCGCCGTCTCGTGCGCCGCGTGCGCCTCGGGTGGTTCGTGCGCCGGGTGCGCCGGGTGCGCTTCCCCTATGGGCGTTTCATCCATGTGGGCCGCGTCCCGGAACTGGGCCTCGGCGAGCCCGATGCCGCGCTGGAACGCCGCCATCAGACCGGGGTCGTGGCCTACGTGGAACTCGGAGTCCGGCCGGGGTGCGGGTCCGTCGCGCAGTTCGGGCACGAGGTGCTCCTGAGCCCGCCGTCTGGGCAGTTGGGGCTTGCTCATGGTGCCGCGCACCACACCGCCGCGCGGGGTCGGGGGCGTGACCGTGTTCTCGGCGACGAACCGCCGATCGCCGGGACGGATACCGGGCACGGCCTCCGCCGGGTTGGCCCGCGTCTCGGCACCGCGCACCGGGAGCGGGGCCGGAGCACCACTGTTCACGGCCGACAGCCCGCCCGGCGCGCCGTCCCGCCGCGGCTGCACCGGCACGGCGGTCCTAACGCCGTATCCGTCGTACGACGGATACGACGCGGACTCGTGAAACGGCACCCGCGGTACGTCGACGGAGGCACCCGGAACCACGCCCGGGACGGGGATCGGCGTCCCGTGGGCGGGAGTTCCGTGAGCGAGAGTTCCATGGGCGGGAGTCCCATGGGCGGGAGTCCCATGGGCCGGTGTCCCATGGGCAGCCGTCCCGTGAGCCGGGGTCCCATGGGCCGGTGTCCCATGGGCCGGTGTCCCGTGAGCCGGGGTCCCATGGGCCGGTGTCCCATGTGCGGGCGTGCCATGTGGTGGCGTGCCATGGGCCGGCACGTCCTGCCCCGGCGTGCCGTGGCGAGGCATGCTCCTCAGCGGCGGCTCCTGTGCCGACATGCCATGAGAAACCGCGGCTCCATGTGTTGAAGAGCTGTGTGCCGAAGAGCTGTGTGCCGAAGAGCTGTGTGCCTCAGGCCCATGTACCGGAGCGGCATGTGTCGGAGCAGCGTGTGTCGGAGTGGCATGTGCTGGAACCCCCGGCACCGAAGCACCATGCGCCGAGGCACCTTGTGCCGAACCGGCATGTGCCTGAGCACCATGTGCGGAACCCCCATGTGCGGGACCACCACGCCCGACCGCCCCCTCACGCCCGGAAGCGCCTTGCCCCAACACTCCGGCCCCCGGACCGGCACCGACACCTCCCGCCGTGACCGCCCGCTGAGACCCAGCCCCGGAACCAGCCACAGCCACAGCCCCGGAACGGGCCCCCGCATCGGCCCCACCCCCGGCCGGCTGCTCCCCCTCCGCCCCCAGCAGCGCCTGCGGCACGACCAGTACGGCCTGTACGCCACCGTAGATATTGGTCTGCAGCCGCACCACGATCCCGTGCCGACGCGCGAGCTGCGAGACCACGAACAACCCGATGCGGCCGTCCTGCAGCAGACTCGCGACGTTCACCTGATCCGGATCGGCGAGCAACGCGTTCATCTTGTGCTGCTCGGCCAGCGGCATCCCGAGCCCGCGGTCCTCGACCTCGACGGCGAGCCCGGACGTGACCACGTTGGCCCGCAGCAGCACTTGGGTGTGCGGCGCCGAGAACACCGTGGCGTTCTCGACGAGTTCGGCCAGCAGATGGATCACGTCGGCGACGGCGTGCCCCCGCACGGTGCCGTCGATCGGCGGGACGAGTTTGACCCTCGAGTACTGCTCGACCTCGGCGATCGCGGAGCGCAGTACCTCGGTCATGGAGACCGGGTTGCTCCACTGCCGGCGCGACACGGCCCCGCCGAGCACGGCGAGGTTCTCGGCGTGCCGCCGGATACGGGTGGCGAGGTGGTCGACGTGGAACAGACCCTTGAGCAGGTCCGGGTCCTCGATCTCGTTCTCCAGCTCGTCGAGGATCGAGATCTCGCGGTGCACCAGCGACTGCAGCCGCCGTGCCAGGTTGACGAAGACCTCGACCTTCTGCTCGCTGCCCGCCTGGCTGGAGAGCTGGGCCGCCTGGACGACCGCGTTCACGGCGCCGTCGTGCGCCCGCGCCAGGTCGTCCTCGAGCAGGTCGAACTCGTCGGCGTCCGAGGCGGGCCGGCCGACGGGTCGTGGCTCGGGCGGCCCCTCGCCCCGGCGCAGGGTCTCGACGAGGGCACGCAGATCGGACTGGCCGCGGGCGCTGGTGCGGCGCAGTGTGCCGACGCGCTCGTGCACGGACCTGGCGGCGCGGTCGGCGGCCACGGCGGCGATCACGATGCCCGCGAGAGCCACCGCGACGGCCCCGCCGAGCACGATCCACAGGGTGGGGCCGGGCCGTGCGGCGGTCGTGCGGACGGTGAAGAGCACCGCGGCGCTGGCGCTGAGGGCGACCGCGATGGGCGGCAGGACCGCGAGGCGGAGGAGCTGGGGCCGTATATGGGTCTCGGGCAGCGTGGGGGCGGTGCGGGCGACCGGTCGCCCGTGCCGCCCGCCCTCGCGGCGGTCTGCGCGTGCGGCCGGTGCGCGAAGGTGAGACATCGACGTCCTCGTACTGGTGTGTCGGGGCCGTGGGGGCTCCCGCGGGTTCTGCGACCGAGGCATGCGCCGACTGGGACACGCGCCATCGCTGCGCCGGTCGAGAGAGTCGAAGAATTCGGCCCCGTGTCGCTCAGCGGCCACTCACAGTAGTCGCCACCGCATCATGTGCGATGGGCAGTTGACAAAGTCCGGCGGCCTGCGTCCCGCTCTGGTATGAGGGTTCGTACGACAGGCCGATAAACCCCTCGCACGCCCGTTCCCGTGCGTCGGCGAACCGATCAGACCTGGTCAGAAGCGGTCAGCAAAAATCGGCGAGGGCCGAGGAGCAGGATGCTCCTCGGCCCTCGCCGATTGCCTTCGAATGCCTCCGCGCGCTTCTACGTCACCCTGCGGGGACGGTTTCCGGGTCTCCGGTGTCCTCCTTGGTGTCACGCGGTGTGTCACGCACCGTCTCCTCGACGGCGGGCCAGCCGCCTTCCGGGACGACTGCCACACCGCGCCACCAGGGCTCGGACGGGACGGTCTCCGCGGTCGGCTCGAAGGGCTCGCCGGGCCGGGGCAGCGCGATGCGGGCGCCGACCGCGCGGGCGGCGGTGACGGTGCCCTCGCCGGGCTCGGCCCAGGGGTGTGCCGCGAGGTTGAACGTCGCCCAGTGGATCGGCATCATCACGCCGCTGGGCCGGCCGCCCTGGAGGTCCAGATGGGCCCGCATGCCCTCCTCGGGCGTCATGTGGATGTCGGGCCAGAACTCGCTGTACGCGCCGATCTGGATCATCGTGGCGTCGAAGGGGCCGTGTTCGGCGCCGATGTCCGCGAAACCGGCGAAGTACCCCGTGTCGCCGCTGTGGTAGATCCGGTGCTCGTCCCCCGCCACGGCCCAGGAGGCCCAGAGGGTGTGCTGCGTGTTGCGCAGGCCGCGGCCGCAGAAGTGGCGGGCGGGTGTGGCGGTCAGCGAGATTCCGCCGACCTTCGTCGTCTCGTGCCAGTCGAGCTCGCGCAGCCTGTCCGCGGAGACGCCCCAGTGCTCCAGGTGGGCGCCGACGCCGAGCGGCACCGCGAACACCGTGTCCGTACCGGCCAGGGCCTTGATCGTGGGCAGGTCCAGGTGGTCGTAGTGGTCGTGCGAGATGACGACCACGTCCACCGGGCCGAGCGCCTCCAGCGGGAGGGGCACGGGGTGCAGCCGCTTGGGACCGGCGAAGGCGAACGGGGAGCAGCGCTCGCCCCAGACGGGGTCGAAGAGCACCCGGTGCCCGTCGATCTCGGCGAGGACGCTGGAGTGCCCCATCCACGTCAGCCGCAGCCCGTCGGCCGGTGGCCTGGCCAGGTCGGCGAGGGTCGTGGCATGCACCGGCACCGTGCCCGCAGGGGCGCGGCGGACACGCTCCTCCTTGCGGAAGAACGACCGCGCGAACTCGAGCATGGCGCCGTCGGGCCGGGGTGCGCCCTCGGGGTTCCGGAAGACGCCGTCCGCGTAGTTCGGCGATCTGCGGATGCGCTCCATGCGCTCACCGCTCGGATCCGCGCCGAACGCGGCGGGCCGCAGCGCACGGAGCCCGGAGCTAAGAGAACGGGAACCGGTCACGGCACCTCCAGGTGGAGTCGGTCTGACTTTCCATTATGGTCGCCGCCTCTGACAGCGCCGGGTCGGGCGTATGGCAGGGCGGCTTCCGCGCGGGCCATGGCGGGATCCATCGAGTACGAGATCACGTTCTACTGAAGATCCATTCAGTGTGTTGACAGATACATGCAGCACTTTCGATACTGACCGACCATTCAGTAAAGGCGAGCCGGTACCAGCGCCGGGGCACATCGCGCTCCCGGCCTCACGCCGGTCAAACGCTCCGAACCTGTCACCTTGTTCCCCTGATTCCGCTTGTTCCCCTGTTTCTCTGTTCCCAGATCCCCGTTCCCGAGGAGCCCCATGACCGCCCAGGACAGCAGCCCGTTGATGACGCTCACCTGGACCGACCACGTCACCGGCCGTCAGGGGCACCTGGTCGTGGACCGGCTGGTACGCGGTGTCTCCAGCGGCGGGCTGCGCATGCGGGCGGGCTGCACGCTGGACGAGGTCACCGGGCTCGCCCGTGGCATGACCATGAAGGAAGCCCTGCACTACAACCCCGAGAGCCGCTACGTGCCGCTTGGCGGCGCCAAGGGCGGCATCGACTGCGATCCCCAGGCACCGGAGGCGTACGGCCTGCTCGTGCGCTATCTGCGTGCCATGCGTCCGTACATCGAGAGCCTCTGGACCACCGGGGAGGATCTCGGCCTCACCCAGGACCTCGTCGACCGGGCCGCGGCGGAGGCGGGGCTCGTGTCGTCGATCCAGGCCGTGTATCCGCTGCTCGACGACGAGGCGGCGGCCCGGTGGCGGCTGGCGGACGCGTTCGCGGTCGAGGTGGACGGCATCGGGCTCGACGAGTTGGTCGGCGGCTGCGGGGTGGCCGAGTCGGTCCTCGCGGCCCTGGACCGGGCCGGGGTCGCGTACGAGGGGACCCGGGTCGCCGTGCAGGGTCTGGGCACGATGGGCGGGGCCACGGCCCGCTTCCTCACGCGCGCGGGGCTCAGGATCGTGGCAGTCGCCGACGTGAAGGGCACGATCGCGAACCCCGGGGGGCTGGACGTCGACGCGCTGCTCGCCGCCCGGGACTCGTACGGAACGATCGACCGCGCAGTGCTGCGTCCGGGCGACCGCGAACTGCCCGGCGACGCCTGGCTGTCCGCCGAGGCCGACGTACTGGTGCCGGCGGCGGTCTCGTACGCGATCGACACCACCAACCAGGGGCGGATCACGGCCCGTTGGATCGTCGAGGCCGCCAACATGCCCGTCCTGCCGGGCGCGGAGCAACTGCTCGCCGGCCGCGGTGTCACCGTCCTGCCGGACGTCGTGGTCAACTCCGGGACCAACGCCTGGTGGTGGTGGACGCTGTTCGGCGACATCGGGGCCGACGCGGAAGAGGCGTTCGCGTACACGCGGCGCTCGATGCGCGCCCTGATCGACCGGACGCTCGCGCGCGCGGAGGCCGACGGGACGACACCGCGGGCGGCCGCGCACGCGATCGTCGCGGACCGGCTGCCGTTGATCGCGGAACGGTTCGGCTGGTACCGGTGACGCCGTCGGCGGGGCCGGTCCAGGTCGGTGACGGCCCGGCCGCGGCCGGTAACCGACCCTCCACCGGCACACCCCGGGGCGACGCAATAGGGTTGCCCGGTGACAAGAGTGCGGTTGAGCGTGGCGGAGCGGCGTGAGGAACTGCTGCGGGCCGCCATCCAGCAGATCGAGGAGCGGGGCGTGTCCGCGGTGCGGATCGCCGATGTGGCGACCTCGCTCGGGGTGAGCAATGCGCTGGTGCTCTATCACTTCTCGACGAAGGAGAAACTGGTCGCCGCCGCGTTCACGTACGCGGCCGAGGACGACCTCGCCCATCTGCGCAAGCTGCTCGGCCGCCGGACGACCGCGCTGCGGCGGCTGCGGGCGGCGGTGCGCTGGTACGCCCCGACCGGACAGGCCAAGGGCTGGCGCCTGTGGATCGAGGGCTGGGCGGTGGCGCTGCGCGAGCCTACGCTGCGGGACGTCACGCGTGACCTCGACCGGCAGTGGAAGGCCGCGCTCACCGAGGTCATCGCGGAGGGCGTGGCCGCGGGCGAGTTCCACTGCCCGGACCCCACGAGCACGGCGCTGCGTCTCACCGCCCTGCTGGACGGGCTCGCCGTCCAGATGACGGCGTACCCAGGCGCCGTGTCACGCGCCCGCACCCAGGAGTGGGTGGACGAGGCACTGGCCCGCGAGCTGGGGCTGGAACGCGCGGCGCTGACGACCCCGGGCGCCTGAGGCGGAGTACCGACGTATCGCCGATTCACGGGCGCGGAGCAGCGCGCCCCCTCGTCGATCACCGCCGAGGGATGGCAACTTCCTCGACATCACCGGCCGGGAGACGGCTCGGCCTCACCTGGAGCTGCAGCAGGGGGATGGTGAGGCCCCCTCGACATCACCGGCCGAATGGTGGCGGGGCTTCCCCGACGCCGCCGGCCAAAGGCGGAGGGGCTTCCCCGACGTCACCCGTCGGGAAAGCCCCGCCGCTCCGCGGACATTCGGGCCACCGGTCTCGACCACTGGTCGAACCGCGACCCGCCCCCGAAGACCCTCAGGTCCTCGGACCTTCAAGCCACCGGCTCGATCCGCATCTTGATGTCGCCGGGCGACAGGCTTCCCTTCGCCACCACGCGGTCCCCGGAGGACTCCCCGCGCAGTCGCCGCCCGATCCACGGCACCAGGTACTCGCGCGCCCATTGGATGTTGTCGCGCCGCATTTCGAGCGTGCCGCGCGGGGGCAGCGGCGGCCACGGCTGGTCGGGGTCCGCGGGCACTTCCAGGCCGAGGACCTGGCCGGCGCGCAGGGCCACCCGCGTGTGCCCCTCGGGCGACAGATGGAGCCGGTCGCCGTCCCAGGCCCGCCGGTCCTGGATGGTCTTGAGGGACCACAGGTCGAGCACGGGACAGCCGTACCGGTCGGCGATGGCCCGGATGTGGAGGTTGTACGTGGCGATCTTGCCGCGCATGTGCCTGAGCACAGGTACGCCACGGGTGTCGAAGCCGGTGGTCACGAGAACCGTGCCGACGGCCGACGTGAGGTCCGCGACGGCGCGCTCGAAGCGCTCCGCGACCTCGTCGGGATCGGTGCCCGGCCGGATGATGTCGTTGCCGCCCGCGCAGAAGGAGACCAGGTCCGGCGCGAGTTCCTTCGCGCGCGTCAACTGGTCCTCGACGATCTGGTCGAGGAGTTTCCCGCGGACGGCGAGGTTGGTGTAGTCGAAGTCGCCCTCGGGCCGGCGGTCCGCGAGAAGCACCGCGAACCGGTCGGCCCAGCCGACGAACGCCCCGTCCGGGCCAAGGTCGCCGACGCCCTCGGTGAAGCTGTCCCCCACCGCCACGTACGACCCGATCACTGATCTGTTGTCATTCTTCGAATCGTCTGCCACATCGGGCCATGATTCACCTTCGGGTGTGAGCTACGCGACCGTAGGAAGGGGTTGACGCGCGGTGAGATAAGCCACTCGTCAAGTGTTGGTCAATCCCGGAATAAGGGGTTCGATCAGGGACGTTGTCGCAGCTCCCGCACCCGGAAGTCCGTGATCCTGAAGTGACTCCACACGGTCCGGAACGCGAAGTGCCCGCTCGTGTACGGCTCTTGGTCCACGAAGCCGAGGACGAGCCGCTCGTTGTTCCACCACTGGACCGTCGAGCCGTTCGAGACGATCCGGACCCGGTTGGGCTCGTTCGCCGCGAGCAGGGGCTCCGTGTAGTCGAGGACGAGCGGCCGCACGCCCGCCTGACCGACGTAACGGCGCAGCCTGGTCGTGGTGTTGGTGTTGGCGCCGTATCCGGCGTAGTACGTCGTGAGGTGGTCGTACTCTTCGAGCGCGCCGCCCCGGTGCGTGGCGAAGAGGTCCTCCGGGGAGCGGACGTCCGTGGCGTTCCAGAAGTTGTTGAGGTCCGAGACCCGGTCGTTGACGCCGCCCGCGGAGACCGGCGTGGCGGTGTACTCCAGGACGTACGGCCCTTGGAGCCTTCGCTTGAACCACACGGTCGCGCCGCTCGGCACGTCCATCTCCAGGACGCCCCGGGACGCGGTGACGCTGCCGCCGTCCTGCAGTTCCGTCACCCACTGACCGAGGCCGTGCCGGAAGTCGTCGCGGGCGATGAGGCGCCCCGGACGGTGGCGCACCGCCGCGCCCGCGGTCTGCGCGGGGACGAGCGCCGTGAGCGCGGCACCGGCGGCCAGGACTCCGAAGGCTCTGCGTGTGGTCGTCATGTGGACCTCCATGGCAGGGAAGCGCACAGAAAGCGCTTGCGGAGATCACTGTGTCCCGGCTTCCGCACCCCTGTCGACACATCGCCCGGCCATGCCACAGAACCGAAACACCGAAGGCCGGACCCCGGGGATCACAGGGTCCGGCCTTCGGAGACGAGCGGAGCGGTACGCCCGGCGGGGGCGTGCCCGGCGTCGGGTCAGATGGAGACGCCCTTGCCGCGCAGGTACGCCAGCGGGTCCACGTCCGAGCCGTAGTCCGGGGTTGTGCGGATCTCGAAGTGCAGGTGCGGGCCGGTGACATTGCCCGTCGCGCCGGAGAGACCGACCTGCTGGCCCTCGGTCACGGCCTGTCCGGCCGAGACAGAGAGGGAGGACAGGTGGGCGTACTGGGCGTAGTGGCCGTCGTCGAGCTGGATGACGACCTGGTTGCCGTACGCGCCGCCCCAGCCGGCCGAGACGACCGTGCCCGCGCCGACGGACTTGAGGGACGTGCCGGTCGGGACCACGAAGTCGACGCCGGTGTGGTACCCGCTGGACCACATGCTGCCCGACATCTTGTACGGGGTGCCGACGCTCGCGCCCGCGACCGGCAGCGTGAAGCCGGCGGCACTGGCCTTGTCCGCGGCCTTGGGGGCGGCGGCTGCCTTGGGAGCGGCCGCCTTCTTCGCGGAGGACTGGGTGGCCTTGGAGGCGCCGGAGTCGGAGCTCGACGTGGCGGCGGCCTTGCCGATCGACAGCTTCAGGCCCGGGTGGATGAGCGCCGGGTCACCGCCGATCGCCTTGCGGTTGTCCTCGTACAGCTTCTTCCAGCCACCGCTGACGTCCTGCGTGTCGGCGATCTTCGACAGGGAGTCGCCCGCACGCACCGAATAGGTCTTGGCCGCGGCCTTCTTCGCCTCGGCCTGCTTGTCGGCGGCGGCAGGCGCCGATTCGGCGGCCTTGCTCGCGACATTCGAGACACTCGCCACGGAATCGGCGGCGGACTGCGGAGTCGCGGCGTGCGCTCCGGTCGCACCGAGCAGCGGAAGGGCGAGCGCCGCGCCGCCGGTTCCGGCGACGGCTATGGAGCGGGTGAAACGCTGGGACTTGGGACGGCGGTGCTTACCCTTCGCGGGCATGGCGAATTCCTCTCCGGCGCCTGCGAGGTGAGCTGTCGGGTGCGAGCTGGAGATGCCCGGCCGTGTTTGCGCACGACTTAACCCCTAGCCGTTCCGGAGACCGGAACAGGCGTTCTACCTGTGGGTCCCCCGCTCCTGCCGTGTACGGGTGGGTGAGCGGATTCCGGGCGGCGGCAGGATTGGGCGTCCGTCCGGATTGGTGGCGAACGTAAGCGACATGAAGACGCAGGAACAACCTTTGGGGTTTCCTGTGTGCCCCGTTCTCTTGATCCCTGACCGAAATGACGGTCACGCTGCGTAAAGCAGGGATCTCCCCCGTTTGTTAAATGCCTGAAAACACAGCCGAATTACGTGAACATGGCGACAGCGGACCGTCACGAATATGACGCTGCTCACGGAGTGCCGTTTCAGGAGCCTTTATTCCAGAGCGAGTTGGAACTAAGGCTCCATTACGGACACAACAGTCACATACGACGCAGCCGGAAAACTGCCGCATCAAGGTCACCCTGCAGCCCCGTCCGCAACCCGTGATGCAACAGCACCGCACCTCGGTGAACTTCGCCCGTTTCGAGGCATTCGTACGCCGCTGCCGGGTCGAGTCCGCGCAGCCGCACCGGAGCGACCGGCTCGCCGTAGTGCTGGGCCTGGAGCCAGGCGAGCACGACGACCTGGCCGTCACGCGTGTACTGCACGGCGCTCAACCCGCCCTCCGGCGCTCGCAGCCGGTGGAGGTCACCGCCCTGCACGACGGGCCGGATCTCCTTGTAGAGCTCCACCCACGTCCGCGCCTCGGCCAGCTCCTCGTCGCTCCACCGGGTCAGGTCGCCGCCGACACCGAGCACTCCGGCCATCGCGCTCACGAAGCGGAAGCGCAACGAACTGACGCGGCCGTTGAGCTGGACGTTCGGGCTGTCGGTGACCCAGGCGGCCATGGTCCGCGCGGGATGCACCTGGCTGAAGCCGTGCTGGATGGCGAGCCGGTCGAGCGGGTCGGTGTTGTCCGAGGTCCACACCTGGTCCGTACGCGCCATGATCCCGAGGTCGATACGGCCGCCGCCGCCCGAGCAGGACTCGAAGGCGACGCCCGGGTGGGCCTCCCTCAGCCGGTCCAGGAGGCGGTACAGGGCGTGCACATGGTCCACCCAGAGCCGTTGCGGATAGGCCTCGCCGGGCCACCCCGCGTCGGTGAAGCAACGGTTGAAGTCCCACTTCACATAGTCGATCGGCGCACTGGAGAGCAGCGCGTCGAGCTGTTCCCACAGGTACTCCTGGACATCCTCACGGGCGAGGTTCAGAACGAGCTGATTGCGCAGCTCTGTTCGCTTTCGTCCCGGTTGGAACTGCACCCAGTCGGGGTGCGCGCGGTACAGCTCGCTGTCCGGATTGACCATCTCGGGCTCGACCCAGATCCCGAACTGCATCCCCAGCGCGTGTACCTCGTCGGCGAGGGGCTTGAGGCCGGCCGGGAAGCGGTCGGGGTTGGGCGTCCAGTCGCCGAGCCCGGCCCGGTCGCTGGTGCGCGCCCCGAACCAGCCGTCGTCGACCACGAACAGCTCGACCCCCATCGCGGCGGCCCGCCGCGCCAGCACCCCCTGCTGCTCCTCGGAGATGTCGAACTCCGTGGCCTCCCAGGAGTTGTAGAGCACCGGCCGGTGCTCGTCCGCGTCCGGGATCACATACGCGCGCTGGTAGGCGTGCCAGGCACGGCTCGCCCCGCCGAATCCGCCGTCGCTCCACAGCCCCGCGAACACGGGTGTGACGAAGCTCTCCCCCGGCTCCAGCCGCAGCAGCCCCGAGTCGTCGTACCCGACCCCGCCGGTGATCTGCACGCGCGCGTCGGGGAGTTGGGCCACGGCGATCCGCCAGGTGCCCGACCACGCGAGGGCGCATCCGTAGACCTCGCCCCGCTCCTCGGTGGCCGCTCCGTCGGCGTCCAGGGCGACCCACGGCAGGTGCTGGTGCGAGGTGTGCCCGCGCCTGCTGCCGATGACCTTCTCACCGTAGGTGAGTTCGGAGCGTACGAGCCGGGACTCTGCCGCCCACCGCCCGTGCAGCTGGGACAGCCGCCAGCCGTCGCGCTGCGGCAGCGTCCAGGCCGCGGAGTCGGCGCGCAGCACCTCCAGGGCGGGCCCCTCGTTGTCGAGGGTCACCCAGCGCTCCACGACGTCGGTCCCGGCCCGCATCCGGTAGTGCAGCGTGATCCCGAGACCGGAGTCGGAGAACCGCAGCCGCAGCTCGTCGCCGTCCGCCTCGTGCGTCTCGAAGCGCCACTCGGTGCCGCGCCGCTCGTCCGTCCGCACGGACAGGGCGGGCCGTACGAAACGAGGGCCGCCCTCCACCGGGTACTCCTCATGTCCGTCGAGGGTGGCCTCGAAGGCCCAGTACTCCGGTCCCGGGCCGGCGGCGAGTGCCTCAGCGTCGGCGAGCGCGATACGCGGACCCCAGTGCAGATGCAGCAGCGCGTCGTCCTCGCCGAGCCGCAGGGCATAACTGCTCGCCGGGCCCGAAAGAAGCCACGTACGACCGTCTTCGCCGATCTCCAACATCAAACCCTCACAGATCCGAACAGGCACGCTCAATCATCAACATCATTATGTGCCGCGTACGTCCCCGGCAACGCCTGTGGACAACTCATTGGCCTACGAATCGATGTCGTATCGTCGAGAACGCACCTCGCCGACGAGCCGCGTCGGCAGCCGAATGGGAGGAGCCCCCGTGACGCAGCAGGTCCCGTCGACCGAGCCCGAGCTGGCTGGAGTGCGCAACTTCCGTGATGTGGGCGGCCTGCCGACGGTGGACGGCCGGCGGGTGGCGTACGGACGGCTGTTCCGCAGCGGCCACCTCGCGCACGCGACGGAGTCGGACGCCGCGTTCCTCGCGTCCCTGGGCCTGCACACGATCTTCGACTTCCGCAACGCCGCCGACCAGAAACTCGAAGGGCCCGACGTCGAGCTGCCAGGTGTGCGGAACGTGAATCTTCCGCTGACCGACCCGGCGCACGGCGCCGAGTTCTGGACGATGGTCCGCGACGGCGACCTGGACCAGTTGCGCTCGATCCTCGGGGACGGCAAGGCGGCGGACCGGATGATCGGCTCCTACCGCGCGATAATCAGGGAGCGCACGGCCGAGCACCGCCAGGTGCTGCACTCGATGGCCGAGGACAGCGTCCCCGCCCTGATGCACTGCGCGGCGGGCAAGGACCGCGCCGGAATCTCCATCGCCGTCACCCTGCTCGCCCTCGGTGTCGAGCGCGAGGCCATCGTCGCGGACTACCTGGAGTCGAACGCCACGCACCGCCGCTACAAGGTGCACCGCAGCAAGTCCTCCGCCTCGGCGTACTCCCCCGAGGTGATGGAGCTGCTCAGCCCCCTCTTCGACGCGCGCGCCGAGTACCTGGAAGCGGCGTTCGACACCATCGAGGAGAAGTGGGGCGGGGTGGACGCGTATCTGGAGCAGGGCCTGGGCGTGACCCCCGAGATCCGGGAGCGACTGCGGGAGCGGTTCCTCGACTGACCGGCCGCCCGCCGACCGACCCGGCATGCCGTCCTACCGACCTGGCTTCCCGACCTCGGGATCCGCTACTGCTTACTGCCCCTGGGCGCCGAGCGAGAACAGCAGGTAGATGAAGGCGGCGAAGATGTGCCCGACCGCCACGTAGATGATCAGCCGTACCCACAGAGCGCGCGGGAACTTCTCCTCCATGTCCTTCATGACGTCTCTCCAGGGGTCGTCGGTCCGAGACACAGCGTGGCCGTGGGGCTCTGCAGCAGGGTGTGTACGAAGAGAAGCTCGGCCCCGTCCCGGTCCGCGGCGGCGATCCGGTGCGGGGTCAGCGAGTCGAAGTGCGCGCTGTCGCCGGGCGCGAGGACGTGCGCGGTGTCTCCGAGGCGCAACCGCAGCTGCCCCTCCAGGACGTACAGCCACTCCTCTCCGGGGTGGACCCGCACGATGTCGCCCTGGGCTCCGTACGGGACGTGCACACGCAGGGACTGCATGCCACGGCCCGCCGCGCCGGCCTGCCAGTACGTCCAGCCACCGGCCCGGGTGGGCTCCATGTCGGCGGCACGCACGACGGCGTCCCGCTCGGCGACCGTCTCGCCGAGCAGCTCGGAGACGGTCGTACCGTAGATGCGGGCCAGTGCGAGCAGCATCGGCAGCGAGGGCTGGCGCTGTCCGGTCTCCAGACGGGACAGATGCGCGGGCGAGAGCCCGGCGGCGCGGGCCGCGGACTCCAGGGTGAGTGAGGCACGGCGCCGCAGCGCACGCAGTTGCGGTGCGACCGCGGGCAGCTCGTCGGCCGCCCCCGGCTCGGAAGGGCTCGTACCCTCGACAGGGTTCATGGCCTCCATTGAGCCGGAGGCTTACCTCTGAGGCAAATTTCTTACCTCAGAGGCAAAAAGCGAGGCCGGCCCACCGCCACGAGGCAGGCAGCGACGCGGCAGCGACGCAGGTCCGCGGCAGCGACGACGCAGGTCCGTGAGTGGCACAGAGCCCTAACGGTTGGCGACCGCCTGCTTCACCAGCGTCTTCCCGAAGTCCCACATCAGCCCGCCCCCGCTGTGCGCGTCGTCCATCACAGCGGTGAAGGCCTCCACGAACCGGTCGACGTCCCGCTCCCCGACGACCAGCGGCGGAATCAGCTTGATCACCTCCAGATGGTCGCCGGAGACCTGGGTGAGGATCCGGTGCCGTTGCAGCAGCGGCACGACCACCATCTGGGCGAACAGCCCCTTCCGCGCCGCCTGCAGCATCGTCCAACGGCTGCGCAGCTTCAGCGACTTGGGCCGCCCGAACTCGATGCCGATCATCAGCCCACGGCCGCGGACGTCGCTCAGCAGCTCGTACTTGTCGACGAGCGCCGCGAGCCGGGACTTCAACTGCTCCCCCGTGGCGCGGGCGTTGGCGACGATCTGCTCGTTCTCCATGACCGACAGGACGGCGAGGCCCGCCGCCATGGCCTGCGCGTTGGCCCCGAAGCTCGCGGAGTGCACGAGGACGCGGTCCATGGTCGAGTAGACCTTCTTGAAGATCCAGTCCTTGCCGAGCGTCGCCCCGACCGGCACATACCCGCCGGACAGCGCCTTGGCCACGCACACCAGATCCGGCTCCACGCCGTCCTCGTGCTGGTAGGCGTAGAAGTCCCCGGTCCGCCCGAGCCCCGTCTGCACCTCGTCCGCGATGAGCAGCGCCTTGTGCCTGCGCAGCAACTCCTGTGCGCCGCGCAGATATCCGGGCGGCGACTCGTGCACGCCCTTGCCCTGGATCGGCTCGACGATCAGCGCGGCGACGTCGCCCTTCTTCAACTCCCTTGCCAGCGCGTCGAGATCGCCGAGCGGGACGGCCGTGTCGGGCAGCAGCGGGGCGAAGCCGTCCCGGAAGCCGTCCTCACCGTTCACGGACAGGGATCCGGTGGTCAGACCGTGGAAGGCGTGCGTGCAGTACAGAACCCTCGGCTTCCCGGTCGCGTACCGGGCGAACTTCAGCGCCGTCTCGACGGCCTCCGTACCGCTGTTGCCGAAGAACACCCGGTCCAGATGCGGACTGTGCGTGAGCAGCTTCTCCGCCAGCAGCCCGGGCAGCGGCTGGCAGTCGAAGCGCGTGAGGTCGGCGAGTTGGGCGTCGAGGACGTCGTGTAGCGCCTTGCGGACGACGGGGTGATGGCGGCCCAGGCCCATCACCCCGAACCCGGCCAGCATGTCCAGGTACTCGTTGCCGTCCGCGTCCCAGAAGTACGCGCCCTCGGCCCGCTCGTAGACCTTGTCGAAGCCGATGGTGTGCAGCATGCGCGGCAGCTGGTGGTTCAGATGCTTCGCGTGCAGCTCGTAGCGCTCGGCTCCACGCTCGGCGAGCAGGCCTGCGAGGTCGAACTCCTGGGGCTTGCTGGTGGTCATTCCTGTTTCTCCTTGGACGCATGCTCCTTGCCCGCCGGCTTCTTGGCGGTCTGCCTCTTCGCGACGCGCTGCCTGGCGGGCTGCGCCTTCGAAGCACTCTGCCCGGCGGACCGCGCCTTCGAGACGCCGGACGCGGAGGACGAGGAGGCCTTCGCCCCGGCGGCCTGCCCGTTCACAGCCCGCCCCTCGGCCGCGGGTTCGGCCTCCATGACCGTCGAGCGCGCCTCCCGGGTGGCCAGGCTCGCACTGATCCGTCCCGCGATCTCGACCGGCGTGAGACCGATGTCGGCGAGCACCTCACCGCGCTTGGCGTGCGCGAGGAACTGCTCGGGGATCCCGAACCGCCGTACGGGCACGTCGACTTCGGCGTCCCCGAGGGCGAGCGCGACCGCCGCGCCCACGCCGGCCGCCCGGCTGTTGTCCTCGACGACGGCGACCAGGCGGTGTTCGGCGGCGAGGCCGGGCAGCGCGGGATCGACGGGCTTGACCCAACGCGGGTCCACGACCGTGCAGTTGAGACCCCGCGCCTCCAGCAGTTCGGCCGCCTGGAGGCACACCGGCGCCATCACACCGACGGCCACGAGGAGCACTTCGGGCCGCTCGCCGCGATGCAGGACGTCCACGCCGCCGACCCGGTCGACCGCCGGAACGACCGGCCCCACCGACTCCTTGGGGAACCGGATCAGGGTCGGGGCGTCGTCCACCGCGACCGCCTCGCGCAGCTGGGCGCACAGTTGGTCGGCGTCGCGCGGCGCGGCGATCCTGAGCCCCGGCACGACCTGGAGGATCGACATGTCCCACATGCCGTTGTGTGACGCACCGTCAACTCCCGTGACCCCGGCGCGGTCCAGCACGAAGGTCACTCCGCAGCGGTGCAGTGCGACATCCATCAGCAGCTGGTCGAAGGCACGGTTCAGGAAGGTCGCGTACACCGCGACGACCGGATGCAGTCCGCCCGTCGCGAGCCCGGCCGCGGACACCGCAGCGTGCTGTTCGGCGATACCCACGTCCCACACCCGGTCGGGGAACCTCTCCGCGAACTTCGCGAGGCCCACCGGGTGCAGCATGGCCGCCGTGATCGCCACGACGTCCTCGCGCGCCTCACCGATCCGTACGATCTCGTCGCCGAACACCGAGGTCCAGGAAGGGCCGTTGGACGGCGCGAGGGGCTCGCAGGTGAGCGGGTCCATCACACCGACCGTGTGGAAGTGGTCCTCCTCGTGGGCGATCGCGGGCTCGTAGCCGCGCCCCTTCTCCGTCAGACAGTGGATGAGTACGGGCCCGTGGAATCGTTTCGCACGCCGCAGCGCCGACTCCACCGCGCCCACGTCGTGCCCGTCGATCGGCCCGACGTACTTCAGCCCCAGGTCCTCGAACATGCCCTGCGGCGCGAACGCGTCCTTGAACCCCTTCTTCGCGCCGTGCAGCGACTCGTAGAGCGTGCCGCCGATGACGGGTGTGCGCAGCAGCACGTCCTTGCCCCAGGCCAGGACCTTCTCGTAGCTGTCGGTGGTCCGCAGGGTCGCCAGATGGTTCGCGAGGCCGCCGATGGTCGGCGAGTACGAACGCTCGTTGTCGTTGACGACGATGATCAGCGGCCGGTCCTTGGCGGCCGCGATGTTGTTCAGCGCCTCCCACGCCATACCGCCGGTGAGCGCGCCGTCGCCGATGACCGCGACGACGTGCCCCTTCTCCCCCTGCACCTGGCGGGCCTTGGCGAGCCCGTCGGCCCAGCCGAGCGCGGTGGACGCGTGGCTGTTCTCGATGATGTCGTGCTCGGACTCCTCGCGCGACGGGTAGCCGGACAGGCCGCCCTTGCCACGCAGCTTGGAGAAGTCCTGACGTCCCGTCAGCAGCTTGTGTACGTAGCTCTGATGGCCGGTGTCCCACAGAATGCGGTCGACCGGCGACTCGAAGACCCGGTGGAGCGCGATGGAGAGTTCCACCACCCCCAGGTTGGGTCCCAGATGACCGCCGGTCCTGGCGACCGCGTGCACCAGGAACTCCCGGATCTCGTCGCCCAGTTGACCTATCTCCGCCTCGGACAGCGCTTTCAGGTCGCGTGGTCCCCGGATGCTCTCCAGAATCGTCACGCTCGGCCCCCTCTCGGTCCGTGCTCCAGCTAACTCGCGGTGACGGTGGGTTGCCCCGGCACCGTGACCTCCGGCTCGCCTGACGCGACGCCGTCCGCCTCCATCTGCTCGGCGATCTTCATCGCCTCGTCGATGAGGGTCTCCACGATCTTCGACTCGGGCACCGTCTTGATGACCTCGCCCTTGACGAAGATCTGGCCCTTGCCATTGCCGGAGGCGACCCCCAGGTCCGCCTCCCTGGCCTCTCCCGGTCCGTTGACGACGCAGCCCATGACCGCGACACGGAGGGGCACTTCCATGCCCTCCAGGCCGGCCGTGACCTCGTCGGCCAGTTTGTAGACGTCGACCTGGGCCCGCCCGCAGGAGGGACAGGACACGATCTCCAGCCGCCGCTGCCTGAGATTCAGCGACTCCAGGATCTGGATGCCGACCTTGCACTCCTCGGCGGGCGGCGCGCTCAGGGAGACCCGGATGGTGTCCCCGATGCCCTCGGCGAGCAGCGCCCCGAAGGCCACCGCGGACTTGATGGTCCCCTGGAAGGCGGGTCCCGCCTCGGTCACGCCGAGGTGCAGCGGGTAGTCGCACTGGGCCGCCAGCTGCCGGTAGGCGTTGACCATCACGACCGGGTCGTTGTGCTTGACCGAGATCTTGATGTCCCGGAACCCGTGCTCCTCGAAGAGCGATGCCTCCCAGAGCGCCGACTCGACGAGCGCCTCGGGCGTCGCCTTGCCGTACTTCTGGAGCAGCCGCCGGTCCAGCGAACCCGCGTTGACCCCGATCCGGATCGGCGTGCCGTGGTCCTTCGCGGCCCGCGCGATCTCCTTCACCTTGTCGTCGAACTGCTTGATGTTGCCCGGGTTCACGCGGACCGCCGCGCAGCCCGCCTCGATCGCGGCGAACACGTACTTCGGCTGGAAGTGGATGTCCGCGATCACCGGGATCTGCGACTTGCGCGCGATGGTGGCCAGCGCGTCCGCGTCGTCCTGCGTGGGACAGGCGACGCGGACGATCTGGCAGCCGGACGCGGTGAGTTCGGCGATCTGCTGCAGGGTGGCGCCGATGTCCGACGTACGCGTCGTCGTCATCGACTGGACGGACACGGGTGCCCCGCCCCCGACCGCCACCGGTCCGACCTGGATCTGCCGCGACACACGGCGCTCCGCGATCGGCCGGACGGGCACCTCGGGGAGGCCCAAGGAGATGGCGGTCACGACGTCACCCGCGGTTTCCGGAGACGGTGTCGCGGGCGGCCCGCAGGGACTCCTTGAGGGAGCCCATGGTGGCCAGGACCGCTGTCGGCTCGTATCCGCAGTGCGCCATGCAGTTGGCGCAGCGCGGGTCCTTGCCGCGGCCGTACGAGTCCCAGTCGGTGTCCTCGATGAGTTCCCGGTACGTCGTGACATACCCGTCGCTCATCAGGTAGCAGGGCTTCTGCCAGCCGAAGAGCGAGTAGTTGGGGATCGCCCACGCCGTGCACGGGAAGTCGACCTTGCCCTCCAGGAAGTCCAGGAAGAGCGGGGAGTGGTTGAGCCGCCAGCGCCGCCGGTTGCCGCCCGCGAAGGCCTTCTTGAACAGTTCGCGGGTCTGCTCCACGCCCAGGAAGTGCTCCTGGTCGGGCGCCTTCTCGTAGGCGTACGCGGGCGAGATCATCATCTCGTCCACGTGCAGGTCGTCATTGAGGAAGTTGAGGACCTCGATGATCGTCTGCGGGGTGTCGGTGTTGAAGAAGGTCGAGTTGGTGGTGACCCGGAAGCCGCGCTTCTTGGCCTCCTTGATGGCCGCCACGGCCTCATCGAACACTCCCTCCTTCGCGACGGACTCGTCGTGCCGCTCACGCAGGCCGTCGATGTGCACGGCGAAGGCGAAGTACGGCGAGGGCGTGAACTTGTCCATCTTCTTGCGCAGCAGCATGGCGTTGGTGCACAGGAAGACGTACTTCTTCCTGGCCACCAGCTGCCGCACGATCTCGTCGATCTTCGGGTGCATCAGGGGCTCGCCGCCGGCGATGGACACCATCGGCGCCCCGGACTCCAGCACCGCCCCGACGGCCTGGGCCACCGGCATGCGCTGCTTGAGCACTCCGGCCGGGTGCTGGATCTTGCCGCAGCCCTCGCATGCCAGATTGCAGGCGTAGAGCGGTTCAAGCTCGACGATCAGCGGAAACTTCTCGCGCTTGCGCAGTTTCTGTTCAAAGAGATACGTCGCGACCTTGATGGTCTGGCGGAGCGGCATGGCCATCTGGCTCACCTCCTGGGGAGCAGCAAAGAACGGTGCCATTCGAAGAAAGCGGGAAGAACGGCACGAAGAACGCGGAAGGCTGATATTCCACCGCGCACCGTGCCGATCCGGACGAGTTCATGTTCTGGAGCGTCCACGACCACCCGGACGGCCGCAACCGGGCGCATGCCCGCGCGGACGGCGCTGTGGAGTGTGGCCGCCGACTCCATGTCGACCGCGATAGCGCCGGTCGCGAGCAGTTCCGACCGTTCCTGACCGCGGATGACGTGATCGGAGCCGGTGAGCGGCCCCGTGTGGACGGTGCGCCCGGGCAGGGCTCGCGCCAGTTCCTTGACGAGCAGGTCGGTGCCCACACAGGGCGTGGTGCCGCGCGGGTCCCGGGTCTCGTCGGCGACGACCAGGTCCCCCGGGTGCATGCCGGGGGCGAGCCCGGCACAGAAGCCCGTGGCCAGGACGGCCGCCCCACTCAGCGCGGGTCCGGTCAGGGCCCGGGTGACCGCCCGCTCGGCGGCCTCCGGCCCCATGCCCGTACGCAGCACGGTGACCGGGCCGTCGGCGCTGCCCCGGTCGCCGCCGGTGCGCAGGGCGAGCTGCTCGATGCCGAGCGCGCAGGCGATCAGCAGCGGGGCGGCGCCCGGTGTCGTGCTCATCAGCTCGCCCTGCCGAAGGAGCCCTGCCGGTCGGCGAACGGTTCGCCGTTGACGTACCGGCCGAGCGCGGTGAGCGGGAAGACCTGCCGGTAGAGGTGGTAGTTGATCGAGAAGTCCCACGGGAACCCCGTACCGGTGAAGTACGGCTCGTCCCAGGAGCCGTCCGCCAGCTGGGTCTCCGCGAGCCACGCGACACCGCGCTCGGCGGCCTTGGAGTCGCGCTCCCCGGCCGCGAGCAGCGCCAGCAGCGCCCACCCGGTCTGAGATGCGGTCGAGGCGCCGCGCCCGCTCCACTCGGCGACGTCGTGGTAGGAGCGCAGGTCCTCGCCCCAGCCGCCGTCGTCGTTCTGCACGGTCTCCAGCCACGCCACGGCCCGGCGGATCGCGGGATGCGACCCGGGCAGCCCGGCGGCGACCAGCGCGGGCACCACCGACCCGGTTCCGTATACGTAGTTGACGCCCCAGCGGCCGAACCAGGAGCCGTTCGCCTCCTGTTCGGCGAGCAGCCACTCGATGCCTCGGCGGGTACGCGGGTCGTGGGACAGTCCCTCGATCGCGAGCATCTCCACGACGTGCGCGGTGACGTCGGCGGACGGCGGGTCGATGACCTCGCCGAAGTCGCAGAACGGCAGCCGGTTGGGGAAGGGGCTGGTGTTGTCGACGTCGAATGCGCCCCACGCGCCGTTCCTCGACTGCATGCCGAGGTTCCAGCGCACCCCGCGCCCGATGGCCTTCTCCATGCGCTCCGGGTCGTGGTGCTTGACGCGGCGCAGCGCGAGGACGACCTCCGCGGTGTCGTCGATGTCGGGGTAGTTGTCGTTGTGGAACTCGAACGCCCAGCCGCCCGGCGGCAGATGGGGCCGCTTGACCGCCCAGTCCCCCGGGCGGACGATCTCCTCTCCGAGCATCCAGTCCGCGGCCTTCACCAGCTGCGGATGGTCGGCGGGCACGCCCGCGTCGGCGAGCGCGATGGTCGCGAGGCAGGTGTCCCACACCGGCGACTGGCAGGCCTCGATCATCCGGGCCCCGTCCTCGCGCCAGACGGTGAACCGGTCGAGGGACGCCAACCCCTCGCGCATCACCGGGTGTTGGAGGTCGTAGCCCAGCAGGTGCAGCGCGATGATCGAGTACACGGCGGGCGGCTGGATGCCTCCCCAGCAGCCGTCGTTCTCCTGTCGCTCGATGATCCAGCGGGCGGCGGTGTTCATCGCGGCCCTGCGGAGTCGGCGCGGCGCGACCTTGCGGTAGGTGTGCAGGGCCTTGTCGAGCCGCTGGAAGACCCCGTCCCAACTCCCCACGGGGGCAAGGGGCTTGACCGGGTTCGGGTTGTTCGCGTCGGTGTGCAGCTCGTCGAGCGCGAACGGCGCGGGCCGTACCGGACGCTTGGCCGAGACGACGGTGAGCGGCACGATGGTCTGCCGCGCCCAGCACCCGAAGTCGTAGATGTTGAGCGGCACCCACTTGGGGAAGTAGATGAGCTCCGGCGGGAGTTCGGGCAGGTCGTCCCACTTCCACCAGCCGAACAGGGCGAGCCAGATCCGGGTGAAGACCCGGGCCGAGGCGATGCCGCCCCGCTCGCGGATCCACGCGGACGCCTTCGCCATGTGCGGCTCGTCCGGCGCGTCACCGGCCAGCCGCAGGGCGACGTACGCCTCGATGGTGGTGGAGAGTTCGCCCGGTCCGCCGTAGAAGGTGGCCCAGGTGCCGTCCTCGCGCTGCTCGCCGCGGATGAAGAGGCCGGCGGCGCGGGTGGTCGCCTCGTCGCGGATGCCCAGGAACTGACGCAGCAGCAGGTCCTCGGCGTCCATCGTGACGTTCGTCTCAAGGTCGCCCTTCCACCAACCCTGGGCGTCCTGCGTGGAGAGCAGGAAGTCGGTGGCGCGCAGTATCGCGCGCTCGGCGGCGTCTCGGGTGTCGACTGTCCCGGCCGCCTCGGGAGTCGTGACTTCTGTGGTTTCGCTGGCCGCGGTTGCGCGGGGCGGCAGGGCCCCGGTGCTTCCGTCGGTCGTCGCTGTCATGGCTTCCCCTTCGTGCAGTGGCATGTCTCTGCTGTGGGTCCGCCGTCGGCCGGTGCTCGTTCTCCCGCGGCACCGGCCGGCGACTACGCGAGGCTTATTCGACCGATAGTGATCATCTCTTTCGTACGACGACGAAGTCGGCGAGCTCAACGAACTGGGCCCGTACGTGGTCCGGCATGAGGATCGTGTCGAGGGCCTCGATGGCGATGGTGTGCTGGCGGCGCGCCTCCTGGGCGGTCCACTCGCGGCCGCCCGCCTGCTCGATGAGCGCGGCGCGCGCGGCGAACTCCTCCTCGGAGAAGTTCTCGAAGTCGCTGCTCTTGGCGTCCTCGGCGAGCAGTTCACCCAGGCGCTCGGAGGCCGGGCCGCCCGCCGCGAGCGCGGCGACGACCGGCAGGGACTTCTTGCGCTGGCGCAGGTCGCTCCAGGTCTGCTTGCCGGTGGCCACCGGGTCGCCCCAGATGCCGAGCAGGTCGTCGACGGCCTGGAAGGCGAGGCCGAGGTGGTAGCCGTACTTCTCCAGCGTGTCGGCGGTGACGTCGTCGGCGCCGCCGAGAACCGCGCCGATGGAGCAGGCGCAGGCGAGCAGGGCGCCCGTCTTGTTGCCCTCCATCTCCAGGCACTCCTCGACGCTGACCCGGTCGCGGTGCTCATAGGAGATGTCCTGCGCCTGGCCGTCGATCAGGGCGCGGGTGGCGGTGGTCAGTCGGCGCGTGGCACGGCCCGCCTCGACCGTGCCGAGCTCCAGGAGCAGCTCGTTGGCCAGCGCGAACAGGGCGTCGCCGACGAGGATGGCCTGGGCGGGGCCGTGCACCTTCCAGACGGTGTCACGGTGGCGGCGCTGCTCGTCGCCGTCCATCAGGTCGTCGTGCAGGAGCGAGAAGTTGTGCACCAGTTCAACGGCGACCGCGCCCGGCACGCCCACCTCGGGGGCCGCGCCGGCGGCCTCGGCGGACATGACGGCGAGGGCGGGACGTACGGCCTTGCCGCCGTCTCCCTCGGCGGGGTTGCCTTCGGCGTCGATCCAGCCGAAGTGGTAGGCGGCGACGGTGTCCATGGGAGGGGCGAGGCGGTTGATGGCCGCCCTCAGTACCGGAGTGGCCAGGGTCCGGCCGCGCTCCAGGAGCGCGGTCACGTCCACCGCGTCGGCAGCCGTCGATGCCGGGGGCACAGTGGGCACAGTCTCTCCTCTTGTGGTGATACGGGGGGTGCGGGGGCCCGCCGCGCTCAGTTCGAGCGTCACGCCGCCTCCTCGAAGAGTTCGAGGAGGTGGTCGCGGGGCCGGCCCAGGGCGCTCAGCGCGGCGTCCGCCGCGCTCACGCCACTGCGGACCGCACTCTCCATGGTCGCGGGCCACCCTGTGGCGGTCCACGCGCCGGCCAGGTAGAGGCCGGGTGCCTTGGTGCGGGCGCCGGGCCGCAGCCGCCCGACGCCGGGGGTCGGAGCGAACGTCGCCGTGCGCTCCCGGGTCACGAAGAAGTCCCGGACCTCGGCGCCGCGGGTGCCGGGCAGCAGCCGCTCCAGCTCCGGCAGGTACCGCTCGCGCAGTGCCGAGACGGGTTCGTCGATCTCGTCCTGCGCGGCCGACTGCGACAGCGCGAGGTACTGGCCGTCCGAGAGCCCGGACGCCTCGGTCCGGTCGAAGACCCACTGCACCGGCGAGCCGAGTGCGGCGAAGAACGGCCGGCTGAGCACCTTGCGGTCGTACACGACGTGGATGTTGAGGATCGGTGCCGTACCGATGTCGAGGAGCTGCTCAGGGGCGTCGAGGGTGCCGTCGGGCAGCAGATCGTGGGCCTCGCGCTGCGGTACGGCGAGCACGACCGCGTCGGCGTCGAGCGTCTCGCCGGGAACCTGAACGCTCCAACGGCCGTTCCCGTGTTGGGAGATGGAGGTGACCCGTGTCCGGAGTTCGGTACGGACGCCCGCGGAGTCGAGCGCCTTGCGGGCCAGCCGGTCGTGCAGTTCACCCAGCGGGACGCGTGCCCAGCCGATGTCGGCCGCGCCCGGATCGGACAGCAGACCGGTCTTGAACACCATCGCGGCGAGCCCGAGCGAAGCGTCGCCGGCCACCGCGTTGAGGGTGGCGACCCCCACCAGGTCCCACAGTGCCTCGATGGCGCGCTCCGACTGACCGTGCGCGGCCAGCCAGGTGCCGAAGTTCTGCGCGTCGAGCGCCGGATCCGCGAGGTCGAGGCCCTTCAGGGCCAGCGCGGCACGTCCTACTCTGGCGCGCTCGGCGAGCGACAGATGGGGATAGGTCGCGAGGCTTTTCGCCAGATGCAGTGGTACGGGCAACGCCGTGCGGCCGATTCTGCCGAGTCTGCGCCCGGGTTTCGCGTCGGCGTCGAGAACGGGCACGTCGAGACGATCCTGCAGGGGAGCAAGCTCTGCTCCGTCGACGCGGTCGAGGAACCAGCGGTACGCGGTGCAGCAGCGCAGATACACATGCTGGCCGTTGTCCACGGTGAGAGCGCCGCGCTGGAAGGAGAAGGCCAGCCCGCCGAGACGCGGCCTGCCCTCCACCAGCGTCACACGCACCCCGGAGTCGGCGAGCGCGAGCGCGGTGGTGATTCCGGCGAGCCCCCCGCCGACCACCACGGCCGTCGCCGGGCGGCTCTGCGGATCCGCGTCGAGCCCCTCGTCCTGCGTCGTGTCGTTCATCGTGCACCTTCCCCCGAAGCCGGGCCGCGCTGATCGAACAGTGCACGGTCGGCCGTTGAAGTCAGGGACGCGGTCCCCGACCGGAGGGTTGCGCGCCGTTTCCCTGGACTTGCGTCATCTTGGCCCAAAGCGTCCATCAAGCGCGCCTCCTGATGGTTCGGCGCGAGACGTGCCGCGCGTCGAGGCCGGAAAGGCCCCGCACGGCGACGTACGCCTTCTCGCGGCCGGGCAATGAGACACGGCCGCGCAGGACGGCCTCCGGCTCGCGCTCGATGCGGTCGAGGAGGCGGCGGTAGATGCCGGCCATGGCCGCGACACAGGCGCCGCTGCGGCGGTCCAGCATGGGCAGCAGCCGGTAGCCCTCCGCGAAAAGGGCGCGGGCCCGTCGCACTTCGAAGTGGACGAGGCCCGCGAAGTCGGAACCGGCCGGTGGATACGCTCCGTCGAAGCCAGCCGAGCAGCCGAATTTCGCCAGGTCGTCCGCGGGCAGATAGGTCCGCCCGTCCTCGGCGTCCTCGCGAACATCCCTGAGGATGTTGGTGAGTTGCAGCGCGAGCCCGAGCGTGTCGGCATACTCGGGCGCCCGCTCGGCACCGCGCGCCCCCGGTTCCGTACCGAACACGCCGAGCGAGAGGCGGCCGATGGCCCCTGCCACGCAGCGGCAGTAGACCTTGAGGTCGTCCCAGGTCTCGTAGGTCTCGCCGCGGACGTCCATCAGGACGCCGTCGATCAGTTCGTCGAGGCCGTCGAGCGGGACCGGGAAGTGGTCCGCCGTGTGGCTGAGGGCGACCGCGACCGGGTCGGTGTCGTCCTCGTCCACGGAGCGGTCGCGGACCCGGGCGAGCAGCGCCCGGGTGTCTTCGAGGCGCGCGGCCTTGACGTCGGGGGCGAGCGTGCCGTCTCCGATGTCGTCGACGCGGCGCGAGAACGCGTACAGCGCCGACATGGCGCGACGCTTGGGCGTCGGCAGCAGTCTGATGCCGTACGCGAAATTGCGGGCCTGCTGCCCGGTGATCGCCTCGCAGTAGCTGTATGCGGCGAGTACCGGTGCGGACATGTGCGGCGGAGCCTCCACGGTCCGGATCACCCCTCTCCTCGCAGAGTCACTCCCACCTCGCGCAGCAACTGGATCTTGCCGGGCTTGGGCGGGCCGGAAAGTACGTCGTATTCGGCGGCGGCAATCGCACGGATTGCCGCCCTTCCTCCTGCAACGAAGCCCGCGAGCAGCAGCCTCAGCCTGCCGTGGACGCTACCCACGAGGGGGGTGCCTTCATTCAGGAGGTTCAGGGCGCGTTCTGCTTCGTATGCAACCAGTGCGCGCACCGATGCGCCTGCCGTGGCCGTGGCCAGATCCGCCTCCTGGACATGAAAGCGCTTCATGTCCTCGGCGGGCAGATAGATACGGTCGCGGTCCAGATCCTCGGCGACGTCCTGGAGGTGCTCGACGATCTGCAGTGCCGTGCAGACGGCGTCCGAGCGGCGGACCCGCTCGGGGGTCGAGGTGCCGGTGACCGAGAGGACCAGTCGGCCGACGGGGTTCGCGGACAGTTCGCAGTAAGCGACGAGGTCGTCGTAGGTCTCGTACCGCTGGACGAGCTGGTCCTGGCGGTTCGCCGCGATCAGGCCGAGGAAGGGCTCGGGGGTCAGCCCGGCGCGGCGGACCGTCGGCTGGAGGCGGCGCAGGAGCGGGTGGCGGGGGGTCGCGTCGAAGACCCTGCGGAGATCGGTCTCGAGGGCGTCGAGGAGGAGCAGCCGGTCCTCGGCCTCCTCGGGGGACACGCCCAGGAGGCGGGCGTCGGCACCGCCGGGGGCCAGGTCGCCGTCGCCGATGTCGTCGACCAGGCGGGCGAAGCCGTAGACGGCCATCAGGTCGGCGCGCCATGCCCTGGGCAGGAAGAACGGTGCCACGGGGAAGTTCTCGTCCGTGGCCTTGTCCAGGGTGCTGCGCTCCGGGTCACCGGCGCGCGCGGTCCCGGCTGGCGTCACCGCTCACTGCCTGGGCCGGGAACGGCACACGCACAGACGGCACACGCGCAGCTGAGCTGGAGAGTTTCCGTAGCCATTGCCGTCACATCTCCCGTTCTACACTGCCGACCCAATACAGACTATTTCGGACACGCCGCCCGGACGTCCGCGCAGCAGACCCTATGCCGGGTGTCGCGCATTATCGCCCTACTTGCCGCGAATCAGCACCGGTACAGCTTACGTTGTACAACCCGCCATGCCTCGTCGGGGTGTCCTGCACATCACAACAACACACCGATTGGCGTCAAGATTCCTAAGGACGCCCAGAGTTGGCGTTTCCTTTGCAGACGCAGGGCCCCGCCGGAACGTTCCGACGGGGCCCTGAGCGATTCGGGCTACTTGCCCGTGAACTTCTCGTACTCCTTGATGACCTCGTCGGTCGGGCCGTCCAGGCGCAGCTCGCCGCGCTCCAGCCACAGGACGCGGTCGCACGTGTCACGGATCGACTTGTTGTTGTGGCTGACGAGAAAGACCGTGCCCGCGCTCTTGCGCAGCTCGCGGATGCGGGCCTCGGAGCGCTTCTGGAAGGAGCGGTCGCCGGTCGCCAGGGCCTCGTCGATCATCAGGACGTCGTGGTCCTTGGCCGCCGCGATGGAGAAGCGCAGCCGGGCGGCCATACCGGAGGAGTAGGTGCGCATCGGCAGGGTGATGAAGTCGCCCTTCTCGTTGATGCCGGAGAAGTCGACGATGTCCTGGTAGCGCTCCCGGACCTGCTCGCGGGACATCCCCATGGCGAGCCCGCCGAGGATGACGTTCCGCTCGCCCGTGAGGTCGTTCATCAGGGCCGCGTTGACGCCGAGGAGCGAGGGCTGGCCGTCGGTGTAGACGTGCCCCTTCTCGGCGGGGAGCAGTCCCGCGATGGCCCGCAGCAGGGTGGACTTGCCGGAGCCGTTGGAGCCGATCAGGCCGATCGCCTCGCCGCGGTAGGCCTTGAAGGAGACCCCACGGACGGCGTGCACCTTGCGGACACCACGGTCCTCGCCGCGCTTGATTATGCGGCTGAGGGCCGCGGTGGCGCTGCCCTTGCCGGTCTTGGCGCCGTTGACCCGGTAGACGATGTGCAACTCGTCCGCGATGACGGTGGGGATCTGGTCCCCGGTGTTTTCCTCAGCCACGGCCGTAGCGCTCCTCAGCCTTCCAGAAGTACACGAATCCGCCGACGGCGACGAGGAGGGCCCAGCCGGCCGAGACCGCCCACACGTGCGGGGGCAGGTTCTCGGAACCGTAGCCGTCGATCAGCGCGAAGCGCATCAGGTCCATGTAGATGGCGGCCGGGTTCCACTGAAGGATGTCGGCGATCCAGGCAGGGTGCTTCTCCAGCATCACGGGGATCGAGAACATCACACCGGACGCGTACATCCACGTACGCATCACGAACGGCATGAGCTGGGCGAGGTCCGGGGTCTTGGCGCCCATCCGGGCCATGATCATCGCCAGGCCGGTGTTGAAGAGGAACTGCAGCGCGAGCACCGGAACGATCAGGAGCCAGGACAGGCCCGGGTAGCTGCCGAAGCCGACCGCCACGACGAACAGCACGATCATCGAGAAGAGCAGCTGCTGGAGCTGCTGCAGCGAGAACGAGATCGGCAGCGCGGCGCGCGGGAAGTGCAGCGCCCTGACCAGGCCGAGGTTCCCGGAGATCGCGCGGACTCCCGCCATCACCGAGCTCTGGGTGAAGGTGAAGACGAAGACGCCCGTCACCAGGAACGGGATGTAGACCTCCTGGGGCATACCGCGGTCGGCGCCCAGGATCAGGCCGAAGATCAGGAAGTACACGAGTGCGTTCAGCAGCGGTGTGGCCACCTGCCAGAGCTGGCCGAGCTTGGCCTGGCTGTACTGGGCGGTCAGCTTCGCCTGCGAGAAGGCAAGGATGAAGTGACGCCGTCCCCAGAGCTGGCGGACGTACTCGACGAGTCCGGGCCGGGCGCCGCTGACGGCAAGCCCGTACTTGGCGGCGAGGTCCGCCGCGGAGAGCCCTTCATCGGGCGACGGAGGGGCGCTCACCGCGACACCACCGTCATGCGTTGTCTCACTCACAAGTGGAAACTTTCGTCCTCAAGATACGCAGCCTGGTCGGGCGTAGGCCAAAGCCAGGGACCGGGGTACGGCCCGAATGCTCTCAGATTTCGAGCTTGTCAGATGACGGGTGGCCGGCCCAGTCTGGTCAGGCGCCATACCGTACGCCACTTCATGGGGCGCCGGGGGCCGCACGGACTGGTCCAGCCCTCCTTGAAACCACCGAACCAGGCTCTCAGCGCGGGGCGGGAGGGGCGTCGGGCGAGGGTCAGCAGCATCCACACGCCGAGATACACGGGAACCAGCGGCGCGGGCAGATTGCGACGGGCCAGCCAGACACGGTTGCGGGCGACCATCCGGTGGTAGATCGCGTGCCGCGAGGGGGCGGTCGTGGGGTGGTACAGCACCATGTCCGAGCGGTAGTCGATCATCCAGCCCGCGTCGAGGGCACGCCAGGCGAGGTCGGTCTCCTCGTGGGCGTAGAAGAACTCGTCGGGCAGTCCGCCGACCTGGCCGAGCACCTTCGTACGGACGGCGTTGGCGCCGCCGAGGAAGGTGGTGACGCGCGAGTTGCGCATCGGGTCGGAGGCGCGCAGCCGGGGCACGTGGCGGCGCTGGGTGACGCCGGTCTCGGGGTCGGCGATGCGGAAGCTGATGATGCCGAGCTCCGGGTCGGCCGCGAAGGCCTGCCGGCAGAGCTCCGCGGTGTCGTGGTTCGCGAGGAGGCCGTCGTCGTCCAGGAAGAGAAGGACGTCCACGTCGGTTCCGCCGGGGCCGAACGCCTCGATGCCGACGTTGCGGCCGCCGGGGATGCCGAGGTTCTCGGCCAGCTCGACCGTCCGTACGCCCGCGGGGACGTCCGGTACGGGCGAGCCGTTGCCGACCACGACCACCTGGACCGGGTCGCCGTCCTGCTTGGCGACCGAGTCGAGGAGGGCACGGAGTTCGTCGGGGCGGTTACCCATGGTGATGATCACCGCGCCGACCTTCATGGCCGTGCTCACTTCAGCCTGCTCGAAGCGAGGATGGACACCAGGTGCAGCACGGTCTGCAGCAGCGCGATGCCGGCCAGGACCGCGACGCCGAGTCGCGAGAAGAACAGGTCGTCCCTGACCGTGTCCAGGACCGCGAGGACCAGGATCAGCAGGGAGGCCTCTATGCCGAGGACGAGCCGGTGGAACTTGAGAGCGCCGGCGGCCCGGCGGGCCAGCGCCATGCCGGAGGAGCGCGGCTCGGACGCCGACTCCTGGACCGGCGCCTTGCCGGTCTGGTGCCGGGCGACCCCGACGAGGTCGGTCTCGGACTTGATCAGGACGGCGCCGAGGGCGGCCAGGGTGCCGAGGAAGGCCCACAGCCAGTCGATCCGCCCGGTGCCCCACAGGTCCGCGGCGCGCAGGCCGAAGCCGACCAGGACCGCGGCGTCGCACAGGTAGGCGGCGACCCGGTCGACGTACACCCCGGTCATCGAGTACTGCTTGCGCCAGCGGGCGATCTCGCCGTCGACGCAGTCGAACAGCAGGTACAGCTGGACCATCAGTACGCCGAGCAGGGCGCCCGGGATGCCCGGCACCAGCAGGGCCGGGGCGGCGAGCACGCCGAAGACGGTCATCACGTAGGTCAGCTGGTTGGGCGTGACCCGGGTGTTCACCAGGTGCCGGTCGATGCGCAGCGAGATCTCGCGCATGTAGAGCCGGCCTCCCCAGTGCTCGCCGCTCCGCCGGTCCTTCACACCCGGGGGGTGGACGACCGGGCGGAGCTCAGCTACCGATGGCTTTTGCATAGTCGGCGTATGCGTCCCTGATCTGGTCGGTGGACAGGTCGAGGTGTTCGAGGATCGTGTAGCGGCCCGGCCTGGTCGACGGAGCGAACTCCACGACCTGGACGAACTCCTCCACGGTGAAGCCGATCTCGTCCGGGAGCACGGGGAGGCCGTGGCGCTGCAGGACCTCGGCCATGTACGCCGACTCCTCGCGGGCACCGCGCAGGTGCATCGCGAAGGCCGCGCCCAGACCGCACTGCTCGCCATGGCTGGCGGCGCGCTTGGGGAAGAGCAGGTCGAAGGCGTGGTTGATCTCGTGGCAGGCACCGGACGCCGGGCGGGAGTCGCCCGCCACCGACATGGAGATGCCGGTGAGGACCAGGCCCTCGGCGAGCACTTGGAGGAAGGCGTCGTCGCCGACGCCGCCCGGGTGCCGCAGCACGGCCTCGCCGGCCTGGCGGGCCATCGCGGCGGCCAGGCCGTCGATCGCCTCGCCCTTCTCACGGTTGGCCAGCTCCCAGTCCGCGACCGCGGAGATGTTGGACAGGGCGTCGCCAATACCGGAGCGCACGAAGCGGACGGGAGCCTCACGGATCACGTCGAGGTCGATGATGACCGCGATCGGGTTCGGCACACCGTAGGAACCACGGCCCGCGTCGTTGTCGAGGGTCGCGACCGGCGAGCACAGACCGTCGTGCGAGAGGTTCGTGGCGACGGCGACCAGCGGGAGGCCGATGCGTGCCGCGGCGAACTTCGCGCAGTCGATGATCTTGCCGCCGCCGAGGCCGACGACCGCGTCGTAGTGCCCCTTCTTCATGACGTCGGCGAGCTTGATCGCGTCGTCCAGGGTGCCGCCCCCGACCTCGAACCAGTCGGCGCCCGGCATCGCCGGGGCCAGCCGGTCACGCAGCTTGGCGCCCGAGCCGCCGCTGATCGCGACGGCCAGCTTGCCGGAGTGCGAGATGCGCTGGTCGGCGAGGACACTCGCCAGGTCGTCCAGGGCACCCGGACGGATGTCGACGACGACCGGCGAGGGGATGAGCCTCGTCAGTACTGGCACGCGATCACGCGTCCCTTGGCGAGGTCGTCGTGGTTGTCGATCTCGACCCACTTGACGTCGCCGATGGGGGCCACGTCGATACGGAAGCCGCGATTCACGAGCTCCTGGTAGCCGTGCTCGTAGAACTGCTGCGGGTCGGTCTCGAAGACCGTCTTCAGCGCGTCGGCCAGCTCGTCGGCCGCGTCGCCCTCGATGAGGGTGACGCCGATGTACTCACCGGTCGCCTCGGCCGGGTCCATCAGCTTGGTGATCTTGGTCATGCCGCCCTCGGGGCCGACGACGACCTTCATCTCCTCGTCGGCGAGGGACTTCACCGTGTCGAGGGCGAGGATGATCTTCTTGCCGTCGCCGCGGGCGGCGAGCAGGGTCTTCTCGACGGAGACCGGGTGCACGGTGTCGCCGTTGGCGAGGATCACCGAGTGCTTGATGGCGTCACGGCCGCACCACAGGGAGTAGGCGTTGTTCCACTCCTCGGCCTTGTCGTTGTCGATCAGAGTGATCTTGACGCCGTACTTCTGCTCCAGCGCCTCGCGACGCTCGTAGACGGCCTCCTTGCGGTAACCGACGATGATCGCGACCTCGGTCAGGCCGATCTCGGCGAAGTTGCCGAGCGTGAGGTCGAGCACGGTGATGCTGTCCTCGTTGCCCTCGGGTCCCACCGGCACCAGTGCCTTGGGCAGGGTGTCGGTGTAGGGGCGCAGACGCCGTCCGGCGCCGGCAGCCAGCACGAGGCCGATCATGCGGGTTCTCCTTCATCGTGTACGGCGGGTGCGCCGAGTTTGTGGGCGGTCACCCAGAAGCGGATGCTCTCGACGAGCACCACGAGCGCCACGGCCACGGCGAGAGCCGTGAGCGCGACCTTGAAATCTGTGGCCGTGAGCAGCGCGGCCAGGACGGTGACCAGCAGCGTCCTGCCTTCGTGCCCGCCGATCGCCCGCACCAGCCAGTGCGGCGGCGCGCCGGCGTTGCCGCGGATGCGGTACACCGTGTCGTAGTGATGGTAGGCGACGGCCGCCACCAGCCCGAAAGCCGCAGGAAGGGCTCCGTTCACATCGGCTTTGGCCGCCAGTACCAGTACGGTCCCGTATTCGGCCGCCCGGTAGAACGGCGGAACCAGCCAGTCCAGGGCGCCCTTCAGGGGCCGCTGCAGGGCCACGGGCGACAGCAGGACGTACACGCCGGCGCCCAGGACGGGCCACCAACTGCCGTACGGGGAAAGCCAGGAGGCGCCCACGACGAGTGCACCGGCGACCAGGGCGACGACGGCCGGGCCGCTGAGGCGCACACCGCGCGTCAGGCGGGCCAGGAACTCGGCGAGCGGACCGGAGTCGGTGAGGTCGGCCAGGGCCTGGGCGGCGCGGTCGGTGCGCTGTGCCTTGCGGGTCAGGGACCTGAGCACCCGGCCCGCGGTCGTGTACGTCGCGGCGAAGGCACAGCCGATCAGCAGCACGTAGAAGGTGATGCGGGGCGTCGTGACCGCCGTGAGGACGGCGATCATCGCCCAGCGCTCGCCGATGGGCAGCACGATCATGCGGCGCAGCCAGACCGTCCAGCCGACGCTGTCGAGCCTGCCGGAAAGGGCCGCGGTGGGGCTGGTGTTGGCGGTGGCGTCGTGGTTCGCCTCGTTGAAGGAGAAGTCGACGACGTGCCGGCAGGTCTGCAGGACCATCGCGCCGAGGGCGAGCGCCCATACGTCGTCACCGCCGCGGGCCGCGCCGAGGGCGAGGCCCGCGTAGTAGGCGTACTCCTTGGCGCGGTCGAAGGTCGCGTCGAGCCAGGCGCCGAGCGTGGAGTACTGCAGGGAGTAGCGGGCGAGCTGGCCGTCCGTGCAGTCGAGGACGAAGGAGAAGAGGAGCAGCAGCCCCGCGGCGACGTAGCCGGCACGGGTGCCGGTCGCCGCGCAGCCCGCCGCGATCAGCGCGGTGATCAGCGAGGCCGTGGTGACCTGGTTCGGGGTGAAGCCGCGGCGGGCGCACCAGCGGGCGAGGTAGCGGGAGTACGGGCTGATGCAGTACGTCGTGAAGAAGCCGTCGCGGGACTTCACGGCCGTACGCAGCCTGATCGCCTCGTCGTCCACGACGGAGACGGCCTGCCGGGCCTCGTTGCGGGCCTGCGGGTCCCTCGGCACCTCGGCGACGAGTTCGCCGAGTTCGGGGCGGTGCAGGTCGGTGTCGAGGACCTCCGCGATCCGCTCGGCGAGGATGCCGACCACCACCGAGCCGTTCGAGGCGTCGTCGGAGGCGGTGCGCAGCGCGCGGGTCAGCGCCGGACGGGCCGCGGGCCGGGCGGTGACGGCACCGGGGATCGCGGCGGCGTCGAAGCGCGGGTCGGTCAGGCCGAGCCGCAGCGCGTGGACGTGCCCCACGAAGCGGGCGTCGACGACGGCGACCCGCCGGTCGGCGGGGACGGCGGCGAGGAGCGTCTCGGCGTCGGCCGCGTCAGTGGCGACCCGCACGTCGAAGCCGAGCGACCGGAGATCGTTCTCGAGCGACGACCCGGGGACCGGCTGACCGGTGAGGATGGCGGTCGACAGACGAACTCACTCCTCTGGGTTCCGGCGTACGCCGACGCCGGGCATGTGCGTGGTGGGGGGCGCCCCAGGCCGGGGGCGGCCGGGCAGCGTGTCGGCAGAGGCTATCGGATGATGGGAACGGACCGTTCACCGGCCGTTCACGGCCCGATCAACAGGGTCTGCTGTGCCGCGTCCGCCGCGATCATCATCGGGGATCCGGGCCCCGGCCCACAAACCACGGCTGATTCCACCGCAATTCATGGCATAGCTCCCGTCATGGTTCTTGTCGTCGCTTGCCCCTCCTCATGCCCGCGCACCGATCCGGGCGCGTGGGACCGGCATAGGGTTGGCGTCCATGACATGGCTGATCACAGGCGGAGCTGGATACATCGGGGCACACGTGGTGCGTGCCATGACCGGGGCCGGGGAGCGCGTGGTCGCGCTGGACGACCTCTCGGCCGGCGTCCCCGCGCGGCTGCCCGACGACATTCCTCTGGTCCAGGGTTCGTCGCTGGACGGGGAGCTGCTGAAGCGGGTGTTCGCCGAGCACGCGGTGACGGGTGTGGTGCACCTGGCCGCGCGCAAGCAGGTCGGCGAGTCCGTGGCCCAGCCCACGCGCTACTACCAGGAGAACGTCGGAGGACTCGCCACGCTCCTGGAGGCGGTCGCCGGGGCGGGCATCGAGCGCTTCCTCTTCTCCTCCTCCGCCGCCGTCTACGGCAACCCGGATGTGGATCTCATCACGGAGGACACTCCCTGTGTCCCGGTGAACCCCTACGGCGAGACGAAGCTCGCAGGTGAGTGGCTGGTGCGGGCGGCGGGGCGCGCGCACGGCATCGCGACGGTGTGTCTGCGCTACTTCAACGTGGCGGGCGCTGCCACGCCCGAACTGGCGGACACCGGCGTCTTCAACGTGGTCCCGATGGTCTTCGACCGGCTCACACGCGACGAGGCCCCGCGGATCTTCGGCGACGACTATCCGACGCCGGACGGCACGTGCGTACGGGACTACATCCACGTCGCCGACCTCGCCGAGGCACATCTCGCGGCGGCCCGGCGGCTGACCTCGGCGGGCGGCGAGGGCGATCCGGGTGATCAGGGCGATCTGACGGTCAACATCGGCCGCGGCGAAGGGGTTTCGGTACGCGAGCTCGTGACGCTCATCGGCGAGGTCACCGGTGACAGCCGTCCGGCGCTCGTCGAGCCGCGCCGGCCGGGCGACGCCCCGCGCGCGGTCGCCTCGGCCGCGCTGGCCGCCGAGAAGCTGGAGTGGACCGCGCGCCGCGGGGTGCGCGAGATGGTCGAGTCGGCCTGGGAGGGCTGGCGGCTGCACCACCCCGGATGACCCGCCGGGCAGCCCGCCGGAGGACGCCCCGTCCGTTCCGGTCCCCGCTCTGACCTGCGGAGCGTTTCCGCAGGTCAGAGCATATGACAACGGTGTTCAGTACCGCGTTGCACATACCCCCCACCCGTAGTTCACTGGAGATCGCCGACAGGGCGTCGGGGCGATTTCGGAGGGTGGTTCTCATGGGGGCCGGTCACAGTCACGGGCATGCGCACGGCGCCGCCGGCGGGGGTGGGGGCACGGCGGCAGCGGCGTACCGCGGGAGGCTGCGCGTCGCGCTGTGGATCACGCTCACCGTCATGGTGGTCGAGATCGTCGGCGGGATCGTCGCGAACTCGCTCGCGCTCGTCGCGGACGCGGCACACATGGCGACGGACGCGCTCGGCCTCGCCATGGCGCTGCTCGCGATCCACTTCGCGGGCCGCCCGCCGAGCGGGAACCGCACGTTCGGCTACGCGCGCGCCGAGATCCTCGCCGCGCTCGCGAACTGTCTGCTGCTGCTCGGGGCGGGCGGGTACGTCCTGTACGAGGCGATCCAGCGCTTCGTGACCCCGGCGGAGACCGAGGGCGGTCTGACCGCCGCGTTCGGCCTGATCGGTCTGGTCGCGAACATGATCTCGCTGTCGCTGCTGATGCGCGGGCAGAAGGAGAGTCTGAACGTGCGCGGCGCGTTCCTGGAGGTCGCCGCGGACGCGCTGGGCTCGCTGGCGGTGCTGGTCTCCGCCGTCCTGGTCCTGACCACGGGCTGGCAGGCCGCCGACCCGGTCGCCTCGATCGTCATCGGCCTGATGATCGTTCCTCGTACGTGGAAGCTGCTGCGGGAGACCCTGAACGTGCTCCTGGAGGCGGCGCCCGACGACGTCGACATGGCTGCGGTGCGCTCGCACATCCGTGCGCTGCCGGGTGTCGAGGGCGTCCACGATCTGCATGCCTGGACGATCACCTCGGGGCTGCCGGTGCTCTCCGCGCACGTGGTCGTCGGAGCCGAGGCCCTCGACACCATCGGCCACGAGAAGATGCTGCACGAGCTGCGGACCTGCCTCGGCGACCACTTCGACGTGGAGCACTGCACCTTCCAGCTGGAGCCCGACGGGCATGCGGCGCACGAGCTGCGTCTCTGCCACTGAGCTGCGGGGACGGGCGGGCGTACGTCCGGTGACGGAGGCGACACGCGCGTGCGAGGGCGGTCGGGGAGCACTGCGTACCGACTTCGGGTTACGGCATCCGGCCCGGATTCCAGGTACCGGAGGCAGCAGTGGTGGCGCCTGACCGGACGGTTCCGCCCCGGTGGCGCCGGGCACGATCAGGTGTCCGGCCGCTTTCGGCGTCCGACCGGCGCCGGCCGCGATGCCCGGTTCGGCCGAGGGGCGGAACCGGACATGCGGGACTCCGCGTGATGCCGGGAGTGCCGGTTTCGTACGGCAGACTTGGGGCTTGAAGACCGATGCGAAGGATGGGTATGCCGATCACACCTGCCACCGCGACGCACAGTTCGTCGAACGGCACCGCCGAAGCCATCTTGCTCGAACTGGTAGACGAGGACGGCACCACGATCGGCACGGCGGAGAAGCTCACGGCCCATCAGCCGCCCGGGCAGCTGCACCGGGCGTTCTCCGTCTTCCTCTTCGACGAGCGGGGCCGGCTGCTGCTCCAGCAGCGGGCTCTCGGCAAGTACCACTCCCCCGGTGTCTGGTCCAACACGTGCTGCGGTCATCCGTATCCCGGCGAGGCACCCTTCGCGGCGGCCGCGCGGCGGACGTACGAGGAGCTGGGGGTCTCGCCGTCGCTGCTCGCCGAGGCGGGGACGGTGCGGTACAACCACCCCGATCCGGAGTCGGGACTGGTGGAGCAGGAGTTCAATCACCTGTTCGTGGGGATGGTGCAGTCTGCTGTGCGGCCGGATCCCGAGGAGGTGGGATCCACGGCGTTCGTGACCGCGGGGGAGCTTGTGGAGCGGCATGCGGAGGATCCGTTCTCCGCGTGGTTCATGACTGTGCTGGATTCGGCCCGGCCGGCGATTCGGGAGTTGACCGGGGCCGCCGCAGGTTGGTGACCGCCCGCATCTGAAGTGGCTGCGGGCCCGTGTGGCTGGTTGCGCAGTTCCCCGCGCCCCTAAAGGGGCGCGGGTGCGAGTGGCAGCGCCGACCAGATCACCTTGCCGCCTGTTGCCGTGTGTTCCACGTCGCAGACTCCGCCTGCTTCTCTCGTGACCTCGCGGACCAGGAGGAGGCCGCGGCCGCCGGTCTGGCCGTGGTCGGCCTCCAGGGCGGTCGGGCGGTAGGGGTGGTTGTCCTCGACGGAGACGCGCACCCACTCGGCGCCGACGGCGATCTCCACGGCGAGCATCGGGGAGAGCAGTGCCGCGTGCCGGACCGCGTTGGTGACCAGCTCCGAAACGATCAGCAGGAGCCCCTGGACCAGCTCGTCCGAGACGGGTACGCCCTGGCGGGCCAGCAGGTCCCGGACGGCGTGCCGCGCCTGCGGTACCGAGGAGTCGACGGCGGGAGCGGTGAACCGCCACACCCCCTCGTACGGCAGCGGGCCCGGCGGTCTGACATCGGGGAGCGCCTCCCCGTCGCCTTCGGGGCGTGGGCCGGACCCCCGCCCCTGGTCGTCCATCGTCCGGTCGCCGCCCTTGCGCTCGATTGTCACCACACGTCGAGTGTTGGTAACGCGCTGGTCCGTACCGGATAACTGAACAGAAGTCAGCGAGTATCGGCGATTTCTGATCACCTGCGCATGACACCGTCAGCTGTGAGACCGGTCCTGTCCGTCTTGTGCCGAATCCGGAACTCTTCGGGTTGTACGGGTTTGCTCCGGGCGGCGCAGCGTGATCTCGAGGCCTGCTTGATCGTGCGTTCGACGAGGGCGGATAGCATCCGGCCCATGGAGCCGCAGCTGCTGCACAGCGTCGCCGACGGGGTCGCCACCGTCGTCATCCACCATCCGGCGAAGCGCAACGCCATGACCGCGGACATGTGGCGGGCGCTGCCGCCGCTCCTCGACACACTGGCCGCCGACTCCGCCGTACGTGTGCTCGTGCTCACCGGTGAGGGCGGGACGTTCTGTGCAGGGGCCGACATCTCCTCGCTGCGGGGTTCGTCGGGCGAGGCACAGGGGCTGGCCGTACGGGCCGAGGAGGCGCTCGCCGCGTTCGCCAGGCCGACGCTCGCCGCCGTACGCGGCTACTGCGTGGGTGGTGGGTGTCAGCTCGCGGCGGCGTGCGATCTGCGGTTCGCGGACGAGGAGGCGTCGTTCGGGATCACTCCGGCGAAGCTGGGAATCGTCTACGCGGCCTCCTCCACCCGGCGGTTGGTGTCACTCGTGGGGCCCGCTACCGCCAAGTACCTGTTGTTCTCGGGCGAGTTGATCGACGGGGAGCGTGCGCTGCGTACCGGCCTGGTGGACGAGGTGCTGCCCGGCGGCGAACTCGACAAGCGGGTCGCGGAGTTCAGCCGGATCCTCGTCTCGCGTTCGCAGTTGACGCAGGCCGCGGCGAAGGAGTTCGCCGACGGGCGTACGGACCGGGACGCCTACTGGGCACGGCAGGCGCGCGACGGTGGCGACACCGCGGAAGGGGTCGCCGCCTTCCTGGAGCGCCGGCCGCCCGACTTCACCTGGACCACGCCCGCGTCCGGGCCCCCGCCTACGCCACGTTGAAGCGGCTGCCCGAACGGAACCGCTCGACGAGATGGGCCGGGGCCTTCTGCGGTGAGCCGGCGTCGTAGGGCGGCTGCGGGTCGTACTCCGTCAACAGCTGTACCGCCTGGGCCTGTTCGTCGCCCGCGATCCTGCCGAGCAGCGTGAGTCCCATGTCGATGCCGGACGAGACGCCGGCCGCCGTGACGTACTTGCCGTCGGTCACGACCCGCTCGCCGGTCGGCTCGGCGCCGAAGTTCTTCAGGTGGTCGAGGGCCAGCCAGTGGGAGGTAGCACGGCGGCCCTCCAGGAGTCCGGCCGCCGCGAGCAGCAGTGAACCGGTGCACACGGATGTCGTCCAGGTGCTCGTGGTGTCCGCCGCGCGCAGCCAGTCGAGGAGCGCCTCGTTGTCCATCTGCGGGGTCTGGCCGGGGCCACCGGGGACCACGACGATGTCCGGGTTCGTGACCTCGGCGAGGGTCTTGTCGGCGGTGATGGCCAGGTTGCCGGTGTCCGTGCGGACGGGTCCCGTCTGCTCGGCGACGAAGACCGTCTGCGAGTCGGGGAGGCGGCCCAGGGTTTCGTAGGGGCCCACTGCGTCGAGGGCGGTGAAGCGGTCGAAGAGGACGATGGCGATCTGCATGGGTGCCTTTCGATTTCCTGAGGTGCGGAGGTCTGTGCGTTCCGTGCGGGTCGTGTGTGGCTGGTTGCGCAGTTCCCCGCGCCCCTGAAGGGGCGCCTGTGGGCCCGGTGTCCACATCACGGAGTCGGCGCCGGTCGGAAACGGCGGCGGTACTCCGCCGGAGCCGAGCCCAGGGTTCTGACGAACGCCCGGCGCATGGCCTCCGGGGTGCCGTAGCCGCTGGCCCGGGCGATCTGTTCGATGCCATCCGTGGTGTCCTCCAGGAGGCGGCGGGCGTGTTCGAGGCGGACGGTGTCGACGTAGCGGCCCGGGGTCACGCCCGTCTCGGACTGGAAGGCGCGGGCGAAGTGGCGGGGCGACAGGCGGGCGCGGGCCGCGAGCGACTCGACGCACAGGTCGTCGCCCGGGTGCTCGGTGATCCAGTGCTGGACCTCTCGGAGCGGTTCGCGGCGGGCCGTCTGCGCGGAGAGCTGGGCACTGAACTGGGCCTGGTTCCCCGGGCGCCGGAGGAAGACGACGAGATACCGGGCGACGCTGAGCGCGGCGTCCCGGCCGAGGTCCTCCTCGACCAGCGCGAGGGCCAGGTCGATGCCGGCGGTGACACCGGCCGAGGTGGCCACATGGCCGTCGCGTACGTAGATGGGGTCCGGGTCGACCTCGATGGCCGGGTGGTCCCGGGCAAGCCGGTCGCAGTACGCCCAGTGGGTGGTCACGCGGCGGCCGTCCAGGAGGCCCGCCTCGGCGAGCAGGATCGCGCCGGTGCAGACGGAGACCAGGCGGTCGGCGCGCGGGCCGTGCTCACGCAGCCAGTCGATCACGCGTGGATCGGGACCGCGTGTGCCCCTGCCTCCCGGAACGAGCAGGGTGTGCGGCGCCGGGGCCTCGGCCAGGGCGTGGTCCGGGACGACGGTCAGGCCACTGGAGGTGCGTACGGGAGCGCCGTCCAGGGAGGCGGTGTGGATGCGGTACGTCTCTCCGGGCTCACCGGCGAAGGTGTCGGCGCCGGTGAAGACCTCCACGGGACCCGTGACGTCGAGGCTCTGGACGCCGTCGAAGAGGACGACGAGGACGGTTCGGAACGCCATGGGCTCGATTCTTCGCGGGCGGCGGGATGTCCGCAATGACGAGTACCCCACCTTTCCTGCCATGGAGCCATGCGGAGACCCTGGACGGCCGACCCGATCGCCGCCCCGCCATTCCGTACGTACCAACCAGTCGGTAACGTGCCGGGCATGACCACAGCCCTGCCGGAGCGCGCCGGACGCCGGTGTCACAACGTCCTCAATCCCCTGCACTCGACCCACTACTTCTCGCCCGATCTCGCGGAGCAGCTGGCCGGGGTCGGTGTCACGGACCCCAGGGCGGCGTACTTCGCGGTGCGGGCCGCGGCCATGGGGCCGGTGGGCGCGGGCACGGTGACGGCGACGTTCTACAACTTCCGCCACGACCTGGTCGCGCGGCACGTACCCGAGGTGTGGCAGACCGCCTCTCCGGAGGTGGTGCTCGCGGCACGCGCGCGTGCCGTGGACGCGACGCTGCGCCGGCTGCTCGGGGACGAGATGCTCGCCGCCAAGGAGGTCGCCGAGGCGGCCGAACTCGCGCTGCGCGCGGCCGAGGCGTGCACCCGTACCGCCCGCCCGCTGTACGCCGCGCACGCTGATCTGCCGGTCCCCGGTGAGCCGCACCTCGCGCTGTGGCACGCGGCCACCCTGCTGCGCGAGCACCGCGGCGACGGACATCTCGCGGCGCTGCTCGACGCGGAACTCGACCCCCTGGAGGCGCTGGTGAGCCACACCGCGACCGGCAAGGGGATGGCCCCGAGGTGGGTCCTCGCCACGCGCGGCTGGGCCCGCGAGGACTGGGACGCGGCGGTGAGCCGTCTCAGGGGGCGCGGACTGCTGAACGCCGAGGGCGAGTTGACGGAGGCGGGGGTCGCCTTGCGCAAGGAGATCGAGACGCGGACGGACCGCCTCGACGCGGCCCCGTACGAGCACCTGGGCGCCCCGGGCGTCGAACGCCTCACCGAGTTGGCCACGGGGCTGCTCATGGCGGCGATGGCCGCGGGGGCGTTCCCGGAGGGCATGATCGGCAAGAACTGAGCGCGGCGGGGTCGCGGCGGAGGGTGTCTGTCGTCGGGCACGCGCGCGTGGCTTCGGGGTGGCGCTCGCCCGGCCGGGATTCGGAACCCCGTAACGAGGTACTCGGTCCTTCCCCGGTCGTGCCGGCCGGGAGAGGAAAGGGGAAAGACGTGTTCCGTGCCATCGCAGACGTGCTGCGGCAGATCGGTGGGGCCATCGCCACGGTTGTGACGCTGCCGTTCCGGGCCCTGGCCCGGCTGTTCGGCGGCGCCTCCCAGTCGACACGCGGCGGGCGGGGTCGCAGGGCCTGACCGCCGACTGCCACCGGAGCCGGAGACGCCACGGGCGTGTCCGGCTCCCCGCATGTCCGCCGCCGTGTCGAGACCCTGTTCGCCGCCCTGATCCCCCGTTGTCGGTGCCACCTGCCACAATTGCCGCGCAACCCCAGTCAAGAAGGCGGTACGGGATCGTGACGACACCCCTCGTAGGGTCCATCGAAGGCAGGATCGCCGAGGAACTCGGCGTACGGGAGCGGCAGGTCAAGGCCGCCGTCGACTTGCTCGACGGCGGGTCGACGGTGCCCTTCATCGCCCGCTACCGCAAGGAAGCGACCGAGATGCTCGACGACGCGCAGCTGCGCACGCTCGAGGAACGGCTGCGCTATCTGCGGGAGCTGGAGGAGCGGCGCACGGCGATCCTCGACTCGGTGCGCGAGCAGGGCAAGCTCACCGCCGAGCTGGAGGCGCAGATCCGTGGCGCCGAGACCAAGGCGCGGCTGGAGGACATCTACCTGCCGTTCAAGCCGAAGCGGCGCACGAAGGCGCAGATCGCCCGTGAGGCGGGCCTCGAGCCGCTGGCCGAGGGGCTGCTCGGCGACCCGTCCGTCGACCCGCTCGCCGCGGCCCTGGCCTTCGTGGACGCCGACAAGGGCGTCGCCGACCCGCAGGCCGCCCTGGACGGCGCCCGCGCGATCCTCACCGAGCGGTTCTCGGAGGACGCCGACCTGATCGGCGAGCTGCGCGAGCGCATGTGGGTGCGGGGCCGGCTGGCCGCCAAGGTGAAGGACGGCAAGGAGGAGGCGGGCGCCAAGTTCGCCGACTACTTCGACTTCGCCGAGCCCTTCACCGACCTGCCCTCGCACCGGATCCTCGCCATGCTGCGCGGCGAGAAGGAGGAGGTCCTGGACCTCGTCCTGGAGCCCGAGGAGCCCTCCGAACAGCCCGGCCCGTCCTCGTACGAGGGGATCGTCGCCCACCGGTTCGGGATCGCCGAGCGTGGCCGTCCCGCCGACAAGTGGCTGACGGACACGGTCCGTTGGGCCTGGCGCACCCGGCTGCTCGTGCACCTCGGCATCGACATGCGGATGCGGCTGCGGACGGCCGCCGAGGACGAGGCGGTCAACGTCTTCGCGGCGAACCTCCGCGACCTGCTGCTCGCCGCCCCGGCAGGCACACGCGCGACGCTGGGCCTCGACCCGGGTTTCCGTACGGGTGTGAAGGTGGCCGTGGTCGACGCGACCGGCAAGGTCGTCGCCACGGACGTCATCCACCCGCACGTCCCGGCGAACAAGTGGGACGAGGCCATTGCCAAGCTCGCCCGGCTCGCCAAGGAGCACGCGGTCGAGCTGATCTCCATCGGCAACGGCACCGCGTCCCGCGAGACCGACAAGCTCGCCGGTGAACTCATCGCCAAGCACCCGGAGTTGAAGCTCACGAAGGTGATGGTGTCGGAGGCCGGCGCGTCCGTGTACTCGGCGTCGGCGTTCGCCTCGGCGGAGCTGCCCGGCATGGACGTGTCGCTGCGCGGCGCCGTCTCCATCGCCCGCCGCCTCCAGGACCCGCTCGCCGAGCTGGTCAAGATCGACCCGAAGTCGATCGGCGTCGGCCAGTACCAGCACGACCTGTCCGAGGTGAAGCTCTCCCGCTCCCTCGACGCGGTCGTGGAGGACTGTGTGAACGGCGTGGGCGTGGACGTGAACACCGCCTCGGCCCCGCTGCTCTCCCGCGTCTCCGGCATCACCTCCGGACTCGCCGAGAACATCGTGGCGCACCGCGACACGAACGGCCCCTTCACCTCGCGTACGGCGCTGAAGAACGTGGCACGGCTCGGCCCCAAGGCGTACGAGCAGTGCGCGGGCTTCCTGCGGATCCGTGGCGGTGACGACCCGCTGGACGCGTCGAGCGTGCACCCCGAGGCGTATCCCGTGGTGCGGCGGATGGTGAAGACGGCGGGCAGCGAGGTCGCCTCGCTGGTCGGCAACACGAGTGTCCTGCGGTCGCTGAGGCCGGACGACTTCGTGGACGAGACGTTCGGCCTGCCGACCGTGACCGACATCCTCAAGGAGTTGGAGAAGCCGGGGCGCGACCCGCGGCCCGCCTTCAAGACGGCCACCTTCAAGGACGGCGTGGAGAAGATCTCCGACCTGGCCCCCGGGATGGTTCTCGAAGGGGTCGTGACGAATGTGGCCGCCTTCGGTGCCTTCGTGGACGTCGGCGTCCACCAGGACGGTCTGGTGCACGTCTCCGCGATGTCCAAGACGTTCGTCAAGGACCCGCGGGACGTGGTGAAGTCCGGTGACATCGTCAAGGTGAAGGTCCTTGAGGTCGACATCCCGCGCAAGCGGATCTCGTTGACGCTGCGGCTGGACGACGAGGCGGCGGCCTCCGGCGAGGGGCGGCAGGACCGGCCTCAGCGGGGTGGGCGACCTCCTCAGCAGCGGGGGCAGCAGCGGCAGGGGGGCGGCCGTGCCGGTGGTGGCAGTGGCGGGGGTTCCCGTCAGGCGCCTCCGCCAGCCAACAGCGCGATGGCCGACGCACTGCGGCGCGCAGGGCTCGCCGACCCGAAGAAGGGCAAGCGCTGATCACTGGGGGCGCGTGGCGGAACTACGGGTGGATCGTGACTGGTCGCGCCCCGCGGCGGAGCCGCGGATGTCACGCCCCGCGCCCCTTCGGGGCGCTCTAGCGCTCCGTCACCTTGCCCGCCGCCACCTCCAGGCGGCGGGTCGTCCGGACCGCGTCCAGCATTCTGCGGTCGTGGGTGACCAGGAGCAGCGTGCCCTCGTACGAGTCGAGGGCCGACTCCAGCTGTTCGATGGCCGGTAGGTCGAGGTGGTTCGTCGGCTCGTCGAGGACCAGAAGGTTGACGCCCCGGCCCTGGAGGAGGGCCAGGGCGGAGCGGGTGCGCTCGCCCGGGGAGAGCGTGGCGGCCGGGCGCAGGACGTGCTCCGCCTTGAGGCCGAACTTGGCCAGCAGGGTGCGGAGTTCGGCGGGCTCGGTGTCGGGCACGGCCGCGGAGAAGGCGTCGATGAGTGCCTCCGGGCCGTGGAACAGCTTGCGGGCCTGGTCGACCTCGCCGACGATCACGCCCGAGCCGAGGGTGGCGTGGCCTGCGTCCAGGGGCACCCGGCCGAGCAGCGCCCCGAGCAGGGTCGACTTGCCCGCGCCGTTCGCGCCGGTGACGGCGACCCGGTCCGCCCAGTCGATCTGAAGCGTGGCCGGGCCGAAGTCGAAGTCGCCCCGCCGGACCTCGGCGTCCCGCAGAGTGGCGACCACGGCACCGGACCGCGGGGCGGCCGCGATCTCCATCCGCAGTTCCCACTCCTTGCGCGGCTCGTCCACCACATCGAGCCGCTCGATCATGCGCTGGGTCTGCCGGGCCTTCGCGGCCTGCTTCTCGCTGGCCTCGCTCCGGAACTTGCGGCCGATCTTGTCGTTGTCGTTGTTCGCCTTGCGCCGGGCGTTCTTGACGCCCTTGTCCATCCAGGAGCGCTGCATCTGCGCCCGCCCTTCGAGCGCGGTCCGCTTGTCGGCGTACTCCTCGAAGTCGTCGCGGGCGTGCCGACGGGCGACGTCCCGCTCCTCCAGATAGGCCTCGTAGCCGCCGCCGTACAGCTTGATCTGCTGCTGGACGAGGTCGAGTTCGAGGACCTTGGTGACCGTGCGGGTGAGGAACTCGCGGTCGTGGCTGACGACGACCGTGCCGGCGCGCAGGCCGGAGACGAAGCGTTCGAGGCGCTCCAGGCCGTCCAGGTCGAGGTCGTTGGTCGGCTCGTCGAGCAGGAACACGTCGTAGCGGGAGAGGAGGAGGGAGGCGAGTCCGGCGCGGGCCGCCTGGCCGCCGGAGAGGGCGGTCATCGGGTGGTCAAGGCCGACGGCGAGGCCGAGCGAGTCGGCGACCTCCTCGGCCCGCTCGTCGAGGTCGGCGCCGCCGAGGTCGAGCCAGCGCTCCAGGCTCGTCGAGTACGCGTCGTCCGCGCCCGGTGCCCCGTCGACGAGCGCCTGCGTGGCCTCGTCCATCAGTCGCTGGGCCTCGGTGACGCCCGTGCGGCGTGCCAGGAAGTCCCGGACGGTCTCGCCGGTCCTGCGCTCCGGCTCCTGCGGCAGATGGCCGACGGTCGCGGTCGGCGGGGAGAGCCGCAGCTCGCCCTCCTCGGGTGTGAGCAGCCCGGCGAGCATCCGCAGGAGGGTGGACTTGCCCGCGCCGTTGGCACCGACGAGACCGATCACGTCGCCGGGCGCGACGACGAGGTCGAGCCCGGAGAAGAGCGAGCGGTCGCCGTGGCCGGCGGCGAGGTTCTTGGCGACGAGGGTGGCAGTCATCAGAGGGCGATCCTAATCGCCCGGCCACGCACGACCGCCCTCGGTTTTCGCGCACGCCGACGTCCCGGCGCCGGTGTGCCGCTGCCCCGGTCCCGGCGCGGCGGCATCGCGGGCTCCCGGCGTGCCGATGTCGCGAGCTCCCGGCGTGCCCATGTCGAGGGGCGGCCCGCCGGTGTCGGGGCTCCCTGCGCACGGATGTCGGGGGCTCCCTGCGCGCCCCGGGAACTCAGCGCACCATCGCCTCCACCAGCACGCCTCCCGATGTACGCGCCACGATGAACGACTCTCCCTTCGTGGCCTTCGCGTCCAGGGCGAGCCGGTGGCGGCCCGCTTCCAGGACGCCGTCGAAGACCTCGTACATGTGCGTGCGGTAGAGGCGGTCGAGGCGGTACGCGGTCAGCTGGACCCTGCAGGTGGAGGTGACCTCGACGCCCGCCTCACCGTCGGCGGCGACCAGCCGGGTCAGACGGCGCTGTTCCCGGGGGCTGCGGTCCAGGGCGTTCTCTATCTGGGCGACCAGGAGCGGGACGATCGGGGCCAGTCCCTCGACGTACGCGACGTCGGCGCCCGCGTGCTCGAAGGACTGCCGTACGGCGGCACGTTCCTGCTCGGTGACCGCGCGGCCGAAGGCGACGGCGCCGTACGTGCGCAGTTCGTCGGCGGAGATGTCGGTGGCGTCCTGCGCGGTCTCGGCACCGATGCCGATGATGCGCAGGGCGGCGGCGAGTTTGGCCAGGACGGCTGCCCTGGCGCCGATGAGCAGGACCCTGCGGCGCTCGCCCGCGGTGCCGGTGAGCAGCGAGCCCAGGGCGGCGCGGTACTCCTCGCCGTGGAAGAGGAACGGGCCGATGCCGTGATAGCCGTTCCGCTCCAGATCCGCGTGTTCGTCGGTCTGCCAGGCGAAGTCGCGCCATACGTAGTCGTCGCCGTGCCGTTCGATCGCGGCGGTCACGGCACCGCACCCGAGGTCCTCGCACTCGGGGCAGCCGTAGATGACGTACCGGCCGCCCTCCAGCGGGGCGTCGGCTTCCAGGAGGAGACTGCGTACCTGTGCGGTGAAGATCGCGGGCGGTACGTCGGAGGCGAGGGGGGACACGGCGTCGAGGTCGGAGAGCTGGTACAGCAGCGGGCGGCCGTCGACGATGAAGTCGACGAAATCCCGGTGCGCTTGGTAGTCACCGTTGGCAAGGACTCCACCGGCACGCATCGCCGGTGCCAGGCCGAAGGTCGCGTACTCGGCAGACATGCTGTGAGTATCCCCAGAGTGAGCGCTGTCTGAGCACGGCATGACACATTCCGCTACCGTCCCCGCGTGACGAGGGATCGAAGCGGTGACGTGATCGTGGTCGGCAGCGGGGTCATAGGACTCACGACGGCCGTCGTTCTGGCCGAGAGCGGCAGGCGGGTGCGGGTCTGGACGCGGGAGCCCGCCGAGGGAACCACCTCGGCGGTTGCGGGCGCGCTGTGGTGGCCGTACAACGTCAAACCGCTGGAGCTCGCCCGCGCATGGGCCCTGGAGTCACTTTCCGTGTACGAGGAGTTGGCGGCGCGGCCCGACGAGACGGGCGTACGCATGGTCGAGGGCGTATTGGGTGGGTCGCGGCTGGACGAGCAGGGGCCGTGGGCCGCCGCTCGGCTGCCGGGGCTTCGGGCGTCCACGCCCGAGGAGTACGCGGGTACCGGGCTGTGGGCCCGGCTGCCGTTGATCGACATGCCGGTGCAGCTGCGGTGGCTGCGCGAGCGGTTCCTGCGGGCGGGCGGATCGGTCGAGGTGCGTGCCGTGACGGATCTCGCCGAGGCGGAGGCCGCGGCGCCGGTCGTCGTCAACTGCACGGGGTTGGGTGCCCGGAAGCTCGTACCGGATACCGCGGTTCGGCCCGTGCGGGGGCAGCTCGTGATCGTGGAGAACCCCGGTGTGCGCAGCTGGCTCGTCTCGACGGATGCCGTCGCCGGGACGACCACCTATCTCTTTCCCCAGCCGGACCGGTTGGTCCTGGGTGGGACGACCGACGAGGACGAGTGGTCGCTGACACCTGATCCGGCGGTGGCCGCGCGGATCGTGGAGCGGTGTGCGCGGTTGCGGCCCGCGGTGGCGGGGGCGCGGGTGCTGGACCACCGGGTCGGGTTGCGGCCGGTGCGGCCGGCGGTGCGGTTGGAGCGGCAAGTCCGGGCCGGGGGTGGGGTGTTGGTGCACAACTACGGGCATGGTGGGGCGGGGGTCACGGTGGCTTGGGGGTGTGCGCGGGTGGCTGCCGGGCTCGCCTTCGGCTGAGCGCCCGGCGGGGCGCCCTTCGCAGGGCGCCCCGTGGTGAGGGTTGTTTGTTGGCCGCGGGTGCGTCGTGGCTGGTCGCGCAGTTCCCCGCGCCCCTGAAAGACGAAGGCCTCGCCCCCGGACGACCTCGCCGAGGCCTCAGCCCCAAGACCCAAGCCCTGAGGCCTCAGCCGTGGTCGTGGCCCAGAGGGTCGCCCTCCGTTTCTGTGCCCGCGCCCGGCCCGACCCTGATCTCGAAGTCGCCGTCGTACTTCTTGTGGCCTTCGATCACGGCGAGCGAGACGGCCTCGGAGCCCATTTCGTGGCGCACGATGACGGGGTCCCTGCGCAGGTCGCGCATGAGGGAGATGCACATGCCGATCATCACGAGGACGAAGGGCGCGGCGGCCAGGATCGTGAGGTTCTGGAGGCCTTGGAGCGCGTTGCCCTCGGTGCCGACGAGCAGCATGATGGCGGCGACGGCTCCGGTCACCACGCCCCAGAACACCACGACGAACCGGCCGGGTTCGAGGGCGCCCTTCTGGGAGAGCGTGCCCATCACGATGGACGCGGCGTCGGCGCCGGAGACGAAGAAGATCCCGACGAGGATCATCACGAGCAGGCTGGTCGCGGTCGCGATGGGGAACTCCTGCAGGACGCCGAAGAGCTGGCCCTCGGGGGTCGACTCGCCACCGAGCGCGCCGCCCTCCTTCAGCTTCATCGCCGTACCGCCGAAGATCGCGAACCAGACGAGACTGACGGTGCTGGGCACGAGGATGACGCCGCCGACGAACTGCCGGATGGTGCGGCCGCGGCTGATGCGCGCGATGAACATGCCGACGAAGGGCGTCCAGGAGATCCACCACGCCCAGTAGAAGACGGTCCAGCTGCCGAGCCAGTCCGCGACGCCCTCGCCGGTGCTGGCCTCGGTGCGGCCGGCCAGCTGCGGCAGGTCACCGAGGTAGGAGAAGACCGAGGTGGGCAGCAGGTCGAGGACGATGACCGTCGGGCCCGCGATGAACACGAAGACGGCGAGCACCAGGGCGAGCACCATGTTGATGTTGGACAGCCACTGGATGCCCTTCTCGATGCCCGAGATGGCCGAGGCGACAAACGCCACCGTCAGAACGGCGATGATCACGACGAGCAGACCGTCGCTCACCTTGTCCATCCAGTCCAGCTCGGTGAACCCGGAGCCGATCTGGAGGGCGCCGAGGCCCAGCGAGGCCGCGGAGCCGAAGACGGTGGCGATGATCGCGAGGATGTCGATGGCCCGGCCGACGCCGCCGTTCGCGTGCTTCTCCCCGATGAGCGGGGTGAAGACCGCGCTGATCGTCTGGCGGCGGCGCTTGCGGAAGGTGCTGTAGGCGATGGCGAGACCGACCACCGCGTAGATCGCCCAGGGGTGCAGCGTCCAGTGGAAGAGGGTGGTGGCCATCGACGTCTGCATGCGTTCCGCGGAGTCCGCGGGGTCGGTTCCCGGTGGCGGGGTCGTGTAGTGGGAGAGCGGCTCGCTCACGCCGTAGAACATCAGGCCGATGCCCATACCGGCGCTGAACATCATCGCGACCCAGGACACGGTCTTGAACTCGGGCTCCTCGCCCTCCGCGCCGAGGTGGATCCTGCCGTACCGGCTGATCGCGAGCCACAGCGCGAAGACCACAAAACCCGAGGCGGCCAGCATGAAGGCCCAGCCGCCGTTGTGCATCAGGCCGCTGAGCATCTTGTCGGAGGCGCTCTTCAGGGAGTCGGTGCCGACCGATCCCCAGATCACGAAGGCCACGGTGATGGCGGCGGTGACGCCGAACACCACCCGGTCGGTGTGCTGACCGGGGCCGCCGGGAATGTCCGAAGGACCTTCCCGGCCTCCCCTCTTGTACAGGTCTTCAGTCATCTGCGGCACCTTCCCCTGGAAACCGTGGGTAAGCCATTTCCTCGCTATGCCCTACGACCTACCACAGGTGCTACAGATCTCAACCGCCTCAGCAGTCGGTGTCGGGCTCCCCGACCGTGAGGTGGTACGGAGCGCGCTCGTCCAGGAGCAGCGGGACGAGAGCGCGCAGGGACTGGCGCAGCGGGACGAAGGCGCCTTCGGCGTCCTGCCGCGTACCGACCCCGTGCAGGGCGAGTTCGTCCTTGACGTCCGCGTACTGGTCCGCCGTCAGCCGGTAGGCGCAGGGCGGGTCCGCGATGATCTCGGACGGCTCGGCCGGGTCGTTGTCGGCGCCGCCGACGTAGACCGGGCCTGTGTCCCGGTAACCGGCCAGCCGGGCCGTAGTCGTGGCCGCCTCGATACGGGTGCGCCGTTCGCCCGTGAACTCGAACAGCCCGTCCAGCGCCGCCAGTTGGGAGTGGACGCGGCGCCGGTTGTTGAGCGCCTCGTCGGCCTTCTCGGCGTCCGTGAGGGGGTCGACGCGGCTCTCGATGAGCAGCCCGACACCGTGTTTGACGCCGGACATGTTCCGCAGGATCCGCTCCTGTCCGTCGCCCGCGACCTGCCGGATCGGGTCGCCGGTCACGGGGTCGGTCCAGATTCCGTACGTGCCGGTCGAGTACCCCTCCGCCTGGGCTGCGGGGCGTACGTACGCCCCCGACAGGGTCTGCCCCTCGTCGTGCACGGCCGCGTCGGTGTTGAGGTTGCGCGGCCAGAGGTCGAAGAGGTCCTTGTCGTAGTACGGGGGTGTGGCCCCGTACTCGTGCAGGTCGTAGATCACGTCGGGCTTGCGGTCGCGGACGACGGCGGCCATGGCGCGGCCCTCGGCCGTCTGGAGCGCGAGGTGGTCGCGGTTGATGTCGACGCCGTCGCTGTTGCCGCGGGTGTCGGCGGCCCGGCCGTCCGGGTTGGCGGTGGGCACGACGAGCAGCGTGGTGCGGTCGAGGAACTTCCGCGTGGCGGAGTCCTTCGCGTACGCGAGGTCGCGGACCGTCGTGAGACAGGCCTCGCGCCCGGACGGCTCGTCGCCGTGCTGGCTGCACACCAGCAGGACGGTGTTGGCCGCGTGGCTGTTGCCGATGCGTACGAGGCGGAGCGGGCGGTCCTGTTTCGTCGTGCCGATCCGGCTGATCGACACGCGGTCGCTCGCCCTGTCGACGGCGGCGAGGAAGTCCCGCTCCTCGGGCTGGGTGGTCCAGCGTGCGCCGTCGGTCTGCTCGAATCCGGTACGGGGCGGGGTCTGGGCGGCGTGGGCGGGCACCGTCAGGAGGGGTGCGGTGAGCACCGCCACCGTCAGGGCGAGTATTCCTGTGCGGCGGGATGTCATCAGTGGGTGCCTCCGGGTACGCGCTGCGTGGCGCGCGGCTCGCCGATGCCGTCGAGGGTGGCGTCGGGGGTGACGTACGAGGATCCCGAGGTGGCGCGCGCGAAGGCGGCGGCGCCTCCGACGAGCGGCACACTGGCCTTCGTGCGCGCGAGGTCGAGAGCGAGGGTCGGCGTGCTGGACGGCGGGTCGATGAGGCCCTCGTCGGTGCCGGCGACGATCAGCGCCAGGCGGTGTCCGGCCGGGACGACGTGGTCGCTCGCGTGCAGGTCGAGGGTGATGGTGTAGCGCTTGCCCGGGGTGAGCGGCTCGCCCTTGGCGTCGGAGGCGTGGTTGCCGAGGTCGGCCCAACCGCGGCTGAACACCGTGTAGTCGACGTCCGCGGTCTTGGCCCGCGTCTCCTTGAAGCAGGAGCTGTCGCCGGTGGTGCTCGGGCCCCAGCAGGTGCGGTCGGTGAGCGTGGTGATGCCCTCGCCCGAGGCCGAGTAGTCGCGGATCGTGTCCGGGCCGAGGTCGACCAGGACCGCGGAGAGATGGGCGCTCGACGTGGTCGGGGTGGCGGTGACGGTCACCTTGGAGGAGCCGGACAGGCGGACGTCACGCGTCAGCGGCTTGGTGGTGAATCCGGCCTTGGCGGACGTGGACTGGTCGATCTGGGCGGCCCAGTCGGTCTCGTCCTGCTGCGGATCGTCGGTGAAGGTCTCGGTGCCCGATCCGGTACGCAGTCCGAGGGTGCCGACGCCCGCCTGCGCGCCCTGGCCCGGGCGCAGGTTCACGGTGTCGGTGGCGCGCGGCGGCCAGACGTTCGAGGTGACCCACTGGTCGGGGGCGCGCTCGATGTCGGCCATCGGCTCGTCGTCGATGCCGTTGTCGTAGCCGAGGAGTTCGTGGTCGAACCAGCGGTGCAGTGTGTCGGCCCACTCGGCGCGGCGGAAGTCGAAGGGGTCGACGTGACCGGTCTGGGACAGCCAGACCTTGCGGTCGACGCCGTTCTCGGCGAGGCCGTCCCACCACTGGCCGAAGTGCTTGGGGCGGACGTTGAGGTCCTGCATGCCGTGGATGACGAAGACGCTGGCGTCGACCTTGCCGACGTCCTTCACGTAGTCGCGCTCGGTCCACAGCTTCGTCCAGTCGCCGGTGCGCGGGGCGCCGTCGACGAGTTTCTGCTGGACGGCGGCGCACCTGGCGCGGGCGTCGGGGCTCTCGACGTAGTCGGACAGCCACTCGGGGCCGGAGTCGTAGAGGGGGGCGCCCTTGGCGAAGTAGTAGTCGTACCAGGAGGAGATGGCGGCGATGGGGACGATCGTCTCCAGGCCCTCGACTCCGGTGGCGGCCACACCGTTGGCGATGGTGCCGTCGTAACTCTTGCCGATCATGCCCGTCTTGCCGTTGGTCCAGCCGGCCTTGGCCTTCGTGGTCCCCGTGCGGGAGGTGTAGCCCTTGGCCCGGCCGTTCAGCCAGTCGACGACGGCCTTCGCGGACTGGACGTCGGAGCGTCCGCCGACGTCCACGCAGCCGTCGGAGCGGTTGGTCCCGGCCAGGTCGACGGCGACGAACGCGTAGCCGCGCGGCACGAAGTAGTTGTCGTAGTAGAGCGGCATCTGGACGACGTCGCCGTTCGCGTCGTACGTCTTCTTCTGGCTCTCGTTGCCGCGCCCGCAGCAGGAGTAGTACGGGCTGGCATCCATGATCACGGGGATCTTGCGGCCCTGCTGGGCGGGCTCGCGCGGGCGGACGATGTCGACGGCGACGCGGTCGGTCTTCCCGTCGCTGTCGCCGTCCAGTTTGGTGTCCACCCAGACGGATTCGCGGATCGCGTTCTCGTACGAGTAGACGGGGGCGCTCTCCCGCGGGGCGCTGTGGGCGGCGGCCGGGGTGAGGAGCGTGGCCATCAGGGCGGCTGTGGCCGCCGTCGCGAGCGATCTCCAGTTGGTGAAGCGCTTGTAGCGCGCAGGTGTCCGCATGCGCGGAAGGTACTCCGGTCAACTCCTGTGCAAAAGAGGGCCGATTGGGGTGTGCGGAGGTTCGGCCGAGGTGTGGCTTGAAAGGTGCGTGGGACGGCGTCGCTCATGTCGGCCGAATGGCGATCGTGTGACAGGAGAGGTCATGGACAGCGATGGGCCCACAGCGAATGAATAGGCTCCGAACAGACTTCGTGCCCCTACGACTTGGAGCTTGACGTGCACCGCAGACTCATCGCCCCGGGCGCACTCGCGGCCTCCCTCCTGCTGGCGATCCCGGCATCGGCGGCCAGTTACACGCCTGGCGCTCCGGGCATCGGCGACCCCTACTACCCGGCCTACGGCAACGGCGGATACGACGTCTCCCACTACGACCTCCGGCTCCAGTACCAGCCGGAGACGGACAAGTTGGAGGGCACCGCGACCCTCCTGGCGAGGACCACGCAGGATCTCTCGCGCTTCAATCTGGACTTCCTGCTCGATGTGAGCGAGGTGCGGGTCAACGGCACGAAGGCCTCGTTCGCCACCTCGGGCGAGCACGAGCTGGAGATCACGCCGAAGAACCCGCTGCCCAAGGGCGCGGCCGTCACGGTCGTGGTGCGCTACAGCGGGGTGCCGTCCTCGAAGAAGGCGTACGGGTTCACCAGTTGGCACCGCACTCCGGACGGCGGAGTCGGGGCCAACGAACCCGAGGCGGCCTGGTGGTGGTTCCCCAGCAACGACCATCCGCTGGACAAGGCCACGTACGACGTGTCGGTCGCCGTGCCCGACGGTTCGCAGGCGATCTCCAACGGCACGCTCCAGTCGGTGAGTTCACGGGCCGGCTGGACGCGCTACAGCTGGCGGTCGAACAAGCCGCAGGCCACGTATCTGGCCACACTGGCGGTCGGGAGGTTCGACCTCACGACCGGCACGTCGGAGAGTGGCATCCCGATCGTCAACGCCTACAGCAAGGATCTGGGCGACAACTACGGGGCGGCGCGCGCCAGCGTCGAGCGGACCGGGGAGGTCGCGGACTGGCTGTCCGAGTACTTCGGGCCTTATCCGTTCAATGGTTTGGGTGGCTATGTCCCCAATACCGACACCGGGTACGCACTGGAGACGCAGACCCGGCCGTTCTACAGCCCGCGGCAGTTCGCGAGCGGGACGAACGTGTCCGTGGTCGTGCACGAGCTGGCCCACCAGTGGTACGGCGACTACGTGTCCGTCACCGGGTGGAAGGACATCTGGATCAACGAGGGCTTCGCCCGGTACGCGCAGTGGCTCTGGTCGGAGCACGAGGGCGAGGGGACGGCGCAGGAGATCGCGGACTACGTGTACGCGTCGCGGGCCGCCGACGATCCGTTCTGGACCGTCAAGCCCGGGGATCCGGGGCCGGAGAACCAGTTCCACATCGCCGTGTACGACCGCGGGGCGCTGGCGTTGCAGGCGCTGCGCAACGAGATCGGGGACGAGGCGTTCTTCGCCGTTCTGAAGGGCTGGCCGAAGAAGTACGCGCACGGGAACGCGACGGTCGGTGACTTCGTGAAGTACGCGGAGGAGGTGTCGGGGCAGCCGCTCGCCTCGCTGTTCGACACGTGGTTGTACCAGGCGTCGAAGCCGGGGGCGCCGGCGGCGCGGGCTGCCTCGATCGCGCCTCGGGCTCAGGGGGAGCTGGTGCGGCCGAAGTCGTGGAAGAAGATCGCGGCGACGAACTCGGTTCACGAGGACCAGCGCTAGCGCGCCGCTGGGGGGGCGGGGAGGGGTGCGGGTGCGCTGATGCGGGTTGCCTGGTGCGGGTTGTACTGGGCTGGTCGCGCCCCGCGGCGGAGCCGCAAATGTCAGAGCCCCGCGCCCCTTACGGGGCCCGCCCCCCTTGGGCGGACTCGCTCAGTCGCCGTGGTCGTACACCGTCACCGGGATGCCTCTTGCTATGAGTCGCTCGGTTATCAGTGGCTCCACTCGTGACCACTTGCCGCCCGCCAGTCCGCAGCCGATGCGGGGCATGTGGACGGACGCGCCGAGTTCGAGGGCCTTGTCGGCCAGCGGGGCGAGGGCCGTGTCGATCGCCTCGTACCGGACGGGGACGCCCTTGCTGCCGGTCTTCGTGCCCCGCTGGCCGATCATGTTGGCCACCCACACGTATTGGGCGACCTTGACGAACTGGGTGGCGCCCAGGGCGAAGTCGTTGCCCGCGCGTTCGCGGTGCCAGCGGCGGTAGGCCGCCTCCGGTTCCGGCCAGCGGTTCGACAGGGCGAGGACAAAGCCCTTGCCCCAGCCCCCGATGTCGTTGCAGACATGGGCGATCAGCTTGACGCCCTTGCCCAGTGGGGTGGTGGCGTCGCCCCGGACGTACGTGATCTCCGACATGACGCCAACCGTACGGACCGCCACTGACAATCGGCCTCGGCATTCGGGGGCGCCGGCCGCCGATGGGAGCTTTCACAACTCAGGTGAGACAGCAATACTGTTGCACCGCACCCGTGAGGCAGATGTGGTATCCGAAGGAGCGGTCATGGCGACGGACATCGAGGAGCCGACGCTCACGGTCGACGAGCTGGCCGCGCGGGCGGGGGTCACGGTGCGGACCGTTCGGTTCTACGGCACGAAGGGGCTGCTGCCGCCGCCCGTGATCGGGCCGCGCCGGGTGGGGCACTACAGCCAGGAGCATCTGTCCCGGCTCGCGCTCATCGAGGAGCTGCAGCACCAGGGGATGACGCTGGCCGCCATCGAACGCTATCTGCAGCAGTTGCCGGAGGGGCTCAGCGCCCATGACCTGGCCATCCACCGGGCCGTGGTGGCCTCCTGGGCGCCGGACTCGGCGGAGGAGGTGAGCCGGGCGGAGCTGGAGCGCCGGGCGGGGCGGCCGCTGAGCGCGGAGGACCTGGACCGGCTCGTCGCGATGAGCGTCGTCAGGGAGGCGGCCGCCCCGGGCACGTACCGCGTGGACCTCGGGCTGCTGCGGCTCGGCGTCCAGCTGCTCGACGTACCGATCGCGCACGAGACGATCCTCGCCGCACGCACGGTCCTGCTCAAGCACACGCGTGCCGCGGCCCACGAGCTGTCCCTGCTGTTCCGCGACGAGGTGTCCGAGCGCGAGTCCGTCGAGGCGGTGAAGGATCTCTCCGCCCACATGCAACCGCTCGTGGTGCAGGCGCTGTTGACGACCTTTCAGCGCTCCTTGAAGGAGGAGCTGCGGGAGTGGCTCACCGAGGAGTCCTGAGTCACCCGCCCACCGCTGACGCTCACGCATACGCCTCCCGCCCTCACAAGTACGCCGAGCCGCCTGCCACGTTGAGCGTCTGGCCCGTCAGGAAACCGCTGCCCTCGTCGACGACGTACAGCAGTGTGGAGACGAGGTCTGACGGCTCCTGGGTTCTGGGGACGGCCTGTTGGGCGCGGACGTGCTCGAAACCGCCGCCGGCACCGACCGTGCGCTCGGCGGTCGCGGTGCGGACCATGCTCGGCGCGATCGCGTTGACCGTGATGTCGTACGGGCCGAGCGCCGAGGCGAGCGCCCGGGTGAAGCCGATCAGGCCCGCCTTCGAGGCGGTGTACGCCACCATCGTGGGCGGTGCGGTGAGGACGGCGGCCGAGGCGATGTTCACGATGCGCCCCCAGCCCGCCGCCTTCAGGTACGGCAGGACGGCCCGGGTCATCAGGAACGGCGCCTCCAGGTTGACGCGCATGACACGCCGCCACTCCTCGGGCGTGATGTCCTCGAACGGCGACTCCGGGTACACGCCCGCGTTGTTGACGAGGACGTGCAGCGTGCCGAACTGTTCCAGCACCCGCTCAAGAGCCGCGTGGACCTGTGCCTCGTCGGTGACGTCGGCGATCAACTCCACGTAGTCCAGAACGCGTTCGGCCGTCCGGGTCTGCGGGACGAGGTCGAGTCCGGCGACTCGGTAGCCTCGTCCGGCGAGCGCGACGGCGAACTCCTGCCCGAGGCCCTGTGCCGCTCCGGTCACCAGCGCGGTCCGCGTCTCCATGCGGTGAGTGTGATGACCCGTCAGGCGGTGGGCAAGGGGGCGTTTCCGGTCTTCGGAACGCGGTGGTCGGGTCCGGCGCGGCTCCCTTCGACCGGCGGCTCCCCGAGTCGACCCGACCACCACCGGCTCCTGTTCCATTCGCTGGAACGGCCGTGTTGCCGCGCGCGCCCGACGGCCCGACGCTGCGGGGCGACCCCCCAGCCACCGGCGTTCGGGAGCCGTGTCCGATGACCGAGACCGACCGTGCCGTGGACGACGCCGAGCGGGCCCGCGAACAGGGCGGCGGCGGACGGTGGTTCAGGCTGTCGCCCGGTCGGCTACCGGCGCGCCGCCTCGGGAACCGGCGGCTGCTGCCCGACGAACTAGGCGTCCTGGTCGTCCTCGCCCTGCTCGTCGCCGGCATCGGCATCCCGTACCCGGACTTCCTCGACAGCGACAACCTGCTCTCCACCGCGCACAACTCCGTGTACATCTCGCTGATGGCGTGCGGCATGGTCTTCGCGCTCGCCATGCGCGAGGTCGACCTGTCGGTGGGCGGCAGCTACGCGATGTGCCTGGTCGTCGGCGCCCTGCTCGTACGGGAGGGTGTCGCGCCCTGGCTGGCCGTCCCGGCGGTCCTGCTCACCGGGATCGCGCTGGGGGTATTCAACGCACTGGTCACGACGCTGCTCGCCCTGCCGTCGTTCATCGTGACACTGGGCACGCTGATGCTGTTCCGGGGCGTCGGACTGGCGCTCGCCGACGGGAAGCAGATCACCGATCTGCCGCTGGACGACTCGTTCTTCACGCTCGCGGGCGGTGACGCGGCCGGAGTGCCCTTCGCGCTCTGGGTGTTGCTCGCGGTCGTGGTCGCTCTCGCGGTGCTGCTCGCCCGCACCCGGTTCGGGGCTCGGGTGCGGGCGATCGGGTCCAATCCCGACGCCGCCGCGTTCAGCGGTATCCCCGTCGTCCGTACGCGCGTTCAGGCCCTCGCGCTGTCCGGTCTCACCACGGCGTGCGCGGCGGTCCTCGCGCTCGCGTACTACGGCGCCGGCGATCCCACGCTCGGCCAGGGCTACGAGTTGCAGGCCATCGCCGCGTGCATCATCGGCGGCACCCCGCTCGCGGGCGGACGAGGATCGGTGGTCGGGGCGGTGGCCGGCGCGATGATCCTGTCCGTCGTCGCCTCCGGGCTCGTGTTCTTCGAAGTACCCATCAACTGGACGTCGTTCGCCACCGGCGGGGTGATCCTCGTCGCGGTCGCGGCGGACAGCGCGCTGCGGCGCGGCGGGCGCCGCCGACATTGAAGTCCCCTTGTCCTGAGCCTTGTTCGGATCGCCGGGAGCCCTGTTCGGAGCCTTGTTCGGAGCCTTGTTCGGAGTTTGTTCAGAGCCTTTTTGGAGGCCGTCATGCACTCCCGATTGCGTACGCTGTCCGCCGCGCTCGGCGCGCTGGTCCTCCTCTCCGCCACCGGCTGCGGCAATGACGACGGCCCCGGCGGCTCGGGCGGCGGCAAGCTCGACATGGGCATCGCGGTGGCCAACATCAGCCTGAACTTCGCCCACGAGATGGTGCTGGGAGCCGAGAGCGCCGCGGACCACGCGGGGGACGTGAACTTCAAGGCCGTCGGGCCGCCCAACACGGACGGGCCCGCCGAGGTGCAGCTCTTCCAGAACCTCACGGCCCGCGCCAAGGACGGCATCGTCCTGGAGAACCTCGATCCGCCGATCTTCACCCGCCCCGCCGCGCGCGCCGTCGACCAGGGCATCCCGATCGTGGCCCTGGACACCTCTCCCACCGACGGCAGCAAGGTGACCTTCTACGTGGGCAACGACAACTACGCGCTGGGCGAGTTGATGGCGAAGGAGGCGCTGAAGCGGCTCGGCGACGACCCGAAGGGGGAGATCGTCGTCGGGGTGCCCAACCCCGGGACGCCGGTGCTCGACAACCGGGCCAAGGGCATCGCCGACGCGTTCAGGAAGGAGGCTCCGGGCGTGAAGGTGCTCGGCCCCTTCCAGACGTACAGCGATCCCGGGCAGAACCACAGCTCCTGGTCGTCGCAGGTGGGCGCGCATCCGAAGGCCCTCGCCTTCCTGGGTGTCGGTGACGCCGACAGCTACAACCTCGCGAAGATCAAGAAGGAGAAGAACGGCAAGTGGCTGACGGCGGGCTTCGACGTCGACCCGAAGACCCTCGACGCGGTCGAGGACGGCTCGAACTTCGTCACCATCGACCCGCAGCACTTCCTCAAGGGCTACCTCTCGACGGCGATGCTCATCGAGTCGGTGCGGGACAACGACGGCAAGCTGCCCGACGGCTGGTTCCTCTCCCCCGGCGGGGTCGTCGACTCCTCCAACATCGACGAGATCATCACGCGGCAGAAGTCCGCGAAGGCGGCCTACGACTGGTACAAGCCCGTGATCGACAAGCTGCTGGGTGACCAGCAGGCGCAGCTCAAGCCGTTGAAGGACGCGCGCTGAGATGACGTACGGCGACATGCTGGCCGCGCAGGGCCTGGTCAAGTCGTACGGCGGGGTCAGGGCCCTGGACGGAGCCGGCATCCGGCTTCGGGGCGGGGAGGTCCATGCGCTGGTCGGTGAGAACGGGGCGGGCAAGTCGACGCTCGTGCGGATCCTGTCGGGCACGCTGCGGCCGGACGAAGGGACGCTGCGGCTCGTGCCGGAGGCGCGGTCGGGCGGAATCGCCGTCGTCTCCCAGGAGTTGAGCCTCTTCCCCGACCTGTCGGTACGGGAGAACCTCTTCCCCCACCGTCCACCGCGGCGCTTCGGGCTGCTCGACCGGAGTGCGATGGACCGCGCCGCGCGCCCCGTGCTCGACGAGCTGGGGCTCGACGTCGAGCCCGGCACGCTGCTGGGTGAACTGCCGCTCGCCGACCAGCAGTTGACGGAGATCGCGCGGGCGCTGCTGCGCCGGCCGCGTGTGCTGGTGCTCGACGAGCCGACGTCCGCGCTGCCGGCCGCCGCCGTGGACCGTCTCGAAAGGGTCCTGCGGACGCTCACGGGGCGGGGCATCGCGATCCTGTACGTCACCCACTTCCTGGAGGAGGTGATGCGCCTCGCGCAGCGCGTGACGGTGCTGCGCGACGGACGGGTCACCCTGGCCGGCGTACGGCGGGAGGACGTCGGCGTGCCGGATCTCGTGACGGCGATGCTGGGCGGGACACCCCAGCAGCCGGTGCGGCGGACGCGTGCCGTGGCCGACGGGCCGCCGCCGGTCGTGCTCTCCGGGGTCTGCCTCCCGGGGCGCCTCGCGGACGTGACCTTCACCGTGCGCGTGGGAGAGGTGGTGGGCGTGGCCGGGCTCCAAGGGGCCGGTCATCTCGACGCGTTGGCGGTGGTGTGCGGGCGCACGGCCGTTTCTGTCGGCCGGGTCGACATCGGTGGCCGGGGGCTGCCACGGTCCCTGCGCGACGCGGTCCGGGCGGGCGTGGCGTTCGTGCCGAGCGACCGCAAACGGTACGGGCTGATGACCGACCGCACGGTGTGGGAGAACACCACGGCGGTGAGCTGGCTGGCGCTGGGGCGGGGCGGCTTCATACCGTCGCGCGCTGAACTGGTCCGTCGCACCAGTGACTTGACGGAGCGTCTGCGTCTGCGCGGCGACCCGCACGACGTCGTGGCCCGCCTCTCCGGCGGCAACCAGCAGAAGGTCGTCTTCGCGAAGTGGCTGGCCACCGAGCCCCGCATCGTCGTCCTGGACGACCCCACGCGTGGTGTCGACGTCGGCGTCCGGTCCGAAATGCACCGCATCGTGGGCGAGTTGGCGGCGGGCGGCGCCGCCGTGCTCATCGCCTCGACCGACCTGGCCGAACTGACCGAGGTCTGCGACCGGGTGCTGGTCTTCGTACGGGGCCGGACCGTGGAGGAGTTGAGCGGCGCCCGACTGACCGAGCACCAGTTGGCGGTGTCGATGCAGGCGGGGGGCAAGGCCGGGACCGAGCAGTGACCCGCCCCGGGGCCTGCCCCGCGTACCGCTCACGCCGACAACGCCCGCGTCAACGCACGCGCCGCCGCGCACACCCGCGCGCCGATGCGTTCCATGTCGAGGCGCCGGGTCCCGCCCGTCACGGAGATGGCGGCGACCGGGCGGCGTTCGTGGGCGTAGACCGGGGCCGCGACGGCGGAGATGCCGATCTCCGCCTCCTCCAGGTTGACGCCGAAGCCGCGGGCACGGGTCCGTGCGAGGTCGCGGGCGAGCTGGCCGGGTAGGACGAGCGTGCGCGGGGTGAGCCTGGGCAGGGAGACGCACGGCGGCCGGGGGTCGTGGGCCAGGAAGACCTTCCCCGTGGCGGTGCAGTGGGCAGGCAGGCGACCACCAGTGCGCGAGACGATCGGTGTGGCGCGGCGGCCGGTGAGCTTCGCCAGGAAGAGGGTGTCGGGGCCGTCGGGCACGGCCAGGTGCACGTTCTCGCCGGTCGCCTCGTACAGGTCGCCGAGGAACGGCAGGGCGATGTCCCGCAGTTCGCGAGCGGACGGCGCCGACTGACCGAGTACGAAGAGGGCGAGCCCGATGCGGTAGCGGCCGTCGGGTCCGCGCTCCACGAGCCCCAGCCGGACCAGTTCGCCCAGCAGCCGGTGCGCGGTCGGCTTGGGCAGCCCCGTGCGCAGCGCGAGTTCGGCCAGACTCTGCGCGCCCTCGGACTCACCGCAGGCACGCAGCAGCGCCGCCCCGCGCGCGAGCACCGACTTCGGCACCTGAGGTACCCGAGGCACCTGACCGTCCGTCATGGACCGATGGTCCGGCCCCGGCACGCGGGTGACAAGGTGCGGGTCCCTGTGAGTCACCGGCCGCCGGAGAACTCGTACGCGGCGCGAGGGAGTTCGTACGTCGTCCAATGGCTGTCACGTCGACCCGCCCGCCCCTGCCGCCGAAGTACGCCGCCACCGGGTCTCCCCTACCGAAGCGGCACATCGACCAGCATCGGCCGCGCCAACTCACGGACCCCGCCCACCAGTTCACGTAAGTGATCCGCGCTCTCCGCGCGCACGGCGTCGATCCCGAAGAAGCGGGCCGCCTGTGTGAAGTCCAGTCGCCCCAACTCGGTGCCGGGGCAGGGCCCGTTGCCACCCATCGCCTCGTAGGTGTTCTGGAGCGTGCGGTATGCGCCGTTGCTCATCACCACGAACAGCACGGGAGCCGCGTACCGGGCCGCGCTCCACAGGCCCTGGAGGCCGAAGAGCGCGCAGCCGTCGCCCAGAACCGCGACGACGGGCCGTCCCGGCTCGGCGAGGGCCCGGCCGACCGCGGCGCCGATGCCCCAGCCGAGTCCGCCGCCGACGGTGTGCGTGTAGCTGCCGGGCCGGTCGAGGTGCACGAGCCGGCGCAGCAACAGGCCCACGGTGATGGCCTCTTCGACGACCGCGGCGCCCGGCGGCAGCCCGCGGGCGACGGCGTGGGCGGCGGCCCAGGGGGCGAGGGGCGCAGGTGAGTACGCGGCCCGCGCGGCGGCCTCCGCACGTTCCCGTTCGACCGTGTGCCGGTCACAGGCACGCAGCACCCGGATCTTCGCCGTACGTTCGGAAACCCGCTCGCGCAGCAACTCCGCGAGCCGGTCAAGGGAGGGACGGAGCGCGCCCACGACCCCGTGGTCGGCCGGGAAGTTGCGGCCGATCTCGTCCGGGTCGGAGTCGAGCTGTACGACGGTGATGCCGGGCGGCAGTGCGGGACCGGGGCTGTAGTGGTGCGGTGTGAACGCGTGCGCTCCGGCGATCAGCACGGTGTCGTACGGAGCGAGCGTGGTGCGGATCGCGTCGTGGCGCGGTGGCAGCATCCCGGCGTACAGCGGGTGGGTGGTCGGGAAGTCGAGGTGGTCCGCCATCGGCTGGTGGTGCACGGGCGCGCCGCACGTCTCGGCGGTCCGGACGAGCGCGGCCATCGCGTCCTCGCGGCCCACCCCGTCCCCGGCGACGATCACGGGCCGGGCGGCGGCGCCGAGCAGGACGGCGGCCCGGTCGAGGCCCCCGGCGGGGGTGGGCCTGAGCGGCGGCGTGCGGGCCGGGACGTCGACCTCCGTGTCCTCGGCCAGCAGGTCCATGGGTACGGACAGGAACACGGGCCCGGCGGGCGGCCGTACGGCGAGTGCGAAGGCGCGGCGCAGCGCGAGCGGGAGGTCGCGGGCGTGCTGGATGTCGTAGGTCGCCTTCACGGCGGGCGCGGCGAGAGCCACGAGGTCCCCGGAGAGCATGGGGTCCTGTTGGAGGTGGCGGCGGTCCTGCTGACCGGCCATGACCACCAGCGGGGTGCGCGAGCGGCGGGCGTTGAGCAGGCCGATGAGTCCGTTGGCGAGGCCCGCGGCGATGTGGAGGCTGACGAAGGCGGGGCGGCCGGTGGCTCGGGCGTATCCGTCGGCCATGGAGACGACCGCGCCCTCGTGGACGCCGAGGACGTAGTCCGGTGCCTCTTCGGTGTCCTCCAGGGCTGCCAGGAAAGGCAGTTCGGTGGTGCCGGGGTTGCCGAAGACGCGGTCCACGCCCTCGCCGCGCAGGATGTCGAGCAGGGCGGGGGTGGGGCGGCGGCCCATCGTTGGCTCCTCGCGGGGACGGGGAACTGGGTTCGCCGGTCAGCGTCGGGGCCGCGGGGGCGGGGGGCAAGGGGGGCGTGTCGCTCAGCGGTACGGACGGCCGGCGCACCGGGGGATTTCGCCCCCGCCGCCCCTACCCATTCCCGTCACTTCCTCAGGGGCTCCGCCCCCGAACCCCCAAAAGACTGCGCAGTTCCCCGCGCCCCTAATTAGGGGCGCGGGGAACTGCGCACCCCAGCCACTACGAACCCGCACCCGGCAACCCACCCCACGGGGTCTGGGGCGGAGCCCCAGGGGACGGGGATGGGTAGGGGCGGCGGGGGCGAAGAGATCCCCCGGCGCCGAACCCTCACGCGTCCGTGAACCGCTCGCCCTTCTCCGCCTTCTCCACGAGCAGCGCGGGAGGCGTGAACCGCTCCCCGTACCGCTCGGCGAGCTCACGCGCGCGTGCCACGAATGCGGGCAGCCCGGTGCCTGCACCCCCGGCGCCGGCACCTGCCCCAGCGTCGCCCTCATACCCGTTGATGTACTGCAGAACGCCACCCGTCCAGCCCGGGAAGCCGATCCCGAAGATCGAGCCGATGTTGGCGTCGGCGACGGACGTCAGGACGCCCTCCTCCAGGAGCCGGACGGTGTCCAGCGCCTCGGAGAACAGCATCCGTTCCTGCATGTCCCGGAACGGGATCTCGGCTCCCGCGCGCGTGAAGTGCTCGCGCAGCCCGGGCCACAGCCCGGCGCGCCTGCCGTCCTCCCCGTACTCGTAGAAGCCCGCGCCACCGCTGCGCCCGGGGCGGCCGAACTCGTCGACCATGGAGTCAATGACCGAGTCGGCGGGGTGCGCCGTCCAGGTGCCGCCCGCCTCCTCGACGGCCCGCTTCGACTCGGCGCGGATCTTGCGCGGGAGGGTGAGGGTCAGCTCGTCCATCAGGGAGAGGACCTTGGCGGGGTAGCCCGCCTGGGCGGCGGCCTGCTCGACGGAGGCGGGCTCGATGCCCTCGCCGACCATCGCCACGCCCTCGTTGATGAAGTGCCCGATGACACGGGAGGTGAAGAAGCCCCGCGAGTCGTTGACGACGATCGGGGTCTTCCTGATCTGCCGTACGAGGTCGAAGGCGCGGGCGAGTGCCTCGTCGCCGGTGCGCTCGCCCTTGATGATCTCGACGAGCGGCATCTTGTCGACGGGCGAGAAGAAGTGCAGTCCGACGAAGTCGACCTGTCGCTCGACGCCTTCGGCGAGGGCGGTGATCGGCAGGGTCGAGGTGTTGGAGCAGAGCAGCGCGTCCGGTTCGACGATGTGCTGGATCTCCTGGAACACCTTGTGCTTGAGCGCGGAGTCCTCGAAGACGGCCTCGATGACGGCGTCGCAGCCCGCCACGTCCTGAGGGTCGGCGGTCGGCGTGATGCGGGCCAGCAGCGCGTCCGCCTTCTCCTGGGTCGTACGGCCCCGGGAGACCGCCTTGGCGCAGAGCTTCTCGGAGTAGCCCTTGCCCTTTGCCGCGGCCTCGGCCGTCACGTCCTTGAGGACGACGTCGATGCCCGCGCGGGCGCAGGAGTACGCGATGCCCGCGCCCATCATCCCGGCGCCCAGGACGGCGACCCTGCGGACCGGGCGGGGCTCGACGCCCTTGGGCCGGTTGGCACCCGAGTTGACGGCCTGGAGGTCGAAGAAGAAGGCCTGGATCATGTTCTTGGAGGTCTGGCCGGCGGCCAGCTCCACGAAGTAGCGCGCCTCGATGACCTGCGCGGTCTCGAAGTCGACCTGCGAGCCCTCGACGGCGGCGGCCAGGATGTTGCGCGGGGCCGGGTAGGGCGCGCCGTTCGTCTGCTTGCGCAGGTTGGCCGGGAAGGCGGGCAGGTTGGCCGCGAACTTCGGGTTGGACGGGGTGCCGCCCGGGATGCGGTAGCCGGGCTTGTCCCAGGGCTGGCTCGACTCGGGGTTGGCGTCGATGAAGGCGTGGGCCTTGGCCAGCATCTCCTCGCGGGTGGCCGCCACTTCGTGGACGAGGCCGTTCTCCAGCGCGCGCTGCGGGCTGTACTGGGTGCCCTGGAGGAGCACCTTCAGGAGCGCGTCGGCGATGCCCAGGAGGCGTACGGTCCTGACGACGCCGCCGCCCCCGGGCAGCAGGCCGAGTGTGACCTCGGGGCAGCCGATCTTGGAGCCGGGCGCGTCCAGGGCGACGCGGTGGTGGCAGGCCAGAGCGATCTCGAAGCCGCCGCCCAGGGCCGCGCCGTTCATGGCGGCCACGACGGGCTTGCCGAGCGTCTCGATGCGGCGGAGGTCGCGCTTGATGGCGAGGCCGCCGTCGAGGAGCTGCTGGGCGGTCTCGGGGGTGACCCGGATGAGGTCGCGCAGGTCGCCGCCCGCGAAGAAGGTCTTCTTGGCGGAGGTGAAGACGATGCCGCGGATGGAGTCGGGGTCGGCCTGAACCGCCGCCTCCAGACGGTCGGTGATCGCGGCGAGCGAGTCGCGGAACGCCTGGTTCATGGTGTTCGCGGACTGGTCGGGGTCGTCGAGGACCAGGGTGACGATGCCGGTCTCGTCCTGTTCCCAGCGGATGGTGGTGCTCTCGGTCATGAGGGGGTTCTCCGTTGAAGTCCGTTGGTCCACTGGGGAGTCAGATGCGCTCGACGATCGTGGCGATGCCCATACCGCCGCCGACGCACAGGGTGGCGAGGCCGAACCGCTTGTCCTGGCGCTCCAGTTCGTCGACGAGCGTGCCGAGGATCATCGCGCCGGTGGCGCCGAGGGGGTGGCCGAGGGCGATCGCGCCGCCGTTGACGTTGACCTTGTCCAGGGACAGGCCCATGTCCTTCACGAAGCGCAGGACGACCGCGGCGAAGGCCTCGTTGATCTCGACGAGGTCGATGTCGTCGATGGTCAGCCCGGCCTTGGCGAGCGCCTTGCGGGTGGCGGGCGCGGGCCCGGTCAGCATGATGGTCGGCTCGGATCCGGAGACGGCCGCGGCGACGATCCGCGCGCGGGGGGTGATTCCGTACCGCTCGCCGACCTCCTTCGAGCCGACGGCGACCAGCGAGGCGCCGTCCACGATGCCGGAGGAGTTGCCCGCGTGGTGGACGTGGTCGATCTTCTCCACCCAGTGGTACTTCTGCAGGGCTACGGCGTCGAAGCCGCCCAGGTCGCCGATGTCGGCGAACGACGCCTTGAGCCTGGCGAGCGAGTCGGCGGTGGTGCCGGGGCGCAGGTGCTCGTCGTGGTCGAGGACGACGAGTCCGTTCCGGTCCTTCACGGGGACGACGGACTTCTCGAAGCGGCCGTCCTTCCAGGCCGCGGCGGCGCGCTCCTGGGACAGCGCCGCGTACTCGTCGACGTCGCGGCGCGAGAAGCCCTCGATGGTGGCGATGAGGTCGGCGCCGATGCCCTGCGGTACGAAGTTGGTGGCGATGTTGGTCATCGGGTCGGCGAACCAGGCGCCGCCGTCGGAGGCCATCGGCACCCGGGACATCGACTCGACGCCGCCTGCGAGGACGAGGTCCTCCCAGCCCGAACGGACCTTCATCGCGGCGAGGTTGACGGCTTCCAGGCCCGACGCACAGAAGCGGTTCTCCTGGACTCCGGCCACCGTGTCGGGCAGTCCGGCGGCGATGGCGGAGATCCGGGCGATGTCGGAGCCCTGGTCGCCGACGGGTCCGACGACACCGAGCACGATGTCGTCGATGGCGGCGGGGTCGAGCCCCGGGAAGCGGGCCCTGATCTCGTGGATGAGCCCGACGACCAGGTCGACGGGCTTGGTGCCGTGCAGGGCGCCGTTCGCCTTGCCGCGGCCGCGCGGGGTGCGGATCGCGTCGTACACGTACGCTTCGGTGGTCACGCGTGAGCCTTTCAAGGAGAGCCCGCAAGGGCCGGGAGGGTCAGCCGAGCAGCGAGCGGCCGATGATCTCCTTCATGATCTCGGTCGTCCCGCCGTAGATGGTCTGGATGCGGCCGTCGGTGAAGGCCCTGGCCACGCGGTACTCCGTCATGTAGCCGTAGCCTCCGTGCAGTTGGAGACAGCGGTCCGCGACGCGTTTCTGGAGTTCGGTGGCCCACCACTTGGCCATCGAGGCGTGCACCGCGTCGAGTTCGCCGTTCGCGTGGTCCTCTGTGCAACGGTCGACGAACGTCCTGGTGACGGCGCACTCGGTGGCCATCTCGGCTATCTCGAAGCGGATGTGCTGGAGCCGGGACAGCGGCCGCCCGAAGGCCTCGCGCTCCTTGACGTACTCCGTGGTGATCTCCAGCAGGTACTCGGCGGCGGCGATCCCGGCGACCGCGATGTTCAGCCGCTCCTGCGCGAGGTTCGTCATCAGGTGCACGAAGGCACCGTCGAGCTCGCCGAGGAGGTTCTCCTTGGGGACGCGTACGTCGTGGAAGAACAACTCGGCGGTGTCCTGGGCCTTCTGCCCGATCTTGTCGAGGTTGCGGCCGCGCTCGAAACCGTCCGTGCCGCGCTCGACGACGAGCAGGGAGAGGCCCTTCGCGCCTCCCTCGGGGGTCGTCTTCGCGACGACGACCACCAGGTCGGCCAGGATCCCGTTCGAGATGAAGGTCTTGGAGCCGTTGAGCAGCCAGTGGTCACCCCGGTCCTCGGCGCGCGTCTTGATGCCCTGGAGGTCCGATCCCGCGCCGGGCTCGGTCATCGCGATGGCGGTGATCAGTGAGCCGTCGCAGAAGCCGGGCAGCCAGCGCCGCTTCTGCTCGTCGGTGGCGAGGCCCGTCAGATACGGCCCGATGATGTCGTTGTGCAGCCCGAGGGCGAGCCCGGCGGCCCCCGCGCGGGTGAACTCCTCGGCGAGTACCGCGCTGTAGCGGAAGTCGGCGTTGCCCCCGCCCCCGTACTCCTCCGGCACCGCGAGTCCGAGCAGCCCCTGCCTTCCGGCGGCCAGCCAGGCGTCCCGCGAGACGATGCCGTCCTTCTCCCACTGCTCGTAGTGCGGCAGCACCTCCTTGGCGAGGAAGATCCGGACGGTCTCGCGGAACGCGTCGTGCTCGGGCGCGAAGATCTGCCGCTTCATTCGGCGCTGCCCTTCGGTTCGTTGTTGCCCTGCGGCTCGGTCTTGCCCTCCGGCTCGCTGTTGCCTTCCGGCCCAGTGCGGCCCTCCGGCTCGTCGCTGCCCTTCAGAAGGTCCGGTACGTCCCAGTCGCGGGCCACGTCCGCGGTGTCGGCGCCCGGCAGTGCGGGCCCGCTGCGGACGGCGGTGGGGGTGGTGGAGAAGCGGGGCGCGGGCGCGGGCTGGGTGATGCCGCCGTGGTTGGTGAAGGTGCCGCGGGCGGCGAGATGCGGGTGGTGCGGGGCCTCGCGGAGCGACAGCACCGGCGCCACACAGGCGTCGGATCCCTCGAAGACGGCGGTCCACTCGTCCCTCGTACGGGTCTTGAAGCGGGCCGCGACGGCCTCGCGGAGGTCGCCCCAGCGGGACACGTCCTTGCGCGCCGAGACGTACTCTCCCAGGCCGAGGAGCCACACGAACTCCTCGTAGAACTGGCCCTCCAGCGCGCCCACCGCCATGTACTGGCCGTCGGCCGTCTCGTACGTCCCGTAGTACGGGCAGCCGCCGTCGAGGAGGTTGGCGCCCCGCCGGTCCTGCCAGCCGCCGGCGGCCATCATGCCGTGGATCATCGAGGCGAGGTGGGCCGTGCCGTCCACGATCGCCGCGTCCACGACCTGTCCGGCGCCGGTCGCGCGGGCGTGGTGCAGGGCGGCCAGGACGCCGACGACGAGGTAGAGCGAGCCGCCCGCGTAGTCCCCGACGAGGTTCGCGGGGACGGCCGGCGGCTCGCCGGGAGCGCCGATCATGCCGAGGGTGCCGGTGAGCGCGATGTACGCGATGTCGTGGCCCGCGCGCGGGGCGAGCGGGCCCTTCTGGCCCCAGCCGGTCATCCGTCCGTAGACGAGCTTCGGATTGCGGGCGTGGCAGGCCTCGGGGCCGACGCCGAGGCGCTCGGCGACGCCCGGACGGTAGCCCTCGATGAGGATGTCGGCGCGGGCGACGAGGTCGAGGACGTGGTCCGCGCCGTCGGGTGCCTTCAGGTCGACGATCACCGAGCGCTTGTTGCGGTTGGTGATGTCGAAGTCGGGGTTGATCGCGAGTCCCACGCCGTTCGGCCTGTCCACGCGGACGACGTCCGCGCCCAGGTCGGCCAGGAGCATGGCGGCGAACGGGCCGGGCCCGATGCCCGCCAGCTCGACCACGCGCACCCCGGCGAGCGGGCCGTGCACTGCCTTTCCTGCCGCCGCCATCAAGCCCCCAGCACTGTGACACACCTGATGTAACATCAGCGATGTTAAGAACGTGTTCCACTCCGCACAAGCCCTGGCGAGCAAGCGCTTAGTAGATTCTGGAAGCCAACCAGGAGCTTCAGCGCGCGTCCAGCTCCGCTATGAACCTCTTTGGGGCGATGGTGCGGTAGCTCTCCTCGACCCAGTCGCACAGCAGCTCCGCGGCAGGGGCGCCCTTCTCCTCCAGCGGGACCCTCACCCAGCCCGCCTTGCCCAGGCCGTATCCGGCGGGCTCCGCGCCCGGTGAGGACAGCGCGTGGGCGTGCGCCACCTCGTCCTTGAGCTTCACGGTGACGCCCAGCGGATAGCTGCCGTCGGCGACACCGAGGAACACGAACACCTTCTTGTTGACCTTCGCGACGCTCTCGCCCCAGGGGAACTCCTCGGCCGCGCCCGGCAGTCCGAGGGCGAACTCTCGTACTTTCTCCCACTTCTTCAGGGCGGTCTTCGTCGGGGCCACGGCTGCCTCCGGTCCTTTTCGGCCCCGCGCACGGGGTCCTGGTTCGGCTCCTCGTACCTCACGCTAGCCTCAGCCACCGACAACGGCGCGGGCTGGACGGCTGAGAGGTGCCATGAGCAGGCAGGACAGGACGGAGCGCGCGTACGACATCGTGCTCTTCGGGGCCACGGGGTTCGTCGGCGTGCTCACGGCGGAGTATCTCGCCGCGCACGCTCCAGAGGGGCTGCGGTGGGCGATCGCGGCGCGCGACACCGCGAAGCTGGAACGGCTGCGGGAGCGCCTGACGTCGATCGACCCGGCCTGCGCGGAGCTGCCCCTGCTGCGGGCCGACGTCGCCGATCCGGCGTCCGTGCGGGAACTCGCGGAGCACGCGCGCGTGGTGGCCACGACCGTCGGGCCCTACCTGGCCTACGGCGAGGACCTGGTCGCCGCCTGCGCGGAGGCCGGTACCGACTATCTGGACCTGTGCGGTGAGTCCGAGTTCGTGGACCTCATGTACGTGCGGCACGACGCACGCGCGCGTGAGACCGGCGCGCGGCTGGTGCACGCCGCCGGCTTCGACTCGATCCCCCACGACCTCGGCGCCTACTTCACCGTGTGTCAGCTGCCCGAAGGGGTACCGCTGACCGTGGACGGGTTCGTACGCGCCGGGGGCATGTTCTCGGGCGGCACCTTCGCCTCCGCCCTCAACCAGATGTCGCGCGGGCGGCACATGCTCGCCGCGGCGCGGGACCGCAAGCGGCACGAGCCCCGGCTGGTGGGACGGCGGGCCTACGCGCCGCCGAGCGCTCCGCGGTACGCCAAGGAGGTCGGGGCGTGGGCCTTGCCCCTGCCCACCATCGACGCGCAGATCGTGCAGCGGTCCGCGCGGGCGCTGGAGCGGTACGGGCCCGATTTCCGTTACCGGCACTACGCGGCCGTCGAGACGCTGCCGTTCGCGGTGGGCGGGGTGGCGGGGGCCGGTGCGATCGTCGCGGCGGCGCAGGTGCCGCCGGTGCGGCGGTGGCTGTCGGACCGGCTCAAGCCCGGTGACGGGCCCAGCGAGGAGAAGCGGGCGGAGAGTTGGTTCTCGGTGCGGTTCGTCGGTGAGGGGGGTGGGCGGCGTGTGTTCACGGAGGTCTCCGGTGGGGATCCCGGGTACGGGGACACCGCGAAGATGTTGGCCGAGTCCGCGTTGTGTCTTGCCTTTGACGAGCTGCCCTCGACGTCCGGGCAGGTGACGACTGCCGTTGCCATGGGAGATTCGCTGATCGAGCGGTTGCGGGGGGCTGGGATCAGTTTTCGGGTGGCTGCGACTCGGTAGTGCTCTGCGGGACCCCGACCATCACAGGAGTGCACTTGAGCCGCTCGATCGATGTGCTCGTTCTCGGAGGTGCCGGGGTCGACACCATCGTGTACGTGCCCGAGCTGCCGTTGCCCCTCGCCGACAGCCACATGGTGCCCGCGATCGAGATGCGGGCCGGGCAGACCGGGGACTTCGTGGCGCTCGGGGTGCATGCGCTCGGGCTGCGGACGCACCATCTCGACATGGTCGGCGCGGATCACGCGGGGGATCTGGTGCGGGAGCTGCACCGCGACCGGGGTATCGCGCTCACGGAGGTTCCGCAGCCGGCCGGTACCAAGCGGGCGGTGAACCTCGTCGGGCCGGACGGGCGGCGGCTCTCGTTGTACGACAGCACGCGCGCGCGGGAGGAGGACCGGCTGCCCCCGGAGACGGTACGGGCCCTCGCCGCGACGAGCCGGCACGCCCATGTCTCCATCACGCACCCCTGCGCGTACGCCCTCCCGGTGCTGCGCGAGGCGGGGGTGAGCATCTCGACCGACCTGCACGACTGGGACGGTACGCAGGCGTATCACGAGGCGTTCGCGTACGAGGCCGACGTCGTGTTCCTGTCGGCGGCCGAGCTGGCGGACCCGGAGAAGACCATGCGGCGGATCGCCGAGCGGGGCCGGGCCGAGGTGGTCGTCGCCACCGCCGGGGCCGAGGGCGCGTACCAGTTGCTGCGCGGCGAGCTGACCCGTATCCCGGCCGTCACGCCGAGCGCGCCGGTCGTGGACTCGAACGGAGCCGGGGACGCCTTCGCGGCGGGCTATCTGTTCGGCAGGCTGGGCGGCGAACCGCCCGAGCGGTGCGGGCTCTTCGGCGCGATCGCCGGGGCCTACGCGTGCACGGTGCCGTCCACGCGGGCGGACGTCATCGGCCGCGAGGAACTGCTCAGAGCGGCCACCCCATGACCGTGTAGATCATCCCGGCTATCCAGGCGACACCGGCGAGGACGGCGAGGAGCAGTCCGGCCATCACGGCCCGCTCGACGGGCTGGGTGGGGCTGGTGGCGGCCTTCGGGGCACGGTGTGTCGTCATGCGTCACAGCCTGCCGATCATGGCGGGGGCCCGGCATCCGTACAGATACTCAGAACCAGTACTCAGAACGGGTACTCAGAGGCCGGTGCCGAGTACTCGTGCTCAGGGGGCCGTCGCCTCCAACGCCCGTCTCAGGGGGCCGTCGCCTCCAACGCCCGTCTCAGAGGGCCGTCGCCTCCAACGCCCGTCTCAGAGGGCCGTCGCCTTCAACGCCCGTCGGCACAGGGCGTCCGCGTGCCTGGTCGTCTCCGGCTGGCGGAAGCGCGGCGCGAGGTGGAGGGTGTGGGCGCAGGCGGTGTCCAGGGTCACCCGGTGGCCGACGGAGACGAACACGGGCTTGACGCCCGCCTGGGTGCGCAGTGCCCGGCCGACCTCCTCCTCGCCCGCGAGCAGCGGGGAGGCCGATCCACGTAGGGCGCCCGGCTCCTCGTACGTGAAGGTGAACGGGTTCTTGGCGACCCCGATCGTCGGAAGGCCGGTGAGGACGCCCAGGTGGCTGGCCAGGCCGAAGCGGCGGGGGTGGGCGAGGCCGTAGCCGTCGCAGACGACCAGGCCCGGTGCGCAAGGCAGCGCTTCGAGGGCGGCCAGGACGGCCGGGACCTCCCGGAAGGCCAGCAGCCCGGGGACGTACGGGAACGGCACCTGTCCCACGGCCGTGGACTCGGCGACCACGTCGAGCGTCGACGCGTCGAGCACGACGGCCGCGGCCACGACGACATCGCGCTCGTCGTCGTACGCGACGTCGACCCCGGTCACCCGGCCGGTTCCCGGCGGCGGCCCTGGCTCGTCGAGAACCACCCGCCCCCGCAACTCGTCCTGCACGGCCCGGGCCTGGTCCTCGGTGGCGGGCCAGCCCGCGGGGATGCGTACGGTCGTCGTCATGATGTGACGAGCGTACGGCCCCGCGGCCGACGGTCACTTGCCGAACCCGTTCCGGTCCCGTTCTCCCGGGGGATCGCGCTCAGCGCTCCAGGCGGGCCACCCGGCCCTTCTCGCCGGAGGCCCAGCAGGCCCGGTCGGGGGTGCAGTCCACCGTGTCGTACGAGCCGGTGTCCACGGTGCGCCAGGTGCGGCCGCCGTCCGTGGTGAGGTCGGTGCCGGTGGGGCCGACCGCGAGGGCGGAGGTGCGGCTGTGCGGGAGCCAGGTGACGCCCGAGCGGTAGGCGGGCGGCGGTGTGCCGGCCGTGGTCCAGGTGCGGCCGCCGTCGCGGCTGGTCGCGGCCGCCTGCGGGGAGGCCTGGTCGGCGCGGTAGTCGCCGCCGACGGCGATGCCGTGCGTCCGGTCGCGGAAGGTGACGGCAAAGACGCCGCGCGCCGGGTCGCCCGCCGGGATCGGGGTGTCGGTGGCCGTCCAGGTCAGGCCCCGGTCGGAGGAGTGCAGCACGCGCCCGCGCGCCGCCCCGCCGGTGGCCAGCCACACGTCCCGCGGCCCCGAACTGACCAGACACTGCCCGCTGGCCGCGAAGCCCGCCTCGCCCGGCTGGGCGGCGGGCATTCCGGCGCTCGGCAGCACCTTCCAGGAGCGGCCGCCGTCACTCGTCGACAGGATGCGGAACCTGCCGTCCACCGGGTCGCTCATCGCCAGGCCGTGGCGGCTGTCGAAGAAGGTGATGCAGTCGTAGAAGGCCTTGGCGTCGGTGTTGCGGAACGACTCGGTCCAGGTCGCCCCGCCGTCCTCGGTCCGGAAGACCCTGGACGCCTCGCCCTCGCCGATGGCCAGCACCACGGCACGCCTGGTGTCGAAGGCCTCGATGTCGCGGAACTCCAACTCGGCGGCTCCCGGCGGCGATACGTTCCGCCAGTTCCTGCCGCCGTCGGCCGTGCGCAGCACGGTGCCCTTGGACCCGGCCAGCCAGGCGGTGTTCCGGCTGACGGCGGAGAGCCCGCGGAACCGGACGTCCGTGCCGCTGTCCTTCAGCTCCCAGTGCGGAGCCTTCCCGCCACCGGACCCGCCGGCCGAACCGAGGCCCGCCTCCTGGCCCGTTGCCTGACCCGATCCCTGGCCCGGTCCGTGTGCCTGCGCGGGTGCCGCGAGCGTGGCCGCGAGTGCGAATCCGCACACCCCCGCCTTCACCAGTCGCCTCGTGGATCCCGTACGCCCTGTGGATCCCGTATGTCTTGTGCGTCGCGTCTTCCCCAAGCCCCTCATGGCGGGCGAAGCTAGCCCACTCCCCCAGTGGCGTCCAGATGCCCCGGAAGGCATCGGCGGCCACTTCAGGAATCTTTGATCACTTCCGTGATTGAAGGCGGTGACGGAGGTCACTCGAATTTCATGCGTTTTAGTGCGCACGGATTGGCCGGTTCGAGCGTCTCTACAAGTGCCCGGCTCATCCGTCCACCGTTCGTCCAGCCGTCACAAGGGAGCAAGGCGTTGTCCACCGTCATCGAGCAGCCCGTAGAGGCCCGTCTCGTCGCCGCGGCTCCGCGGATGCCGAGCATTCCCGCAACACTCCGATACGACCCGCACGACCCCTTCGCCGTCCGCATGTCCTTCCCGGCCCCGGCCACGCTCGAAGGCGTGGACGTGATCTGGACCTTCGCCCGCGAGCTCCTCGCCTCGGGCCTGGAGGAGCCGGTGGGACGCGGGGACGTCCGCGTGCGGCCGTACGGGTACGACCGTATCGTCCTGGAGTTCCACGCTCCCGAGGGCACCGCCGTGGTCCACGTCCGCACGGGCGAGCTGCGGCGCTTCCTGGAGAGTACGACCCAGGTCGTGCCCTTCGGTCTGGAGCATCTGCACCAGGACCTGGACCAGCAGCTCGCCGAGTTGCTGCGGGACGCCTGCTGACCCCTTCCGGAGAGGTCAGCGCCCCTTCCCCAGCAGGGTGTTGAGCTCGCCGTGGTCGAGTCCGCCGGCCAGCGACTCGTACGTTCCCGTGCCCAGCAGCTCCCGCGCGGCACGGCGGACAAGTGCGTGTGCGGCCTGCGCGATGCCCGAGCCGACGCTGATCCGGGCGACGCCGAGTGAGGACAGCTCGGCGACGGACGGGGCGCCGGGGCCGGCAAGCACGTTGAGCGGGCCGTCCACGCCCTCGGCCAGGGCCTTGACGGTGACCGGGTCGCCGGGACCGGGCACGAGGACTCCGTCGGCCCCGGCGGCGAGGAAGGCGGCGGCGCGCTCCAGGGTGGCGGCCAGGTCTCCGGCTCCCCGCAGATACGTGTCGATGCGGACGTTGACGAACAGCGCTACCCCGGCCGAGTCGGCGGCCTCCCGGGCGGCCGCGATCCGCTCGGCCTGCTCGGCGACCGACCGCAGGGCCTCACCGCCCCTGAGCACCTGGGCACCTGGGCACCTGGGCCGGCCCGTACAGGGCGTCCTCGATGTTCACGCCCACCGCGCCGGCCGCCAGTACCGCGCGGACCGTGTCGGACGACGGGCCGGCCGGGGATGTGCAGCTCGCGGAAGGTCAGGGCCTGTGCACGGAGACCGGTCATACGGACGAGCCAATCACCGGGGCGGGCGGCTTGGCTGGCAGGAATCCGACACGTACGTGGGCGCCCCGGCGGACCTCACGGCCACGACCGGCGCTCCCGCCACGCCACTCATCCGGGCGGGGTCGCCTCCCGGCACAAGCCGCTCCTGCCACCCCGGCCCCCGACAACCCCGGCCTCTTCTTCCCCTCAGCTCCCGGGCAACACCGGCCTCTCCTACCCGTCAGCTCCCGGGCACCCCTGTAGTCGTCATCACCAGGGTCACCGCCGAACGCACCTCCTGGACCGCCTTCTTCAGGGCGGGAGTTGTTGCCCCGCTGCGCTCGGCCAAGTCCTCGATCCGCTGCTTGTACTGCTGCTGCTCCTTGCCCGACAGCAGGGTGCGCAGCTCGGCGCCGGCGGCGAGGGCGACGAGGGCCGCGTCCTGCTCGGGCACCTCCCCGACGCGCGCCGGCCCCTCCAGTACCTCCCGGGCCGCCTGGCGCAGCGCGTCCACGGCGGCGACGCGGTCGATCTCGTACTCCACCGACGGGAACACCCCGAGCACCCGTGTCTTCTCCGCGCGCAGGTATCCGTCGGCGGCCAGCTGCGCCCGTACGGCGTCCAGGGTGACGCGGGCCCGAAGGCCGACCCAGGTCTTCCACCTGTGCGGGCGGGACTCCTCGACGAGTTCCAGAAGCCCGTCGAGGACGGGGTCCCCGGTCTGGGCGTCGGGGTCCGTGGGCGTGGCGATGCCGTCCACGTCGGCGAGCAGTCCACGCTGTGCCAGCTCGGTGAGGGCGCCGGCCCGGACGATATGGGGGAGGTGGGCGGCGTCGGTGACCTTCAGCTTCGTGGTGTCCCAGGCCAGCAGGTAGAGCCGGGCGGGCAACGAGAGGGAACCGTCGGGCACGGGGTCTCCTTGGTGCGGTCGAGGTGGGGGCTCACGTTAATTCGTTGACAGCCGTGAGAGCCCTTCGTACGGTGTATGACGGTTCTGTTGTCGCCGATTGGAGAAGGACGTTGCTCGTCTGAGGTCCTGAGACACCTCGTCACACACGTATCCGTGTGTGCGCAGCGTGCGACCTCGGCATTCGAGCCGTCCTCCGGAACAGGGCCTTCCCCTTTCCTCCCAGGATGCCTTGAGGACCTCTTCCCGTCCTCCCGGCCGTCGTCGCCGCCCCGGTGTCTCGATACGCGTTGCCCTGACCGCATCAAGTACCGCGAGGCGCGTATGTCAACCTTCCCCACCTCCATCACCTGTACCTCCCTCTCCTTCGCCTGGCCGGACGGCACCTCCGTCTTCGATGATCTGCAGGTGGCCTTCGGACCCGGCAGGACCGGGCTAGTCGGCGTCAACGGATCAGGAAAATCAACCCTGTTGAAGCTGATCGCCGGGCAACTGGCCCCGGCCGACGGCACCGTGCGTGTCGCGGGCGAGGTCGGCTACCTGCCGCAGAACGTCACCCTGGACACCGGTCTGCGAGTCGACGAGGCGCTGGACATCGCCGCCAAGCGGGCCGCGCTGCACGCCATCGAGGCGGGCGACGTGTCCGAGGCGCACTTCGACGTCGTGGGCGACGACTGGGACGTGGAGGAGCGAGCCGTCGCGACCCTCGGCGAACTCGGCCTCGGCCACATCGAGTTGGACCGCACCATCGGCGAGGTCTCGGGCGGCGAGTCGGTCCTGCTGCGGCTGGCCGCACTGCTGCTGCGCCGGCCCGACGTCCTCCTGCTCGACGAGCCCACCAACAACCTCGACCTGTACGCCCGGCGGCGGCTGTACGCGGCCGTCGAGGCCTGGTCCGGAGTCATGATCGTGGTCAGCCACGACCGTGAACTCCTGGAGCTGGTCGACCAGATCGCCGATCTGCGTTCCGGCGAGGTGACGTGGTACGGCGGCAACTACTCGATGTACGAGGAGGCACTCGCCACCGAGCAGGATGCGGCCGAGCGCATGGTGCGCGTCGCCGAGTCCGATCTGAAGAAGCAGAAGCGTGAACTGGCCGAGGCGCAGGTCAAGTTGGCCCGGCGCAAGAAGTACGGCCAGAAGATGTTCGAGCAGAAACGCGAGCCGAAGATCGTCATGGGTGCCCGCAAACGCGCCGCCCAGGAGTCCGCGGGCAAGCACCGCATCATGCACGAGGAGAAACTGGCCGAGGCCAAGGAGCGGCTCGACGAGGCGGTGGACGCCGTGCGGGACGACGACGAGATCCGCGTCGACCTGCCGTACACGGCCGTGCCGCCGGGCCGTACCGTACTCACGCTCCTGGACCTGGAGTTGGCGTACGGCGCGAGCGTGGGCAGCTTCGATCTGCGCGGGCCCGAGCGGGTCGCGCTGATCGGGCGCAACGGGTCGGGCAAGACGACCCTGCTGCGCACGATCGCTGGGGAGCTGGAACCGGTCTCCGGAGAGGCACGGGCGCATGTGCCCCTGCGTTTCCTGCCGCAGCGGCTCGATGTGCTCGACGACGAGCTGACGGTCGCCGAGAACGTGGCCCGCTTCTCGCCCGGTGCCACCAACAACCGGGTACGGGCGCGCCTGGCCCGCTTCCTCTTCCGGGGCGCGCGGGCCGACCAGCGGGCGGCGACGCTCTCCGGCGGCGAACGCTTCCGGGCGGCGCTGGCCGCGCTGATGCTCGCCGAGCCCGCGCCGCAGGTCCTGATGCTGGACGAGCCGACCAACAACCTCGACATGGCGAGCGTGCGGCAGCTCACCACGGCCCTGGAGTCGTACGAGGGAGCGCTGATCGTGGCCAGTCACGACGTGCCGTTCCTGGAGTCGATCGGGATCACCCGCTGGCTGCTGATGGAAGGAGGAGAACTCAGGGAAATCACGCCAGAAGCTGTCGGGTATCCCGGCTAGCTTCGGCGGTATGAGCCAGTTGACCACCGGTACACATCAGCCCGTCACCGGCCCTGACCAGCCCGTTTCCGGTACGCACTCGTTCATCGGGGTGGTCGGGGCCCGTGAGAACAACCTCCAGGACGTGACCCTGCGCATCCCGAAGGGCCGGCTCACGGTCTTCACCGGGGTGTCGGGGTCGGGGAAGTCGTCGGTCGTCTTCGACACGATCGCGGTCGAGTCGCAGCGCCAGCTGAACGAGACCTTCACCTGGTTCGTCCGCAACCGGCTGCCGAAGTACGAGCGGCCGCACGCGGAGGCCATCGAGGATCTCTCGCCCGCGATCGTCGTCGACCAGAAGCCGGTCGGCGGCCACTCCCGGTCGACGGTGGGCACGATGACGGACGTGTACTCGGTGATCCGGGTGCTGTTCTCGCGGCACGGCAGTCCGAGCGCGGGCCCGGCCACCGCGTACTCGTTCAACGATCCGTCGGGCATGTGCCCCGAGTGCGACGGCCTCGGGCGTACGGTCCGGCCCGACTGGGACCGCATCCTGGACCCGGACCTGTCCCTGGCGGACGGCGCGATCCTCTTCCCGCCGTTCGCCGCCGGGACCTGGCAGGGGCAGGGATACACGAACACCACCGAACTGGACCCGCACAAGCCCGTACGCGAATTCACCACGGCCGAGCGGGAGTTCCTGCTGCGCGGGCGCCCCGGCAGCAAGGTCACCATCAGCGGCTCGGGCGGCACCTGGAGCACCGACTACGAAGGGCTCGCCGATCGCTTCGAGCGGCTGTATCTCAAGCGGGACCTGTCCGCGCTCAGCCAGAAGACGCGTGACCAGGTGCAGGGCTATATGACGGAGGGGCGCTGCCCGGGGTGCCGGGGCGCTCGGCTGAACGAGGCGGCGCTCGCCACCCGGATCGGCACCGGGTCCGCCGGGCGGCCCGGCCTGTCCATCGCCGACTGCACCGGGATGCAGATCAGCGACCTGATCCCCGTACTGAAGGACATCGACGACCCGGTCGCCACACCGGTCGCGGCCGCCGCCGTGGCCTCGCTGGAGCGGATCGAGGCGATCGGGCTCGGCTATCTCAGCCTGGACCGGGAGACCCAGACGCTGTCCGGCGGAGAGGGGCAGCGGCTGAAGATGGTCCGGCATCTCGGGTCGAGCCTGACCGGGATGACGTACATCTTCGACGAGCCGAGCGTCGGGCTGCACCCGCGTGACGTGGGACGGCTCGGGGACCTGCTGCTGCTGCTGCGGGACAAGGGGAACACCGTGCTGGTCGTCGAGCACGACCCGGACGTCATCGCCCTCGCCGACCACATCGTCGACATGGGGCCGCGGGCGGGGGCGGACGGCGGCCGGGTCGTCTTCGAGGGAACGCCCGGCGAGCTGGCCTCGGCCGACACCCCGACGGGCCGTTGTCTGCGCCGCCGCACCGAGGTGAAACGACGGACACGGACGGCCACCGGCGGACTCTGGGTGAAGGGCGCCGTCCTGCACAACCTGCGGGACGTCACGGTCGAGTTCCCCACGGGGGTGCTGACCGCCGTGACCGGTGTCGCCGGTTCGGGGAAGAGCACGCTCGTCTCGAAGGAGTTCACGGCCGCGCACCCGGACGCCGTGGTCGTCGACCAGTCGTCCATCGGCATCTCGGCGCGGTCCACTCCGGCGACGTACCTCGGCGTCATGGACACCGTACGGAAGATCTTCGCGCGGGAGACGGGCGTGGAGCCGGGCTTGTTCAGCTTCAACTCCGAGGGGGCGTGCGGGACTTGTCAGGGGCGCGGGGTCAGCTGCACCGACCTCGCGTTCATGGACCCGGTGACCACGACCTGCCCCGACTGCGAGGGACGGCGCTTCAAGGACGAGGTGCTGCGGCTGACCGTGGGCGGCAACTCCATCGTCGACGTACTGGAGATGACGGCCGATCAGGCCCTGGGCTTCTTCGAGGACCCGGCCGTACGCCGCCGTCTGCGGGCTCTACGGGACGTGGGGCTCACGTATCTGACACTCGGTCAGCCCCTGTCCACGCTCTCCGGCGGGGAACGCCAGCGCATCAAACTCGCGACCCGGCTCCACAGGACCGGAGCGGTGTACGTGCTCGACGAGCCGACCACCGGCCTGCACATGTCGGACGTCGACGGCCTGCTCGCGCTCCTGGACCGGCTGGTCGACGCGGGCAACACCGTCCTGGTCGTCGAGCACAACCTCGATGTCGTCGCCCACGCCGACTGGGTGATCGACCTGGGGCCCGACGGCGGCAAGGAGGGTGGTCGGGTCGTCTTCGAGGGGACGCCCGGGCAGCTCCTGGACGCGGAGGGGTCGTTCACGGCGGAGCACCTGCGGCGGTTCGTGGGGTAGGGGTCCGCCGGGGGCCACGGGGGGCACAGGTCGCGGGAGGGAGTGCGGATACGGACACACCCGCCACAATCCCCTCTCCAGCCCCGCACCCCGGGGGGCTGTTGTGACTCCGGCATGGGCTGCATGATGTGCGGGGACACACCCGGCCGAGACGGAGAAACGCACGTGCCCAGCCAGAAAGCCCTCATCCGCCGCCCGAGCCCCCGCCTGGCCGAGGGTCTGGTCACGCACATCGAGCGCACGAAGGTCGACGTCGAGCTGGCGGTCGAGCAGTGGGAGGCGTACGCGGAGGCGCTGCGTACGCACGGCTGGGAGACCGTCGACGTGGAGCCCGCCGACGACTGCCCGGACTCCGTGTTCGTGGAGGACGCGGTGGTCGTCTACCGCAACGTGGCGCTGATCGGCCGCTCCGGCGCGGAGTCCCGGCGCGGCGAGACCGCCGGGGTCGAGGAGACCGTGGCACGGCTCGGCTGCTCGGTGAACTGGGTGTGGGAGCCGGGCACGCTCGACGGCGGCGACGTCCTGAAGGTCGGTGACACGATCTACGTCGGCCGGGGCGGGCGGACCAACGGGGCCGGCATCCAGCAGCTGCGGGCCGCCTTCGAACCGCTCGGCGCCCGCGTCGTCGCCGTACCGGTGAGCAAGGTGCTGCACCTGAAATCGGCGGTCACCGCACTCCCGGACGGCACGGTCGTCGGGCACGAACCACTGGTGGACACCCCGTCGATCTTCCCGCGCTTCCTCGGGGTGCCGGAGGAGTCCGGCGCCCACGTGGTGCTCCTCGGCGGCGGCAAGCTGCTGATGGCGGCCAGCGCGCCCAAGACCGCCGAGTTGTACGCCGACCTCGGCCACGAGCCCGTCCTCGTCGACATCAGCGAGTTCGAGAAGCTCGAAGGCTGTGTGACGTGTCTCTCGGTCCGGCTCAGGGGGCTGTACGCCTGAACGGCCGTCGGGGACACCCGTTCGCCCCCGGGACCTGCGGTGTCCGCCAGGTGGGCGACTCAAGGAAGCGGCCCTTGGCGATCTCCGGAGAGATCGTCGCTGATCAGGGCTCTTTACGTCGCGCTTAACCTACGGCATCGTAACCTACGGATACGTAGCCTACGATGCCGTAGGTTGTGTGAACGCTCAGCATTTACGTCCCCCCTGGAGCCCCCGTGACGATCACTTCTCCCCATCTCGGCAGCCCGTCCTCCGACTGGACCGACGCACGGCTGCTGTACGCGCTGGAAGAAGTGGTGGAGACCGAACTCAACCGTCATCTGAAGGTCGCCAAGGACTGGATGCCGCACGAGTACGTGCCCTGGTCCGACGCCCGCAACTTCCCCGGCATCTTCGAGGACGGCGAGGCCTGGGACAAGGAACAGTCCAAGGTCACCGAGCTCGGCCGTATCGCGCTGGTCGTGAACCTCCTCACCGAGGACAACCTGCCCAGCTACCACCACGAAATCGCTTCCCTCTTCGGCCGCGACGGCGCCTGGGGCACCTGGGTGCACCGCTGGACCGCCGAGGAGGGCCGCCACGGCATCGTGATGCGCGACTACCTGCTCGCGTCGCGCGCCGTGGACCCGGACAAGCTCGAAGCCTTCCGTATGCAGCACATGAGCGAGGGCTTCGAGTCGGACAACCGCCACTCGATGCTGCACTCCGTCGCGTACGTCGCCTTCCAGGAGCTCGCGACCCGCGTATCGCACCGCAACACCGGCCACCAGTCGGGCGACCCCGTCTGTGACCGCATGCTGGCGCGCATCGCGACCGACGAGAACCTGCACATGGTCTTCTACCGCAACCTCCTCAAGGCCGCGTTCGACCTCGCCCCCGACCTGACCATGCAGGCCGTGCGGGACGTCATCGTGCAGTTCCGGATGCCCGGACACGGCATGCCCGGCTTCGAGCGGGCCGCCGCGCAGATGGCGATCGGCGAGGTCTACAACATGCGGATCCACCACGACGACGTGCTGATGCCGGTGCTGCGTCACCTCAGGGTCCTGCAGATCGACGGCCTGGGCCCCGAGGGCCTCAAGGCCCAGGAAGAGCTCGGCCTGTACATGGGCGGGCTCGACGCCGAGGCCGCCAAGTTCGACGAGAAGCTCGCGGCTCGCAAGGCGCGGATGGCGGCGCGCGCCGCGGCCGTCTGACCGATTGGCTCAGGCGAGTCGTTCAGCTGCGGCTCGTCGAGGGCTGAGCGCGCCCACGCGGCGGAGCCGCATATCGATACAGCCCCGCGCCCCTTACGAGGCGCCCCGACTCACTCGTACGCCGTCATCTGCGCCAGTGCCGCGTCCCGGACATCGGGGTGTGGGTGGCGGCGCAGGGTCCGTAGCCGGGCCCGCCACTGAGGCGCCCAGCCCGTGCGGGTGCCGAGTGTGGCGGTGATGGCTGTGGCCAGCAGTCCCTCGCTGTGGCCGCCGTGGACAGTCAGCCGTTGGGCGGCGCCGAGCAGGATCTCGGCGTCGCCCTCCTGCGTACGGCGGAGCCTCGCGGCGAGTTCCGTGGCGGTGCGGGCGGCGAGCACCGGCCGCCCTTCCGTCAGCGCGGCCAGCCGGTCCAGGGACTCGTCGACCCGCTCCGCCGCCGCGTCCAGGTCGAGATGGAACGCCGCGATGGTGGCGGCCTGCGGTACGAATCCGTCGTAGCGCGCGAGCAGCTCGCCTGCCCCGAGGGCCGCTTCCCTGATGGGAACGGCGGCCGTCCTGGCCTGCTGGGCGAGCCGGGCGACGAGATGGTCGACCCGTTGGCGGGCGGGGCGGTCGCGACGGGGTTCGGCGTCGGCGGCGAAAGCGTTGGCGCCGGCCTCGGTTTCGGACTCGGGCTCGGACTCCCCCTCCGCCTCGGCCAGTACGCGCAGAGCTTCCCGCAGGCCGCCCGCTCCCCCGGCCGACCCCGCCGCCGTGACCACCAGGCCCTGCGCCGCCGCCCGCCAGCTCGTGCGGTTCGACAGGTCCGCCGTGGCGGAGGCCAGGACGGTGGGGGCGTCCGGGGACCAGGGCGCCCAGTGGGACAGGGCGCCGAAGGCGAGGGTCGCCGTTGCCGGGTCGTCGGTCGCGCACACGTCGCGGACGAGACGGGCGTACCGCGCGCGGTGCCGTTCCGGCAGGTCGAGAGGCGAGACGCGCAGAACGGCCGCGCGGAGCACCGGTTCGGCGCCCGACGCGTCGTGCAGGAGTGTCCAGACGTTCTCCTCGGTGAGCAGCGCGCCCGCGAAGGCGACACACGCGGCCCGGACGTCGAGGTGGGCGCCGGGACGCTCGTACGCCTCGGTGAGGAGCCCCGCGGCCACCGGTATCGGGAGCCGGGCGGCGGCGAGACGGGCTGCCTCCTTGCGGCTGGTCACCTTGATGCCCGGGCCGAGCAGCACCTCGCGCAGCTGTCCCACGAGCCGCGACGGCACCACGTGCCGGGATGCCCGGGTGGCCGCGTACACGGCGACGCGGGCACGGTCGTCCCCGGCGTGCGCGAGGAGTTCGGGCAGTACGTCGCCAGGCCGGTCGGTGTGGGCGAGCGCGCCGAGCGCGGCCTCCGCGAGCACGACGTCCGACGAGCCCGTCCAGTCGCGTACGAGTGCGACGCCCGCGCCCGGTATCCGCGCGCCCTGCGCGACGGCGGCCACCCGCGCGTACGACGGCAGCCCGGCGTCGGCGGCCTGCTCGGCCAACTGCCGGGCCACGGCCTCCTGTTGGCGTGGCAGCCAGCGTCGTATGTACTGGTCCACGGGTACGGTCCACGGGCTGCCCTTGGTGAGGAAACGCCCGTACGGCGGAGTGTCCGCGAGGAGCACGTCGAGGAGGTCGGTACGGCGCCGGGTGATCACGTCCAGGACCGGCCACAGTGTTCCCGCCGAGGGTTCGAGCGAGAGGACGCGCGCGGCCCGTTCGTCGCGGGTGGCGGGCGGCTCCAGCCACAGCTCGACAGCGTCGCGTGCGGTGTCATCGTTCCCGAACCGGACGGCCTGCCACAGGAGTTCCTGCAGTTCGGACATGCCCGCGGCACGGCGTCCCACGGCCCTGGCGAGAGCGAAGGCGAGGCTGTAGTCGGCCTTCTCCGCGCCCGCCTCGATCCACGGCCGCAGCGCGTCGTACACCTGGTGTTCCTGGCCGCGCCGCAGCTTCGCGTCGAGTCGGCCCAGGTCGGCACGTCCGGTGTTGCCGGAGATCCGGACGAGTGTGCGCAGCGCCCAGTTCACCAACTCCCGCGACCCGCCCGCCGCGTGCTCCCGCAGCACGGACAGGGCGAGCTCGCTGAGGTTGCCCCGGGTCTGGTGCGAGGAGTCCCGGGCCTCGACGGCGTCGGCGGCGATCCGGTCGAGGTGCGGCTCGGCGTCCTCGGTGAACAGGGCGGGCGGGGTGCGGGACACCGCGTACAGAGCGGGCAGCCGCACCGGTTCCTGCTCGTTGCGCAGCCTGGCCGACTCCTCCAGTACGGAGGTGACGGCGGCGGGATCGCCGGAGCGGGCGGCGTTGCGGATCAGCAACGGCCAGGCCAGCGCCCGGTCTTCGGCGGCGGGGCGGCGCGTCGCCTCGATGAGCCGCTCCCGTACCTCGGCGACGGGCAAGAAGGATTCGGCGAGCAGCACGGTGTCCCACGCCTCCCCGCGCTCGCGTGCCGCGGCAGCCATCCGCCGGGCCTCCTCGGCGACGCAACTGCGGGGCAACGCCTCAAGGATGACCGCGTCCACGGTGGCACCGCCTGCGCCCCGGTCCACGGTCGACGCCGTGTAGAAGGCGTGACGGCGAGCGGGCGGCAGCGCCTGGAGGAGTGGTGCGAGGCCGCCCGACGCGGCCAGCATCCGCCCGTAGACGGCGAGTTCCTCCGCTTCGGATCGCGCCAGTCTGCGTTGCAGCGAACGACTGCGTGTGCCGATGTAGGAGGGGAAGCGGCCCGAGATCAGCAGCCGGAGCACGCGTTCCGGCGCTACGGCGGCGAACGCGCCTGCCTGGTCGAGGAGTTGAGCCGGGATCCTGGAGGGCCCGAGACGCTCGACCAGGTCCAGCACGCGCAGTGGCTCGACGGCCACAGTGATGACGACGACCTCCGCGTACCGCTGCCACCAGGCGTCGCGCAGGGACTCCGGCAGGGCTGCCAACTCCCGTTCCGCCACGTCCAGTAAGGCATTGGGGTGCCGTCGGCCGAGGGCCTTCGAGCCCCGTACCGCGTGCAGCAATGCGGGCAGCAGCCGGGCGACCGTCTCCGGAGAGCACCCGGGCAGCAGCCGTGCCGCCTCCTCGTCGCCCCATTCCGCCCGCAGCCCGTCGACGAGCCGGTCGGCCAGCGCGGTGCGCCGGCCCGCGACGACAGCACGCAGCAGCTGACGACGTATCGTCTCGGGCGCGTCGGTGAGCGCCGACTCGTAGGCGGAGTCCGGCACTTGGAGACTGTCGGCGACGCGCAACGCGTGTCCGCGCACGAAGGAGTCCGGATCGGCGATACGCGCCGCGATCCACTCGGTGTCCCCGGCGACGGCCGCCGCGACGACAGCGAGCCCTCGCTCGTAGGCGCCGCGCGATTCGAGCTCGTCCAGCAGCGGACGCGTTTCCTCCAATTCCCGTGTGCGAGCGGCGAGTTCACGCATGCGCAAGGGGTACGGGAGTGGATCGAGGGCGTTCAGCAGGCTCTCGGCCTGGTGCCGCGGGGTGTGGACCATGGGGTGGATTGTGCCTGCCGGGGACCGTGGTGCGCGCCGAATTGCCGATGAGGCCCACCGCGAAGCCGAAAGCCGCCCACCTCGCGTGCGACTGTCAGGCGTACGCATTTACGGGTCGCCTCCGCGGTGCATACGAGGCGGCGCGCCTGGCGGAACGGATCGACGTGCCGGAAGTATCCGAACTCTGGGCCGCCTACGACGACTTGAAGCGGGCCACCGGGGACTCCACCCGCTGGGTGCTGGCCGAGCAGCGTGCTCGCGGCGCCTGGGAGACGTACATCCCGACCGGGCCCGCCGACATCGGACGGCTCGACTCCACGATGATCGGCACGGCCGCCTACTTCCACCCGCTGCGCCTGCACATGGGCAGCAAGCTGGGCGAGGAGGTCGACCGGGCCGCCCGCCTCACCCTGGACACGATGTACGCGCACTTCGTCACCGGCGGCTATCGCCACGAGGCCGCCTGGAACGCGTACGGGCCCTATCTGACGCTGCAGTTGGCGCACGCGTACCTGCTCGCGGGCGATCCCGCCCGGATGGACGCGCTGCTCGGCTGGACGGTCGGCGCGGGCTTCCCCCGAACGGCGGACCGGGTGGTGGCACTTGGCGCGTGGAACGAGCAGCACGCGTTCCCGGTCGCCTCGGACTTCGCCGAAGTCCCTTACCGGCCCTGGTACATGGGAGACATCCCGCACGGCTGGGCGGCGGCCGAGTATCTGCTGCTGATCCGCGACGTCCTCTTTTTCGAGGCGGACGAGGACCGCGATCCGCATCTCTACATCGCGCCGGGCATACCTCCGCGCTGGGTACCGGAGGGCGAAGAGGTCGCGGCGGAAGGGGCGCCCACGCTCTTCGGGAATCCGTTCGGGTACGGGCTCGCGCACGATCCGGCCGGGCGAATGGTGACGGTCGACATCACGGCGGCTCCGGACGGGGTGCGGTTCGTTTATCCGTGCCGGTTCGGCCGGGTGCGGGCGGCGTCCGCCGACGGGCGGAAGCTGGAGGTGACGGGCCAGGACGTGCGGGTACCGGCCGGGACGGAGCGGTTCACCGTGACGTACGAGTGAGCGGCGCCGCCGTCAGTACTGCTGCTGGTGCTGCTGCTGGTCCTGCGTGCGGCGGAGACTGAGCCGCTCCTTCTCGGACAGGCCGCCCCAGACGCCGAAGCGTTCGTCGTGGTCGAGCGCGTATTCGAGGCAGGCGGAGCGTATCTCGCACAGTCCGCAGATGCGCTTCGCCTCACGCACCGAGCTGCCCGGCTCGGGAAAGAAGAACTCGGATCCGGTCTGGGCGCACAGTGCCTGTTCCTGCCAGGAGAGGTCGGGCGCGGCAATGGTGTCGTTGTGCATGCCCAGGATCGTGCCGCGCACCGAAAAACGTTCGATCAACGCCGGATCAATGACATGCCCCGGCACGTCACGACCGGCTCCAGTGATGAGCGCGCGGACCCCATGATGTGGCCCAGAGCGGGCGGACCGCACGGCGGCGCGCCCGACAGGGACGCCGGGAACCGCGCGCCAGGCCCCCACCGACCCGCACCCTCCCACCACCACTCACCCACCCCACCTCACACAAGCAGCACCCGATCACCCAGAGTAAGCACCACAAACCGCCAAGCCCAGCGGCAGCGCTCCGGCAGCGATTGTCAGTCCGCGGTGCCAGACTCGGCAGTGCAGGCAACGGGACCCCTCAAAGGAGGGCAACATGCTCACCACCCGTTTCGTCACCGGCGCCCCGAACTGGGTCGATCTCGGCACGAGCGACATCGAAGGCGCCACATCCTTCTACAACGGCCTTTTCGGCTGGGACTTCCGGTCGGCGGGACCGGAGGCCGGCGGTTACGGCTTCTTCCAACTGGCAGGGAAGACCGCCGCCGGCGGCATGCAGACCTCCCCCGAGCAGGGCCCACCGTCCTGGGGCGTGTTCTTCCAGACCCCGGACGCCGACGCCACCGCCAAGGCCGTCGAGCAGACCGGCGGCAGCGTGCTGATGGCGCCGGACAACGTCATGGAGGAGGGCCGGCTGGCCGTCTTCAGCGACAAGGCGGGCGTCTCCTTCGGCGTCTGGCAGCCGGGTCAACTGCGCGGTATCGACATCGCGGGCGACCCGGGCTCCTTGTGCTGGGTCGAGCTCTACACACCGGACATCGCAGCGGCGGCCGCGTTCTACAACTCCGTACTGGGCATGGAGACCTCTGCCATGCCGTTCCCCGGCGGCACGTACACCTGCCTGAACCCCGCGGAGGGCGGCGAGGACTCCATGTTCGGCGGTGTCGTCCCGCTGGCCGACGACCCGACGGAGCGGGAGGCGGGGGCCTACTGGCTGCCGTACTTCGAAGTAACGGACACCGATGCCGTGGTCGCCAAGGCCGAGGAGTTGGGCGGCACGGTCCGGATGCCCGCCACGTCCGTGGAAGGCGTCGGCCGTATGGCCAAGTTCGCCGATCCGTACGGCGCGCGCTTCGCGGTGATCAGGAGCGAGCCGCAGAGCTGACCACACAACTGACGGCAAGGAGGACAACAGGGCAGCCGGCAGGGCGGACGGTGGCCGGGTCCCCACGATCGGGACCCGGCCACCGGACCGTCGACTTCGCCATCAACTTATGAACGCAAGCAGATTTCGAGAGCGCTCTCAGTCATAACCCTTGACGCCCCAACTCCCCCTGGGAACAGTGGTGCACCGCAGGGCGCCGATCCCCCACAGGTCGGCCCGTCTCCCTGCCTCCCCCACACTCCAGGAGACTTCCGTGATCTCACGCAGAGCGTTCCTGTCCGGAGCCGCAGCCGTCGGAGCCACCGCAAGCTACCCCGTCTGGGGAAGCGCTCTCAGCCCCACCGCCGAGGCGGCCCCCGCCACGTGTGAACTCGCCCTCAAGAACGCCTCGTTGCCGGGCACGGTCCGCGCGTACGTCACCGGGCACGAGCAGTCGACGGGCGACTGGGTGCTGCTGCGGGCCGACGGCAGCGTCTACCGGCCCACCTCCCCCTCGGCGCCGCAGACCCCGCTGCCCGTCGACTGCGCCATTCCGCTCGGCGCCGCCGGCTCGGCCCCGAAGATCCTGACGCTGCCTCAGATGTTCGGTGCCCGCGTCTACTTCGTCCGGGACAGCACGCTCAACTTCTTCCTCAACCCGGGCCCCGCGCTCGTGGAGCCCGCGTTCGCCACGCCCGGCGACTCGAACTACGGCAAGACCTGGTCGTTCTGCGAGTTCACGTTCAACACCCAGCAGTTGTACGCCAACATCAGCTACGTCGACCTGGTCACCGCCCTCCCGATCGGCCTGACCCTGGAGGGCGACGCCACGCACACGGTCGCGCCCCTGCCCGACGGCGCGGTCGACAGGATCGCCTCGGACCTCACGGCACAGGCGGCCAGGGACGGCCAGCCCTGGGACAAGCTGGTGATCCGCGGCGACGGCGGCTCCGTACTGCGCGTGATCTCCCCGCAGAACCTGATGGCCCCGTACTTCGACCGGCCCGCCGAGATGCCGTTCCGCGACCTCTGGAACAGCTACATCGACGAGGTGTGGGCGAAGTACCGCTCGACCGACCTGAAGATCGACCTCCAGGGCGGCCGGGGCACGCTCACCGGGCGGGTGAGCGGTGACACGCTCACCTTCGCGGGCGGCCACACCTTCGCCAAGCCCACGTCGAAGGACATCTTCACCTGCAACCACGGCCCGTTCGCCAACAACCCGGGCGACTCCGACGACAAGAAGGCCCTCCTCGCCCGTCTCGCCGCCGGCTTCAACCGCTCGATCATGCTCACCCACCCCACCCAGCCCAACGGCACGACCACGGCCGACTACTACAAGGGCTCGGCCGTCAACCACTGGTCGCGTGTCGTCCACGCCAACTCGCCCATCGGCTACGCCTTCCCGTACGACGACGTACGCCCGGACGGCCAGCCCGACGTATCGGGCGCAGCCCATGACGGCAACCCGCGCCGCTTCACGGTGACGGTCGGATCCTGAGCGCACCCCGCGCCCCTGAAAGACGAAAGACAGGGGCGCAGCCCCGTCTTTCAGGGGCGCGGGGAACTGCGCGAGCAACCCCCACCGGCCCGCACCCGAAACACAACCCACCCCACGCCGACCCGCGGAGCGCTACGCCGAGGCCCGCCTCACCAATGTCGTCGGCAGCACGACACTGGACGGCGCCCCCGCCAACCCGCCGGAGGCCGACGCGGAGGCGGTCCGGTCGAGCCCCCGCAACAGCAACCGCGCCATCAGCCGACCCATCTCCTCGATGTCCTGCCGGACCGTCGTGAGCGGTGGGTCGGCCTGCTCGGTGAACGGCAGCATGTCGTCGAAGCCGACGACGGCGACATCCTCGGGCACCCGCCGTCCCCGCTCACGCAGGACGCGCATGGCGCCCACCGCCGTGAGGTCGTTGGCGGCGAACACCGCGTCCAGGCCGGGGCAGCGGTCGAGGAGTTCCCGCATCGCACGCTCACCGCCCGCCGGGGTGAAGTCGCCCTCGGCGATCAGCTTCGGATCGGCGTCCACCATCACGTCCCGGAACCCGTCGAGCCGGTCGACCGCCGAGGTCTGGTCGAGGGCGCCGGTGATGTGGGCGATGTTCCGGCGCCCCAGCCCGACGAGATGACGTACGGCCTCGCGAGCGCCGCCCCGGTTGTCGCAGTCGACATAGACCGCGCCGCGCGAACCGTCGATCCAGCCGGGCCGCCCGCCGTACACCGTCGGCACCCCGTGGATGAGGCCGGGCAGCGGGTCGTCGAGGTGCAGCGAGAAGACGAGCGCGCCGTCGACATGGCCGCCGGCGAGATATCGGGCCACGCGCGCGTGGTCGGCGCGCCCCTCCGTGAGCAGCAGCACCAACTGTGAGTCGTGAGCCGTCAGTTCCTTGCTGATGCCCCGGAGCTGAAGTGCGAAGAAGGGGTCGGCGAAGACCTTGGTCTCCGGTTCGGCGATCACCACGGCGACGGCGTCGTGCCGCCGGGTCACGAGGCTGCGCGCGGCCTGGTTGGGCACGTAGCCGAGTTCCTCGACGGCCTGCCTGACCCGCTCGACCAGGGGCTCCCGCACACCGTCACCGCCGTTGACGACACGCGACACGGTGGCCCGGGACACTCCGGCCCTGGCGGCCACGGCCTCCAGTGTCGGGCGGGGCTCTGTCGACTGCTCGGACACCTCGGGGCTCCTCAGGGCGGCGTTTGCCGATCAGGATAGCCGCCGAACGACGCACCATTGAGAGCGCTCCCTGTTCAGTGGTCGAATGTGCGTTCCTGGAAATCCGCCTCGCCGCCACCCCGAAGGGGCGCGAGGAACTGCGCGGCCGGCCACACCGAACCCGCGGACACCAACCCCGCCCCTCCAGCCGAGCTGTCAGTGCTCGTGCGGCTCGTGCGGTTCGTACCCCGGGATCGTCCCGTCCGTCTTCTTCACCAGGAACAGGCCCGCCATTCCCATGTCCGAGTGGCTCTGGACGTGGCAGTGGTACATCCATGCCCCGGCGCCGACGCCCTCCCCGGCGATGACCTGGAAACCGAACGAGTCGGCGGGTCCCACGATCTTGTTGTCGATGACCTGGCTCGGGTCGTCGGGGCCGGTCAGCAGCCCGGTGCGGTTGTCCGCCCAGCGGTGACCGTGCACATGGAACGTGTGGTAGTACTCGCCGTGCGTGATCATCACGAACTCGACGCGATCGCCCACCGTGGCCTCGAAGTTGGGGCTCTGGTGGCCGGGCTTGTTGTTGATCGTCATGTCGTTGAAGACGATCGTGTGCGTCTTGTCGGGGAGGATGTCTCCCTTGCGTCGGACGATCACAGGACCGTAGAGGCCCTTGCGGAGGCCGCCCGTGCCGTGTTCGGTGCCGACGACGTGGTCGTGGTAGTGCCAGTAACCGGCGCTGCCCGCCCGCCAGGTGCCGTCCTTGCGACGGCCCGGGGCATGGGTGCGCCAGGTGTACGTACGGGTGTCGCCCGGCTCGACCTGGGACCTGCTCAGCTTCGTGCCGTCGCTGGAGATCTCGTAGTCCAGGCCGTGGACGTGCAGGCTCGCCGCCACGTCCATGGTGTTCTCGACCTCGATGTGGGCGGTGTCGCCCTCGTTGAGCTCGATGAGCGGGCCGGGGATCGAGGCCTTGCCCTTCTCGAAGCCGTAGCCCATCGATCCGTCGGCCAGCTTCTCGATGTAGAGCTTGAGGTGCTTCACCTCGCCGCCCGCGGGCGCGGTCCGGACGGGACTGTCCGCGGAGGTCGCGTCCTGCGCCGCCACGAGCGACAACGATGTCGCGACCGTGGCCACCGCAGCCCCGGCCAGCACCATCCGCCGGCTGAGGCCGCGTCTGTCCATGTCGTCCGTGGTGCCCATGCCGAACTCCCCCAACTTGGTGCGGAATCAACGGAATTGACGGAATTGAAGGACCGAGTGACAGAGACGAACCCGGGAGACGGTAGTGGCATCGCGCCCGTTTATCCACACCCAGGACAAAGTTCGTGCGATCCCGGTCATACCTATTGGCGAGTTCCACGAAAAGGTCTAGCTTCCATGGCGCTGTTGCTGTGACGCGAGTGAGCCAAAGGGACCCAGGCTGTAGCGCCCCGGCGGCGAACCGAGCCCTAAAGGAAGCAGAGGGGTGGGTGACCACATGCGGTTCACACCGCATCAAAAGCCCTTGACCGTACGAGGGTTGAGCAGAGGTAGACGGAGAGGCTGGGCGGCCGCGCTGGCCGCCGGAGTCGTCACCGCGGGCGTCCTCTCGGGGCCGGCCGCGAGCGCGCGCCAGGTGCCCGACCCGGCGCTGACAACGATGTCGATCAAGTCGCCGCCCGGCGGCGCCAACGTACGTGTGCTGATCTTCCACGGATCCGCGGCGAACGGCGAGGAGTCGCCCGTCGTCAACGCCGGGATCGAGGCGATCGAGGACATCGGTCTGACCGGGCCGGCGGCACAGCGGTTCAGCGTGACGGCCACGGACGACGCCTCGGTCTTCACCAACGACACGAAGCTCAGCCGCTTCAACGCCGTCGTCTTCCTTACCGGCGGCGGAGACATCCTCGAACCGGAGCAGGAGTCCGGCCTGGAGGCGTACATGGAGGCGGGCGGCGGTTTCCTCGGCGTCCATGACGCGGCCCGCGCCGAGCCCTACTCGGACTGGTTCACGGGACTCGTCGGCGCCCGTCCGGCGGCCGGCAGCCCAACCGCCGTACAGCGCGCGACCGTTGAGGTAGGTGACCGCCAGCACCCGGCCACCAAGGACCTCCCGCTCCAGTGGAAGCGCCCCGACCAGTGGCTGAACTGGGTGAAGAACCCGTCCGGCGACGTGCACACCGTGGCCCGCGTCCGCGAGTCGACGTACCAGCCGGGCGACAGCAAGAACGGCGCGGACCACCCGGTGTCCTGGTGCCGCGACTACGACGGCGGCCGCTCCTTCTACACCGGCATGGGCGGCACGGTCTCCTCGTACGACGAGACGGACTTCCGCACCCATCTGCGCGGGGCGCTGAACTGGACGACCCGTATCGCGCAGGCCGACTGCAAGGCCACGATCAACGCCAACTACAAGGCGGAGCGCCTGACCCAGCCCAACCAGCCGGGCCAGAACGACCAGATCGGCGAGCCGCACGGCCTGGTCACCGCGCCCGACGGCCGCGTGTTCTACATCGGCCGGGGCGGCGCCGACTCCTCGCAGCCCGTCGTGACGGACTGGAACAACCCGGACATCGGCAAGGGCAAGGGCGAGATCCACGTCTACGACCCGAAGACCAAGAAGGTCACGCTGGCCGGCGCGCTCACCGTCTTCGGCAACAAGGGCGGCGGCGACGAGCTCATCAAGGTCGAAGAGGGCCTGCTGGGCATCGAGTTGGACCCGCGGTTCGAGGAGAACGGCTGGGTGTACCTGCACTACACGCCGCACTCCCGGATCAACCGCGACACGCGGATGGCCGAGCGCTACGTCTCCCGCTTCACCCTCAGCTCGACCACGGGCAAGCTGGACATGACCAGCGAGAAGGTCCTGTTGAAGTGGCCCGTCCAGATCCACAGCTGCTGCCACTCGGGCGGCGGCATGGCGTGGGACTCGAAGGGCAACCTCTACATCGCGACCGGCGACAACAACTCCAGTGGCTTCAGCGGCGGTTACTCGGGCAACAACCCGCAGCCGAACTACAAGGGCGTCTCCTTCGCCGACGCGCGCCGCACCGCGGGCAACACCAACAACCTCAACGGCAAGATCCTGCGCATCCACCCGGAGCAGGACGGCACGTACACCCTGCCCGAGGGGAACCTCTTCACCGGCAAGGAGACCGCCGAGGGCGGCGGGAAGACGCGCGGCGAGATCTATGTGATGGGTGTCAGGAACCCCGCGCGCATCTCCATCGACAAGAAGACGGACACCCTGTACGCGGGCTGGGTCGGCCCGGACGCCGGGGCGCCGTCGACGACCTGGGGGCCGGCGAAGTACGACACCTTCGCCGCGATCACCAAGCCGGGCAACCACGGCTGGCCGTACTGCATGGGCAACAAGCAGCCCTACCGGGACCGCAACCTGCCCGACCCCAACCAGCCGCTCGGCTGGTACAACTGCGACGCGCCGAAGAACGAGTCGCCCAACAACGACGGCCTCGTCAACCTTCCGCCGATCACGTCCAACACCATCTGGTACTCGCCGCAGGGCGGCGGCCCGGACTTCCCGCGGGACGCGAACGGCATCCCGTCGTACAAGGCGGAGGACCAGAAGTTCCTGCTGCCGTGGCTGAAGGGCGGCGGCCAGGCGGCCATGGACGGGCCGGTCTACCGGTACGACGCCACGACCGCGAGTGACGCGAAGTGGCCCTCGTACTGGGACGGCAAGTGGTTCGTCGGTGACTTCTACGATGCCGACCAGCCGCGGCACGCGGTGCTGCTCGACCCCAAGACGGCCGGGCAGGGCGGCATTCCGGTGCACGCCGAGTCGCTGAAGAAGATCATCCCCATCGGCAACGACGGCATCAAGAACCTCATGGACTGGAAGTTCGGCCCCGACGGCACGCTGTACGTCCTCGACTACGGGCGTGGCTTCTTCACGTCGGACTCCAAGTCCGCGCTGTGGCAGGTGACGTACAAGGGCGGTGGCCCCACGCCTGCCGCCGATCAGCTGGCCAGGGAGGCGCAGTGACAAGCGTGACGGACATGCGAAGGCGAAGAACTGGACGGCTGTGGACGGCACTTGTGGCGTCGCTGCTGATGGTGCTCGGGCTCGCGGCCACCTCGGCGTCCGGCCAGACCGACGGCGCTCCGGCCGGCGCGGCAGCCGCCGCGCAGACACTCACGTGGACGGCCGACGACGACATCACCAAGTACGCGTCCGCGCCCACCACGGCGGTCGCGGGCCCGACGACGATCGTCTTCGAGAACAGCAAGGCGACCGGCAACACCACCGGAATGCCGCACACGTTGACGTTCGACGTGTCCGACCCGGAGTACCAGAACGACGTACCGCTGAACATCCTGGCCAGCCCGAACGACGACCAGGGCGGCAAGTACACGGCCGAGGTGACACTCACTCCCGGCCGGTACCGCTACTACTGCACCATCCCCGGCCACGGCCAGATGCAGGGCATCCTCGTGGTCACCGAGGGCACCGGCGAGGACACCACGGCGCCGGAGACCGCGGCGGACGTGAGCGGTACGCAGAACGCGGACGGCGCGTACGTCGGTTCGGCGACCGTGACGCTCAGCGCGACGGACGCCGGTTCGGGCGTGGAACGGATCGAGTACGCGATCGGCGACGCGGGTGCCTGGCAGCCGTACACCACACCGGTCGTGGTCGATCAGGTCGGCGCCCACAAGGTCCGCTACCGGGCGCTCGACAAGGCCGGGAACATGGCCGCCGAGAAGGCGGAGTCGTTCACGGTGGTGGCCAAGCCGACGGACGACACCACTCCCCCGGAGACGTCGGCCTCCGTGACCGGTGAGCAGAACCCGCAAGGGGAGTACCTCTCCATGGCGACCGTCACGGTGACGGCCTCCGACACCGGCTCGGGCGTCAACACCATCGAGTACGCGATCGGTGACGCGGGCGCCTGGCAGCCGTACACCGCCCCGGTCATGGTCCACGAGGTGGGCACCCACAAGGTGCGCTTCCGGGCCACGGACAAGGCGGGCAACGCGGCGGCCGAGAAGTCCGTCTCGTTCACCGTCGTCGCACCGCCGGAGGAGGACAAGACTCCCCCGGTGACCGGCGTGAGCGTCGAGGGCACGAAGAACTCGTCCGGTGCGTACATCAACAGCGCCAAGGTGACGGTGACCGCGACGGACGCGCACGGCTCGGGTGTCGAGGCGATCGAGTACTCGCTCGACGGCGGTCCGTATCTCGCCTACACCGCGCCCGTGGTGGTCGACCGCGTGGGCGCGCACACGGTGGCGTACCGCGCTCGTGACAAGGCGGGCAACACCTCCGACGCCCGGTCCGTGAGCTTCACGGTCGCCCCGGGTGGCGGTGTGCCGGCGCCCAACTGTGCCGAGTACGACGAGCGGTTGACGGTCATCGTCGGCACGATCGACTCGGGCGTGCCGAACCGGATCACCAACAGCCGTTGCCGCATCAACGAGTTGATCGAGGACGAGAAGGAGTGGACGTCCCACGCGCTGTTCCTCAAGCACGTGACGACGGTCCTGGACGCCCTCCTCAAGGAAGGTGTCGTCGTCCAGCGCGAGTACAACCTGATCAACAAGGCGGCCAAGCAGTCGGGCATCGGCAGGCCCGGCCAGACCGAGGGCTACCGGACGATCCTCGACGGTACGCCGGCGTCGTTCGCCAAGTGGCAGCACGTGGGCGGCGGTTCGTTCGGCCTGAACGCCGACGGGACCATCACCTCGGGTACGTCGAAGGCCGGGCTCGGCATGCTGTGGTTCCCCGAGCGCAAGTACGGGGACTTCTCGCTGAAGCTCCAGTGGCGTGACGACGCGCCGGGCACGGGCAACGCCAACTCCGGTGTGTTCGTGCGGTTCCCGGGGGTCCACGGCCATCCGGAGGAGTCCCGGCCCGAGTGGGTCGCCATCAAGTACGGGCACGAGGTCCAGGTGTTCGACAGCCCAACTGGCGACATGTACAAGACCGGTTCGGTCTACGGCTTCGACCGCGTGGGTCTGGCCGGTGCGGGTGTCACCCAGAAGGGCACCTGGAACGACTACGAGATCCGTGTGGTGGACCAGCACTACTCGATCTACCGCAACGGTGTGCTGATCAACGAGTTCGACAACACCGGTGGCCAGGACTTCACCCCGCCACGCTCGGACGACCCGGGCACGGACGGGCGACGGTTCGCCTCCGGCTATCTCGGACTGCAGGTGCACGGCACGACGGATGTCGTCTCGTACCGGGACATCCGGATCAAGGAGCTGTAGGGCCGTTCTCCTTCCTGGCCCTGCTCGGCTGTACCCGCTTCGGTTCGCCCGGCATCTTCGGGTACTCGGGCGGGTACGGCAGATCACCCAGGCCGTGGTCGTGTTCGTCACGGCTGGCGAGTTCGAGCAGGGCTTCGAGGGAGTAGGCGTGCTCGTCCATGTCCGCGTGCACATCGCCGAGTTCGGCGAAGCGCGCGGGCATGGTCGCGAGATCGAAGTCACGGGGTACGGCGTCGGGGACCTCGTCCCAGGTGAGGGGCGCCGACACCGGGGCGTGCGGGCGGGGGCGTACGGAGTAGGCGGAGGCGATGGTGCGGTCACGGGCCGTCTGGTTGTAGTCGACGAAGATCTTCTCGCCCCGCTCCTCCTTCCACCATGCCGTGGTCACCTGCTCCGGCATCCGGCGCTCCAGCTCACGTCCGACGGCGATCGCGGCCCGGCGGACCTGGGTGAAGGTCCAGCGCGGCTCGATCGGCACGAAGACGTGCAGGCCGCGGCCGCCCGAGGTCTTGGGAAAGCCGCGCAGATCCCCGTACTCGTGGAGCACCTCGCGCAGTTCGTGGGCGGCGCGGACGGCGTCGCCGTAGTCGGTGCCCGGCTGGGGGTCGAGGTCGATGCGCAGCTCGTCGGGCCGGTCGACGTCGTCGCGACGCACGGGCCACGGATGGAAGGTGAGCGTGCCGTACTGGGCGGCCCACAGGACGGCGGCGACCTCGGTGGGACACATCTCGTCGGCGCTGCGTCCGCTGGGGAAGGTGATGTGGGCAGTGGGGATCCAGTCGGGCATGTTCTTCGGCGCCCGCTTCTGGAAGAACGACTCACCGGTCACTCCGTCCGGATAGCGCTCCAGGGTCGTGGGCCGGTTCCGCAGTGCGCGCAGGATGCCGGGGCCGACGGCGATGTAGTACTCGGCGAGGTCCCGCTTGGTGAACCCGCGCTCCGGAAAGAAGACCTTGTCCGGACTGGACAGCCGTACCGTCCGCCCGGCCACCTCCAGCTGCACCGCGTCTGCCATGCGAGCCACGGTAGGCGCACCGGGCACACCTCGCATATTCGGGTGCATACCGCCACACCGGGCGAATCTTCTCCGATCCGCGCAGAATCGGAACATGGATCTGCCGGTGATGCCACCCGTGAAGCCCATGCTCGCCAAGTCCGTGGCGAGGATTCCACCGGACATGCACTACGAGGCGAAGTGGGACGGGTTCCGGGCGATCGCCTTCCGGGACGGGGACGAGATCGAGATCGGCAGCCGCACCACGAAGTCGCTGGTCAGATACTTCCCCGAGCTGGTGGAGGCGCTGCGGGAGCGGCTGCCGGAGCGCTGTGTGGTCGACGGCGAGATCGTGATCGCGCGCGAGGGGCGGCTCGACTTCGACGCGCTCACCGAGCGCATCCATCCGGCGGCCTCCCGGGTGAAGACGCTCTCCGAGCGGAATCCGGCGTCGTTCGTGGCGTTCGACCTGCTCGCGCTCGCCGACGAGTCACTGCTGGATGTCCCGCTGAGCGACCGGCGGGCGCTGCTGGTGGCGGCGCTGTCCGGCGCCACGGCTCCCGTCCATGTGGCACCGGCGACGACGGACATCGAGGTGGCGCAGCGGTGGTTCGAGCAGTACGAGGGCGCGGGCCTCGACGGGGTGGTCGCCAAGCCGCTCGCGCTGCCCTACCGGCAGGACGAGCGCCTGATGTACAAGATCAAACACGAGCGCACGGCCGATGTCGTCGTCGCGGGCTACCGGCTCCACAAGAGCGGGCCGGTCGTCGGTTCGCTGCTGCTCGGGCTGTACGACGCCAATGGCACCTTGCAGCACGTGGGGGTGTGCGCGGCGTTCACGATGAAGCGGCGCGAGGAACTGATCACGGAGCTGGAGCCGCTGCGGATGGAGTCGGCCGCCGGGCATCCCTGGGCGGCCTGGACGCAGGACGCGGCGCACGAGTCCGCACGGATGCCGGGCGCGCCCAGCCGGTGGACGGGCAAGAAGGACCTCTCCTGGCTGCCACTGCGGCCGGAGCTGGTGTGCGAGGTGGCGTACGAGCACATGGAGAACGGCGAGCGCTTCCGGCACACGGCCCGTTTCCGCCGCTGGCGGCCGGACCGTACGCCCGAGAGCTGCACCTACGCCCAGCTGGAGGAGCCGGTCGGCTACGACCTGGCGGACATCCTGGGGCCGCGGGACTAACCGGCGCCGACCGGACGGCAGTGAGCGGGGCGCACATGGATACTCGGACGGTCACCGCCGGGCCCCTCGGCAGGTATCGATCGGTCATCAACTTGGACTGATCGGCCGATCGACGCGCGCAATCAGAACCGAGCGGGCAAGGCCATCAATGAACTTATAAGCACACAATCATCAATACGAGAATTGGTGGCAACGGTGGGCATGGGACGCATGGCGCGCAGGCGGCGCCGCACGATGACGGCGGCACTGCTGGCTGCCACGGTGGCCGCCGCCCTGGCGTCGGGCTGTACGACAGCAGGCGGTCGGCTCGACGACGGGCGCGGAGACGTCCCCGACAGCACGGACAGCGGCAGCCCGGAGAGCTCGACACCCCGCGCCCCCTCGCCACTCGCCGTGAAGATCGACAACGTCCCCGCCGCCCGGCCGCAGACCGGCCTGGACGCCGCGGACATCGTGTACGCGGAGCAGGTGGAGGGCGGTCTCAGCCGGCTGATGGCGGTGTACGCGACCAAGCTGCCGAAGACCATCGGCCCGGTGCGCAGCGCCCGCGAGTCCGATCTGGAGCTGCTGCGCCAGTTCAACGAGCCGACGCTGGCCTTCTCGGGCGCGCAGGGCAAGCTGATGCCGCTGATCGACAGCGCGCCGCTGCGCGCGGCGACCCCGGAGGACGACGGGAATGCGTACTACCGGGGGTCGGACAAGCCCTTGCCGCACAACCTCTACCTGCGTCCGGAGCGGCTCCTGAAGTCCGCGCCCGGGGCGGACGCGCTGACGACGGGGTTCCGGTACGGGGCGGCGCCCGCGGGCGGCAAGGCCGAGAGCACGCGTACGGTCCGCTTCCCGGCGGCCCGCTTCACCTTCGACTGGGCGCAGGACCGGCAGCGCTGGCTGGTGTCGATGGACGGCAGTCCGACGGTCACGACCGACGGCAAGCGGGTGGCCGCCTCGACGGTCGTCGTGCAGTACGTGAACGTCCGGAAGTCAACGTTCCGCGACTTCCTGGGCAACAACACGCCGTACACGAACACCGTGGGCTCGGGCACGGCGAAGGTCCTGCGCGACGGCAAGGTCTTCGACGCCGGCTGGAAGCGCCCGGCGGCCGAGGACGGCACGGAGTTCACGACGACGGACGGCAGTCCCCTGAACTTCGCGGAGGGCCAGGTCTGGGTGGTGTTCGCGAAGGCCTGAGCCTCAGCGCTGTGTGACGAGGGGCGCCGCTGCGGCGCCGGGGTTGCGCAGCCCCTCCGCCGCGTCCGACACCCGCTGGAGCAGATCGAAGAAGACGGTCTGCTCCTCACTGGAGAGCGGTGCCAGGAAGACCTGGTTCATCCGCGCCGTCCGTACCGTCAGCTTCCGGTGGACGCGCACACCCTCGTCGGTGAGGCGGAGCAGGAAGCGCCGCCCGTCCTGGGTGTCACGGACCTTGTCCAGCAGTCCGCGCCGGCCCAGGCGGCTGATGACCTCGGCGATGGTGGACCGGTCGAGCCCGACCCGCTCCCCCACCGAGCGCTGGTCGAGCCCCGGTTCGGCGACGAGCGCGTTCAGGACCGCGAACTGGGGTGAGGTGATCTCCTCGGAGACCATCGTGTTCCAGAGCAGGTGGTGCGCCTGCTGCAGTCGCCGGGCCAGGTGCCCGGGGTGGGCGGAGAGATCCACCGCGGCCATGTGCCCTCCTTGTTCGTTGGTGCACTGAACGATACCGGGCGGCCACTCTCCTTGTCCCGCCATACGCCGAGACTCTGAGCTGCTTGTTCCCTTGAGGTCTTGACGGTCGGGGGTTCGAATGGCAGCGTGTTTGAAACCTCGAAGAAATACTCAGTGCCCTGACTAATAAGGCCGCTGAGGCTCGGCAGAGATGAGGCTTCGCAGATGGACAAGGTGGTCGCCACAGCCGCCGAGGCAGTGGCCGATGTGCCCGACGGCGCGACCCTGGCGGTCGGCGGTTTCGGGCTCAGCGGTGTGCCGAACGTGCTGATCGAGGCGCTGTACGAGCGCGGGGTCTCCGGTCTGGGCGTGGTCTCGAACAACTGCGGGGCGATGGAGTCGGGGCTTGCGGTGCTCCTTGCGGCAGGCCGCATCGCCCGGGTGACCGGCTCCTACATCGGGGCGAACAAGGAGTTCGCGCGGCAGTATCTGGCCGGTGAGCTGGAGGTGGAGATGATCCCGCAGGGCACGCTGGCCGAGCGGCTGCGGGCCGGTGGCGCCGGGATCCCCGCCTTCTACACACCGGCCGGGGTGGGCACGCAGGTCGCCGACGGCGGGCTGCCCTGGCGCTACGACGGCAGCGGCGGGGTGGCGCTCGCCTCGCCGCCGAAGGAGGTGCGGGAGTTCGACGGTACAGAGTACGTACTGGAGCACGGGATCCGTACCGACTTCGCGCTCGTGCGGGCCGCGAAGGGCGACCGGCACGGGAACCTCGTCTTCAACAAGTCGTCCCGGAACTTCAACCCGCTGGCCGCGATGGCCGGGCGGCTGACGATCGCCGAGGTGGAGGAGCTGGTGGAACCGGGTGAGATCGACCCGGACGCCGTGCATCTGCCGGGCATCTTCGTGCAGCGGGTTCTCGCGCTCACGCCCGAACAGGCGAACGCCAAGCTGATCGAGAAGCGGACGGTCTCGGCGCCCGCCGCAGAGGGAACGGTGCGTGCGTGATGGCCTGGAGCAGGGAAGAGATGGCCGCCCGCGCCGCGCGCGAGCTTCGGGACGGTCAGTACGTGAATCTCGGCATCGGTCTGCCGACGCTGATCCCCAACTACCTCCCGCCGGGCGTGGAGGTGATCCTGGAGTCGGAGAACGGCATCCTGGGCACCGGCCCGTATCCGACCGAGGACCAGGTCGACCCCGATCTGATCAACGCGGGCAAGGAGACCGTCACGGTCCTGCCCGGGGCCTCCTACTTCGACTCGTCGCTCTCCTTCGGGATGATCCGCGGCGGGCACATCGACGTCGCCGTGCTGGGCGCCATGCAGGTCTCCGCGGGCGGGGATCTCGCGAACTGGGCCATCCCCGGCAAGATGATCACCGGGATCGGCGGGGCCATGGACCTCGTCCACGGCGCCCGTACGGTCATCGTGGTGATGACCCACACCGCCAAGGACGGCTCGCCGAAGATCCTTCAGGAGTGCGCGCTGCCGCTGACCGGCAAGGCGTGCGTCAACCGGGTCATCACCGACCTCGGCGTCCTGGACGTCACCGACGAGGGCCTGGTGCTCGTCGAGACAGCGCCCGGTGTCACCGTCGAGGAGGTCGCGGCGAAGACCGCCGCGAAGGTCCGTATCGCCGACGAGCTCACCGAGGAGATCCAGTCGTGAAGGACGTCTACATCGTCGACGCGGTCCGCACGCCGTTCGGCAAGTACAACGGGTCGCTGGCAGCCGTGCGCCCGGACGACCTGGCCGCGCACGCCATCCGTGAACTCCTCGCCCGTACGCCGGAGTTGGACCCGTCCCGGATCGAGGACGTGTACTTCGGCAACGCCAACGGCGCCGGCGAGGAGAACCGCAACGTCGCCCGCATGGCCGGACTGCTGGCCGGGCTGCCCACCTCCGTACCCGGCGTGACCGTCAACCGGCTGTGCGCCTCCGGTCTCGAAGCGGTCATCCAGGCCGCCCGCGCCATCGCGGTCGGTGACGCGTCGATCGCCCTGGCCGGCGGCGTGGAGTCGATGACCCGCGCCCCCTACGTGCTGCCCAAGAACGACAGGCCCTTCCCCGCCGGACACACCGAGCTGTACTCCACCACCCTCGGCTGGCGGATGACCAACCCGAAGATGGACCCGCAGTGGACCATCCCGCTGGGCGAGTCCGCCGAACTCATCGCCGACAAGCACAAGATCACCCGCGAGCAGCAGGACGAGTACGCGCTCGCCAGCCACCGCAAGGCAGCCCAGGCCCAGGCGGACGGCCTGTTCGACGCCGAGCTCGCGCCGGTGCCGGTCCCGCAGCGCAAGGGCGACCCGCTGGTCTTCGGCGCCGACGAATGCGTACGGGCCTCGACGTCGCTGGACGCGATGGCCAAGCTCAAGCCGTCCTTCCGCACCGAGCACGGCACGGTCACCGCCGGCAACGCCTCGCCGCTCAACGACGGCGCCGCCGCCCTGCTCCTGGTCGACGAGGAAGGCCTCCGAGCCACCGGCCGCGAACCCCTCGCCCGGGTCTCCGCGACCGGTGTCTCCGCGCTCGATCCGCACTACTTCGGACTCGCCCCCGTCGAGGCCGTCAACCGAGCACTTGCCAAGGCGGGCAAGGGATTTGACGAACTGTCAACGCTCGAACTCAACGAGGCGTTCGCCGCCCAGGTCCTCGGCTGTGTCGCCGAGTGGCCCGAGTTCGACCCGGCGATCCTCAACCCGCAGGGCGGTGCCATCGCGCTCGGTCACCCGCTGGGCGCGTCCGGTGCCCGTCTCGCCGGGACCGTGGCGCACCAGCTCGCCCGCAAGGGCACCGGGGTCGGCGTCGCCACCCTCTGCATCGGCGTCGGCCAGGGCCTCGCCCTCGTACTGGAGCGTTAGGAACTCTCATGGCTCTCACCCAGTCGGACATCGACACCGAGATCAAGGATCTCCAGGACGCGTATGACAAGGCGGTCGCGGGCGGTGCCCCGGTCCTGCACCACCCGCGCCGCGACTACGCCCCGTACCGCAGCTCGCTCCTGCGCCATCCCAAGCAGCCGCTGGTCGCCGTGAGCGGCGGGGACCCGGAGGCGGTCGAGCTGTCGGGGCCGGTGTTCGGGGTCACCGACATCACCGAGCACGACAGCGATCTGACCCTCCAGCACCGGGGCGAGCCGATCGGCGAGCGCATGACCGTCTCGGGCCGGCTGCTCGACCGTGACGGCCGTCCCGTGCGCGGCCAGCTCGTCGAGATCTGGCAGGCCAACGCCGCCGGGCGGTACGCCCATCTGCGCGAGCAGCACCCTGCGCCGCACGACCCCAACTTCACCGGTGTGGGGCGGACCCTGACGGATGATCAGGGACGGTACTCGTTCACCACGATCAAGCCGGGCCCGTACCCGTGGGGCAACCACACCAACGCGTGGCGGCCCGCGCACATCCACTTCTCGGTGTTCGGCACGGCGTTCACCCAGCGGCTCGTGACGCAGATGTACTTCCCGAGCGACCCGCTGTTCCGGTACGACCCCATCCTGCAGTCCGTGACGGACGAGGCGGCCCGGAACCGGCTGATCGCCTCGTACAACCACGATCTCTCACGGCCCGAGTTCTCGATGGGCTACGAATGGGACATCGTCCTGGACGGTCCCTCCGCCACCTGGATCGAGGAGGGCCGTTGACCATGGCCGAGCGACTGCTCCCCACCCCGTCCCACACCGTCGGCCCGTTCTACGGGCACGCGCTCCCCTTCCCGGGCGGCGCCGAGGTGGCGCCGCAGGGCCACTCCGACGCGATCACCCTGCACGGGTACGTGTTCGACGGCGCGGGCACGCCGATCCCCGACGCCCTGCTGGATTTCTGGCAGGCGGCGCCCGACGGCTCGCTGAAGGGCGCGCCCGGCTCGATGCGACGTGACCCGGCGACGGGCGGGTTCGTGGGCCGCAACGGCGTCGACTTCACGGGCTACGGACGGGTCCCCACGGATGCCGACGGGCACTACGCGCTCCACACGCTGGCGCCGGGCAACGCCGGGCTGCCGTACATCAGCGTGTGCGTGTTCGCGCGCGGGCTGACGCACCACCTCTTCACCCGCGCGTACCTCGCCGACGGCGCGGACCCGCTGCTCGACTCGCTCCCGGCCGAGCGGCGCGCCACGCTGATCGCGGCCGAGGGCGCGAACCGGACGTACCGTTTCGACATCCGCCTTCAGGGCGAAGGCGAAACGGTCTTCCTGGAGTTCCAGTGACAGCTGCCGCCCCTGACGAACCCGGCGATCCCACCGGTTCGGGCGATCCCGTCGGTCCCGGTGATTCCGTCGGTTTCGACGTCGGTCTGCTCGCGCCCGGCCGGGCGGGCTCGCCCGCCGAGTCCGCGACCGGCGACCGCGCCTTCCTCCAGGCGCTGCTCGACGCGGAGGCGGCACTCACCCGCGCGCAGGCCTCGCTCGGCCTCGCCCCCGCGGAGGCCGCCGACGCGGTGACCGCGGCGGCCGACGCGTCGCGTTTCGACGTCCGGGATCTGACGCTCCGCGCGCGGGGCGGCGGCAATCCGGTGATCCCGCTGGTCGCGGACCTGACGGCGACGGTCGAGGCCGTCGACGCCGGGCACTCCGCCTACGTCCACCGGGGCGCGACCAGCCAGGACATCATGGACACGGCCACCATGCTGGTCGGCGCCCGGACACTGGACCTGATCCTGGCTGACCTGGCCCGTACGGAGGTCGCGCTGGCGCGGCTCGCGCGCGAGCACCGGGACACGGTCATGCCGGGGCGCACCCTCACCCAGCACGCCGTGCCGACGACCTTCGGGCTGAAGGCGGCCGGCTGGCGCTCGCTGGTGCTGGACGCGAGGGACCGCGTGCAGGCCGTACGGGACGGACTCCCGGCCCAACTCGGTGGCGCGGCAGGCACCTTGGCGGCCTTCACCGCATACGGAACGCCGGACACGGGTGCCCTCGTCGAGGCGTACGCCCGTGAACTGGGCCTCGCCGTACCGGAGTTGCCCTGGCACACCCTGCGCACCCCCGTCGCCGACCTCGCGGGAGCCCTCACGTTCACCGCGGGCGCCCTCGGCAAGGCGGCCACGGACGTGCTCACCCTCGCCCGTACGGAGATCCGCGAGCTGAGCGAGGGCACGGGCGGCGGTTCCTCCGCCATGCCCCACAAGGCGAACCCGGTGCGCTCCACCCTCGTCGCCGCGGCGGCCCGCCGGGCCCCGCAGCTCGCCGCGACGCTGTACGGGTCCCTGGCCGCCGAGGACGAACGGCCCGCCGGAGCCTGGCACGCCGAGTGGGAGCCCCTGCGTGACCTGCTGCGTCTGGTCGGCGGGGCCGCGCGTGACGCGGCCGAGCTGACCGAGGGCCTCCGGGTCCACGCGGACGCGATGCGCGCCCATCTGGATCTCACCCACGGCCTGATCGTCTCCGAGCGGCTGTCCGCCGAACTCGCGCCGGTGCTCGGGCGCGCCCGGGCCAAGGAACTGCTCACACGCGCCGCGCGGCGGGCCACCGCCGAGGACCGGCCACTTGTCGAACTCCTCGCCGAGGAGCCCGAGTTGAAGGACGTCGACCTCGCGGCCCTCACCGATCCGACCCAGTACACCGGCTCTGCCGGAGCCCTCACCGACCGTGCCCTGGAGCGAAGTTGAGCACCCGACAGCAGCCCCTTTCCGACGGCGAGTTGCTCCACCACCGCGCCGAGGGTCCCGTAACCGCTCCCCCGCTCTTTCTCGGCCCGTCCCTCGGCACGTCGACAGCCCTGTGGGACAAGGTCGCGCCCGAACTGTCCGTCACCCACCGGGTCGTGCGCTGGGACCTACCGGGCCACGGCGGCTCCCCCGCCGGGCTGATCGGCCCTGGCGCGACCGTCGCCGACCTCGCCGCGCTGGTGCTCGCGCTCGCCGACTCGCTCGGCCTCGACCGGTTCTCGTACGCGGGTGTCTCGCTCGGCGGCGCGGTGGGGCTGCATCTCGCCGTCCATCACCCCGAGCGGGTGGAACGGCTCGCGGTGATCTGTTCCTCCGCCCACTTCAACGGCTCCAAGCCGTGGGAGGAGCGGGCCGCGCTGGTGCGCGCCGAGGGGCTGGCCGGGCTTGCGGAGGGGGCCGACGCGCGTTGGTTCACACCGGGTTTCACCGTTCCCGAGCTGGTCGAGGACCACCGCACGGCGGATCCGGACGCGTACGCCGCCTGCTGTGACGCGCTCGCGGCCTTCGACATCCGGGCGCGGCTGCCGGAGATCGGCGCGCCGACGCTGCTCGTCGCCGGACGTGAGGATCCCGCGACGCCGCCCGCGCATCTGCGCGAGATCGCCGACGCGGTGCCCGGTGCCGCGCTCGTCGAGATCCCGGGGGCCTCGCACCTCGCGCCCGCGCAGTGCCCGGAGGCCGTACTCACCGCGCTGCGCGCGCACTTCGACGGCGGCGCCAAGCGGGGCATGGAGGTGCGCCGCCAGGTGCTCGGCGACACGCACGTCGACCGTGCGCAGGCCCGGCAGTCGGAGTTCACGGCGCGCTTCCAGGACTTCATCTCGCGGTACGCGTGGGGCGAGATCTGGACCGATCCGACGCTGGCGCGCCGCGAGCGCAGCATGATCACCCTGACCGCGCTGGTGGCGCACGGCCACTACGACGAGCTGGCGATGCACATCCGCGCCGCCCGCCGCAACGGGCTCACGCCGGAGGAGATCGGCGCGGTGCTGCTGCAGACCGCCGTGTACTGCGGGGTCCCGGCCGCCAACTCGGCGTTCGCCGTGGCCCAGCGGGTGCTCGCAGAGGAGGACGAGACGGCCGGCTGACCGGCCGACCGGCGTCCTTGAACCTGGACGCCGGTCACCGGGCCGTCTGCCCGTCGTCCACCGGCTACCGGGTCGTCCGCCTTCGTCCACCAGCTACCGGCCGTCCACCCTCGGACACGCGCTACCGGGCCATCCACCCTCGGCCACCGGTCACCGAGCCGTCCGCCCCTCGGCCACCGGTCACCGAGCCGTCCGCCCCTCGGCCACCGGTCACCGAGCCGTTCGCCCCTCGGTCACCGAGGGCGCGGCACCCGGCCCGTGTCCAGTGCCAGTGCCTCCCGGGCCCTGGTCACCAGGCCGTCCGCGCCGCAGGTCCGTGCCAGAGTCAGACCGCGGGTCAGCTCCGTGACGGAGTGGGACGCGATGCCGTACTCGACGCGGGCCGCCGCGTGTTCATAGGCGCAGGGAGACGCCTCCAGGTACGCGACCGCCTGGGCGAGCAGCGTGACCGAGCGCCGGCCGGTCTCCAGGGCGGCGGCGCAGCGCAGGGCCTCTCCTATGGCGGTGTCCGTGCCGAAGCGTTCGGCCTGCATACGGGCGTCGGCCGCCACCTCGGCGGCGCGCCGCGGGTCGGCGACGGCGAGGGTTCGGGCGAGCTCTCCGGCCCAGGGCGCCATCACCGTGTTGTGGCCGCCGCGGGCCGCGGACATCTTCTCGGCGGTCTCCAGCTCGTTCACGCCCTCCTCGACACGGCCGGTGGCGATCAGCAGGCGGCCCCTTATCGAGTGGGTGTCCGGCAGGACGATCGTGGACGGGTGGGGCGGTTCGAAGGAGTACCGCTCGGCGATCTCCTCGGCCGCACCCACATGGCCGCGGGCGAGCAGCGTGTCGATGAGCATGCACGCCGCCGACCAGTGCATGGGCAGCCCGTGGCCCACCCGGTCCGCCAGGCGGAGGGCCTCGCGCAGGGACTCCTCGGCGTCCACGAGGCGGCCCCGTCTGCGGAGCACGTATCCGCCGAAGGCGTGCGCGAGGGCCAGATGGCCGCCGCTCCACCCGGCGTGCTCGTAGCTCCGCCGGGCCTCCGTGAAGAGGCTCTCGGCGCGGTCGAGGCGGTCCGCGTACGTGTAGGAGATGCCGAGCATCATGAGGAGCTCGAAGCTCCACTCGGTGTCGGTCCAGCCGAGGCCCGGCGCGAGGCGGCCGTTGACGAGGGCGCGGTCGCAGAGTTCGACGACCTCCTCGGCGTTCTCCCCGCGGGTCATCGCGTCGAAGGCGCGCAGGATGAGCAGGGCGCGCTCGGAGTTGTCCCGCCCGGTGAGCGGCCTGACGAGCTCGGCGAGGCGGCGGGAGCGGCCGGTCGCGTCCTCCTCGCCGGCGTGGATGCCCACCCACATGTAGTGCACGGCCTGCAGACGCATACGGGCGGGACCGGCCTCCAGCCTGTCGGCCTCCGCGTCGACCGTGGCGACGGCCTCCTCCAGCTGGTCGTTGTGGACGAGCGCCGAGGAGAGCCGGCAGACCGCGTCGACCCGGAGTTCCTCCTCCAGGCCGTGCACCGTGAGGGCCTCCCGCAGGTGCCCGATCGTCGTCGCGGGCGAGGTGAGGAGCGTGGCACAGCCCAACTCGTAGAGCACGCGCGCGTGGACCTCGGGAAGCGGCGGTTCCACCAGGGCGCGCTCCAGACAGCGGCGGGCCGCGTCCGGGGCGCCGACGGCCAGGTGCTCGCGGGCGGCCTCGCGCATCTGCTCGACGAGTTCGGGGTCGTCGTCCGGATGTACCTCAAGGAGGTGTCGGGAGGCCGCGGCGGCGCCGAGGCCCGACGCGGTGACGACCGAGGCGGCCACGCCGTGCATCGCGGTGCGCAGCGCGTCCGGGATCGAGCGGTAGACGGCGGTGGCGATGAGCGGGTGGACGAACTCCAGGTCCCCGTCGTCGACTTGACCTGTCGTCCGGTCGGCCTCGGTGAGGATGCGCGCCGCGCCGAGGAGCGCCGCACAGCGCTCCGCCTCCTCCCGCGGCATTCCGGCGAGTTCGGCCGCCAGTTCCAGGGAGATCTGCGTGCCGAGGATGGCCGCCGCCCAGGCGAAGCGGGTGGCGTCCACGCCGAGTCCTTCGAGCCGGTCGACGAGTCCGCGGCCGCGCGCCGCACGGTTCAGCGCGCGTAGTTCCGAGGCCGAGTCCTCGACCGGTTCGAAGTCGCTGTCCTGGACCTTGGCGAGGAGCTCCACGGTCTCGTACGGGTTGCCGCCGGTGACGGCCCAGACCTCGCGGCAGAACGGGACGTCGGCGTGCGCGCCGAGCGTGGCGCGGGTGAGTCCGGCCGTGGCGTCGGGGGTCAGCGCGCGCAGGGAGGGCATCGGGTCTGCCACGGCGCCGACGGTGTCGAGGTGACGCGCGCCTTCGCCGGTGACGTCCCCGGGACGGCGGGCGACCACGACGAGGACGGGCAGGTCGTCGAGGCGCTCCGCGAAGGCGGCGAGCCAGTGCAGGCTCTCCTGGTCGGCCCAGTGCGCGTCGTCGACGAGCAGCACCAGCGGCCACTCGCGTCGGGCGAGCCTGCGCACGGCCGCGACCAGGCCGTCGCACACGCCCTGCGGGTCGGCCTGGCGGTCGCCGGGTTCGGCTATCCCGAGGGCGGGACCCGCGATGTCGTACCAGTCGCCGAAGTACTCACGCGCCTCGTCGGGCATCAGCGCCACGAGCGCCGGCTGCAGCAACTGCCGTACGACATTGAAGGGAACGGACGTGATGGTCTCGCCGCCGCGTGCCGACCACACCGTGCATTTGCGTGTCTCCGCGATCCGGCGCGACTCGGCGAGCAGCGCGGTCTTGCCGATGCCCGCCTCTCCGGTGAAGACCAGCAGGCTGCCCGAGGCCGAACCCGCGCACAGCGCGTCGACTGCCTCCGCGACCGCGGCGAGTTCCGCGTCGCGCTCCCAGAGGGGTGCCGAGGCGGCCGTTCCCGGCCGTGCCTCCGTCATCCCGCTACCTCCCCAGGTCGCCCAAACGACGTACAGACCTTGAGCCTAGCCCTCCGGAAGACACGATGGAGCCTGGTCGGGACACCTGCTGTCGCGACGGGTGACGTCGGCGGCGCGAAGACGACGGACGACACCACCGACCTGCCGGGGTGAAAGTTATTGACAGTCAAAAGCCGTGAACTGAAACTAACTTTCCAACATCGTCAGGGCGGCGGGAGGAACGGCATGGGCGCTCCGGTGCACGGCTCCGACCTGCGGACCGGCCGGCCGGAGCGCTCCCGCAGGGCGCTGGTCGCGGGGTCGGTGGGCAACTTCATCGAGTGGTACGAGTTCGGCGTCTACGGCTACTTCGCGACGGTCATCGCGGCCCGGTTCTTCACGCCGGAGGGCGGCAGCGAGGTCGAGGCGCTGGTCAGGACGTACGCGTCCTTCGCGCTCGCGTTCTTCTTCCGGCCCGTCGGCGCCGCGCTGTTCGGGCGGCTCGGCGACCGCGTCGGACGCCGTCCCGTACTCATCATGGTCATCGTCCTCATGACGGCCGCGACGACCCTGATCGGCGTGCTGCCCACGTACGACTCGGTGGGCGCCCTCGCGCCCTGGCTGCTGACCTTTCTGAGGGTTCTTCAGGGGCTGTCCGCGGGCGGCGAGTTCGGGGGCGCGGTGTCGGTGATGACGGAGTTCGCGCCACCGGGCAGACGGGGCCTGTACGGGTCGTGGCAGTCGTTCACGGTGGCGCTGGGGCTGCTGGGCGGGGCGGGAGTGGCCGCGCTCCTTGCGACCATGCTCAGTGAGGGGCAACTGGGCGACTGGGGCTGGCGGTTGCCGTTCCTGCTGACGCTGCCCATGGGGCTCGGGGCGCTGTGGCTGCGCCTGCGGCTCGACGAGACGCCGTCCTTCGAGTCGCTCCGGGAGGAGTCCCGGCCGGAGCGTCCGCCGGGGCGTGAGGTGGCGAAGGCGATCGCGCTGGGCGCGGGTCGCGTCATGGGCTGGGCGGCGGCCGGCTACACGTTCCTCGTCGTGCTCCCCTCGTATCTGCAGAGTTCGCTGAACGCCACGTTCCAGCAGGCGCTGGTCGCCACCGTCCTCGCCAACCTGGGCTTCGCGGTCACGATCATCCCGGCGGGCCTGCTCAGCGACCGGATCGGCCGGCGGCCGGTGATGCTGACGGGCGCGCTGCTGGTCACCGTCCTCGCGGTCCCGCTGCTCAACCTCCTTCAGAGCACGGGCACTTCGAACGCGGTGAAGGGCGGGGCCGTGTTCGTCGCGGGCGCCGTCGTGGGGCTGATGGCGGGGCCGGGCCCCGCGATGCTCTCGGAGATGTTCCCGACGAGCGTCCGCTACACGGGACTGGGACTCGCCTACGCCCTGTCCAATGCCGTGTTCTCGGGATGCGCGGGCCTCGTCATCACGGAGACCATCAAGCGGACCGGGAGCGTGGACATTCCGGCGTACTACGCGGCCGTGACATGCGCAGTGAGCGTGCTCGCACTTCTGACGCTCCGCAAGGAGCTGGCACGGCAAGGGAGTTGATCGGGTTGAGCACGTGGACGTCGAGCAGGTGGAGGTCCAGCGGGTGGAGGTCGAACAGGAGGGGGTCGGGCGGGTGCGGGTGATCGGCCTGATGTCCGGCACGTCGTACGACGCGATCGACGCGGCGGCGGCCGACCTGCGGCTCGACGGGGACAGCCTCGCGCTGCGGCCGCTCGGCATGATCGGCGATGCGTACGACGCCGAGGTGCGCGAGGCCCTCGCGGCGGCGCTGCCCCCGGCGGCCACGACCCTCGCCGAGGTATGCCACCTCGACACGCTCATCGGGCAGGCCTTCGCGGCGACCGCCCTCCGCGCCGACCGTGAACTGTGCGACGGACGGGCCGAGTCGGTGGCCTCGCACGGCCAGACCGTCTACCACTGGACCGACGGCGGGCGGGTGCGCGGCACCCTGCAGATCGGTCAGCCCGCCTGGATCGCGGAGGCCACCGGACTGCCCGTGGTCGCCGACTTCCGGCCACGCGACATCGCCGCCGGCGGCCAGGGGGCACCCCTGGTGAGCCTCGTCGACCTGCTGTGGCTGCGCGGCAGACCGGGCACCCCGGTCGCACTGAACCTCGGCGGCATCGCCAACCTCACCGCGCCCGACGGAACCGCCTTCGACACCGGTCCCGCGGGCGCGCTCATCGACGCGGCGGTCCACCACTTCACCGGCCGCGCCTACGACACGGACGGCGCACTGGCCGCCCGCGGCCGGGTCCACGAGCCGCTGCTGCGCCGACTCCTCGACGAGCCGTACTACGCGCTGCCCGCACCGAAGACGACCGGCAAGGAGCTGTTCCACCGGGACTATCTGCTGGCGGCCCTGGCCGCGGTGGCGGATCCGGCCGTACTGGCCACTCGAGCCAAGGCGGCGGCTCCGGCCACTCCGTCGGATCCGACGGCTCCCGCGGCTCCGACGGCTCCGACGGCTCCCGCGTGCATCGGCCCTCTCGCCCACCAGGACGTGATCGCCACCCTCACCCGGCTCACCGCGCGCACGGTCGCGGACGCCGTCCGTTCCGTGTGCGCCACCGAGGTCATCGCCTCGGGCGGCGGCACGCGCAATCCCGTCCTGATGGCGATGCTCGCCGAGGAGTTGCCGGGGGTGCCGCTGCACACCTCCGACGCGCTGGGCCTGCCGTCGGCCGCGAAGGAGGCGTACGCGTTCGCCGTCCTCGGCTTCCTGACACTGCACGGTCTCGCGGGCACCGACCCGAGGAGCACCGGAGCCCGGCATCCCAGCGTCCTGGGCTCGGTGACACCGGGGCGGGACGGGCTGCCCCGGGTGCCCCGGGGCTTGAAACAGCCGGTGCGGCTGGTGATTGGGTGAAATGAATCCGGATCCTCTCATCCGGCTTTCACTCGCGCCTCATACGGTGGACCCATGACGCAGGCGACTCCCCCCGGCTGGTATCCCGACCCCGGGCAGACAATTGACGGCCCCGCAACGCAGCGCTGGTGGGACGGTAGGACATGGACGGACCAGACCCGCCCCGCGGAGTCCGGCGCCATTTGGGGTCCTCCGGCGTTCTCACCGGGCTCGCCGTATCCCGGCGCGCACCCCGGCGGCCCGCGGCGCAAAGCCCGCACGGCGATAGCCGTGGCCGTCGCCGTGGCGGTCCTCGCCGGCATCGGCGGCGGGGTGTACGCGCTGACCGCGGACGGCGGCTCGGACGGCACCGATTCGACCAACGCCCAGCCGGTGCCGACCCAGCCGGGCGGCCCGCAGGGACAGGACGGCGGCGGACAGGGCGGCCCCGGCGCCCCGGAGGGCGGCGAGTCCGAGCTCCCGCAGCCGCTCCCGTCCGAGGACGGCTACGCCACGGACCCGATCAACGGCATCAGCCTGCCCGTGCCCGACGGCTGGAGCGGCTCGACCATCCAGGTGGGCGCGCAGGTGACGGCCAAGGGCACCTACAAGTGCCCCGGCGACACCTCGGAGACGTGCAGCCTCGGCGGCGCCTACTCGGCTCCCGCGCTCGCGCTGGAGCTCAAGGCCACCACCGCCGAGGCCGCCGCCAAGGAGGACATCGCCAAGAACGCCGAGGAGTCCTACGGCGGCAAGAGCTACGGAAAGATCACCTCGCACGACGAGCTCTCCTCCAAGGCCGTGACCGTGGCCGGGCAGAAGGGCTACGCGGTCCGCTGGAAGGTCGTCACGAGCAAGGGCGACGACGGCTACGTCGAGTCGCTCGTCTTCCCGGCGCCCTCCAACTCCAAGCAGCTCGTCGTCGTGCGCTTCGGCATCGATGTCAGCTCCAAGGCCCCCAAGCAGTCGGTCATCGACGAGATCACCAAGGGCATCAAGGAGGCCGCGGGCGGCGGCGGCAACGGGCAGAACGTGTAGGACGTGCAGGACGTACGACGGTCGGGGCCCCGGGGCCCGGACCGGACACCGATCGGCCGGGTGGAGCGCCTCTCCGCTGGAGAGGAACCCCACCCGGCCGGGGGGTGCGCGCCGCCCCCGTCCCCACGGTGCGGCGCGAGCAGGTCACCGTCCAGTCATCCCATGGACGGCGGCCTGGGTCTCAGGTGGTGTCCGACAGCCCCAGGGCCGGCAGCAGGGCCACCTCCACATAGCGCAGGAGGTAGTCCGCGTCCGCGGGTCGCCCCTCAAGGAGGGGACGGACGCGGAGCACGCCGAGCAGTTGCGCCGGCACGAACTCCAGTACCGGATGGTCGGCCGCGATCTCTCCGCGGTCGACCGCGCGCCGGACCATCCCCCGGAGCGCCTCCAGTTCGGGCTCCACCAGCGCGTCGCGCAGCGCCCGCTGCAGTTCGTCGTCCTGCATCAGGGACTGCCCGAGCGCCTGGAGCAGCCTGATGTCCTCGTCCGACCGCTCGCCCGCCGTGCGCGCGACCGCGCGCAGGTCCCCTGCGAGCGAGCCGGTGTCGATACCGATGAACTTGGGACAGTGGTTGGCTCGCAGCGCGGCCGCCACGAACTGCGGCTTCGTCTTCCACTGCCGGTAGAGCGTCGACTTGCTGCACCGGGTGCTGGAGGCGACGCCCTCCATGGTCAGCGCGTCGTAGCCGCACTCGCGGATCTGGTCGAGCACGGCGTCGAAGAACTCCTGCTCACGCTCGCGCGTGATCTTGGAGCGGCGCGAGGCGACGACCGTCTCCGGTCCGTCCGCTGCCTGCGACGTCATGGCTCTTCTCCTCGCTGGTCTCCGCGGCCCCGTGCGGGGCCGCTTCCCGTGTGCTCTCCAGTGTGGCCCTCGACCCGGCCCTCAGTGTGGCGTAAGTCCTATCGATACGCCAGTGTACCGGAACGCGAACGTATCGGTACACTGGCGTATCGATGAGCCTTGGACAGGACCCACCCCTGTGTCGAGTGGATCCCCTCCTGGGCTCACCACGCACCAGCACCACCAGAACGTCAGCAAAGGGGCCGGGGGATGGAAAGCGGAACCGAGCCTGCAAGAGAAGGGGAGGCCGCGATACGGCGGCCGCCCCTCGTCCGTGAGCTCCTGCTCGTCGCGGGACTCTTCCTCGTCTACAAGCTCGGCCGGCAGCTGGCCACGGGCCACACCGGTGAGGCCTTCGACAACGCGCACCGGGTCTGGGACCTCGAACGGTTCCTGCACCTGCCCGGCGAAGGCGACGTGCAGTCGGCGCTGCTGCACGGCGACACCCTCGTGCACATCGTCAACACCTACTACGCGACCGTCCACTTCCCCGCCACCGCGGCCTTCCTGGTCTGGCTGTACCTGCGGCGGCCCGGGCACTACGTGTGGGCCCGCCGGGTCCTCGCCGCGGTCACCGCCGCCGCCCTGGTGGTGCACCTCACGTTCCCGCTCGCCCCGCCGCGCATGCTCGCCGCGACGGGCCTCGTGGACACCGGCCAGGTGTACGGGCCCACGGTGTACGGCGCCTCGCCCGAGACCGACTCGCTGTCGAACCAGTTCGCGGCGATGCCGTCGCTGCACTTCGGCTGGGCCCTGATGGTCGCGATCGGCCTGATCGCCGCGACCCGGTCCCGGTGGCGGTGGCTCTGGCTGCTGCATCCGCTGGTCACGCTCCTGGTCGTCGTCGGCACGGCGAACCACTACTGGCTCGACGCGATCGTGGCGGCCGCGCTGCTCGGCATCGCCCTCGCCGTGATCCGCGTACCGCGCCTGACGGCGACGCCGACGGCGCCCACCCGGGAGCGCGTGGGCGCCGGGGGCTCCGTACAGGAAGGGCCGGAAGGATCGGACGGGCCGAACGGACCGGGGGCACCCGGCGCGCAGGACGCTCCGGAGCTCGTGGGAGCCGGACGATGAGCGCCACGCTCGTCGCCGTCGTCCTGTCGCTGTTCTCGGCCGTCGCGTACGCGGCCGCGGCGGTGGCCCAGCAGCGGCTGGCCGCACGGACCCCCGACTCCGGGGTGCTCCGGCTGCTCGGCAGCGGTGCCTGGTGGTGGTCCGTGGGCCTCAACGCGTCGGCGGCGCTGCTGCACGTGGCCGCCCTCAAGTACGGGCCCCTCACACTGGTCCAGCCGCTCGGCGCGCTCACTCTCGTCGCCGCGGTGCCGCTGGGCGCGCGGATGGCGGGGCGGCGCGTCACCTTCGTCGAGTGGCGCGGTACGGCGCTGACGCTGGCCGGGCTCGCGGCCCTGCTGGTCACGGCGTCCGGGCCCGCTCCCGACGATGTGCTGAGCCTCCCGCAGGCACTGGCCGTGGCGGGCACGACCGCGGCCCTCATCGGCGTACTGGCCGGGCGGGGCACCCGCCCCGGGCTGCGGCACGCGACCGCGTCCGGCTTCGCCTCGGGTGTCGCCTCGGCGCTCACGCAGACCGTCACGGTCGCCGCGACGGACCGCTCGGAATCTCTGCTCAGCGGGCAGGTGATCGTGGTCGCGCTGCTGGTCGCCGCGTTCGCGGCGGGCGGGCTGCTGCTGTCGCAGACCGCCTACAAGAGCGGGCTCGGCGCTCCCCTCGCGGTGGTGACGCTGGCCAACCCGATCGCCGCCGCGGTGATCGGCCTCTCGCTGCTCGGCGAGCGACTGCAGGGCGGCGCGGCGGGACTCCTGTTGGCGCTGGCCGGGGCGGCGGTCGCGGCCTGGGGCGTGGTGACGCTGTCGCGCGCCACGCCGGCGCCTTCGGCGGTGGGAGCCCCAACGGCGGAACCTCCAACGGAGCCTTCGACGGACGAGGAGCACCCGGTGGCCGCGGTTCTCGCCCTGGAGCCCGGATCGGCCCTGAACGAGCCGTCGTTGCTGCCGCGGCAGCCGAAGCGCGGGCGTCTCACCCCGCTGTAGGCCGCTCTGCGGGCCACGACGGAACGAGGGAGGGCGGCCGCGGACATCCGCGGCCGCCCTCCCTCATGACGAACCGGCCAACCGACCAACCGACGCGTCAGCCAAGCCCTCGGCTGTCCTGCTTGAGCGCCGTGTCGACGGTCAGCGCCGTCGCTATCACGAGGCTCAACATGGGCTCGGGAAGCCGGTAGTGCAGCTGCAGGACGTAGTTGTCCGCAGTCGTGAACATCGTCTTGGCGAGGCCTTCCCAGGTCTTGGTGATCCGGGCGACCTCGTTGTCGGCGTGGTCGACGATCGAGAAGTTCCAGGCGCGCCAGTTCTCCGCCTTGATCGCACCGACCTGCTTGCCGTCGACCTTGATCGCGAAGTTGATCTTCCCGACCATGTTCTGTTGGGCGATCTCACCGACCGGCGAACCGTCCGGACGGGCCACGAGCACCCGCGACTTCATGAACTTCCGGGGCCGGGTCAGCAGCAGCTGCGGCTGACCGTACGCGTCGCGGATCTCCAGCTTGTGCGTCATGAACTGGTCGAGGCTCGCGAAGAAGCGCAGCACCTTCTTCAGCGCGCCCTGTCCGACCTGCACCACCGAGCCGAGCTGGTTGCCCTGCTGGTCCATGACCTTGTACTCGTTGGTCAGCTCGATCAGCTTGGCCTTCTGGTTCACCACCAGGACCGGCTCGGTGAACAGCGTGCCCCCGCCGGCGGCGTTCGGGGCGACACCGGCCTGCTGATGCACCTGCTGCTGCACACGCGGGTCGAACCCTCCCGCCTGCTGCGGAACCTGCTGCGCAGGCTGCTGGTGCACGGGCTGCGGCTGCTGCACAGGGTGCTGCGGCTGCTGCTGCACGTGCTGGACCGGCTGCGCGGCTTGGGCCTGCTGCTGGTCCTGGTTGGTGTGCTGGGTCCACTGAACGCCGTCCCAGTAACGCAGCGTCTGGGGCAGACCCTGAGGATCCGGGTACCAACCTGCAGGAGTGTTCGAATGCGTGGTCACCGGGGCACACTACCCCGGGTCCGCCAGTACCTGACCAGTCCGTGCGATGTGGGACTCATCGCATCTCCGGCGGCGAATCGCACCCTCTAGGCCCTGGCGATCGCCGGGTCGCTGACGCCCACCCGGCCGTTCTCGACGTGCCCGGCGAACCGGCGCAGGAACGAACCGTCCGCGTCGGACACGGTGAGGTCGTACCAGCGCTTGCTCGCCCCCAGGTCCACGGTGTGCCTGACGGTCGCGCCGGACCGTACCCGGATCGACTTGGGCCTTCCGCCGTAGCCGTTGGTGAGCTTGAGCTCGGCCGTGCGGGAGCCCTTGTTGGTGAAGGTCAGCTCGATGTCGTCCCCGTCGTGCCGTGCGGTGACCTCGGGTCCGGCGGTCTTGCCCGGGCCCTTGAAGACGCGTACGAAGCCGTTGGGCCCGTGCACGGTCAGGTCGTACGAGCCGTTCGAGTAGGCGGAGTTCCAGGTGTCCGAGACGCTCTTGCCGGCCTCGGTGGTGTAGGTCCAGGGTCCGTCGGCGCGGCTCCCGGAGGTCACGTGGAAGGAGGCGCCGGCCTTCTTTCCGGAGGCGAAGGTCAGCGTGAACTTCCCGGCCCTCGGGTCGGCCGAGCCGTCGATCCAGGGTGCGTACCGGAGCGGGCGGGCGAGCCGCAGACCGCGCTCCTGCTTGGGCAGCTCGGGATCCGCCGGCGGGGTCGGCTTGTAGTCCGGGTGCCGGTCCTTGTCCGGCGGCTCGTACGCGTCGGTGTCCGGGAGGTCGGCCGGCTTGCTGTCCTTGCGGGAGAAGTCGAAGGCGGCGGTCAGGTCGCCGCAGATGGCCCGCCGCCAGGGCGAGATGTTCGGCTCCTCGACGCCGAAGCGGCGCTCCATGAACCGGACGATCGAGGTGTGGTCGAGGGTCTCGGAGCAGACGTAGCCGCCCTTGCTCCAGGGCGAGACGACGATCATCGGCACACGCGGGCCGAGCCCATAGGGGCCCGCGACATGGGTCGAGCTGCCCGCGAAGAGGTCCGGGCCGACGTCGACGGTGGACTTGCCGTGGGCGGCGTCGCGCGGCGGCAGCGGCGGAACGAGGTGGTCAAAGAAGCCGTCGTTCTCGTCGTACGTGATGAACAGGGCCGTCTTCGCCCACACCTTGGGGTCGGAGGTGAGCGCGTCCAGGACCTGGGAGATGTACCAGGCGCCGTAGTTCGAGGGCCAGTTGGAGTGCTCGGAGAAGGCCTCGGGGGCGGCGATGTACGAAACCTGCGGCAGCTTGCCGCCCTTGACGTCGGCCCGCAGCTGGTCGAAGAAGCCCTCGCCCTTACGGGCGTCGGTGCCGGTGCGGGCCTTGTCGTACAGCGGGTCGCCGGCTTTGGCGTTGCGGTACTTGTTGAAGTAGAGCAGCGAGTTGTCGCCGTAGTTGCCGCGATACGGGTCCGAGATCCAGCCCCAGGAGCCGGCCGCGTCCAGGCCGTTGCCGATGTCCTGGTAGACCTTCCAGGAGATCCCGGCCTTCTCAAGGCGCTCGGGGTAGGTCGTCCAGTCGTAGCCGACCTCGTCGTTGCCGAGGACCGGCCCGCCGCCCTTGCCGTCGTTCCCCGTGAAGCCCGTCCACATGTAGTAGCGGTTCGGGTCGGTGGAGCCGATGAACGAGCAGTGGTACGCGTCGCAGACGGTGAAGGTGTCGGCGAGCGCGTAGTGGAACGGGATGTCCTCGCGGGTCAGGTACGCCATGGTCGTGGCGCCCTTGGCGGGGACCCACTTGTCGTACTTGCCGCCGTTGTAGGCGGCGTGCCCGTCGGGCCAGCTGTGCGGCAGGCCCTCCAGGAACTGCATGCCGAGGTCGTCGGCCTCCGGGTGGAAGGGCAGCAGGTCCTTGGTGCCGTCCGACTGGTGCCACACGGACTTGCCGTTGTCGAGCGTGACCGGGTGCGGGTCACCGAAGCCGCGGACGCCTCTGAGCGCACCGAAGTAGTGATCGAAGGAACGGTTCTCCTGCATGAGGACGACGACGTGCTCGACGTCCTCGATGGTGCCGCGGTGGTAGCCCGCGGGAATGGCCGCGGCCTTGGCGATGCTCTCCGACAGCGCGGTGAACGCCGCGGTGCCGCCTGCGAGTTGGAGGAAACGGCGCCGATTCACTTCGGGCATGGCAGCTGACCTCTTGTCCTGAAGGGGTACTGAGGGCGAGTACGTGATGGAACGTGCGCGAATGGAGTGTTCCAAGAGCAACAAACGACAGGGAAGGGTCGCGTGGCATCTGTGTGAAAGACGGCGGTACGTGAGGTGCGCGGCCCGCCCATGAACCGTCCATGACCGGACCGGGAACGGTCAGCTTCCGGTCGTTTCCTTCCATTCGTCGACGTACGACGTGAGGTTCTTGTCGATGTCGGCCCACTTGGGCTGGAAGACCTGTACGCCGTCCATGAGCACTGCTGGACGACCATCCCGATCCCCCGCCGGTGCGGAGGCAGGTCGGTCACATCGCGCCCGCCCGGGTACACCCGCCCGGAGACGGGCCGCACGAGCCCGGCGACCGCCCGCAGCACGGTGGTCCTGCCGGACCCGGACGGCCCGAGCAGGGCCATCACCTCGCCGGGTTCGACGGTGAGGTCGAGCGCGTCGAGGACCACGTTCCCGTCGTAGGCGACCGTGACCGAGTCGAAGCGGATGCCGCTGCTCATGCGAGTGCTCCCGGCAACTCCGCCACGGAACCCAGCACATGGAGGCCCGGACGCCCGCAGCGCGTCCTCGTCGTGCGCGCCGGTCAGGACACCGGCCACCACGCCCGCGCCCACACGGACCCCGCTGAGCATGTCGTACGAGGTGTCGCCCACCACGGCGATCTGCCGGACGCCGTCCGCCGCGGCCGTCCGCAGGAACGCGCCGAGGACCATGTCGGGGTAGGGGCGCCCGCGGCCCCCTGCGTCGACGGGGCACAGCGTCACGGGCACCAGGTCCTGCCAGCCGAGCGCGGCCAGGATCGCGTCCTGCGTGGTGCGCGCGAAGCCGGTGGTCAGCACGACCGTGCGGCCCTGGGACCTGAGCTGCTCGATCGCCTCGCGTGCACCGGGGACCGGCGCGACGAGCCCGCCGTCGACCAGCTCCGCGTACGCCTCCTCGAAGGCCTTGTTGGCTTCCTGGGCCTTGGTCTCCTCCCCGAACAGATGCCGGAAGACGGAGATCTTGGACTCGCCCATGGTGGCGCGGACGTAGTCCAGCATGGCGTCGGGATCGGCTCCCAGGCGCCGCGCCGCTGTCGCGAAGGCCCGCGCCTTCAGCGACCGGGATTGGTGGACCGGAAACGTGCCCGGTAGGTGGTGGGCGTCACCCCCAGCGTGTGGCGGAAGGCGCGGCGCATGGTTTCCGAAGAACCGAAACCGGATCGGTCGGCCACGGCTTCGACGGGTTCGTCGCCGGCCTCAAGGATGGCTCGGGCACTCTCCAGCCTTGCGGATTCGAGGTACTGACCTGGCGACATGCCTGTTTCGCTACGAAACAGGCGGGTCAGGTGGCGGGGGCTGACGCCGACGTCCCGGGCGAGTGTGTCCAGGCTGTGCGGAGCCGCCGGGTCGGCCACGACCGTGTCCATCGCCCGTCGCAGCAGGGGATGCCTGGCCTCACGCGGAATCAGACGGGCGCTGAACTGGGACTGCCCCGCAGGACGGGCCATGAAGACGACGAGTTCGCGTGCCACGTCACGTGCCAGGTCGGGGCCGTAGTCGTCCTCGACCAAGGAGAGCGCCAGGTCGATGCCCGCGGTGATACCGGCGGAGGTGGTGACGTGCCCGTCCCTGACGAAGACCGGGTCCGCTTCCACGTTCACCGGCGGATAGGCCGCCGCCAGTTCGTCGGCCAGCCGCCAGTGTGTGGCCGCTCGTCTCCCGTCCAGCACCCCGATGTGCGCAAGAAGGAAGGCGCCGGCGCAGACCGAGGTGACCCGGTCTGATCGGCGTACGACCTCGGTGACGCACTCCACGACATCGACGTCGGCGACCGCTTGCCGCCAGTCGCGCCGGCCGGGCACGACCACGGTGCCCAGCCGTGCGGGCAGGCTTTCCAGGGCACCGTCCACCCCGATCCGCACACCCGAGGACGTGCGCACGTCCGCGCCGCTCGGAGAGACGGTCCGGACGTCATAGCGGGCACCGAACATGTTGGCCGTCCCGAACACCTCGGCGGGGCCGGTGACGTCGAGCAATTGCACGCCCTCGAATGCGGTGATGGCCACCACTCGATCCGCGGAATCCGCTCCTACTCGGGCCACGGGGAGTCCAGGATGGTGCGGACGAAGTCACCACGCTCGAAACCGGGCACGTAATGGGCGAGGACATCGGCCTTGACGTTGCCGAACGTGGTTTCCGCCTTGGGCCGCACACCTTCGGTGAAGGCACCCAGAATGCGGTTCTTGAAGTCGGGACGGGGATGCAGAGCCACCACAGCGGAACGCTCCGCCTCTGAAATCTCGTGATAACCGATGCCCAGCACGTCGGTCTCCACGCCCGCCGTCACCAGAGCCACCTCAGGCTCCATGAACTCCGGGATGCCCGGAGTGGTGTGCAGAGCGACAGCGGTCCACACCCGGCGAATGCTGTCCTCGGGCACACTCCTCGCCTGCAGAAAGCGACGGGCCTCGTCGGCTCCGTCCACCTCGAACCGGCGTCCACTGTCATGGAACGGCTCACCCAGTCCGAGGTCATGGAACATCGCCGCGACATACAGCAGTTCCGGGTCGAAGCTGAGATCCCGATTGCGGCCTTGAAGGCAGCCGAAGAAGTACACCCGCCGCGAATGATCGTAAATGAGATCACTCGTACTGTCCCGGACGAGCTGAGTCGCCTCTTTCGCCAATGTGGAATCCGGCACCTGCACTCCAGCTGCGGAATGAACGTTCACCATCGCCACCACCTGCTTCTCCGTTCGCCGGCGCATCCGGCCACACCTCCAGTGTCCGAACCGGGCCCTGACCCCGCCATGGCCATACGGCCACACAACCCACAGATACGGCCACCGGCTGAAACAACACCGCTCCACCGGCTCAACAGCGCCACCCCCTCGCACACGCCCGCAGCCCCGGCAGGCGGGCCAACTACTCCCACCAGCCCCTTTACGAGAGCTCTTCCGTCTCACGGAAGCCGCCTTGCGGAACCCCCGCACCGGTCACGACTCTGATTCCAACCACGGCACGCGGGGCGACGGCGCCCCGCTCTCAGGGACGGGACCGCCCATGCCTCACATGACCGCCTTCGCCAGGAACCAGTGGTACGTCGCCGCCTACGCCCACGAGGTGGGACGGGAACTGCTCGGTCGGACGGTTCTCGGTGAGCCGCTCGTCTTCTACCGCACCGAGGACGACGGACGGCCGGTCGCCCTGCACGACCGTTGCGTGCACCGCCGGTATCCGCTCTCGGAGAGCGGGCTCGACGGCGACCGGATCGTCTGCGGCTACCACGGCTTCACGTACGACACGACGGGTGCGTGTGTGTACGTGCCCGGTCAGAAACGCGTCCCCCGTACCGCCCGGGTCGCCTCGTACCCGGTGGTCGAGCAGGACGCCCTGATCTGGGTGTGGATAGGCGACCCGGCCCTCGCCGACCCGGAGACCATTCCGCGGGCCAGGCACCTGGACTCCCCCGGCTGGGTCACCGTCAGCGGGATGGAGCCGATCGACGCCGACTACGGCCTCCTCGTCGACAACCTCCTCGATCTGTCCCATGAGACGTATCTGCACGGCGGCTACATCGGCACCCCGGAGGTCGCCGAGACGCCGATCACCACCGAGGTGGACGAGGGTGCGGGCATCGTCCGGGTCAGCCGGCACATGGACGACGCCGAGTGCCCGCCGTTCTACGCCAGGTCGACCGGTATCGAGGGGCGGATCACCCGCTGGCAGGACATCGAGTACCACGCGCCTTGTCTGTATCTGCTGCACAGCCGGATCGCCCCGGTCGGTGTGGTGCCCGAGGCGGACGGCAGTGATCCGAACGGCTTCCACACGGAGATCACGTACGCCATCACGCCGTCCGCCGACGGCAAGGTGTACGACTTCTGGATGGTCTCGCGCGACTGGGCGACCGACGACGCCGAGGTCACCGAGTTCCTGCGGGGCAACAACCACACGGTCGTGATGCAGGACGTCGACGCGCTCAATCTGCTGCAGAAGACGCTGGGCACGGAGCGGACCGGCTACCAGGAGCTGAGCATCAACATCGACACCGGTGGTCTGGCCGCCCGCCGTATCCTCGCCCGGCTGGTCGAGGAGGGCGAGAAGCCCATGGAGAAGGTCCAGTGACCAGCCCGACCGGCGAGATCTACCGCATCGACTGGCTGCCGGGCACCGATGTGCTGCACGGCACCTGTCACTGCGGGGCCGAGCACAGCGCCGAGGATCCGATCGAGATGTGGGAGTGGATGCTCGGCCACCCCGAAGGACACGCCCCTCGGGATCCGCACGCCCCGCGGACCCCGCACGCGCCGAGCGACCCGCACGCACCGAGCGACCCGCACGTCCCGAACCCGAACATTCCGAGCGACCCGCACGCCCCTCAAGGAAACGGCTCATGACCTCCTACGAAGCCGAACTCGTCGTCGAGCGACGGGACTTGGCCGCCGAAGGCGTGCTCGCCCTCACCCTCCGCCATCCGCTGGGCGAGGAGCTGCCGGCCTGGGAGCCGGGCGCCCACATCGATGTGATCCTGGGCCCGGACCTGGAGCGGCAGTACTCCCTGTGCGGTGATCCGGCCGACCGGCACTCCTGGCGCGTCGCGGTCCTGCGGGAACCCGACGGTCGCGGCGGATCCGCCCATGTGCACGGCCAGTTGGAGGCGGGCGACAAGGTCCGCGTGCGCGGCCCGCGCAACCACTTCGCCCTCCAGCCCTCGCCGCGCTACCGCTTCGTCGCGGGCGGCATCGGCATCACCCCGATCCTGCCGATGCTGGCGGAGGCCGAGGCGGCGGGCGCGGAGTGGACACTGCTGTACGGCGGCCGTACGCGCAACTCCATGGCTTTCGTTGGGGAGTTGAGCCAGTACGGGGACAGGGTGCGCGTCGCCCCGCAGGACGAGGCCGGGCTGCTCGACCTCGACTCCGAACTCGGCAGCCCGCAGCCCGGCACGCTCGTCTACTGCTGCGGTCCCGGTCCGCTGCTGGACGCCGTGGAGGAGCGGTGCGCGGGGTGGCCGAAGGGCGCGCTGCACGTCGAGAGGTTCCAGCCCAAGGTCCAGGGTACGGGCGCGGACACGGAGTTCGAGGTGGTCCTGGAACGTTCGGGCCAGACCCTCACCGTCCCCGCGGACGTCTCCGTGCTCGACACCGTACGGTCCGCGGGGGTCGAGGTGCTCTTCTCCTGCACCGAGGGCACCTGCGGGACCTGTGAGACGGACGTCCTCGAAGGCACCCCGGACCACCGGGACTCGGTGCTCACGGACGAGGAACGGGAGGCCGGTGAGACCATGCTCATCTGTGTGTCCCGGTGCCGTGGGAAGCGCCTCGTGCTCGACCTGTGACGACTCCTACCGCGTCTGCGACCTGATCCGCCGGACGGACCCCAGGTCCGCCTCGATCCGGGCGACCGTGGCCAGCAGATGCGGCAGCAGGTCACGGCGTACGGAGTCGACGGAGTTGCGGCTGGCGTGCACGGGGATGTTGACCGCCGCCACCACCTCGCCGTCCCGGTCCCGTACCGGGACGGCGACCGAGCGCAGCCCCTCCTCCAGCTCCTGGTCGACGATCGCGTACCCCTGCCGGCGGACCCGGCGCAGTTCGGTGCGCAGCAGGTCGGCCGAGGCGATCGTGCGAGCCGTGAGAGCGCGCAGGTCCGCGCGGCCGAGCCGGGCGTCGATCTCCTGGTCGGGCAGCTGGGCGAGCAACACCCGTCCCACGGACGTGACGTGGGCTGGGAAGCGGGTGCCGACGGTGATCGTCGCGGTCATGATGCGGTGCGTGGGCACCCGGGCCACATAGACGATGTCGTCGCCGTCGAGGACGCACAGGGACGACGACTCCCTTATCTGTGCGACGAGTTGCTCCAAATGCGGCTCGGCGATCTCCGGCAGGGTGAAACTGGACAGGTACGAGTAGCCGAGTTCGAGGACGCGCGGGGTGAGCCGGAACATCCGCCCGTCCGTCGTCACGTACCCCAGGTCGAAGAGCGTCAGCAGGAAGCGGCGGGCCGCCGCGCGGGTGAGGTCGGTGAGCCTTGCCACCTCGCTGAGCGTCAGTTCCGGGTGGTCGGCGTCGAAGGCGCGGATGACCGCGAGGCCGCGCTCGAAGGAACGGACGAAGTGAGGTTCGCGGGCTCCAGCAGGCATCGTCGCCTCCACGGGACGCACGGGGGTGCGCACTGCGCACGCTAGGAGCACACTTCGGCAACTGTCAACGACCTTGCGTGTCAAGAGCATTGACCCGCTCCCGGCGAGGTTCTACGTTCCCGCTGAGCACTTCTGTGCGGTCTGCGCACAGCCTGTCGAGGAACTGTCCCAGTGGTCCAGAGGGGGAGTCATGCGTCGTCTGCTCATCGGCCTCGCGGCCGGCGCCGTGTTCGTCGCCGCGACGGCCTGCGGTTCGTCCGACTCCTCCGGGTCGGACGACGACAAGGCGTCCGGCGGTGGTACCACCACGATCAAGGCCGGCGTCATCCCCATCATCGACGTCGCGCCCCTGTACCTGGGCCAGTCGAAGGGCTTCTACAGCAAACGCGGCATCAAGCTGTCGCTGACGAGCGCCCAGGGCGGCGCGGCGATCGTGCCGGGCGTCGTCTCCGGCCAGTTCGACTTCGGCTTCAGCAACACGACGTCCCTGCTGGTCGCCCAGTCCAAGAACATGCCGGTCAAGGCCGTGGCGAACGGTGTCGCGTCCACCGGCAAGGAGGGTGCCGACTTCGCGGAGCTCGCCGTGAAGAAGGGCAGCCCCCTCAGGTCCGCCAAGGACGTGGAGGGCAAGAAGGTCGCCGCCAACACGCTCAACAACATCTGTGACACCTCGACGAGGGAGTCGGTCCGCAAGGACGGCGGCGACCCGTCCAAGGTCGAGTTCGTGGAGATGCCCTTCGACCAGATGCCGGCCGCGCTCGCGAACGGCCAGGTGGACGCGGCCTGTGTGGTGGAGCCCGCGCTCGCCACCATCAAGTCCCAGGGCGGCACCAGCATCGCGTCGCTCTTCGTCGACGTGTCGCCCGACCTCACCGTGGCCATGTACTTCACCTCCCAGCAGTACGCCCAGAAGAACCCGGAGATGGTGAAGAAGTTCCATGAGGCCACCGCCGAGTCCCTCGCGTACGCCGACAGCCACCCGGAGGAGGCGCGCGAGATCATCGCCACGTACACGAAGATCCCGAAGGACCTCCTGGAGACGCTGACCCTCCCCCGGTGGCCGGCCGAGCCGAACCGCGCCTCCATCGAGCGGCTGTCCGAACTGGGCGTGCAGGACGGTCTGTTCGACAAGGCCCCGGACCTGGACAAGCTGCTGCCGTGAGGGGTGCCAACGCCGTCCTGGGCGCGGCCGGGCTCGTGGCCTTCCTCGCACTCGGCGAGGCGGTGCCGCGGCTCGGCCTCGTCAAGGACGAGTACTTCCCGCCGACCAGCCGCATCGCCGACGCGCTCGCGACGGAACTCGCCGACGAGGCGTTCTGGACCGCGCTCGGGGACACGCTCACCGGCTGGGCGATCGGGCTCACGATCGCGGTAACGGCCGGAATCCTGGCGGGAGTTCTGATCTCGGTCACGCCCTACCTACGCGAGGCGACAGCCTCGACGATCGAGTTCCTGCGCCCGATCCCCTCGGTCGCCCTGATCCCGCTGGCGGTGCTGCTGTTCGGCACCGATCTGCGCTCGGTCCTGCTCCTCGTCGTCTATGCGTCCTTCTGGCAGGTCCTGATCCAGGTCATGTACGGCGTCCGGGACGTCGACCCGGTCGCCGAGGAGACGGCCCGCTCGTACGGCCTCGGCACCTGGGCGCGGATCCGGCACGTGCTCTGGCCCTCGGCCCTCCCGTACGTCATGACGGGTGTGCGGCTGGCTGCCACGGTGGCGCTGATCCTCGCCGTGACCGCCGAACTCGTCATCGGGGCACCGGGGTTGGGCGCCCGGATCGCCGTCGCCCAGACCTCGCAGGCGGTGCCGGAGATGTACGCGCTGGTGGTGGTCACCGGGCTGCTCGGGCTGCTGATCAACGTGGGCGCGCGGACCGTCGAGCGGCGGGCGCTGTCCTGGCACCAGTCCGTACGCGGGGAGGTGGCGGTGTGAAGGGTCTGCTGCTGCGGCTGTGCTTCGCCGTCGCGCTGCCCGCGCTGCTGGTCGCGCTCTGGTGGGTCGCCTCGGAGGACAACACCGACATCTACTGGCCGTCGCTGCGCACGATCCTCACCACCTTTCCGGACGTGTGGACGGGTGAGCGGTGGCGGGAGGACGTGCTGCCGAGCGTGCTGCGGCTGAGCGCCGGGTACGCGTGCGCGGCCGTCGCCGGTGTGGCACTGGGCACCGTCATCGGCTCGTACCGACGGGTGCGGGCCGTGTGCGAGCCGGTCCTGGAGTTCCTGCGCGCGGTGCCGCCACCCGTGCTGGTGCCGGTCATCATGCTCTTCGCGGGCATCGGCGACACGATGAAGATCGCGGTGATCGCGAGCGGCTGTGTCTGGCCGATCCTGCTCAACACCGTGGAGGGCGTCCGGGCGGTCGACTCCGTGATGTCGGAGACGGCCCGCTCGTACGGCATCACGGGCGTCGCGCGGCTGCGGCACGTGGTGCTGCGCTCGGCGAGTCCGCAGATCTTCGCTGGGCTGCGGCAGGCCCTGTCCATCGGCATCATCCTGATGGTCATCAGCGAGATGTTCGCCGCGAGCAACGGGTTGGGCTTCACCATCGTCCAGTTCCAGCGCGGCTTCGCCATCCCCGACATGTGGACCGGGATCCTGCTGCTCGGGCTGCTCGGTTTTGTGCTGTCGGTTCTCTTCCGGTTGGTCGAGCGGCGGGTGCTCGGCTGGTACCACGGTCTGCGCGACGTCTCCCGGCGGTCGTCGTGAACCTCTCGAAAGGGCACTCCATGCTCGACGTACGCGGCCTGCAGAAGGTCTACGAGGGGTCGGGCCGCCGGGTGGAGGCGGTACGCGACCTCACCTTCACGGTCGAGGCCGGCGAACTGGTGTGTCTCGTCGGCCCGTCGGGCTGCGGCAAGACGACATTGCTGAAGTGCGTGGGCGGGCTGCTGACGCCCACAGCGGGTGACGTGCTCCTCGGAGGTGAGCGCGTGACCGGGCCGCCGCCCGGGATGGCCGTCGTCTTCCAGGAGTACGGGCGCAGTCTCTTCCCCTGGATGCGGGTCCGCGAGAACGTCGAACTGCCTCTCAAGCAGAAGAAGTTGTCCAGCACGCGGCGTCGTGAACTGGTCGCCGACGCGCTGGACTCGGTCGGTCTCACCGACGCGGCGGGTGCGTACCCGTGGCAGCTGTCGGGCGGCATGCAGCAGCGGGTGGCGATCGCCCGCGCACTCGCGTACGAGCCCGATGTGCTGCTCATGGACGAGCCGTTCGCGGCGGTGGACGCGCAGACCCGCGCCGAACTGGAGGACCTGGTCCGCGGGTTGTGGCGGCAGCGGGGCATCACGATCCTCTTCGTGACGCACGACATCGACGAGGCCGTGTATCTCGGCGAGCGGGTGCTGATCCTGTCCTCCTCCCCGACCGTCGTCCAGGAGCAGCTGAAGATCGATCTCCCTGCCGAGCGCGACCAGTTGAACACCCGGGTGGCCCCTCGCTTCGCCGAGCTGCGGACCCATGTGTACGAGCAGATCCAGGCGGCGAAGCGCGGGACTCCGGTCGACCGTGTGGTGAAGGACCAACGGCTTGCGTGACGGGGTGCTTACGCCTCCGCGGAGTACACCACGCTCAGATGACTCGACGCGCGTCGCGTGCGCCGCGCGGGCGGGCGGCGGGCCTCGCGCAGGACCAGCGTCAGTCGCGTGTAGCCCATGCCCTGAAGGGTCTTGGTGGTCTCCCCGACGATGCGGCAGTCCGTACGGCCCCAGCGCGGGTCGGGATGCAGTAACGGCCGGACCGCGCCGTCGTGCTCGACGGCGTCCGGACCGACCGAGCGGATCCAGTGCGGCAGGCCGTGCCGGTAGGCGGCGTCCATGATCGGGTCCTGGGCGATGTCCCGGAGGATCGACTGGAGTCCGTGGTCGTGGCCGTGCCGCTCGACTGCGGCGGCGAAGTGCGCCAGCATCGGCAGACACCAGCTCGACTCGTGCTCGCCGAGGACCGTGCCCGCGTCCGGATGGAACAGGACGAACCGGAGGAAGTTGTCCCCCGGCATGGCGGTGGGATGCGGGCCGACTCCGCGGAAAAGTGTCTCGAACGCACCGTTCGCCAGGACGACGTCCCAGCGGTGGTCGACGACGACGGAGGGAAAGGTGACGGCCTCCAGAAGCGCGGCGTAGTCCTGGAGATACGCCTGGGCCTCACGACTCTCGGGGGCTGGTCGCGGCTGTGGCCGGGACCCTCCTGCCTGGTATGCCATCGGGAGGTCCACCCCTCTTGCCTATGCGGCCCTATCGCGGCGTCGTGATCCTGCTACCCCTGGCCGAGCGGTGTCAACTATCGTGGCATTTGACGCCCGTTGACGGCTGAATCTCGCCACAGTTGTGGCGAGACCTGGATGTGAGTTCGACCGAAGGGCTACTCTCCGGTCTTCGGGCGGTTCACTCCGCACATCCGGAATTCCCACAGGGGCTTCACGTCCGAGGGATCCGGTTCCACCAGAGCGGTCGACAGAGACGTAGGAGAGAAGTGTCGGTGACGGATGGCTTCGAGGTTCCGGGCGCCACGGCGACGGGTCTGCTGCCGGCCGTCGTGTCCCGAGTCACCGGGCTGGCCGACAGGCTCGGTGCGCCGCACGACGAGGTGTTCGACGTCCGGCGGCTGTCCGCGGCCTCCGGAGTCCCCGAGGTCGTGGTCAGATCCCTGCTCAACGGGCGGCCCGCGGGCGAGCCCGATCTCCAGGCCCGGTTCCTGCAACGCCTCGACCTGTTGCGCCGCACCCGGCTGAAGCCTGGCGGCCGCCGCTACACCCAGCAGGAGATCGCCGACGGCGCAGGTATGTCGCGCCAGCAGGCGGGTGCCCTCATCAACGGCGACCGGCGCCCCACGATGGAGCACTGCGACGCCATCCAGCGATTCTTCCGGGTGCACGCCGGATTCCTCACCGCGGAGGACCCCGAGGCGCTCGCGGGCGCCCTCCAGCACACCGAGCAGGAGCTGCTCCAGCGGCTCGCCGACCGGGAGCGCGCGGCGGCCCTGGCGGCCGCCGACGATCCGCTGGAGCGGCTGCTGCAGGACCACGGGGTCCGCGGCATCGCCTGGCGGGCCGCACAGCTGCCCACCGACCAGCACCGCGACAAGGTCGCCGAGTGGCTGGACATGCTCTTGGAGAGCGTCAAGCGGCCCGAGTCGTGATCCGGGGGATTCTGTGGGCATAGGAAAGGACATGCGCCGTCTGTGCGGCGAGTTGGTCGACGAGCTCTCACTGCCGGCACCGGCGGAGCCCGCCGATCTGTACGCCGCGCTGTGCGACGCCATGAGCAGACGGCGCGGGCGTCCGGTGCAGTTCCGTACGGCCGCGTTCCCGCCGGGCACCGCCAGCGGGCTCTGGCTCGACATGGCGGACCAGGACCTCGTGGTCGTCGAGGAACGCACCGCGCCCGACCACCAGTTGGTGATCCTCGGCCATGAGCTGTGGCACATGAACGCCGGGCACTGCAGCCACCATGTGGAGGGCGCGGCCGTCGCCGCCCGCATGCTGTCGGACGACGCCGATCTCCAGGCGACCGTCCTGAAGGTGGCGGCCCGCACGCGGTCGGACCTGGCGGACGAGAAGGACGCGGAGAGTTTCGGGTTGTTGCTGGCGAGCAAGTGCCGTGTGTGGCTCGCGGGTTCGCCGCTCCGCGGACCCGTACGGCGTGACGGTCTCGCCGGCCGGATCGAGGCCACCCTGGGCTATCGCGGGCCGCAGGGCTGAGGGCGCCGGCACACCGTGGACGGGTCCAGCTACTACATTCCCGCCGTCGCCATGGCGGCCGCCCTCCTGGTCAAGGCGCCCGCGCTGTCGCGGTCCTGGCGCGACCCGCTGCTGCGCTCCGTGTGCACGCTGATGGCGTTGGCCGGGCTGGTGTTCTTCTTCGCGGCCCCGCCGACCATCGGCGAGGTCAACGACGTCATCGGGATCACGAACGTCTCGGCTCCGCTGGTCTACTGCCTGTTGAGCGCCTTCAGCGCCGCCTGTCTGGTGCTGATCGTCAACTGGCGTGGCGGGCCGCCGGAGTCGACCCGCCGGGTGTCGCGCCGCTGGATCATCGGCTACAGCATCGTGATCGTGGCGCTGGTCGTGCTGTTCGTCCTCGGCGACGCTCCGGTGGAGCGGCTGGTGGACTTCGACACGTACTACGCCAACGAGCCGTTCGTCCGCGAGATGATCGTGCTCTATCTCGTGGCACTGACCGTCTCGGGTGTCGCGATGAGCGTCATGTGCGGGCGCTGGGCACTTCAGGTGCAGGGGTGGCTGCGGGCCGGCCTGATGATCATCGTGGCCGGCTATCTGTTCAACATCGCCTATCTGACCACCAAGTTCACCGCGGTGATCGCCCGCTGGAACGGCGCGAACCTCGACTACCTCAGCTCCGACGCGGCGCCCGTACTCGCCTCCGCCGGGGTGCAGATCAGCGCCATCGGCTTCTGTTTCCCGCTGGCCTGCCAGCGGGTCGGCGACACCTGGTCCACCTGGTCCACGTACCGCCGCCTCGGCCCGCTGTGGCGCGAGCTGAAGCCGCTCTCGCCGCACGCGGCCCACGGGGTACGGATGTCGTGGTGGTCCCCGGCCGAACTCCAGGTCACCCAGCGGGAGTCGGACATCCACGACGGCATGCTCAGCCTGTATCCCTACTTCGACACCGCGGTGCGCGCAAGCGCCTACGACGCGGCGCTCGCGGCGGGCTCCGATCCCGCCCAGGCGCAGGCCGAGGCCGACGCGGCGATGGTGACGGCGGCGGTGCGGGCGCGGGCCGCCGACCCGGACGGCAGAGTCATCGACTCGGCCGAGGCGGCAGACGCCCCAGGCCCCGCCCCCTCGCCCGCCGCCCCCTCTCCGTCCATGTCCACCGAGGGACCGCGCGACCTCGTGCGGATGTCCATCGCGCTGCGTCAGTCCCCCGTCGTCGCGGCTGCCCGAGGGCAGTACGCGACCAGGTCAGAGAGCGACTTCCATGAGCGAACCAGCTAGCCCCGCGCCGGGAACGGCCCCCAGACGTGCCGTCGTGATCGGCGGTGGCATGGCCGGCATGCTGGCCGCCGCCGCGCTGAGCGCGTACGCGGACGTCACCGTCGTCGAGCGCGATGCGCTGCCGGACGGACCCGAGCCGCGCAAGGGGCTCCCCCAGGCACGTCACGTCCACGTCGTGTGGTCCGGCGGTGCCCGCGCGATGGAGGAGCTGCTGCCCGGCGTCACCGACGGGTGGCTCGCCGCCCGTGCCCGGCGCATCTCGCTGCCGACGGGTCTTGTCTCCATGCAGCCGCGCGGCTGGTTCCGCCGGTGGCCCGAGATGCAGTTCATGATCGCCTGCAGCCGTGACCTCCTCGACTGGGTGGTGCGGGAGCGGGTCGCCCGCAACGCCCGCGTCACCGTGCGGCCGCGCACCGAGCTGCTGGGTCTGGAGGGCGACGCGCGGCGCGTGACCGGTGTGCGGGTCCGTACGAAGGAGGGCGAGGAGAGCGTCCTGGCGGCCGATCTCGTCGTGGACGCCGCCGGGCGCGGTTCGCGGGCCATCAAATGGCTCGACGAGCTGGGTGTGCCCCCGGCTCCGATGGAGGAGGTCGACTCCGGACTCGCGTACGCCAGCCGGATCTTCCGGGCGCCCGAGGGCACCGAGGACTATCCCCTGGTGAACGTGCAGTCGGACGCGCGGCAGCCCGTGCCCGGGCGGACGACTACCATCGTGCCGATCGAGGGCGGCCGCTGGCTGGTGACCCTTTCGGGCACGCGGGGCGGTCAGCCCACCGGCTCCGCCGAGGAGTTCGAGACGTTCGCCCGCGAGGTCAGGCATCCGGTCGTGGGCGAACTCATCGCCCACGCCGAGCCCCTCTCGGACGTTTTCGTCACCCGCAGCACCGTGAACCGCCGCCACCTGTTCGAGAAGGTCAAGGACTGGCCCGAGGGCTTCGTCGCGATCGGGGACTCGGTCGCCACGTACAACCCGGTGTACGGGCACGGGCTGTCGGTGGCCGCGCAGGGTGCCGTGGCGATGCGCGAACTCGTGGCCGAGTACGGGATCGCCACACCCGGGCTCGCCCGGCGTGTGCAGCGCGCCGTGGCCCGGCCGGTCTCCACCGCCTGGGACCTGGCCACCGGCACGGACATCCTCTACCCCGGCGCGATAGGCGAGCAGCCGGGCTTCACGGACAAGCTCCTGGGCCGCTACATCGACCGCCTCATGCTCACGGCGACCGCCCGCCCGCTGGTCACCCAGGCGTTCTTCGACGTGGTGACGCTGTCCAAGCCCCTCAGCGCGCTGGTCCAGCCCGCCGTCGTCATCGCGGTGCTCCGGGGCCCCCGCCGGGCGCCCCTCGCCGATCCGCCGCTGTCGGACAAGGAGCGGGACACGGTCCTGGGCGCACCGGAGCCGTCGGGGGCACGGGAGGGCTGACGACGCCCCCCCAGAGGCGCGGGCCTGCGCGGCGGTCACGTCGCGCTGCGTTCGCTCGCCTCCCTCAGATCCCGCTCCACCGCCCGGCTGCGGGCGGTGTCCGGCCTGCCCGCGGTAGTGCCCGGGCGGCCGGCGCGCAGGAGGTCGCTCCAGTGCTCGCGGCTCCAGTCGGCGGGGCTGGTGGTGCCGGTGAACTCCTCGACGAGGGCGAGGAAGCGGGCCGGGTCGGTGTGGAAGGGGAAGTGCCCGGCGCCCTCGAAGATCTCCAGGCGGCTGCCGGGCATCGCCTCGTGCGCCCCGTACGCGTGCCGTACGGGGACCACGCTGTCGCGGTCGCCCCACATCAGCATCGTCGGCATGCCCTGGGTGAGGTAGCAGCGGTCGAGCATCGTCACGACCTGGCCGCGCCAGTCGACCACCGCCCGCAGCGTACGGATGAACGCGCTGCGCGAGGTCGCGTCGGGCAGGGCGTCCACGAGGGTCAGCAACTCCGGCGCGTCCTGGCCCAGGTCGGTGTCGAGGAGCCTCATCAGATGGGCGACCAGCCCCACTTGGATCCGCATCCCGGGCAGCCGCAGCGCGGCCAGGGCCAGGTCGGCGCCGGGCAGCGAGACCGCCCGCAGGACCGGGTTCACCTCGCGGCCCACGCCGCCGGCACTGACGAGGATCAGCCGCTCGGTGCGCTCTGGGAACTGGTATGCGAACTGCATGGCGACGCCGCCGCCGAGCGAGTGCCCAATCAGTGTGGCCTGCTCGATGCCGAGGGTGGAGAGCAGATCGCGCAGCCCGTTGGCGTACGCGGCCACCGAGTAGTCGGCCCGGGGCTTGTCCGAGGCGCCGTGGCCGAGCAGGTCGGGGGCGATCACCGTGTGGGTGCGGGCGAGATCGGGGATGAGCTCGGCCCAGGTCGCCGAGGAGTCGCCGATGCCGTGGATCAGGACGAGTGCCGGGCCCTCGCCCGCCATCCGGTAGGCGCGGCGGTAGCCGTGCACCACGCGGTGGTGCAGCCGCAGCTCTCCGTCGCCCACCGGGCGCAGCCGCGCGGTGGTCCTCGGGTGCTGTCGCGGGACGTCGACCACGGGCTCGCCTCCCCTCACCGGGCCGCCGGGAGTACGGCTCCAGGCCCTGGCTTCCAGCGTAGGACCCTTGTCCGACAAGGGATTTCCGTGATGTTTCCCCTCCGCTAACCGGGCGAACCGACGCGTACCGAAAGGGCATTGTCAGTGGCGGACGGCAAGCTGGACCCAGCGCCACCGCTGTGCGGGGGCGAGTGAACCGCCACAAGCGCTGCAGCCGAGCCGAACCGGGGAGAGCCGTCCGATGCCGACCGCCGTACTGACCGATCACGAACGCACCGCCGTGCAGGCCTATCTGCGCCTGTTGCAGACGGTCCGGGCCGCCATGGACGGCCCTCCCGGCACGGGCCGACCACCTGTCGTGCCGCCCGCCGCCCTCGCGGAGGCGGAGCGCGCGCTGGCCGCGGCGGGGCTCACGGGCAACGAGGAGGCGTTCTTCCGCCTGCTGCACACCTGGTGCCCGGAGGTGTGATGAGCCGCCGTCAGCCGTTCGACGGAGGCGGAGCGAGTCGGATGAGCCGGACGAGTCGGACGAGCCCTCGTTCCGCGGCCGTCGCGGCGGGCCCGGCCCGCCGCCGACCGCCGTCCGAGGGCGCGCTCAGCCCTGGGCGTGCGGCACCGCTCAGCCGTGGGCGTGCGGCACGGTCACCGAGGTTGCCACGAGTCCCCGGCGTACGGTCCAGCGCCCGTCGAAGTATCCGATCCGTTGGCCGTCGACCACCGGCCCGGGCACGAGGAGCCGGGCACGGAGGGCACCTGACGTGGTGTGTCCGGGATCCATGAAGACCTCGATGTCCGCCTCGGTGAAGTCGAGCCACTTCCCGGTGAGGGGGAACCACGCCTTGTAGACCGACTCCTTGGCGCTGAACAGGAGCCGGTCCCAGTGGACGCCGGGGTGCTGCGCGGCCAGGCCGCGCAGCCGCCGGTCCTCGTCGGGCAGCGCCACGGACGCCAGTACGTTGTCCGGGAGCGGCAGATGGGGCTCGGCGTCGATGCCGAGCGAGGCCAGGTCGGTGGCGCGGGCCAGCGCCGCCGCGGCGTAGCCCTCGCAGTGCGTCATGCTGCCGATCAGTCCGGCGGGCCACTGCGGGGCTCCCCGCTCACCGGGCAGCACGGCCTGCGGGGGCACGCCGAGCTTCTCCATGGCGTGCCGGGCGCAGCCGCGTACGACGGTGAACTCGCGGCGCCGTTTCTCGACGGCGCGTGCGATCAGCGCCTGTTCCTCGGGATAGAGCTCGGGGTACGGCGTCGTGCCGCCGGGCCGCTCGTCACCGTGTGCCTCCACGGCCACGACCGACTCCGGGAGCAGCTCCTCGATCACCGGATCCGACCTCCATCGGCAGAATGCGGCGCAGCTTGCCCGGCGGTTCCGAGCGCTTGCGCCACTCGCGGGGGTAACCCACCGACACCTCTTCGAAGCGGACGCCGTCGAGCCAGGTGGTGCGGGGAATGTGCAGGTGGCCGTAGACCATGGCCGCGACGCCGTAGGTGCGGTGCCAGTCCGCGGTGAGCCGGGTGCCGCACCACATGGCGAACTCCGGGTACCAGAGGATCTCCGTCGGGTGGCGGTCCAGCGGATAGTGGTTGACCAGGACCGTCGGCAGGTCGGCGGGGATCTCCGCGAGCCTGCGCTCGGTCTCGGTCACCCGGGCCCGGCACCAGTCCTCACGGCTCGGGTACGGGTCGGGGTGCAGGAAGTGCTCGTCCGTGCAGACGACGCCGGTCCCGTGGGCGTACGTGAGCCCCTCTTCCTTGGTCGCGCAGCCCGCGGGCAGGAACGAGTAGTCGTAGAGGAGGAAGAGCGGTGCGACGGCGACCGGCCCGCCCGGGCCCTCCCACACGGGGTACGGGTCCTCCGGGGTCGTCACTCCCAGCTCGCGGCAGACCTCGACGAGGTGTTCGTAGCGGGCCACGCCGCGCAGGGTGACGGTGTCCTTGGGGTGGGTCCACAGCTCGTGGTTGCCGGGTGCCCAGATCACCTTGCGGAAGCGGCCGGCGAGCGTTTCGAGGGCCCAGCGGATGTCGGCCACCGTCTCCGCGACGTCGCCGGCCACCAGCAGCCAGTCGTCGTCGGTCTCGGGGCGCATCCGCTCGACGAGGGCGCGGTTCTCGGCGTATCCGATGTGCAGGTCGCTGATGGCCAGCAGCCGGCCCGGACGGTCAGCCGTCGTCACCCTCGCCCCCTCCGTGGACCGGAGACGCCCCTCGGCGTGCCCGGATGGGACCACAAGAACACATGCCGCCTCCACGGTACAAGAGCGGCTTTAGCGGGCTCGCCGACGATGTGGCTGCGGCCGGCCTCTTGGGTGCGGGTCGGTTGCGGTTGCTCGCGCTCCGCGGCGGAGCCGCAGACGTCAGCGTCCCGCGCCCCCTACGGGGCGCCGACTCCGAGGAGAGCTATGACAGGCGCATCCGGCTCCGAGCGTCTGGTGGGGAGCGGGCCTTCGACGCTGGTCGAGCTGCACCGTGAGGGGCGGCTCGTTCGTGAGTATTCCGGCGTTCGGCGGCTGCTCGGCGGGGCCTCGGACGCCGAACTCGCCCGGGCCGGGCAGCTGTTGGCGCGCCTCGATCCGGACGAGGTGGTGGCGGAGCACCCGGCCGTGCCGGTCATGACCGTCGCCGTCACCGGGCACGGCACGCTGGCACCCCTACTGCCGTCCCTGACCGTCGAACTGGCCCGCCACGGACTGCTGTTGCGGCCGCATCTCGCGGACTTCGACGCGTACGTCTTCGACCTCGCCGACCCGGGCGGCGAGCTGTACCGGGCCGATCTGGCCCTCTGTGTGCTCGATCCGATGGTGGTCTTCGACGAGGTTCCCGTGCCCTGGGGGCCCGACGACGTGGAACGGGTCGCGCGGGAGCGGATCGGGACGCTGGCGGGGCTGGTCGCGCGGTTCGTGGAGTCCGCGCGCGGGACGCTCGTCCTCAACACCCTGCCGCTGCCGAGGCGGTTCACGGCGCAGCTCGTCGATCACCGGTCGCGGGCGCGGCTCGGGGCGGCGTGGCGGGAGGCCAACGCGCGACTGCTGCGGCTGGCCGAGGAGCACGAGCGGGTCGTAGTCCTCGACCTGGACCCGCTGGCCGGCGAGGGCGTGCCCGTGATCGAGCCGCGGCTGAGCCAGTACACCAGGACGCACCTCTCCCCCGCCCTGCTCGCCGCGTACGCCCGCGAGGTCGGGCATCTGGCCCGGCATCGGGCCGGACAGGGCAAGAAGGCCCTCGTCCTGGACCTGGACGGCACGCTGTGGGGCGGGATCCTCAGCGAGGACGGCCCGGACGGCATCGAGACCGGACCCGACGGCACGCACCGCGGCGGGGCCCATCACGCGTTCCAGCGAGTCGTCGGACAACTCGCCGCGCAGGGCGTGCTGCTGGCCGCCGTCAGCAAGAACGACCCCGAACCGGTCGGCGAGGTCCTGCGCGGGCATCCCGGCATGTTCCTGCGCGAGGACGACTTCGTCCGGGTCGTCGCCAACTGGCGGCCCAAGCACGACAACCTCACCGAGCTCGCCGAGGCCCTCAACCTGGGCGTGGACAGCTTCGTGTTCGTGGACGACAGCCCGTACGAGTGCGGCCTCGTCCGCCACGAGCTGCCAGGGGTCTCCGTCGTCCCCGTGAACGGCGAACCGGCCCTGCACATCGAGGCGTTGCTGCGCGACGGCTGGTTCGACGCCCCGGAGCTGACCCGCGAGGACGTCACGCGGGTCGCCCAGTACCGCGACGAGCTGGTCCGCAAGGACTTCCTCGACAGCTTCGGCTCCCTGGACGAGTACCTGCGGCAGCTGCGGGTCGAGGTCCACCTCGTCGAGGCCGGCCCCGCCGAGGTGGCCCGGCTCTCCCAACTGAGCCTGCGCACCAACCAGTTCAACCAGATGACGCTGCGGCTCGGGCCCGCCGAGGTGCGCGCCCTCCTCGACGATCCGGCGGCGCGTGTCCTCGCCGTCCGCGCCGCCGACCGCTTCGGGGACAACGGCGTCGTCGGGGCGGTGTTCACGCACCGGCGCGGCGACACCGTCCACATCGACAACTTCCTGCTCAGCTGCCGGGTGTACTCCCGAGGCATCGAGCAGACCGCGCTCTGTGCCGTGCTGCGACACGCCCGCGCGCACGGCGCCCGTGCGGTGCGCGCGAACTACCGGGCCACACCGAAGAACACCAAGGTCAAGGACTTCTACCCGAGGAACGGCTTCGCCCTGGTCGCGGACGAGAACACGACGGTCACCCACACGACAGTCACCCATACGACAGCCGCCTGCCGGAACGACGGCACGACCGTGACGTACGAGCACGACCTCGCGGTCCTGCCCGCCCCGCCCCCGCACGTCCACTTCACCGAGATCCCGGGAGACGACGGCTCGTGAACTCCATCGACGACTTCCTCATCCTCCTCCAGGACGACCTGGGCCTGCCGGTGACCGGCGCGGACGTCGGCGCGGGGCTGGACCGGGTGCCCGGCTGGGACTCGGTGCACCTGCTCTCGCTCCTCGCGCTCCTGGAGCGTACGACCGGCCGTGCGCTCCCTCTGGCGGAGGCTCTGGAGGCCGGCAGCCTGGAAGAGATCTACACGCTGGCGGTGGCTTCGTGAGGATCTCACCGGTCGCCCGCGAGCGCCGCCACACCCTGGCCTTCCTCGACGGCATCCGGTCCTTCGCGCCGGTGTTCCTCGGGACGTCCGTCGACATGGGCAACGTACGGGAGCACCGTGCCGGGCAGGCGTCGGGGCGCCGGATCTCCACGGTCACGTACGTGCTCCATGTGGCCGCGCGGGTGCTGGCCGCGCATCCCGAGGCGAACGCCGCGCTGCGGGGGCGGTCCAGGGTCGCGCGCTACGACGGCGTGCACGGCAAGTTCACGCTCGACCGCACACTGGGCGGTCGCCGGGTGGTGCTGTCGGCCGTGCTGCCGGACCTGGAGCGGGCCTCTCTCGCCGAGATCCAGGAGCGCGTCGACCACTTCCGCGACGGCGACCCCGAGACGATGCCGGAGTTCGCCGGCGTCCGCGCGCTCCAGCGACTGCCGGGGCCGCTGCGCACCCTCGCCTACCGTGCCGCGACCCGTCCGCTGCGCAGGCGTGCGTCGACGACCGGCACGTTCGCGGTGAGTTCGCTCGGCCACCGTCCCGTGGAGGCGTTCCACTCCGTCGGCGGGACGACGATCACGCTCGGGCTCGGCGCGACCGCCGACCGCCCGGCGGTCCGTGCCGGGAGGGTCGTCGTCGCTCCGGTGCTGCCGCTGAGTCTCACCTTCGACCACCGTGTGATCGACGGGGCCGAGGCGGCGGACGTGCTCGCGGAGATCAAGGAGGGTCTGGAGTCCGTCAAGGGGAGCGGGGTCCAGGGGGCCTGACGTGCCTCAGGAGCACCGGCGGGCCCGTCCGGGGATTCTGTAACACGCACGTAGCAGCGAGCACGCTGCGCAGGCCCTATGATCGGCCCTACACAACCGCCACGGACTCCCGTTTTCGAACGGCGGTTTTGTGTACCCATTTACTCCTTGGCCGGGCACGGCTTGCTTCGCCGTGCCCGCGAACCCTGAAAGGCGGCCTGCATGGTCTCTCGCGTACGCGTCTGGCTCAACCGCACGTACGCGGAGAACGTGTTCTTCATGGATCAGCTACGGCGAAATCCGTGCGGCCGGGCCGTCGAGATCCACGCGACCCACGGCGACGCCGACTCCCCCATCCTCGCCGCCGCCGACGTGGCCGCGCTGGAGCCGGAGGGGCTGTCCCCGGCGGCGTACGTCGAGTACGCGCTCGACCAGTGCGCCCGGCACTCCATCGACGTGTTCGTGCCGGTCCTGCACCAGGCGACCCTCGTCGAGCACCGCGAGGAGTTCGCCGCGGTCGGTACGGCGCTGCTGGCGCCGCCCGCGGAGGCCGTGCACACCTTCCAGGACAAGGTGATCGCGTACGAGGCGGTCGAGAAGCTCGGCATCCCGGCACCGCCGTGGTGGCGGGTGCGGACCGCGGACGAGCTGATCGTGGCGGTCGACGCGCTGGAGGCCGACGGCCACAAGGCGTGCTTCAAGCCGGCCTCCGGGGCGGGCGGTGTCGGTTTCCGCATCATCACGCGGACCCCCTTCTCCCTGATGCACCTCAACGGCTTCCCCAGCCCGTACGTGCCGCTGGACATGGTCGTCGAGGCGCTGAAGCAGGCCGACGAGCCGGTGGACTGGCTGGTCATGCCGCGTCTGGAGCAGCCGGAGGTGTCCGTGGACTGCCTGACCGGTCCGGACGGACGGGTACGGATGGCCGTGGGCCGGACCAAGAACGGCCGGCGGCGCGGCTTCACGCTCGACCCCCAGTGGATCGAGCCGTCCCGGCTGCTCGCGGAGTCGTTCGGGCTGCACTATCTGACGAACATTCAGTTCCGGATGCTCGGTGACGAGCCGGTCCTCATGGACGTGAACACCCGCCCGGCGGGCGGCCTGCACCAGCTCTCGCAGTGCGGCATCAACGCCCCCTGGGCGGCGGTGCGGCTGGCGCTCGGCGAGGAGCCCGGCGACGTGGTCCCGCCGTTCCTCGGGCAGGACTACACGGTGGTCGCGGGACCGCGTGCGGTACGGCCCGTGTCGCTGCCGCAGCAGCGCTCGGACCAGGACGTCCCCGCGTCGGCGCCCGAGTCCGTCGTGAGCACCCAGACAACGCAGACCGCACAGGTGGGGCCGGCGCCCCAGTCAGCTCAGACGCCCCAGGCCGCCCAGATTTCAGACAGTCCCCTGACCGTCTGACTGGCCCATACCGACTTGGTGGACGTGCCGACTCCCGGACCGTTCCTGAAAACTGAGCGTTAGTGAGTCCTGTTGCCAGGACTGCTGCTCGGTGGCGCTGCCCCGAACGGTGTTGGGCAGGCTGGTCCTCCGCTGTCGCTCCACCACCGGTGACACGCATCTGGTGCGTGGTCCGGGTAGGTGGGGGCGGGTTTCCTCACGCAGCCGGATCTCCGGTCGGGCCTGGACGGTCCGATGCCCACGACGATCACTCCGGTCGTCGTGGGGCGGTGCCGTCCTCCCCCAGCTACCGCTGGGAGGTGCCCCAGCCTGATCGGGTGCCCGAGGGCGCGTCGCCCGACCGCGATGCTCGCCGCATCGTGGCGGGTGCGGGCGAGGCGTTTGCCGCCGCGCACCACCCGCACCCGGCCCGCCTCCACCACCGCCAGTCGGTCCTTCAAGGTCTGCAGACGGCGCGCCTTGGCATGCCACTCACCCCGCGAGGCATAGCCGCGCACCAGCTCTGCCCGCTTGTCGGCCTTGGCGCCCAGCGGTCGGGCCAGCCGCGCCTCGACCGACGCGGCGCACCCCCGCATCCGACTCACTCACCCGCAGCCGGTCCCGGACAGCCACTCCGGCCGGACCGGGCACCACGAAGGACGCCGCCAACTCCCGCAGCTTGCCCACCCGTTCACCCCCACCAGCCGAAGATCCCGTCACGGCACTCAACGAGCACCACCCGCAAAGATCACCCATTCGACCCAAGAACTCCCGTTCTCCAGTCATGGCGGGCTTCACCGGCTGACGCCCGCGCAAGGGGCCCGAGAAGTCCCCACAGGGTCCCCAGGCGGCTCTCAAGTGGGTGCCCGGTCAGTCGACCGAGTACCCCCACGCCTTCGCCAACTCGGCCAGGCGCGGCGGCAGTTCGGCCGCGGGGTCGGCCGGGCGGGCCTGCTGGATGCGGCCCGACCTGATCGTGTGGCTCCAGTCGCCGAGCTGCGGGCGGAAGTCGCCGTGGTCCTTCGCGCCGTAGTCGAGCATCGCGCTCTCCCAGGGCACACCGAGGTACTCGCACACCCCGCGGGTGGTCCGCTCCGGGTGGGCGGTGAGGTCCTCGTACGTCATCACGTGGGCGTCGAGGGTTTGGCGGGCCTCGTCCAGTTTCTCGCTGTAGTCGAGGACCTCGGCGCGGATCTGTTCGTGGTCCGGGTCGGTGCGGCGGTCGGTGAGCGAGGCGACGACCGCGCCGGGGTGGCGGAGCAGCACGATGTAGCGGGCGTTGGGCCAACATCGGTGCAGGCGCGGCCACATGAGGGTGTTCGGCGGGGTCTTGTCGACGATGATCTCCTTGCCGCTGCGGGCGAGTTCCAGGTGCAGCACCCGGTCCCACAGCACGTGCTCCAGCTCGTCCTTGTCGAGTTCGAGCGCCTTCATGGCCTCGGCGGTGAAGTCGCGCGACAGGTTGATGTGCAGGGTGCGCAGATGCATCTCGTGCGGGGCGCGGATCCTGCTGTGGCTGTTCAGCAGGACCCTCAGCAGGGTCGAGCCCGAGCGCACGGAGGAGAGGACGAAGACCGGCGAGTCCACCAGCCGCGGGGCGGGCGGAGCGGTGTACGAGTCCCCGTCGGTCCTGGGCGTGGGCATGGCGTCGAGGTTCCGGCGCGGCGGGCTCACCGCCTGGGCCATCAGCCTTCCCCTGCGCCTCAGCCCCTTGCCGATCGCGGACATTCGCGGGTCTCGCACGGTGACACCTTTCTCTCGCACTGCCCCACATCAGAGGGGCGACGGGCGAACTCCAGGTGTCGTGCAGGGAACGGGCACTGGTCACGGCGGGCGATGGACCCGCCGTGACCAGGCGTCTTACCGCTTCCTTAATTCTTCATGGGAAGCGTGGTCACTTGTTCCCCACAGCCAGGCGCAGCGTCTGGATCTCGAAGGGCCGCAGGGTGACGGACACACTGTCGCCGTCCGTGTCCGCGCTGGTCAGCGGGCGTTCCAGGAGATCGGTGAGCTGGGCCCCGACGAGCGGGAAGCTCGTGCGCAGGGTGCCCTGTGCCCGGCCGCCGAGGGACTCGTAGACGCGTACGACGACATCGCCCGAGGCGTCGTCGGCGAGCTTGACCGACTCGATGGTCACGCCCCCGCCGCCGTCCACGGACACCACCGGCTCGGGGGTGCCCGCCGAGTCCGCCACCCGCAGCGGGAGGTTGAGCGCGTAGCCCTCGGCGACCGCGTCCTCGATGGTCGCGCCGGGCAGCAGCGCGTACGTGAAGCGGTGCCTGCCCTGGTCGGCCTCCGGGTCCGGGATGCGCGGGGCGCGGACCAGGCTGAGGTGGACCGTGGTGGTCGTGCCTCCGTCCTCGCGGACCGTGCGGGTGACGTCGTGGCCGTAGGTGGAGTCGTTGATGACCGCGACGCCGTAGCCCGGTTCGCCGATGTGCACCCATCGATGGCCGGAGACCTCGAAGCGGGCCGACTCCCAGCTGGTGTTGGTGTGCGTGGGCCGCTGGATGTGGCCGAACGCGATCTCGGCGGACGAGTGGGCCGCCCGGACGTCCACCGGGAAGCCCGCCTTGAGGAACTTCTCGGCCTCGTGCCAGTCGATGTCCGTCTCGAAGTCGATACGGGGGCTGCCGGCGCGCAGGCTGATCGTCTGGGTGATGCGCGAGCCCTTGCCGAAGGAGCGCTCCACGCGGATCGCGCCCAGCAGCGGGTCCTCCTCGACCACGGTCAACGACTCCGCGTCCAGCAGGTCCGTGTAGCGGTTCTTGTAGTGCTTGTCGACGTCCCACGCGTCCCAGTAGTTCGGGAGGTCCGTGTGCAGCCGGAGCAGGTTGCCCGTGTCGGCGAGGACCTCACGGCCGCCGGCGCGCAGATCGCGTACGGAGGCCAGGGTGCCGTCTTCGGCCACCTCGACGCGGACCAGGCCGTTGTCGAGGACGCGGCCGGCGACCGTCACCGGCTCGGGTGCGTCGCCGGTGCCGAGGGGCGCGCTGCCGTTCGCCGGGACGACCGTGTGGGCCAGGGAGCCGTCGGCGGTCCGTACGACCTCCCGGCGCTCGACCGGGCTCGTGTTGAAGACGCGGGTGCCGCCCGTGCCGAGTGCGGTGACCGCCTCGGCGGTCAGCTCCTCGACCTCGACCGCGACGCGCGCGTACTCGGCCTCCGCCTCGCGGTGCACCCAGGCGATCGAGGAGCCCGGCAGGATGTCGTGGAACTGGTGGAGCAGGACCGTCTTCCAGAGCCGGTCGAGCTTCTCGTGCGGGTAGGCGTAGCCGGGAGCGTGCAGCGCGGCCGTGGTGGCCCACAGCTCGGCCTCGCGGAGCCTGTGTTCGCTCCTGCGGTTGCCCTGCTTGGTGCGGGCCTGCGAGGTGTAGGTGGCGCGGTGCAGCTCCAGGTAGAGCTCGCCGACCCAGACCGGGGCGTCCGGGTACTCCTCGCGGGCCTTGGCGAAGAAGTCGTCCGGGTGCTCGACGACGACCTTCGGCGAACCCTCCAGGTCGGCGAGCCTGCGCGCCCGTTCCATGATCTCGCGGGTGGGGCCGCCGCCGCCGTCGCCCCAGCCGAAGGGGGCCAGCGAGCGGGTGGCGGCGCCCTTCTCCTGGTAGTTGCGGGTGGCGCGGGCCATCTCCTCGCCGCTGAAGCGGGCGTTGTAGGTGTCGACGGGCGGGAAGTGCGTGAAGATCCGCGTGCCGTCGATGCCCTCCCACCAGAAGGTGTGGTGCGGGAACTTGTTGGTCTGGTTCCAGGAGATCTTCTGGGTGAGGAACCACTCGTTGCCGGCCAGCTTGGCGAGCTGCGGGTAGGCCGCGGTGTAGCCGAAGGAGTCCGGCAGCCAGACGCCCTTGGTCTCGACGCCGAAGTGCTCGATGAAGAACCGCTTGCCGTGGATGAGCTGGCGGGCGACGGCCTCGCCGCCGGGCAGGTTGCCGTCGGCCTCGACCCACATGCCGCCGACCGGCGCCCACTGGCCCTTCTTGACGGACTCCTGGATGCGGGCCCAGACCTTCGGGTAGTTGTCGCGCACCCACTCGTACTGCTGGGCCTGCGAGCAGGCGAAGATGAAGTCGTCGTACTCGTCGGCGAGCGAGGTGACGTTCGAGAAGGTGCGGGACGTCTTGCGCTTGGTCTCGCGGATCGGCCAGAGCCAGGCGGAGTCGATGTGCGCGTGGCCGACGCCGGAGACGATGTGGGCGCTGGCGTTGGCGGGCTTGGACAGCGCGGGCTTCAGCGCGGCCCGTACGTCCGCCGCCGTGCCGGAGACGTCGTCGAGGTCCAGCAGGTCCAGGGCCCGGTCCAGGGTGTGCATGATCTCGTGCCGGCGCGGGTCGTGCTCGCCCAGCTCCAGCATCAGTTCGCGCAGCACCTGGACGTCGAGGTCGAGGTGCCAGACCTCCTCGTCGAGGATGGCGATGTCGGCGCGCTGGAAGGTGTAGATCGGCTTGTCGCCCGCGGTGAGCTTGTCGCCCATGGGCGTGATCTTGGAGAAGTTGTCGGCGAGGATGTCCGGGTTGGAGGCCGCCTCGACCAGGTAGTCGATCCGCTCGCCGCCGACGGCGGGGTTGGCGATCGCCACGTACTGGTTGAGCGGGTTGACCGCCTTCAGCGGGGTGCCGTCCGTGAGGTGGACGAGCGCCTCGGCCTGGTTGCCCGGCCAGTCGCCGATGAAGCCGAGGTCGATGACAGCCTCGACGCGCTTGCCCGCCCACTCGGCGGGAACCTGTCCGCGCATCCGGAACCAGGTGGTGCCCCAGGGCGGTCCCCAGGGGGTGTCCATCGCGAAGGGCTCGTACGAGGCGACCGCGGCCTCCTCGAAGGGGACGGGCTCGCCCGGAGCCTGCCAGGCCTCGACCTCGAAGGGTACGGAGGCGGCGTAGATCGCGGTCTTGATGCGCTGGTCGTGTACGCGCTGGACGCGCTCTTCGATCCGGCGGCGTTCGTCGTGCATCTCAAGTCTCCAGGTAGCGGGGAAAGCGCTTACTCAAGGTACGCCAACCCAGGATGGGCTCCGGTGTATCCGTCGACCAGCCTGCGGGCGACGTTCACGGAGTCGACGAGCGGGTGCAGGGCGAAGGCCTTCACGGCCGTCGTGCGGGAACGCGACTCGGCGGCGGCGAGCACCTCGCGCTCCACCGCCTTCACCGCGCACACCAGGCCGGTCGCGTGGTCCGGGAGCGGGGCGACGGCGACCGGGTGGGCGCCGTTGGCGTCGACCAGGCAGGGCACCTCGATGACGGCGTCCGCGTCGAGCACCGAGAGGGTGCCTTGGTTCCGGACGTTGAGGATCAGCGTGGTGCGCTCGTCGCGGGCGATGGCCCGCATCAGGGCGAGCGCCACCTTCTCGTAGCCGCCGGAGAGGTCGTCGGCGTCGCGCTCGCCGGCGCCGGCCGTCTCCCGGTTCTCCGACATGTACGTGGCCTCGCGCTCGGCCCGCGTACGGTCCCAGGCGGTCAGCGCGGAGGCGTCGGGCCGCTTCATCTCCTCGTAGAAGTGCTCCTGCTGGTCGCGGAGGAACGCACCGCGGGTCTTCTCGGCCTCGCTGTAGGCGCGGACCGCTTCCCGGTTGAAGTAGTAGTAGTGCAGGTACTCGTTCGGGATCGCGCCGAGCGACTGGAGCCACTCGGTGCCGAAGAGCTTGCCCTCCTCGAAGGAGCCGAGGAGGTCCGGGTCGGCGAGCAGCCGCGGGAGTTCGTCGCGTCCGGCGACGTGCAGGCCGCGGACCCAGCCGAGGTGGTTGAGGCCGACGTAGTCGATCCAGGCCTCGCGCGGGTTGGCGCCGAGCACGCGGGCGATCCGGCGGCCGAGGCCGACCGGTGAGTCGCAGATGCCGATCACGCGGTCGCCGAGGTGGCGGGACATGGCCTCGGTGACCAGGCCCGCCGGGTTGGTGAAGTTGATGAGCCAGGCGTCGGGCGCGAGCCGGGCCACGCGCTGTGCGATGTCGACGGCGACGGGCACCGTGCGCAGTCCGTACGCGATGCCGCCGGCGCCGACCGTCTCCTGGCCGAGGACGCCCTGGTCGAGGGCGACGCGCTCGTCGGCCGCGCGTCCTTCGAGGCCGCCGACGCGGATCGCGGAGAAGATGAAGTCGGCGCCGCGCAGCGCTTCGTCGAGATCGGTGGTGGCGGTCACGGCCGGTGCGTCGGGGACGTCCGCGGCCTGCTCGGCGAGGACGCGGGCGACGGCGGAGAGCCGTCCCGCGTCCAGGTCGTGCAGCACGACGTCGGTGACGCGGCCCTCACCGCGGTCCCCGAGGAGCGCCCCGTACACGAGCGGCACCCGGAACCCGCCGCCGCCCAGAATCGTCAGCTTCACGCAACTGCCCTTTCGATGTTCGTCGAGGTCCTTGAGCTCCTCGATGTCCGTGAACCGGCGCGCACGCCGTTCACGTCAGCACCACGCGCACGCCCGCCTCCTCCAGGGCCGACCGCGTTCCGGCGTCCGCCGGTCCGTTGGTCACCACCACGTCCAGTTCCTCGGGCCCGCAGACCTTGGCCATGCCCGTCCCCGGGAACTTGGCGCGGTCGGCGAGCAGCACGACCCGCTCGGCCGCCTTGATCATGGCCCGCTTGACCGGCACCTCGACGACCGTCGTGTCCATCACCTGCCCGCCGGGCCGCACTCCACTGGTGCCGAGGAAGAGCCAGTCCGCGTGCAGCTGACGCAGGTTGTCCTCGGTGAGGAAGCCGACCAGTGAGCGGTACTCGCGACGGACCATGCCGCCGAGCAGCACCAGTTCGATGCCCTCGTCGTCCACCAGCTCCTCGTAGACCACGAGGTTGCTGGTGATCACGGTGATCCGGCGGCCGTGCAGCTGCCGGGCCAGCCGGTACGCGGTGGTGCCGATGTCGAGCAGGACCGACTGGCCGTCCTCGACCATCGCGGCGGCGCGTTCGGCTATGGCGTCCTTCTCGGCCACGCGCACCTCGGCGACCTCGGCGAAGGGCTGGTCGCCCTCCTCGGCGACCGCCCCGCCGTGCACGCGGGTGAGCAGGCCCTCCTCCTCCAGTTTGAGCAGGTCACGCCGGACTGTGGCGGGGCTCACACCCAGCTGCTCCGAGAGGTCGGTGACGGCTGCGGGGCCCCCGTTTCGCAGGGCCCGCAGGATGAGTTGATGTCGTCGCTCTGCCAGCACGCGCTGAACAGTACTCGTCATTCGCAATCATTTCTATGCTCAGTTCTGCTCGACTCTTGCCAAATCAGCCAGAGGCGCGCACGATCCTGTCCACCGAAACACGATCCCGTGCATCGAAAGTGAAGAGTTTTGACGAGAGGATGCGCTCGTGGGTGACGAACGGCCCGACGCGCGGCCCGATGTGCTGCTGACCGGGCTGCTCTTCTACGACCTCGTCCTGACCGGTCTGGGCAAGCCGCCGACCCCCGGCGAGGAGATCTGGACCGACGGGATGGGCACGAGCCCGGGCGGGATCGCGAACCTGGCCGTGGCCGCGGCCCGCTACGGCCTGAGGACGTCCCTGGCCACGGTGTTCGGCGACGACTACTACGGCGCCCACTGCCGTGAGGTCCTCGCCGACCAGGAGCACATCGACCTCTCGCTCTCCCGGACCGCGGACGGCTGGCACACCCCGGTCACCGTCTCGATCGCGTACGGACACGACCGTGCCCTGGTCACCCACGGCCAGGAACCCCCGTACTCGCAGGACGCGTTGATGGGTGACCCGCCCGCCGCGCGCACGGCCCTCGTGCACATCGAGGCCGAACCCCGCGAGTGGCTCGCCAAGGCGGCGGCGAACGGTACGAAGATCTTCGCGGACGTCGGCTGGGATCCCACCCAGCAGTGGTCCTCGGCCCTCCTCGACCAGCTCGCCCTCTGCCACGCCTTCGTCCCGAACGACACCGAGGCGATGGCGTACACCCGCACCGACACCGCCGCCGACGCGCTCTCCAAGCTCTCCGAGCTGGTGCCGGTGGCCGTGGTCACGCACGGCGGCGACGGCGCGATCGCCGTCGACCAGACCACGGGCGAGTACGCCGACGTACCCGCCCTCGCCACCGAGGTGCTGGACGCGACGGGTGCCGGAGACGTCTTCGGCGCGAGTTTCGTCGCGGCCTCCCTCGGCGACTGGCCCCTCGAAGAGCGGCTGCGCTTCGCGGTGCTGGCCGCCGGACTGTCCGTACAGCGGCACGGCGGGGCTCTCGCCGCACCCGGCTGGTACGGCGTCCACGAGTGGTGGCAGTCGGTCAAGAACACCGAGAACGCCGAGCTGCGGCGTGCGTACGGCTTCCTGGCCGACCGCATGCCCGCGGACCCCGGCCCGCCGGTCCCCCACGCCCCGGTGACCCCACCCGCCCCCCACGGCATTCCCGATCTCCCCTGATGCGAAGACCGAACACATCCGAAAGGCGGTGGGAGCTGTGCGGCTCTCACGAAGGGGCCTGCTCCGCGCGGGTCTGGCCGGTACGGCCGCCACGGCGCTCGGCGGCCTGGCAACCGGCTGCGCCGTACCGACCGGCTCGACCGGCCGGAACATGGTCCTGTGGTACTGGAGCGGCGGGCTGAGCGACACCGTCGTCAAGAAGGCCAAGGCCCGCTACGACTCGTCGGTCGACCTGGACGCGATCCAGATCGGCGGCTACTACCGCTCCAAGCTGATCACCACGATGACCGGCCAGGCCCACATCCCCGACATCGCGGGGCTCAAGGGCGAGGACATGGCGTCCTATCTGCCGAACGCCGACCAGTTCGTCGATCTGCGGACCCTTGGCGCCGAGAAGCTCAAGAGCCAGTACCTGGACTGGAAGTGGCAGCAGGCGGTCGCACCGGACGGCAGCCTCATCGGCTTCCCCATCGACGTGGGCCCGGTCGTGCATTACTACCAGCCGGCGGTCTACGAGAAGGCCGGACTGGCGTACGAACCGGACGACGTGTCCTCGGAGATGAACACCTGGGACAAGTTCTTCGCGGCCGGTGAGCAGCTCAAGAAGCGCATCCCCGGCACGTACATCCTGACCGACGTCGGCAGCGTCTTCGAGATGTCGATCGGCCAGGGGACCACCCGATACGTGGACCGGGACAAGCACTTCATCGGTGACGGCCGGCACGTACGCGACTGCTGGGACCGTGCGGTGGAGGCCAAGCGGCGCGGGATCGTCTCCGACCTCGTGACAGGCACCCCCGACTCCATCTCGGCCACCGAGAAGGGCCGGCTGCCCAGCCAGCTGAACGCCTCCTGGGCGGCCGGCGACCTCAAGCTGCAGTACCCGAAGACCAAGGGCAGATGGCGGGTCGCGAACTGTCCGGGCGGCCCGTCGAACGTCGGCGGCTCGTTCCTGGCGATCACCAAGGCGTGCCGCGAACCCGAGAAGGCCTTCGAGATCATCACCTGGCTGCTCAACGCGGACAACCAGGCCCAGGGCTTCGTCGACGCCGGACTCTTCCCGTCGACCCCCGCCTCGTACGACATGAAGAAGCTGCGCGAGCCCGACCCGTTCTTCGGCGACCAGATCACGATGGACGTCTACGGGCCGGCCGCGGAGAAGATCCCGGTCGCCTTCAACAGCCCGTTCGACGTGGCGCTCGGGCAGCCGATCAAGGACGAGATCAAGAACGTCGGCGTCCTCGGCAAGGACCCCAAGAAGGCCTGGAGGGACGCCATGAGCAAGTGCCGGCGCATCGCGGACCACCTGGGGGTGAGTCACTGATGGCTACCGTGCCCCTGGTCGAGAAGCCCCCGGCGCCCGCCGTGGAGCCCCCCACCCCCAACCCCAAGAAGGGCATCCTGAGTTACTGGCGGCTGTACGCCGCGATCTCCCCCTTCTATCTGCTGTTCCTGGCCTTCGGTCTGATCCCGGTCGGCTTCTCGCTGTATCTGTCGTTCCACCGCTGGGACGGTCTGGGCTCGATGGAGTACGCCGGGCTGTCGCAGTACAAGTACCTGCTGACGGACACCGACTTCTGGAGTTCGATCGGCAACACGATCATCATCTGGGCGCTGGCCACCTTCCCCATGATCTTCCTGGCGATGGTGACGGCCGTGATGCTCAACTCGGCGGTCCGCTTCAAGAAGATCTACCGCTTCGCCTACTTCCTGCCGAACGTCACCTCGGTCGTGGCCGTCGCGATCATCTTCGGCTCGGTCTTCTCCACCAACTTCGGCCTGGTGAACGCGCTTCTCCAGGCGGTCGGTCTCGACCAGGTGGCCTGGCTGAACACCCCCTGGGGCATCAAGGTCGCCATCGCGACCCTGATGACCTGGCAGTGGACCGGCTACAACGCGATCATCTTCCTCGCCGGACTCCAGACGATCCCCGGCGAGCTGTACGAGGCCGCGCGCGTGGACGGGGCAGGGCCCGTCCAGACCTTCTTCCGGATCACACTGCCGATGATGCGGCCCGTGCTGCTCTTCGTCCTCGTCATCTCGACGGTCACCGGACTGCAGAGCTTCTCCGAACCCCAGGTGCTGCTGCAGACCACGGCCAACGAGTCGACGTTCTCCGGCGGTCCCGACCACGCCGGCCGGACGATGGTCCTCTACTTCTTCCAGCAGACCTTCGACAACAACGACTTCGGCTACGGCGCCGCCGTGGCCTGGGGCATCTTCCTCGTCGTCGTCATCTTCTCGATCATCAACTGGCGCTTGGTGCAGCGCCGGGGCGAAGACTAGGGAGGCCCGTCACCATGACAATCACCGATGTCAAGCCCACCGAGTCCGAGCCCGGCAAGGCCAGGCACGGCAAGAACAGGCGCATCGACGGCACCCGGCGCAGGGGCATCGCCCTCCACGCCTCGCTGATCCTCGGCGTGCTGCTCTCCGCGTTCCCGTTCTACTGGGCCGTGATCATGTCGACGCACTCGTCGACCGAGATCTTCTCCTACCCGCCGAAGCTGCTGCCCGGATCGCACCTCGGCGACAACCTCAGCAAGCTCTTCGACAGCATCGACTTCTTCGGATCGATGTTCAACTCGCTGCTCGTCGCCACCACGGTGACGGTCCTCGTGCTCTTCTTCGACTCGCTGGCCGCGTTCGTCTTCGCGAAGTTCAGCTTCCCGGGCCGGGGGGTGCTGTTCGCCATGATGATGATGATCTTCATGGTGCCGGCCCAGCTGCAGGCCATCCCGCAGTTCGTGATCATGGCGAAGCTCGGCTGGATCGGCTCGATGACCTCGCTGGTCGTGCCGGCGGCCGCGAACGCGTTCGGTATCTTCTGGATGCGGCAGTACATGAAGAGCGCGATCCACGACGAGCTGCTCGACGCCTCCAAGCTCGACGGGGCGAGCTTCATGCGCCAGTACTGGCACGTGGCCCTGCCGGTCGTCCGGCCCGGTCTCGCCTTCCTCGGCATCTTCACGTTCATGGGCCAGTGGAACGACTACGCCTGGCCGTTGATCGCCCTCACCAACCCGGACAACGTGACCCTCCAGGTCGCGCTGTCCCAGCTCAACGGTGTCCACGGCACCACGGACTACGGGATGGTCATGACGGGTGCAGTACTGGCCCTCATCCCGCTGCTGATCGTCTTCGCGATCGGCGCCAAGCAGATCATCGCGGATCTCGGCAAGGGAGCCATTCGCTGATGCGACGCGATCACCTGATCGCCCTGCGCCCCTGGGAGGCACCCGAGGTGACCTCCTGGGGGCGGCTGGCCATGAACGCCGTGGACCGGCGCTCCGGTGCGCTGTCCCTGGACGGCTCCTGGCACTTCCAGCTGCTGCCCTCGCCCATGGGCTGCTCGGGCGAGTGGACCCGGACCGAGGTGCCGGGCACCTGGACCACCCAGAGCGGCGACGACCTGCCGCAGTACACCAACGCACAGATGCCGTGGGGCGAGTTCCCGCCCGCCTCGCCCGCCGCCAACCCGACGGGCATATACGAGCGTTCCGTCGACATCCCCGCCGAGTGGGCAGGACGCCGGATCGTGCTCCAGGTCGGCGCGGCCGAGAGCGTGCTCCTGGTCCATGTGAACGGCAAGCCGGTCGGCATCTCCAAGGACTCCCACCTCGCGGCCGAGTTCGACCTCTCCGACGTCGTACGCCCCGGGGACCCGGCGACCGTACGGTTCACCGTCGTCAAGTGGTCCGACGCCTCGCACATCGAGGACCAGGACCAGTGGTGGCACGCCGGGATCACCCGCTCGGTGCTGCTGTACGCGACCGACCCGCTGTATCTCGCGGACGTGACCGTGCGGGCCCGGCGGGACGGGCGGCTCCGGGTCGACTGCCAGGTGCGCGACGCGGCGGGACCACTGCCCCAGGGGTGGTACGTCACCGGGGCGCTGGAGGGCCAACTCCTCGCCCAGGACACCGAGTTCGACCGTTTCAACGCCGAGGACATGCGAGTGTCCGACTTCTTCGGTGAGGCCCGGCTGCGGGGCACCGTCGAGAACGTGTGGCCGTGGACCGCCGAGACACCCGAGCTGTACGACCTGACGGTGCGCCTGCACCGGGCCGACGGCTCGGTCGCCGACACCTCGCACCACCGGGTCGGGTTCCGGGACGTCGAGATCCGCGGCCGGGACCTGCTGGTCAACAGCGAGCGCGTCTACATCCGGGGTGTGAACCGGCACGACTTCCACCCGCTGACCGGTCGCACGGTCACCGCGGACGACATGCGCGCGGACCTGGTCGTCATGAAGCGCTTCGGCTTCAACGCGATCCGCACCGCCCACTACCCGAACGACCCGACGCTGTACGACCTCGCGGACGAGCTGGGTTTCTACGTCGTGGACGAGGCGAACATCGAGTCGCACGACCACGCCCACGAGATCGCCGACGACCCCCGCTATCTGCCCGCCTTCGTGGACCGGGTCTCGCGCATGGTGCTGCGCGACAAGAACCATCCGTCGGTCATCATCTGGTCGCTCGGCAACGAGTCCGACTACGGCGCCAACCACGACGCGGCGGCGGGCTGGGTCCGGCGCCACGACCCGACCCGGCCGATCCAGTACGAGGGCGCGGCCAAGCTCGACTGGGCGGACCTCACGGTCGCCTCCGACATCGCCTGCCCGATGTACGCGCCGATCGAGGACTGCGTCGCGCACGCCCGGTCAGGGAAGCAGACCAAGCCGGTCATCCAGTGCGAGTACTCGCACGCCATGGGCAACAGCAACGGCACGCTCGCCGACACCTGGGCCGCCATCGAGTCCACCCCAGGTCTTCAGGGCGGCTTCATCTGGGAGTTCTGGGACCACGGCATTCTCCAGCGTGTGAACGACGGAAGACCTGTCGGGCGTGGGGGCGCCGGGCTGTACGAGCACGGAGTCGCCGCGCCCGGCCATCGCTGGGCCTACGGCGGCGACTTCGGCGAGACCATCCACGACGGGGCGTTCATCGCCGACGGCGTGGTGTTCCCGGACCGCACGCCCAAGCCCGTCATGTACGAGCACCGGGAGATCGCGGCGCCGGTCCGCCTCACCCACGACCAGGGCGTGCTCCTGGTCCACAACCGGCAGCACTTCCGGGACCTGGAATGGCTGGCAGCCGAGTGGCGCCTGGTCCTCGCGGACGGCACCACGGTGACGGCACCGGCCGAGCTGCCCGACGTACTGCCGGGCGAGTCCGCGGCGGTGCCGCTGCCGTTCCCCGTGCCGGAGGGCGAGTCCTGGCTGACCCTGCGGGTCATCACCGCCGACGACGAGGCCTGGGCGCCGCTCGGCACCGAGGTGTGTCTGCCGCAGGTCCGGCTGGGCGCGGCGGTCACCGACGCGGCGCCGGAGCCGGCGTCCGGCCCGGCCGTCACGCTGGACGCGGACGCGCTGCTGGTCCATCCGCTGCTGACCGCCGCGCCCGTGCTCTCGCTGTGGCGGGCGCCCACCGACAACGACGAGCTGGGCGGCATGGCGGCCCGCTGGCACGACTGGGGGCTCGACGAGCTCGTACGCAAGGTCGTGGACGTGCGCGAGGAGGGTTCCCGGGTCGTCGTGGTCGCCGAGTACGCGACCGGCGCCGGGCCCGTCCGCCACGAGCAGGTGTTCACCCCGGTCACCGGCGGCCTCCGGGTCGAGGAGTCGGCCGAACTGCCGGAGGGCCTCGACGACGTGGCCCGCGTCGGCACGGTCTTCGAGACGGTCCCCGGGCTCGATGTCCTGGACTGGTACGGGCAGGGCCCCTGGGAGTCCTACCCGGACCGGAGCACGGGCGCGCCCGTGGGGCACCACTCGCTCCCGGTGGACGAGTTGTTCACCCCCTATCTGCGGCCCCAGGAGAGCGGCGGCCGGCACGGTGTGCGGCGGTTCACGCTGTCGGCGCCGGACGCCACGGGGCTGTCCGTGGAGCTCGGGGCGCCGGGGCAGGTCTCCGTGAACCGGTACCGGGCCGAGGATCTGGCCGCCGCATCGCACCACGACGAGCTGGTGCCGCGGCCCGGCTGTGTCGTGCACCTCGACGCCGCGCACCGGGGGCTCGGCACGGCGTCGTGCGGGCCCGACACCTCGGCCGAGTACCTCGTCGCGCCGGGCACCCACCGCTGGGCCTGGACGCTGCGCGTGCTCTGATCCCTGCCGCCGGCCCCTCCCGACCGCCGCCCCCCCTCCCGACGGCCGCCCTCTCCCGGTCGCCACCCCCTCCCGAGTCACCACCCCCCTCTCCCGAGCAGTCCCCCTTCTCACGGAGCAGACGTGTGTACTTCGCATGAGCACGACCCGGCCGAGGCCTGCCCGCAAGCCGGCGCCGGACGACGGAACTTCCTGCGGGCGACCGCGCTGATCGGCGCGGCAACGGCGGCGGTCTCGCTGCCGGCGGCCACCGCTCAGGCGGCACCCTCTTCGGGCACCCGCTGGAGACCCGACCCCGACAGCCGCCGCTTCACGCTCGCCGTGATGCCCGACACGCAGTACCTCTTCGACGGGCCGAGCATCAACCCCGCCCCGATCGAGGCGTCTTTGCGGTACGTCCTGGAGCACGGGAAGGACGAGAACATCGTCTTCCTCTCGCATCTGGGCGACCTCACGGAGAACGGCGCACAGCCCGAAGTCGCCGCGGTGAGCAAGGCGTTCGAGCTGCTCGACCGGCAGGGCGTGGGCTACAGCGTCCTGGCGGGCAACCACGACGTGAAGTCCTCCACCGACGACCAGCGGGGCCCGACCCCGTATCTGGACGCCTTCGGCCCCAAGCGCTTCAAGGGCAGGCCGACCTTCGGCGGGGCCTCGCCGGACGGCTACAACACCTTCCACCTCTTCAAGGCGGCCGGCCGGCAGTGGCTCGTCCTCGCGCTGGACTGGCGGCTGTCGGCGAAGGGCTACGAGTGGGCCAAGGACGTCATCGCCCAGCACCCGAGGACTCCGGTCATCCTCACCACCCATGAACTGGTCTACGAGGACGACACCCTCTCCACCTACGGACAGCAGCTCTGGGACCGGCTGGTCAAGGAGCACGACCAGATCTTCCTCACCCTCAACGGGCACTACTGGCCGGCCGCCCGGACCGTGCGCAGGAACGCCGCCGGGAACGACGTACACCTTCACCTGACGAACTATCAGAACCGTTACTACGGCGGCGCGGCGATGATCCGGCTGTACCGCTTCGACCTCGACCGCGACACCATCGACGTCGAGACGATCTCCCCGTGGATCCTGGGCCGGGCGGCCAAGGGGCTCAACGAGCTGGAGCGCCAGGAGATCGAACTGTCCGGCCCCGCGGACCGGTTCTCGGTGGCCGTCGACTTCGAGAAGCGCTTCTCCGGCTTCGCCCCGGTGCCGCCGCGGGCGCCCCGGCCCGCCTCCCGGATGCTGGTGCGGGGCACGCTCGCCTACTGGCGGTTCGACGGCCACGCGGAGGGTGCGGCCGTGGACGGCACGGTCCGCGACCTCTCAGGACGCGGCAACGACCTGACCGTGGTGAAGGTCGGCGACGGCTCCCTCACCTGGTCGTCGGCACACCACCCCGACCAGCCGGGGCACGGCAGCCTGTCCTTCGACGGCGACAAGTCGCCGCTGCGGGGCGCCTACCTGCGGACCGTGGACAACGCCCCACTCAACTCGGCCACTTTCCGCGGCGGTTACACCGTCGAGGCCTTCTACCAGCTGCCCGCCGCCTGGGACCCGTCCCGCAACGCCTGGTCCGGGCTGGTCAGCCGCACCGGTACGGGCGGGGCTGCGGGCAAGAAGGAGGGCGACCCGGACGAGCCGCTCGCCACGCTGTCCCTGTCGGACGGACCCGGCCCGCAGTGGGCGGTGCGGCCGCTCAACCAGGAGGGCATCGCCACCAACTGGGGCGACGAGACGGCCCGGGAACAGTGGTGGCACGTCGCCGTCGTCAACGACGGCTCGCACACCACGCTGTACGTCCAGGGGTGCCCCGTGGCCCGCAATCCCACCGCGCGCTCCGTGGGGCTGACCTCGGTCGGCCTGCCCTGGCTCCTCGGCGGCTACGAGTACGCCGGGAAGATCGACCAGATCCTGCACGGACGGCTCGGTGACGTGCGGATCGTCGAACGCGCCCTGCCCGTCACGTCGTTCATGAACCACTGATCCATCGAACTCCGAGGGACTCACCAGACCATGACCGAGCAGCAGCTGCCCGCCTGGGCAGATCCGTCCGTCTCCCCCGCCGCCCTCGACGCGCAGGGCGTGTCCAGACGTCAACTCATGCGCCGCGCGGGCCTGTTCGGCGCCGCCTTCGCCGCCGGGTCGCTGGCGACGCCCGCCATGGCGAGCGCCAAGGGCTTCGGCGGCAACGACCCGCGTCTCGCCTACCTCGTCGGCGACCACCATGTGCACTCCGTCTACAGCCACGACGCCAAGTACACCTTCGACCAGATCGCGCGGGCCGGAGCCGAGTACGGCCTCGACTGGATGGTGTTCAACGAGCACTCCAACTTCGGGCACGCCAAGTACGGCGCGCAGTTGGAGCACAAGGAGATCCTCAAGGCCCGTGCGGCGAACCCGCGTCAGCTGATCTTCCAGGGCCTGGAGTGGTACATCCCCGGCGCCGAACACTGCACGATCTTCGCGGCGCCCGGCCGCCACGAGGTCGACCTGCTCACGAAGTTCGAGCTGGCCTACGACGGCAAGCTGCTCGGCTACACGGCGGGCGCCCCCACCCACCCCGACACCCCGCGCAACGAGGCACACGCCGTCAAGGCCATCAAGTGGCTGGCCGCGCAACGCCGTTCGGGCTACGTGGACGACGTACTGGTCTTCGCCAACCACCCCTCGCGCCTGGGCATCGACTCCCCGCACGAGATGCGGAACTGGCGGGACGCGGCCCCTGAGATCATGATCGGCATGGAGGGCGCTCCCGGTGCGCAGGGCGGTGCCATCCCCGGCTGGCGCGGTCCGACCTCGATACGCGGCGAGTACGAGAACAAGCCCTCGGCGGACTCCTGGCCGGGCTATCCGACGGACGCGTACGTCACCTACGGCGGCTTCGACTGGATGACGGCGACCGTCGGCGGCATGTGGGACGCCATGCTCTCCGAGGGCAGGCTGTTCACGATCACCACCAACTCCGATGTGCACCGGGTGGTGTTCGACACCTGGAAGAACGGCGACTGGCCGCCGGGGCAGAACTTCGACAACACGGGACGGCTGCCCGACCCGGTCAACACCACCGAGCCGCAGCCCGGCGGCGACTTCTGGCCCGGCCAGTTCAGCCGCACCCACGTCGGCGTGTCCCGCCACGGCTACCGCGCGGTGATGGCGGGCCTGCGCGCGGGCCGGGTCTGGCTCGACCACGGGCACCTGCTCGACGGCCTCGACGTACGGCTGAAGCGGGACTGCGACCACGGCCGGGGCGTCACGCTCGGCAGCCGGCTGCGCGTCCGCAAGGGCGAGAAGCTCACCCTGAACGTGACCGTGACGACGGCCTCGCGGCCCAACCCGCACGACATCCTGCCCGAGCTCGCCCACGTGGACGTCATCCGCGGCGCGGTGCGCGGTCCGGCGGCCGACCGGGACAACTGGCGGGCGCCCGCGACAAAGGTCGTGCACACGGCGGACGTGTCAGGCCGCAAGGGCACGTACACCCTGCGCATCCCGCTGACCGCCGGGGACGAGTCCTTCTACGTGCGGCTGCGCGGCAGCGACGGCAACCGGCACGGCGCCGGGTACCTGGGCGCGTCGGTCGACCCGCACGGGCCGATCCCGCACGCGCCCGGCGACGGTGATCCGTGGCTCGACACGTGGTTCTACTCCAACCCCGTGTTCGTGGAGGTCGCCGGTCACCGGTGAGACGGGTACGGCGGCTGACGGCCCTGAGGCTACCGGTCCTGAAGTGACCAGTCCTGGGGCAGCCGGTGCTCCCGTAACTACCTGGTCACGAGCTGATCGACGGGCGTACCGTGGGCCGGTGACCACTGACGAGGCGCTGCGGCCCCAGTCCCTCATGCTGTCGTTCCTGGGCGACCAGGTGCTCGGCCGTGACGTCTGCGTGTACTCGGGGAGCGTCATCGACGTCTTCGGGCGCGCGGGCGTCGGCGAGCACGCGACCCGCTCGACGCTGACGCGCATGGTGGGCCGCGATCTGCTCAGGCGGCAGCGCGAGGGACGCCGTATGTACTTCGGGCTGACCGAGCGCTCGGAGTCCGTGCTGCGGGACGGCGAGCAGCGGATCTGGGAGGAGGGGGCCGTCAACCGGCAGTGGGACGGCTCCTGGACGCTGCTCGGCTTCTCCCTGCCGGAGTCCTGGCAGCGTCAACGGCACGATCTGCGCGCGCAGTTGACCTGGAGCGGCTTCGGCCCACTGTTCGGCGGGCTGTGGATCGCACCCGGCGAGGCCGACGTCTCCGCGCTCGTCACCGAGCTCGGCCTGTCCGCCCATGTGAAGATCTTCCGGGCCCACGCGGACGCGGGCATGGACATCGGCGCCATGATCGAGGAGACCTGGGCGCTGGACGAACTGGCCACGCGCTACGAGGCGTTCGCGCATCGCTGGCAACGCTGGGAGACGACGGAGCCCGCCGCCGACGAGGCGCTCGCCCTGCGGCTGCGCCTGTCGACGGAGTGGCTGCAGGTCGTCCGCCGGGACCCGCGTCTGCCGGTCAAACACCTGCCGGACGACTGGCCCGCCGAACAGGCCGAGAAGACGTTCCGCACGGTGTACGCCCGACTGACTCCCCTCGCACGGGAGGCGGCGGATCGGCTTCTCGACCTGGTGCCGGTTCGCGCCCCATAGGGGCGCGGGGAACTGCGCGTCCAGCCACGACGAACCCGCAGACACAATGGCGCTCACAGCGGAGCGCTCACGCGTAGAAGCGGGACAGGCTCTGGAGCACGGCCGCGGGCTTGGGCGCGCCCTCGATCTCGATCGTGCCGTCCACCGTGATCTGCACACCCCCCGGTACGTCCTCGACGTCCGCCAGCTTTCCGACCAGGCGGATGCGGGAGCCGACCTTCACCGGTGAGGGGAAACGCACCTTGTTGAGGCCGTAGTTGACCTTCGTGGTGACGCCCTGGACGTCCAGCAGCTCGGTGAAGAGCGGGATGAAGAGGGAGAGGGTGAGATAGCCGTGCGCGATGGGCGCGCCGAACGGGCCCTCCTTGGCCTTCTCCTCGTCGACATGGATCCACTGGTGGTCGCCCGTGGCGTCGGCGAACGTGTTGATGCGCTCCTGGGTGACCTCGATCCACTCACTGGTGCCGAGGTCGCTGCCGGCGAGCTTCTTGAGTTCGTCGATGCCGTTCGCGGTGATGCTCATGTGTCGTTCGTTCCTTCGCTAGGAGTTGGTGCCGTACCGCTTGCGGACACGGGACTTGAGGAGCTTGCCGGAGGCGGTCCGCGGCAGTTCGTCCGCGAGCACCACCGACTTGGGGATCTTGTACTTGGCGAGGCGCCCGGCCAGGGACGCGAGGACCTCGTCGGGGTCGAGCTCGACGTCCTCGCGGGGCACGACGACCGCGCGCGGCACCTCGCCCCACTTCTCGTCGGGCACGCCGATGACCGCGCACTCGACGATGTCGGGGTGGGCGAGGAGCTGGTCCTCGATCTCGGCGGGGTAGATGTTCTCGCCGCCGGAGATGATCATGTCCTTGATGCGGTCGACGATGGTGACGTAGCCGTCCTCGTCGATCCGGGCGGCGTCCCCGCTGCGGAACCAGCCGTCATGGAACACGGCCGCGGTCTCGTCGGGCAGCCCCCAGTAGCCGGGCATGACATGTGGCCCTCGTACGACCACTTCCCCGGTCTCGCCGATCTCGGCGGGGGCGAGATCGGGCCGTACGACGCGGACGTCGCTGAAGAAGTGCGGCACGCCCGCCGAACCCGCCTTGGTGACCGCGTGCTCGGCGTCGAGGAAGAGCACGCCGGGCGAGGCCTCGGTCATGCCGTAGCCCTGGAGGAAGGTGAGGCCCCGCTCCTGGTAGGCGGCAATGAGCGGGGTCGGCACGGGTGAGCCGCCGCAGCTGAGCATCCGCAGGGAGGACAGGTCGGCGTCGGCCCAGCGCGGGTGACGGGCCACGTGCTCGAACATGGTGGGCACACCGAACATGAAGGTGATCCGGTGCCGCTCGATCAGGTCGAGGGTGGCCGCCGGGTCGAAGGCCTCGACCAGGACACAGGTGCCGCCCTTGAGGAGGACCGGCAGGGTCAGCATGTTCAGCCCGGCCGTGTGGAACAACGGGGCGGAGACCAGGGCGCGTTCGTCGGTGATCAGGTCCTGGTCGACCAGGACGTTGACCGCGTTCCACGTCAGGTTGCCGTGGGTGAGCATCGCGCCCTTGGGCCGGCCGGTCGTGCCCGAGGTGTACATGATGATGCAGGTGTCGTCGGCGGTGACGGGTTCGTCGATCGCCTCGTCGGAGGCCGCGCCGAGCAACTGGTCGTATTCGGCGCCCACTTCGACGTACGTACGGACGTCGCTGTTGCCCGGCAGTCCCGCGACCAGGCCGGCGAACGACGGCCCGTACACGAGGGCCTTGGCCCCGGAGTCGGTGAGCTGGTAGGCGATCTCGGGCCCGGCGAGGCGGGTGTTGAGCGGGACGAAGACCGCCCCGAGGGTGCCCGCGGCGAACAGTGTCTCCAGGTAGGAGGGGTGGTTCGGGCCGAGGTAGGCGATCCGGTCGCCGCGGCGCACTCCGGAGGCTCGCAGGGCGTGCGCGAGGCGGGTGGTGCGCTCATACAGCCCGGCGTACGTGACCGTCGTGTCGCCGTGGATCAGGGCGGTGCGGTGCGGGGTCTTGCGGGCCCGGCGTGCGGGCCACGACCCCAGTCCCTCATTGCGCATGTCCGTGCCCCTGTCCTTCGTTGCACATGGGGTGCCCCTGTCCTTCGTTGCACATGGCTGCCCGTTATGGCTTCGTCAGCCCGAGCAGCCGGGCCGCGTTCTCCTTGAGGATCTTCGGCCTGACCTCGTCCTTGATGGAGAGCTTCGCGAAGTCGGCCAGCCAGCGGTCCGGAGTGAGGACCGGGTAGTCCGAGCCGAACAGCACCTTGTCCTTGAGCAGCGTGTTCGCGTACTGCACGAGCTGCGGCGGGAAGTACTTCGGCGACCAGCCGGACAGGTCGATGTGGACGCCCGGCTTGTGGGTGGCCACCGCCAGCGCCTCGTCCTGCCAGGGGAACGACGGGTGCGCCAGGATGATCTTGAGGTGCGGGAAGTCGGCGGCGACGTCGTCCACGTGCAGGGGATTCGAGTACTTGAGCCGGATCCCGCCGCCGCCCGGGACGCCCGCTCCGATGCCCGTCTGTCCGGTGTGGAAGAGGGCGATCGTGCCGGTCTCCTCGATCACCTCGTACAGGTCGTACGCGACCGACCTGTCGTTGGGGAAGAAGCCCTGGATGCTGGGGTGGAACTTGAAGCCCTTCACCCCGTACTCCTCGACCAGGCGGCGGGCCCGCTTGACGCCGGCCTTGCCGCGGAAGGGGTCGATGGAGGCGAAGGGGATCAGCACGTCCGGGTTGGCGGCGGCCGCCTCGGCGACCTCCTCGTTCGGGACGGGCTCGGTGCCGGTGGCGGACTCGGCGTCGACCGTGAAGATCACGGCGGCCATCTTCCGCTCACGGTAGTAGGCGGCCGTCTCCTCCAGCGTCGGCTTTCGTTTGCCCTCAACCTTGAAGTAGGCGCTGGAGGCCTCGTGCAGGTCGTCGTCCAGGGAGGAGGTGCCCTTGGAGGAGACCTCGGCGTGGGTGTGGACGTCGATCGCGACGAGTTCCTCGACGTCGATGTTCGTCATGGGTCACGCCTCCGGGAACTTCGGGGCGGGGATGCCGACCGACTGCGGCTCGGCGCCCAGCGAGGCCGGCCAGACGTCGGCGAGGGAGTCGGGGGTCCAGCCACCGTCAGCGTACGCCGCCCTGATCTCCTGGGGGTGGGACCACAGGGCCACCTTGTCGCCGCCGATGCCGATGGCCTGGCCGGTCACCCCGCGGGCTGCCTCGGAGGCCAGGAACGGGACGAGCACGGCACAGTCCTCGGGGGTGCCGAATCCCTCGCCCTTGCGGAGGAAGTCCGGCAGCGGCTCGCCGCCGCGCATGGCCTCGATGTAGGGCGCGAAGGCGGGGATGGTCTCGGTCATCGCGGTCGCGGCGACCGGCACGATCGCGTTGACGGTGATGCCCGCGCGGCCCAGCTCCATCGACCACGTACGGGCCATGGCGGCGATGCCTGCCTTGGCGGCGGCGTAGTTCGTCTGGCCGAAGTTGCCGCGCTGTCCGGCCGGGGAGCCGACCAGGATCAGCGTGCCGCCCTCGCCCTGCTCGCGCATGCGTACGGCGGCGGCGCGGGCGCAGGTGAAGGTGCCCTTGAGGTGGGTGGTGATCACCGCGTCGAAGTCCTCGTCGGTCATCTTCCACAGGACCTTGTCCCGGAGGATGCCCGCGTTCGTGACCAGGATGTCGAGGCGGCCGAACTCCTCCACCGCGCGGCCCACCAGGCGGTCCGCGGCCTCGGTGGTGCCGACCGGGACCACCTCGGCCACGGCGGTGCCGCCCGCCTCGGTGATCGCTTTGACGGCCTGCTCGGCGACGTCGTCGTCCACGTCGTTGACGACCACGGAGGCGCCCGCGGCGGCCAGGGCGTGCGCATAGGCCAGGCCGAGGCCACGGCCGGAGCCGGTGACGACGGCGACCTTGCCGGTGAGATCGATGCTGGGCACGACGGTCCCTTCGAGAAACGGATCACCTGCGGAAGGCAGGACGGCTACGAGATCGGAGCAGTACGAGATCGAAGCTAAAGACAATCATTGTTGTCGTCAATAGTTGTTGCCGACTCGTCCGTGCGGCATGCTGTAAGGAACACCTACGCACCGCCCCCGCGGGGGCCCGGCCCAGGGAGCCCGCCATCGCCGGCCAGCAGCACGCCACGCCCCCCGACGCCATCGACTCGCAGGAGCCGTGGATGCGCGGGCTGCACTCGGACACCGGCTATCTCCTGTACCGGCTGGGGCTGCGGTCGGGGCAGCTGTTCAACACGTTCCTCCAGGAATCGGGGCTGCGGCTGCGGCACTACGCGCTGCTGCGGTTCCTGGCCACCTCCGAGGGCGCGCTCCAGCGGGAGCTGAGCTCGCGGCTCGGCTACGACCCAAGCGCGATCGTCGGCCTGGTCGACGACCTGGAGAAGCTCGGCTTCGCCGCGCGCCGCCCCTCCCCCGACGACCGCCGCAGCCGCACCGTGGTGCTCACCGAGGACGGCCGCGCCTTTCTGCGCGACACCGACGAGGCGGGTCTGCGGGTGACGAACGACCTGCTCAAGCCACTCGACCCCGCCGAGCGGGACACCCTGCACACGCTGCTGCAGCGGGTCGCCGAAGCGGAGCTCGACACATGACCGGCCTCGACACATGACCGGTCCCGGCCGATGACCGCGGCGTCCGCCCCCGACCGCCTCCTGGCCGTGCTCGCCGCCTTCGACCACGACCACCCGGCGCTCACCCTCACGGACATCAGCCGACGGGCCGGGCTCTCCCTCACCACCGCCCACCGGCTGGTGGGCGCGCTGAGCGACTGGGGCGCCCTGGAGCGCGACGCGTCCGGGATCTACCACGTGGGCCTGCGCCTGTGGGAGATCGCGGCGCTCTCCCCGCGCGGTCTCGCGCTGCGGCAGATCGCGCTGCCGTATCTGGAGGACCTGTACGAAGCCACGCACGAGAACGTGCAGTTGGCGGTCCGGGACGGCTCCGAGGTCGTCTACATAGAGTGGATCTCCGGCCGTTCGGCGGTGGGCGTCAAGATCCAGGTGGGCGCACGCTGGCCGCTGCACGCGACCGGCGTGGGACTCGCGCTGCTCGCGCACTGCGAGGCCGCCTTCCAGGAGACGTACTGCGGCGGGCCGCTCGCCGGATTCACCCCGCACACCATCACTGACGGGGCCACCCTGCGCCGCGTACTCGCCGAAGTCCGGCGCGCGGGCGTGGCGGTGAGCACCCGTCAGATCACCGACGACGCTCTGTCGGTGGCCGCGCCGGTCCGTGCGGCGGACGGCTCGGTCGCCGCGGCCGTCTCGGTCGTGGTGCCCGAACGCGACGCGCACACACCGGCGTTGATCCCGGCGGTACGGCTCGCGGCGCTCGGCATCTCGCGGGCGCTGGGGTGGCAGCCGGAACGGTAGTGACGCCGCGCGCGAGCCCCGTCCGGGACGGCGGGTCCCGTCCGGGAACGTGTGCCCCGTCCGGGACGGCGGGCCGCGTCCGGCATGGCGGGCCCCGTCCAGGATGGCGAGCCCCGTCTGGCATGGCGAGCCCCGTCCAGGATGGCGGGCGTCGTCCAGCATGGCGAGCCCCGTCCAGCATGGGCGGGCGTCGGATATCCCTCTCACCGGTGAGGACGCGGCCCGGTGGCCATCCGATACTGAGACGGCCCTTGCCCCGAGGAGCCGCGTATGTCCGTGTCCGCCCAGTCCTGGATCACACCCGCCGTCGCACGCCTGCGCGCGGCAAACCCGTACGTCGTCGACACCGCGCTCGCCGCGCTGGTGCTGTTCGCCGCGTCGCTGCAGTGGATGTTCCCCGACGACGGCGACGACCGCCTCACCTGGCAGGGGTTCCTGCTGGGCGCCGGTACGGCGGTGCCGCTGGTGTGGCGGCGGCGGGCACCGCTCCTGGCGGCCTGCGGTGTCTCGGTCTTCACGCCCGCCATGGCGGTCTACCACGCGCCGCCGCCCGACGTGATGTACGGCGGCCTGGTCGTGCTCTACACGATGGCCGCGATCGCCCTGCCCTGGCAGCGGCGCTTCATGCTGATGGGGTGGCTGGTCGGAGTGTCGATGACCATGATGCACAAGGAGGGCGCCCAACCCTTCGAGTACGCCTTCCAGTTGCTGAGCTGCGTCAGCGCGTACGGGTTCGGGATGCTGTCCCGTCTCCAGCGGGCGTACACCGCGGCGCTGGAGGACCGGGCCCGCCGGCTGGAGCGGGAGCGGGCCGCCGACACCGCGCGGGCCGTCGCGCGGGAACGGGCCAGGATCGCCCGGGACATGCACGACATCCTGGCCCACGCGGTGAGCCTGATGGTCGTGCAGGCGGAGGCCGGACCCGTGGTGGTGCGCAGCGATCCCGAGCGCGCGGAGACGGCGTTCGACGCCATCGCCGCCGCCGGGCGCGACGCGATGAACCAGCTGCGGCGGATCCTCGGCGTGCTCAAGGACGAGCCGGTGAACGGTACTTCCGTCCGGTTGCCGCAGCCCGGTGTGGCGGCCCTGGCCGAACTGGTCCGGCAGGTCGCGGAGTCCGCCGGTCTGCGCGTCGAGCTCCGCGCCACCGGCGAGCCGCGTCCGTTGCACCCGGACACCGAGGTCGCCGCGTACCGCGTGGTCCAGGAGGCCCTGACCAACACCGTGAAGCACGCGTACGCTTCCCTGGCGCGGGTCGAACTCGACTGGACGGAGGACGAGTTGACGCTCACGGTGACGGACGACGGGCGCGGCCCCGCGGACCACGGGGGAAGCGGGCGCGGGAGTGAGGGCGGGGCCAGCCACGGCCTGATCGGGATCCGCGAGCGGGCAGCCGCCTGCGGGGGCACGGCCCGTACGGGACCCGGGCCCGACGGCGGCTTCCGGGTCGCCGTACGCCTCCCGGTGGCCGTCGACCGGCAGGCGGCTCTGGGGTGAGCATCCGCGTGGTGGTCGCCGACGACCAGGAGCTGGTCCGCAGCGGGTTCAGCATGATCCTTGAGGCCCAGCCCGACATCGAGGTGGTCGCGGAGGCCGGGGACGGCGTCGAGGCGGTGGCCGCGGTCCAGCGGCACACGCCCGACGTGCTGCTGCTCGACATCCGCATGCCCCGGATGGACGGCCTGGAGGCGGCCCGGCTGGTCTGCGCGCAGTCCGGGTGCCGGGTGGTCATGCTGACGACGTTCGACCTCGACGAGTACGTGTACGAGGCGTTGTACGCGGGTGCCAGCGGCTTCCTGCTCAAGGACGTACGCCGGGACGACCTCGTGCACGCGGTGCGCGTGGTCGCGGCCGGCGACTCGCTGCTCGCGCCGTCGGTGACACGGCGGCTGGTGGCCGACATCATCCAGCGACGGCGGGCCGAGGCGTCGGCTCCGCCGCCCTCGTCGGCACGGCTCGACGTCCTGACGGCCCGCGAGGAGGAGACCCTGCGGCTGCTGGCCCGCGGCCTCTCCAACGCGGAGATCGCGACGACACTGTTCGTCAGCGAGCACACCGTGAAAACTCACGTCAGCAATATCCTCGGCAAGCTGGGCCTGCGGGACCGGGTCCAGGCTGTCATCCGGGCGTACGAGTCGGGGTTGGTTACCCCGGGGTCGAACTGAACGTTCGGGGTGGTTCGTCGGGTGCGGGTGAGTGGGGGTTGCTCGCGCAGTTCCCCGCGCCCCTGAGGTAACTGGGGCGGAGCCCCTGCTTTTGAGGGGCGCGGGGAACTGCGCGACCAGCCCCCACCGGCCCGCAGACGCATCCCCCGCATGGCGGAGCCATACCCCCCACTCACCCGCGCGAGGGATCCCCCGAAACCGCTCCCCCCGGCGATCCGGTGGCGGGCCCGGCCACGCGAGTCTTGGGACGACCCCGAGAACCGCCAACCCGCCGGGAGGCACCCCGTGCTCGCCACCATCGCCAGGGCATCAACTCGCCGCCCCCTGACCGTGATCGGCCTCTGGCTGCTCTTCCTGCTGCTCGGCTTCGGGCTCGGGACGGGCGTGTTCGGGCGGCTCAGCGACTCGGTGCCGGACGTGCCGGGCACCGAGTCGGACCGGGCCGCCGTGCACCTCGACGGCATCGACCCCGTCGGCGAGTCGATCACCGCGGTGGTCGGCGGCACAGCGGTGTCCGACCCGGGGTTGCGCACCCAGGTCGAGGCCGCCGTCGCCGACCTGCGCGACGCCGCCGGCATCGCGGCCGTGCCCGACCCGTACGACACACCCGGCCTTCTCGCGGAGGACGGGCAGGCCCTCGTCATCCCGGTGACGCTCAAGGGCGGCCTCGACGACGAGGCGGAGGAGAAGGTCCTGGACACGGCCAGTGACCGCATCCACGAGATCAAGGCACCCGAAGTCCACGTCAGCGGGGGCCCGTTGCTCGGGCAGCAGCTCGGCGAGCGAGCCCAGGAGGACGTGGCGCGTGCGGAGATCATCTCGCTGCCGGTGGTTCTCGTCCTGCTGCTCGTCATCTTCGGCGGACTGCGCGCTGCCGGACTGCCCCTGCTGGTCGCGGTCAGCGGCATCGCGGGCGCGTTCCTGGCGCTGTTCGGCTTCAGCCAGTTCACCGACATCTCCGTGTACGCGATCCAGGTGACGACCATGCTCGGCCTCGGACTGGCCGTGGACTACGCCCTGTTGATGGTGGTCCGCTTCCGCGAGGAACGCCGTACCACCGACGACGTGGTGGAGGCCGTGCACCGCACGGTGGCCCGCGCCGGACGCACGGTCCTCTTCTCCGGCCTGACCGTGGCCGTCAGCCTCACGGGTCTGCTGGTGTTCCCCAGCACGTTCCTGCGCAGCATGGGCCTCGCCGTGGCCGCCGTGGTGGTCGTCGACATGCTGGCCGCGCTCACCCTGCTGCCCGCGCTGCTGGCCCGCTTCGGCGGAAAGATCGCCCCGGCACGCACCAAGCCCGCCGGTGAGGAGGGCCGTGTCTTCGCCCGTCTCGCCCGGTTCGCCACGGGCCGACCGGTCGTCGTGACAGCGGCCTCCGCCCTCACCCTGCTCGTCCTCGCCCTGCCCGTCACCGGCATGAAGATCAACATCGGGGACGCCCAGCAGTTGCCGTCGAGCACGGAGGCACGCCAGTTGGACGACACCGTGGAGGACCATTTCCCACCGGGCACCGGAGTCTCCCCGGTGACCGTGGTCCTGAAGCCGGGCACCGCCCCCGCGACGGCCGACCGGATCCGGGCTCTCTCGCCGGGCGCCGAATCCCGTGACCTGCCGGGCGGCACGACGGTCCTGAACCTGCGGCCGGGCGGCAGCGCCGACGGCAAGGAGGCGACCGAACTGGTCCAGCGCGTACGGGACATACGAGGCGACGAGCCCGTCGAGGTCACCGGTGTCGCGGCCCGCCTCGTCGACTTCCGCGCGATGCTCGGCGACCGAGCACCCTGGGCCGCCGTCACCGTCCTGGCCGGTATCTTCCTCCTGCTCTTCGCCTTCACCGGCTCGGTCCTGATTCCGCTGCGCACCATCGTCACCACGCTGCTCAGCCTGGGTGCCGCGCTCGGTGTGGTGGTCTGGGTGTTCCAGGACGGGCATCTGGCCTCGGTGCTGGGCTCCCAGGAACTCGGCGCGCTGAGCCTGACCGCACCTCCGCTGATCATCGCGATCGCCTTCGGGCTCGCCATGGACTACGAGCTGTTCATCCTCGCCCGGATGCGGGAGGCACGGCTGCAGAGCGGCGACGACCGCGAGGCCGTGGTGACCGGGCTGCGCCGCTCCGGACGCGTGGTCACCTGCGCCGCCCTGCTGCTCGCCGTCGTCTTCGGCGCCTTCATGACGGGCGGCTTCGCACCCATCCTGCAGATCGGCCTCGGGCTGACCCTCGCGGTACTGATCGACGCGACCCTCGTACGGATGCTCCTGGTCCCGGCGACCATGGCACTGCTCGGCCGACGCGCCTGGTGGGCGCCCCCGCGGCTGCGGCGGGCCCACGACCGGTTCGGGCTGCACGAGGAGGCACGGCCTGCCGAGCCCGAACTCACCAAGCAGCACTGAAGTCACCGCACATCCCTGAACTTCCCGCGCAGCACTGAGCGTTGGCCCCGGCCCCTCCGGACTGGGGCCTTCGTCGCACTCGGAGACGCGGCCGGGTCCTGGGGCTGCCCGGCGGTCGGTGGCGGGGTGCGGTCCCCGTCAGAAGGGGGGAATCTGCTCGGGTACGAGTCCGGCCTGGCGGAGAAGGCCGTAGAGGTCGGTCTCGCCCCAGTACTCGACGATCCGTCCTTCTCGGAGCCGGTAGGACTTGACTCCCGTCATGGTGAGATCCCGGCCGCTGCGGTCGTGGCTGTACGTAAGGGTGAAAGCTGCGGTGACCCGGTCGCCGGCGGCGAACAGGTCGTCCACTTGGACACGGCAGTTGGACAGCCCCGGAGTCAGCACCGATCCCTCGGGATAGTGCCGGCCCCTAACATGCAGGCCCGCACCGTGAACGAGGACGTCCTCGGCGACGAGCTCTTCGAACTCGGCGACTTCCTTCGTCTCGAAGACCCGAAGGTAGCGGCGGACGACCTCGGCGTTGCGCTCGCTGATGGCTTCGGTTGAGTCGGACATGGAAGGACCGTATCCATCGGCAGATCCGCCGCGCGAGTACCCGTCCCCTGCCGACCTCGCTCCCCGAAGCGACCAGCGACGGGCGTCACGGCAGCAATGGGTCACTGGAGCCGGTAACAACCCTCCGGCTTCAGCCTCTTGGCGGTGACCGAGGACTTGGCCGCCCGGAACTCGTAGCAGTCCTTGCCCTGTTGTCCGGTGCCGCCGTCCAGCCGGACAAGACTGGTCAGTCGGCCGCCCTCGGTCTCGGTGTCCTCGACGGTGATGCCCGGGGTCTGCCACACCTGCGCGGTACGCGCGGCCGCGACCCCTCCCCGGGCCACCGCCGACCGCAGCTCCACAACCACGTCGTCGGCGACCGCCGCCGGATCCCGGCGTGCTGTCTTCAGGGCGTAACCGCACCCCTCCTCGACCACTTCCCGCACGGCCGCAGCGGGCGGGACGACCTTGAAGCGGTAGCAGTCCTCGGCAACCATGCCGCCGACGTACCAGCCGTTCACCTGCCCGATGAACGCGCCGGTCACCGTGACGTCACGGCCCTGCCGCCGCACCACGCCACCGTGTACGGCCCTGGCGATCTCCGTGCCGAGAAGCGTGCCGTCCTCGGCCGCCCTGGACAGCTCGGCCTCTGCCCGCTCGGCGCCCGCCTCGACCTGGTCGCGCGCCTTGCCCTCGTCCCGTTCGTAGGCCGCGTAGGTCCCTCCGGCGACAAGTACGGCGAGGGCGACACCGAGCACCAGCACACCCAGACACCCGTTGATCAGACATCCCCCGCGTCTCGCCATGCCCGCACACTCCCCGGGCTACCGCCCCGGAGCACCCCCCTTCTCCGACACGTGACCGAACAGGACCCGGACCGTGGCCCTCCCCGGAAACGCGAGCACCGTCAGTCGTCTCAGCCGCTCTCACGGTCTCCTCACAGCAATCTCAGCCAGGACCCGCCCGATTCAAAGGCCCACCCCATACAAGAGGCGCACGATGCGAGCGCACCAGTGGTCACAGCAGGAAGGCACCCCGTGGGCGTCCCGCACATATCCAACCGGCCGGAGCAGCCGGAAGAGCCCAGGACGCCGGAGCAGCCGGAGACGTGGTCCCGGCGGGGCGTGCTCGCCGTCCTCGGGTTCGTACCGGCCGCCGTGCTGACGGGATGCACCGCCTCGGCCGCCTCCGGCACAAGCACTCCGAAGGCGGCCGAGGCCACCGCCCCCACCCTCACGATCACGCCCGCCGACGGCACCAGGAACGCCGCCTTCACCAGCCCCGTCCGGGTCACCGCCTCGACCGGCACTCTCTCCCGCGTCAAGGTGACGAGCGACGACGGCTCCGCCCTCCCCGGCACCTTCAACGACACCCGCACGAAGTGGACCTCCACCCGAAACCCGTACTCCGGCACGGCGTACACGGTGACAGCCGAGGCGCAGGGCGGCGCGGCGGAGACCGTGGCCTTCACCACCGAAGCCCCTGCCGACACGTTCGTCGGCTACTTCACACCGGAGGCGGGCTCGACCTCCGGCGTCGGCATGCCCGTCTCGATCAACTTCACGCACGCCGTGACGGACCGCGCCGCCGTCGAGAAGGCGATCACCGTGACGGCGGACCCGAAGGTGGCGGTGGTGGGCCACTGGTTCAGCGACACCCGGCTGGACTTCAGGCCCGAGGAGTACTGGGCAGCGGGCACAAAGATCACGCTCGGCCTGCGGCTGAAGGACGTCGAGGGCGCGGACGGCGTCTACGGCACCCAGTCCAAGGACGTCACGTTCCACATCGGCCGCGAGCAGATCAGCACGGTCGATCTGGCGAAGAAGACGATGACGGTACGGCGGGACGGGCAGACACTCGCCACGTATCCCGTGTCCGGCGGGGACGCCGAGCACACCACCTGGTCCGGAATCATGGTGATCAGCGAGCGGTTCGAGGAGACGCGGATGGAGTCCTCCACCGTCGGGCTCGGCGACGAGTACGACATCGACGACGTGCCGCACGCGCAACGCCTCACCACGTCGGGCACGTTCATCCACGGCAACTACTGGGCGTCGGCGTCGATCTTCGGCAGCAGCAACACCAGTCACGGGTGCGTCGGACTGCGTGACACGAAGGGCGCGGACGACAAGTCCACGCCGGGCTACGCGTTCTACGAGAGTTCCATGCTCGGAGACGTGGTCGTGGTCGAGAACTCGGGCGAGGACACGGTCGATCCGGCCAACGGCCTCAACGGCTGGAACCTGTCGTGGACGGACTGGCAGGCGGGAAGCGCTCTCTGACGCCACGTCAGATGCGTCCTCGCCTTCGCGGTCCGATCCCTCCCTCGTTCACCGTCCGATCCGTCCCTCCTTCATGGTGTGAACTCCCCTGCCCGCTGAGGGCTTTCTCTGCTTTACCTCTTGACGACCGGAGTGCCGAAGAGCACATTGGCCGCGCAGCTGCGTTGAGAGCGCTCTCAGCTGCTCTCGCGCACCCCCGAACCACCCGCGCACCCCCACTCCGTACCCGAAGAGGCACCCATGAGGGAAACTTCAGGCACACCCGTCAGACGCGGTCCACTCCGGCGCACGCTCATCGCGCTGGTCAGCGTGCTCAGCCTGGCGGCGGCCGGGGCATCGGCAGCAGAGGCGGACGCGCCCGCGCCGCCCAGCGGCTGGACCCAGGTCTTCGTCGACGACTTCAACGGCACAGCGGGCACCGGCGTCAACACCTCGAACTGGCAGTACGCGACCGGCCACGGCTACCCGGGCGGGCCCGCCAACTGGGGCACGGGCGAGATCGAGAACATGACGTCCAGCACCAACAACGTGGCGCTGGACGGCACCGGGAACCTCCGGATCACCCCGCGCCGCGACGCCGCGGGCAACTGGACCTCGGGCCGCATCGAGACCAACCGCACCGACTTCCAGCCGCCCGCCGGTGGCAAGCTGCGCGTCCAGTCCCGGATCCAGATGCCGAACGTGACGGGCGCCGCCGCCCGCGGCTACTGGCCGGCGTTCTGGATGCTGGGCGCGCCCTACCGCGGCAACTACCAGAACTGGCCGAGCGTCGGCGAGCTGGACATCCTGGAGAACGTCCAGGGGCTCAACACCGTGTGGGCCACGATGCACTGCGGCACCAACCCGGGCGGCCCCTGCAACGAGACGACCGGCCTCGGCGGCTCGACCACCTGCCCGGGCGCGACCTGCCAGGCGGGCTTCCACACGTACGGCATGGAGTGGGACCGGTCGACGAGCCCGGAGGAGATCCGCTTCTACGTCGACGGCATCAACTACCACACCGTACGGGCGAACCAGGTCGACGCGACGACCTGGTCGAACGCCACGAACCACGGCTTCTTCATCATCCTGAACGTGGCGATGGGCGGCGGTTTCGTCGACGCCTTCGGCGGCGGCCCGGACGGTGCCACCGTGCCCGGCCATCCACTCGTCGTCGACTACGTCCAGGTGCTGCAGTCCACGGGCGGCACCACGCCTCCGCCGACCGGCAACCGTGACGCGTACAGCGCGATCCAGGCCGAGTCGTTCGACGGTCAGAGCGGCACGATCACCGAGACCACGACCGACTCGGGCGGCGGCCAGAACATCGGCGCCCTCGCCAACGGCGACTGGGCCCTCTACCGAGGCGTCAACTTCGGCTCCACGGCGGCCAGGCAGTTCAGCGCCCGGGTCGCGAGCGGTATTGCGGGCGGCGCCAGTGGCCTGGTCGAAGTCCGCCTCGACAGCCGTACGAGCGCCCCGATCGGCACCTTCGCGCTCGCCAACACCGGCGGGTGGCAGAGCTGGCGGACCGTCCCGACGAACATCAGCAACGTCACCGGGACGCACGACGTGTATCTGACCTTCACGAGCGGCCAGCCGGCGGACTTCGTGAACGTGAACTGGTTCAACTTCGCCCGCTGAGAGCCGAGTCGGAGAGGAGGGGGCGGGCCGGACAGGCCCGCCCCCTCTTCCTCCTTTGATTCCTCCAACTCGCCGAACTCCTCCGATTCCGCTGATTCCTCAGTGCAGTTCCGCCCGGAACGCCACCGGCGCCACCCCGGTGTGCTGGTGGAAGAACTTGGTGAAGTTGGCCGCGTCGGGGAAGCCCACGGAGACCCCGACGCGGCCGATCGGCATGTCCGTGTGGGCAAGGAGCCGCTTGGCCTCCAGGACGACCCGCTTGTCTATGAAGCCCTTCGGGGTCTCACCCGTCGCGGCGCGGACCGCCCGGACGAGGGTGCGGCGGGAGTAGCCGAGAGTGTCGGCGTACGCGCTGACGCTGTGGTTGGTGGCGAAGCCCTTCTCGACCGCCTCGCGGAAGCGGGTGAAGGTGGTGTCCGCCTGATCGCGTGCCGAGTCGGCGGAGCTGGCGGCGAGGTGCGCCAGGCGGAGCAGGAACGCGGTCAGGGAGTGCCGCAGCACGGAGGTGTGCAGGCTGAGCGGCAGCGTGGTCGAGTCGACGTACTCGCGTTCCAGCTGGTCGAGGCCGGCCCGCAGTCCGGCGAGCTGGGCCGGGTCCGGCCTGAGCAGGGGCGGCAGGTCGTAGCGGTAGAGGCCGGTCGCCTCGACCGTGGCGCGGGGCAGGAAGCCCGGCTGCATGATCAGGACCGTTCCGCGGTAGGCCTCCGTGCTGGAGAAACGGTGGACCTGGCCGGGGCGTATCCACAGGAGCTCGCCGGCGGAGACCTCGTACTCGGTGAAGTCGACCATGTGCCGGACCGGGCCGTCCCCGAAGAGCATGACCACGTGGAAGTCGATGCGGTGGACGCGCTCGATCGCCTCGTTCGCGTGCCAGGTCCGGCCGGGCTCCATCGGGCCGACCTGCATGCCGACTCCGCAGACGCTCAGGTCGACGGGAAAGGGAAAGGTTCTGATCCCGTCGCCGGTGTCACCGCCGCCACTGTCACCTTCTTGGGTGCTTCTGTCCGCCATGTCCTTCTCGCGTCGGCTCGGTCCCGCAGTCGTTGTCCCACTTTCACCAAAGGCTGACACAGGGCCACCTTCCCCGGCAAAAGTCTGACTTTTAAGTTTGAACGCAACCGAGCAGTTACGGGCTTCTACCGAGGACTTCTTGAAGATGAGTACGCAGACACCTGACAGCCTTGAGTGGACCGACCTGGACCGGCGAGCCGTCGACACGGCCCGTCTGCTTGCGGCGGACGCCGTGCAGAAGGTCGGCAACGGCCATCCGGGCACAGCGATGAGCCTGGCACCGGCGGCGTACACCCTCTTTCAGAAGGTGATGCGACACGACCCGGCCGATCCCGAGTGGACCGGCCGCGACCGCTTCGTCCTCTCCCCCGGCCACACCTCGCTGACCCTCTACACCCAGCTCTTCCTCGCCGGGTACGAGCTGGAGCTGGACGACCTCAAGGCGTTCCGCACGCACGGCTCGAAGACGCCCGGCCACCCGGAGTACGGGCACACGGCCGGGGTCGAGACGACCACGGGCCCCCTCGGCCAGGGCGTCGCCAACGCGGTGGGCATGGCGATGGCCGCCCGCTTCGAGCGCGGCCTGTTCGACCCCGAGGCCCCCGAGGGCGAGTCCCCCTTCGACCACACCATCTGGGCGATCGTCTCCGACGGCGACCTGGAGGAGGGCATCTCCGCCGAGGCGTCCTCGCTCGCCGGCCACCAGAAGCTCGGCAACCTCGTCTTCGTCTACGACGACAACCACATCTCCATCGAGGGCGACACCGCCACCGCCTTCTCCGAGGACGTGCTGAAGCGGTACGAGGCGTACGGCTGGCATGTGCAGCGGATCGAGCCCGCGCTCGGCGGCGACATCGACCCGCAGGCGCTTCACGAGGCCCTCACCGCGGCGAAGGCCGAGACCGGGCGCCCCTCGATCATCGCGATGCGCACGATCATCGCCTGGCCCGCCCCTAACGCCCAGAACACCGAGGCCTCGCACGGCTCGGCGCTCGGCGCCGAGGAGATCGCGGCCACCAAGCGCCTTCTGGGCTTCGACCCGGAGCAGACCTTCGAGGTCGCCGACGAGGTGCTCGCCCACGCCCGGCGGGCCCTGGACCGGGGCGCCGAGGCGCACGCCGCCTGGAACAAGCAGCTGGCCGAGTGGCGCACCGCGCAGCCCGCCCGCGCCAAGCTCTTCGACCGGATCGTGGCCGGTCAGCTCCCCGAGGGCTGGGAGTCCGCGCTCCCGGCGTTCGAGGCGGGTACGTCGGTCGCGACCCGAGCCGCGTCCGGCAAGGTCCTCCAGGCGCTCGGCGATGTGCTCCCCGAGCTGTGGGGCGGCTCCGCCGACCTGGCCGGCTCGAACAACACGACCATCGACAAGACGTCGTCCTTCCTCCCGAAGGGCAACCCGCTGCCGGAGGCCGACCCGTACGGCCGAACCGTCCACTTCGGAATCCGTGAGCACTCGATGGCCGCGGAGATGAACGGCATCGCGCTGCACGGCAACACCCGTATCTACGGCGGCACGTTCCTCGTCTTCTCCGACTACATGCGCAACGCCGTCCGCCTGTCGGCTCTCATGCAGCTGCCGGTGACGTACGTCTGGACGCACGACTCCATCGGACTCGGCGAGGACGGCCCGACCCACCAGCCGGTCGAACACCTCGCCTCGCTCCGCGCCATCCCGGGCCTGAACATCGTGCGCCCCGCCGACGCCAACGAGACCTCGATCGTCTGGGCCGAGATCCTCAAGCGGCACGCCACCGACCCGGCCCCGCACGGCCTCGCCCTCACCCGTCAGGGCGTACCGACGTACGAGGCCAACCCCGAGGCGGCGAAGGGTGGTTACGTCCTGCGCGACTCCTCCACCGGAACCCTGGACGTGATCCTCATCGCGACCGGTTCCGAGGTGCAGCTCGCCGTCGCGGCACGTGAGCAGCTGGAAGCCGAGGGAGTGGGCACCCGTGTGGTGTCCATGCCGTCCGTGGAGTGGTTCGAGGAGCAGTCCGCCGAGTACCGGGAGAGCGTGCTGCCGATGTCCGTGAAGGCCCGCGTGGCGGTCGAGGCCGGGATCGGTCTGACCTGGTACCGGTACGTCGGTGACCATGGACGCATCGTCTCCCTCGAACACTTCGGCGCCTCCGCCGACGCCAGGACCCTGTTCGCCGAATTCGGCTTCACCCCCGAGAACGTGGCCTCCGCCGCCCGGGAATCCCAGGCAGCCGTCCGCGGTTGATCCGTTCGCACGAAGGAAGATGATCACTGTGACCGAAGCAACCGCAACCGCGGAAACCCTCAGGAACCTCTCCGCCGAAGGCGTCTCCATCTGGCTGGACGACCTGTCCCGCAAGCGGATCGCGTCCGGCAACCTCGCCGAACTCATCGAGACCAGGCACGTGGTGGGCGTCACCACCAACCCCTCCATCTTCCAGGCCGCGATCGGCTCGGGCGAGGGCTACGAGGAGCAGCTGGCCGACCTCGCCACACGCGGCGTGACGGTCGACGAGGCCGTACGGATGATGACCACGGCCGACGTCCGCGCCGCCGCCGACATCCTGCGTCCGGTGTACGACGCGACCGGCGGCCGGGACGGCCGGGTCTCCATCGAGGTCGACCCGCGCCTCGCCCACGACACGACGGCGACGGTCGCCGAGGCCAAGCAGCTCGCCTGGCTGGTCGACCGCCCGAACGTGATGATCAAGATCCCGGCGACGAAGGCCGGTCTCCCCGCGATCACCGAGGTCATCGGCCGCGGCATCAGCGTCAACGTCACGCTGATCTTCTCGCTGGAGCGCTACCGCGAGGTGATGGACGCCTACCTGGCCGGTCTGGAGAAGGCGCGGGCCGCGGGCCTCGACCTCTCCGCCATCCACTCCGTGGCCTCCTTCTTCGTCTCCCGCGTCGACAGCGAGATCGACAAGCGGCTGGCGAAGGCCGGCACGGACGAGGCCCTCGCGCTCAAGGGCAGGGCGGCACTCGCCAACGCGCGGCTCGCGTACGAGGCGTACGAGGACGTCTTCTCCTCGGACCGCTGGACCGCCCTCGGCGGGAGCGCCAACAAGCAGCGTCCGCTGTGGGCCTCGACCGGCGTCAAGGACCCGGCCTACAAGGACACGCTGTACGTCGACGAGCTGGTCGCGCCCGGCACGGTCAACACCATGCCGGAGGCCACGCTCAACGCCACCGCCGACCACGGCGAGATCCGCGGCGACACGGTGACCGGCGGCTACGCCCAGGCCCGCGCCGACCTGGAGGCCGTCGAGAAGCAGGGCATCCCGTACGACGAGGTCGTACGGCAGCTGGAGGACGAGGGCGTCGCCAAGTTCGAGGCCGCCTGGGGCGAGCTGCTCGACGCGGTCGCCGTCTCACTGAGCCGCAAGGGAGTTGACGGGGAATGAGCGACAAGCTTCCCGAGGGAACCTCGGCGAAGGCATCCGAAGCGGCACCGGCCGCAGGAGCGAAGACCGGGGCCGCCGCGGCCGAAGCGGCCGGTACGACGCCGGACGCCTCCGCCCCCGCCCCCGCCCCCGCCGACCTCACGCCCGAGTCCCTCGCCCATGCGCTGGATCTCGCGTCCGACTGGGACAACCCCCTGCGCCACCCCGGCGACCGTCGTCTCCCGAAGATCGCCGGCCCGTCCGGTCTCGTCATCTTCGGTGTCACCGGCGACCTGGCCCGCAAGAAGCTGATGCCGGCCGTCTACGACCTGGCCAACCGAGGGCTGCTCCCGCCGGGCTTCTCCCTCGTCGGCTTCGCCCGGCGCGACTGGGAGGACGAGGACTTCGCCCAGATCGTCCACGACTCGGTGCGCGAACACGCCCGTACGGAGTTCCGCGAGGAGGTCTGGCAGCAGCTCGCCGAGGGCATGCGGTTCATCCCGGGCGACTTCGGTGACGACCAGGCGTTCAAGCAACTGCGCGCGGCCGTCGAGGAGTTGGACGCCTCCCGGGGCACCAGCGGCAACTACGCCTTCTACCTCTCCGTACCGCCGAAGTTCTTCCCGAAGGTCGTCAAGCAGCTCAAGAAGCACGGGCTGGCCGACGCCCCGGCGGGTTCCTGGCGGCGCGCGGTGATCGAGAAGCCGTTCGGCCACAACCTCAAGAGCGCCCGTGAGCTGAACAAGGTCCTGCACGACGTGTTCGATCCGGAGCAGGTCTTCCGGATCGACCACTACCTCGGCAAGGAGACCGTCCAGAACATCCTGGCGCTCCGCTTCGCCAACCAGATGTACGAGCCCGTCTGGAACCGGTCGTACGTGGATCACGTACAGATCACGATGGCCGAGGACATCGGCATCGGCGGCCGCGCGGGCTACTACGACGGCATCGGCTCGGCCCGTGACGTCATCCAGAACCACCTGCTCCAGCTCATGGCGCTGACCGCGATGGAGGAGCCCATCGCCTTCGACGCGGACTCGCTGCTCACCGAGAAGCTCAAGGTCCTCAAGTCGGTGCGGCTGCCGGAGAACCTGGGCGAGCACACCGTGCGCGGGCAGTACGCGGAGGGCTGGCAGGGCGGCGCCAAGGTGCCCGGCTACCTCGAAGAGGAGGGCATCGACCCCGCGTCGAAGACCGACACGTACGCGGCCGTCAAGCTGGAGGTCGACAACCGCCGCTGGGCGGGCGTCCCCTTCTATCTGCGGACCGGCAAGCGGCTCGGCCGGCGGGTCACCGAGATCGCGGTCGTCTTCCAGCGCGCCCCGCACTCCCCGTTCGACTCCACCGCCACGGAGGAGCTCGGCGCCAACGCCATCGTCTTCCGTGTCCAGCCGGACGAGGGCATGACGGTGCGCTTCGGATCGAAGGTGCCGGGTACGTCGATGGAGATCCGGGACGTGTCCATGGACTTCGCCTACGGCGAGTCGTTCACGGAGTCCAGCCCGGAGGCGTACGAACGGCTGATCCTGGATGTCCTGCTCGGCGACGCCAATCTCTTCCCCCGTCACCAGGAGGTGGAAGAGTCCTGGAAGATCCTCGATCCGATCGAGGAGTACTGGGACAAGTACGGCAGGCCCGCGCAGTACGCCTCGGGCAGCTGGGGTCCCGGGGAAGCCGACGAGATGCTCGCACGAGACGGACGGAGCTGGCGCAGGCCATGAAGATCGACCTGACCGATACCACGGCAAGCAAGATCAACAAGGCCCTAGTGGAGGGCCGCCGCGCCATCGGCACGCCTGCCGTGGGCATGGTCCTGACGATGGTCATCGTCACGGACGAGGAGAACGCATACGACTCGATCAAGGCGGCCGAGGAGGCCTCGCACGAGCACCCCTCGCGCACCCTGGTCGTCATCAAGCGGCACGTCCGCACCCCGCGCGACCGCACCAACTCGCACCTCGACGCCGACGTCCGGGTGGGCGCCGACGCCGGCACCGGCGAGACGGTCGTGCTGCGGCTGTACGGGGAGGTGTCCGAGCACGCCGACTCGGTCGTCCTGCCACTGTTGCTGCCGGACGCGCCGGTCGTCGTGTGGTGGCCGGTGGACGCTCCCGAGGTCCCGGCCAAGGACCCGCTGGGCGCCCTCGCCCAGCGCCGGATCACCGACATGTACGCGGTCGAGACGCCGCTCGCGGCCCTGGAGGCCCGTGCCGCCTCGTACGCACCGGGCGACACCGACCTGGCCTGGACCCGGCTGACCCCGTGGCGTTCCATGCTCGCGGCCGCCCTGGACCAGGCCCGTACGAAGGTCACCTCGGCCGCCGTGGAGAGCGAGGCCGAGAACCCGAGCGCCGAACTGCTGGCCCGCTGGCTGGAGGCCCGCCTCCAGGTCCCGGTCGAGCGGGTCGTGACCGCGGGGCCCGTCGTCACCGCCGTCCGGCTCGGCACCAAGGGCGGCGAGATCGTCATCGACCGCCCCGAGGGCCCCCTCGCGACGCTGTCGCTGCCGGGCCAGCCCTCGCGCACCCTCGCGCTCAAGGTCCGCAGCACCTCCGAGCTGATCGCCGAGGAGCTGCGGCGCCTGGACGCGGACGAGATGTACGCCGTCGCCCTGCGCGGTGACGACTCCGCAAGGGAGGAGAGCCGTGCCTGACACACCTCCGTCCGAGCCTCGGACGCCCAGGCTCACCCGCCGCCCCGAGTGGACGGCCCTGGAGGACCACCGCGCGGGACCACTCCTCCATCCGCAGCTGCGTGAACTGTTCGCGACGGACCCGGAGCGCGCCGAGCGCTACACCGTGCGCGTCGGTGACCTGCGCATCGACTACTCCAAGCACCTGATCACCGACGAGACGCTCGCGCTGCTCCAGGAACTCGCCACCGCCACCGACGTGTTCGGGCTGCGGGACGCGATGTTCCGCGGCGAGAGGATCAACGTCACCGAGGGGCGGGCCGTGCTGCACACCGCGCTGCGCGCCCCGCTCGACGCGGTCGTCGAGGTCGGCGGCGAGAACGTCGTGCCGAAGGTGCACGCCGTGCTCGACAAGATGGCCGACTTCGCCGAACAGGTCCGCTCCGGCAAGTGGACCGGCCACACCGGCAGGCGCATCCGCAACGTCGTCAACATCGGCATCGGCGGCTCGGACCTGGGCCCGGCGATGGCGTACGAGGCCCTGCGCGCCTTCACCGACCGCGAGCTGACGGTCCGCTTCGTGTCGAACGTGGACGGGGCCGACCTGCACGAGGCGGTGCGGGACCTGGATCCGGCGGAGACGCTGTTCGTCGTCGCCTCGAAGACCTTCACCACCATCGAGACGATCACCAACGCGACCTCGGCGCGGTCCTGGCTGCTGGCCGGTCTAGGCGGCGCGTCCGGCGGCGCGTCCGACGCCGGCTCCGACGCCGGCTCCGACGCCGTCGCCAAGCACTTCGTGGCGTTGTCCACGAACGTCGAGAAGGTCTCGGACTTCGGTATCGACACGGCCAACATGTTCGAGTTCTGGGACTGGGTCGGCGGCCGCTACTCGTTCGACTCGGCGATCGGTCTGTCGCTGATGATCGCGATCGGCCCGGACCGCTTCCGGGAGATGCTGGACGGGTTCAGGACCGTCGACGAACACTTCCGTACGGCTCCCGCCGAGGCCAACGCGCCTTTGCTGCTCGGCCTGCTGGGTGTCTGGTACGGAGACTTCTTCGGCGCCCAGTCGCACGCGGTGCTGCCGTACTCGCACTACCTGTCCAAGTTCACCGCGTACTTGCAGCAGCTCGACATGGAGTCCAACGGCAAGTCCGTCGACCGCGAGGGACACCCCGTCGAGTGGCAGACCGGGCCCGTCGTGTGGGGCACGCCGGGCACCAACGGCCAGCACGCGTACTACCAGTTGCTCCACCAGGGTACGAAGACGATCCCGGCCGACCTGATCGGCTTCGTCAACCCGGTCGACGATCTGGGTGCCGAACTCGCCGCCCAGCACGACCTGTTGATGGCCAACCTCTTCGCCCAGGGTCAGGCCCTCGCGTTCGGCAGGACCGCCGACGAGGTGCGCGCGGAGGGGGTGCCCGAGGAGCAGGTCCCGCACCGCACGTTCCGCGGCAACCACCCGACGACCACCGTCCTGGCCGCCGAGTTGACCCCCTCGGTCCTCGGCCAGCTGATCGCCCTCTACGAGCACAAGGTGTTCGTCCAGGGCGCCATCTGGAACATCGACTCCTTCGACCAGTGGGGCGTCGAGCTCGGCAAGGTCCTCGCCAAGCGTGTCGAACCCGCCCTCACCGAGGGTGCCGACGTCCCCGGTCTCGATCCCTCCACCGCCGCCCTCGTGGCCACGTACCGCACTCTGCGAAAGAAGTGAACTGACATGACTGCGATGCAGCTCGGGCTCATCGGCCTCGGCAAGATGGGCGGCAACATGCGCGAGCGGATTCGCCGCGCGGGCCACACCGTGATCGGCTACGACCGCAATCCGGACCTCTCCGACGTCAGCAGCCTGACCGAACTGGTCGGCAAGCTCGAAGGCCCGCGCGTGGTCTGGGTGATGGTCCCGGCCGGGGCCCCCACCCAGGGCGTCATCGACGAGCTCGGGGACCTGCTGGAGCCGGGCGACACCGTCGTCGACGGCGGCAACTCCCGCTGGACGGACGACGAGAAGCACGCCGGGGAGCTGGCGGCCAAGGGCATCGGCTTCGTCGACGCCGGTGTCTCGGGCGGCGTCTGGGGCCTGCAGAACGGCTACGCCCTGATGGTCGGCGGCGACGCCGAGAACATCGCCAAGGTCCAGCCGATCTTCGACGCCCTCAAGCCGGAGGGCGACGCCGGGTTCGTCCACGCGGGCAAGGTGGGCGCCGGCCACTTCTCGAAGATGGTCCACAACGGCATCGAGTACGCCATGATGCAGGCCTATGCCGAGGGCTGGGAGCTCCTCGAAGCGGTGCACTCCGTGACGGACGTGCGCGAGGTGTTCCGCTCCTGGCAGGAGGGCACGGTCATCCGTTCCTGGCTGCTCGACCTGGCGGTCAACGCGCTGGACGAGGACGAGCACCTGCAGCAGCTCCGCGGTTACGCGGAGGACTCCGGCGAGGGCCGCTGGACCGTCGAGGCGGCCATCGACAACGCCGTGCCGCTGCCCGCCATCACGGCCTCCCTCTTCGCGCGGTTCTCGTCCCGGCAGGACGACTCCCCGCAGATGAAGATGGTCGCGGCGCTGCGCAACCAGTTCGGCGGCCACGCCGTCGAGTCCGCGAAGTAGGAGTCAGTGGTCATGGGCGACCTCCTTCTCGTCCGGCACGGTGAGACCGAGTGGAGCAGGTCGGGCCGGCACACCAGCTGGACCGATCTGCCCCTCACCCAGCGCGGTGAGGAACAGGCCAAGTCCCTCGTCCCGCTGTTCGCCGGGCGGCACTTCGCACTCGTGCTCACCAGTCCGCTCGGGCGGGCGATACGGACCGCGGAGCTGGCGGGGCTGACCGGGGCGGTGTCCGATCCGGACATGCACGAGTGGGACTACGGGGCGTACGAAGGTATCGCCACCGTCGACATCCACCGGACTCGTCCCGACTGGTATCTGTGGAACGACGGGGTGCCGGCGGGGCCGGACGGGCATCCGGGCGAATCCCCTGCCGAGGTGGGTGAGCGGGCGGATCGAGTTCTGGCCCGGGCGGAGAAGTCGCTCGGGGATGGTGACGTGGTGCTTGTCGCGCACGCCCACTTCCTGCGTGTCCTGACCGCTCGGCGCCTCGGTCTTTCCGCCGCGGACGGGCGCCTGTTCCAGCTCGGAACCGGCACGCTGAGTCGGCTCTCGACGGAGCACGACCGTCCGGTCATCAGCGAGTGGAACACCCTTCCGCCGGGGTAGTTTTCCTCGCCCCCGCCGCCCCTACCCGTCCCGTCCCTGGGGGCTGCGCCCCCAGACCCCCCTTTCGGCCTGAACGGCCTCGTCCTCAAACGCCGGACGGGCTGAAGTTGTCGGCCCGGGCTGCGGAAAATCCAGCCCCTCCGGCGTTTGAGGAGCGGGGGTTCGGGGGCTGGCCCCCGAAAGGGACGGGAATGGGTAGGGGCGGCGGGGGCGAAAGATTCACGCTCGGTGCTTCGGGTTGTTGTGCCACCGGATGATCTGCTTCTCCGGGTCGCCCGTGTACGACCACGGCGTGCGCGTGGCGCGCCGGCCGAGGAGGCGGAACAGCGAGGCGGTGATGTCCGGCACCCCGGCGTAACAGGCGGCATGCGTGAGGTGGTTGAGCTGGTGGACTTCCCCCGGCTCGACGGGAGCGTCGGAGCGCCCCGTGATCCACCGCTGCCAGGTACGCCGCACATCACTGACGGCCCCGTCATGGTTCCAGTGCTGACTGACCCCGGTCAGGGACCCCTGCTGCCCCTTCGCCCCCTCCAGGATGTACCGGTACTCCTCCACCCGGGCGAACTGCACGAGAACCGGCAGCGCACACCCCGGCGGAGCCACACCGGCCGCGTCCCGGGCGAAGTCGTACATCACGCCGTGCGTACCGTGCCAGCGCGCCGAGTAGTAGTGCAGCACCTGGAGATGCCCCTCCACGCTGTACGGATCGCGCGCGTGCAACTCGTCCCACCAGCGCCCCAGTTCCTGCCGGCGCACCCCGGTGGGATAGAGCCGCGCGACGGCGATGAGCGAGATCCAGGGGGTGGGGTCGTCGACGTACGCCTCGGCGGCCTGGAGGCAGGCCATGACCGCGCCGTCGACGCGGTTGAGGTCGATGGGGACACCCCGGCCCGCGGCGATCGCCAGGTTGAAGGCCCGTGCCGTCTCGGTGGCGGCCCGCAGCACCAGCGCGTCGCCGCTGTGGGGTTCGGCGGCCAGCCAGGACTCGGCCGTCGAGGTGCTCGCGCAGGCCTGTGCGAGCAGCCGCATCCGGTGGCCCCTCGCGAGCCACGCGGGGCCGGTGGTGCGCAGCAGCTCCCGCAGGCCCTGCCAGCGGCCGATGACGATGTCCTGTTTGGCGGAGGTGAGGGGCGCGTCCCCGCAGTCGGGGTCGAATTCGGGCTTGAAGCGGTCTCTCACCATCGGGGCCCCTCTCAGAAGTCGGTGGGGAGACCCTCGTGGACGCGGGAACGTTCCGCCTCCGCGGCGGTGTAGCTGTCGGGGATGTAGTCGGTCTCGACGACGTCGCTGGCGTCGAGGTTCGCCGGCCGGTAGTAGTCGCTGCCCTGGCGCCAGTACCAGAGCATGGGGACGAGTCCGACGGCCAGTCCGCCGATGCCGATGGCGATCGAGGCGTTGCTCAGGTCGCTCAGCGACTCGATGAAGATCCAGAACATGAACAGGGCGCCGAGGAACGGCCACAGTCCGCCGAAGAGGAAGTTGGACGTCGACTTCAGCAGCATCTTGCGGTAGGCGACGACGACCGCGAGACCCGCGAGGCCGTAGTAGACGGCGATCTGGAGGCCGATCGCGGCGATGGCGTTCTCCAGGATGTCGCCTACGCTGCCGAGGGCGTTGGACGCCACGAGCATCAGCAGTGCCACGGTGCCGACCACGGTGATGGCGACGTACGGGGTGTTCCAGGTGCGGTGCACCTTGCCCAGGGCGCTGGGCATCGTGTGGTCGCGGCCCATCGCGAACAGCGAGCGCGTGACCTGGATGAGCGTGGTCTCCAGGGTGGCGATGGTGGACAGCATCACGGAGACGATCAGCAGCTTGCCGCCCCAGCCCGGCCAGATCTCCTCGCCCAGCACCGCGAGGACGTTGGCGTCGTTCTCCTGGATCTGCTGCGAGGAGAGGATGACGTTCACCGCGATGGTGAAGGCCTCAAAGAGGAGGAAGACGATGCCCACGCCGATCAGACCGGCGAGGCCCGTGGTGCGCCGGCTGTCCTTGGTCTCCTCGCTGAGGTTGGAGGTGACGTCCCAGCCCCAGTAGTAGAAGGCGGCGATGAGGGCACCGGACGCGAAGCCGCTCACCCCGTCGAAGTGGCTGAAGCCGAGCCAGGACCAGTCGAAGGGCCGGGCGTTGTCGGTGTGGAGCACGGCGCCGACCGCGAAGAGGGCCAGGATGGCGAGCTCGACACCGGACATGATCAGCTGGGCGCGGACGGTGAGCCGGGCGCCGCCCAGCACGACGAGCAGCATGGCGACGAACCAGGCCGCGCCGACCAGGGTGGCCAGGGCCGTGTTGTCCGCGAGCCCCTCGTCGAAGAGGGACAGCGTCATCGAACCGGCGGGCAGCGAACCGGCGACCATGAAGATGGTGGCCGAGACGACCAGCGCCCAGCCGCTGATGAAGCCGAGGAAGGGGTGGAGCGTGCGGCCGACCCAGGAGTAGCTGGCGCCCGCGTTGGTGTCGATGCGGCTGAGATAGCTGAAGGCCAGGGCTATGCCCAGCATGGGTATCGCGCAGTACAACAGCGCGGCGGGGCTGGCCAGGCCCACCGCGCCGACGAGGACCGCGGTGGTCGCGGCGAGCGAGTACGCCGGTGCACTGCCGGCGACCGCCATCACAACCGTGTCGAACGTGCCGAGGACATTGGCCTGGAGCCCTCTGCCCCTGTTGTTGCCCATGGATGCGCTGCTTTCCGTCCTGCACGAGTGCGTGCGGGCATGCCCGACCGCGCCAGGTGAAAGTGGGAGATGTGGCCGATTCCGTGCAGCCGTGCTGGTGGTCGGCGGACGGTCGCTCCGTAGTGGAGTGATGATAGCGGCGGGTCTTGAGGTTTCAATGTCAACCCGTGGGTAATGTCCGCCTGCTTGCATACCGCCGAGGCTCGGTGCTAGCGCATGCCGCAGGCCGGGCCCGTGCGATCGGGCCCGGCCTGGCGGAGGTTGAGAATCCGGTGAGAGAAAGTCCCCCGGTGTGGAGTCAGCGCACCGGCCGCCGTACGTGCTGGGCGGCCAGCCGTACCGGGGCGTTCTGCGCGCCGTAGCCGCGGTGGCCCGCGTCGCGCTGGACGAGCTCGAAGAAGACGCGGCCGATCGTCTCCGTGTAGCAGTGCCGGAAGGCGCCGTCCGCGTCCCGGTCGTAGAGGATGCCGAGTTCGCGGTACGCCTCCAGCTCGCCGTCGGCCAACTCGTACTTGGCCGCGAGGTCGTCGTAGTAGTTCGCGGGAATCGGCAGCAGGCGGCCGCCCGCGTCCCGGAACCGACGGGCCGCGGTGACGATGTCGTCGGTCGCGAGGGCGATGTGCTGGGCGCGGCCGCCCTCGTCGGCGCTCGGGGCCGCACCGACACCGAGGGCGATCCGCACAGTGCCGTCGGCGTTGGTGACGGCACGGCTGCGCAGGAGTCCGTACGGGTCGGCGACGTCCACGCTCTCCTGCGCACCGAGGCCGAGGACGCTGTGATGGAAGAGGGCCGCTTCGTCGAACTGGTGCCAGGGCTGGGTGAGGGCCAGGTGGTCGATGCGGTGTACGCCCCCGGCGACGGGCGACTTGTGCGCTACGGGCTCGAAGTCGCCGGTCCAGCTGGGCAGATCAGGGCGGTCCGTGGCGCAGAAGAAGAGTTCCGTGCCGTCGGGTGCGGCGACCGCGTCCAGCGGGGCGTCCTCCGGGGCGCGTCGGCGCGGCAGGACGGGAGCGAGCAGGGCCTCGGCACGCCGGGCCGCACCCGCCGGATCCGGGGACTCCAGACCGACGGCGGCCAGCTGGGTACCGTCCCGTCGCGCGGCCGGGCCCGTGTTGAGCAGCAGCCGGGCCTCGCCCTGCTGCCACAGGTCGACCGGCTTGCTGCGGTGCCGGGCGGTGCGGGCGAAGCCGAGCGCTTCGAGGATCTCCGACAGTGGTTCGACGTCGGGGGTGACCAGTTCGGCGAAGGCGATGCCGGTCGGTACGACGGGGGCGGGCGGTTCGGTGAGGCCGACGCTCTCCTGGAGCACGAGCAGCGAACGCAGCGCGTCGACAGCGGTGGGCCCGGCCTCCGCCTGCCGGAACACGTCGTTGAACACCTCCAGCGAGAGCGGCCCTTCGTATCCGGCACGCATCACATGCCCGACGAGCCCGGCGACGTCGAAGCCGCCCTGTCCGGGGAAGCAGCGGTAGTGACGGCTCCACTGCAGCACGTCCATCGCCATCAGCGGCGCGTCGGCCAGCTGCAGGAAGAAGATCTTCTCCCCGGGGATGTCCTCGATGCCCTTGGGGTCGGACCCGCGGGCCAGGATGTGAAAACTGTCCAGGCACGTCCCGAGCGCGGGATGGCCGGCGGCCTCGACGATGCGCCAGGCATGGTCGTACGTACTGACGTACCGCCCCCACGCCAGCGCCTCGTACGCGACCCGGATGCCGAACCCCTCGGCCAGTTCGGCGAGCCGCCGCAGCTGGAACGCGGCCAGCGCGTCGTCGTCCTCGGCGAGCGGCGACACGCTGGAGCACACGAGCACGGTGTCGGCCCCGAGCCGCTGCATCAGCCGGAACTTGTGCTCGGCCCGCCGCAGATTCCGCCCGAACTCCTCCGCCGGCACCGCCTCGATGTCCCGCATCGGCTGGTAGAGATCGATGCTCAGCCCGAGATCGGCACAGCGGGCCCGTACTTCCTCGGGTGTGAGAGGGCTGGCGAGCAGGTCGTTCTCGAAGATCTCGACGCCGTCGAAGCCCGCCCGCGCCGCGGCCGTGAGCTTCTCGGTAAGGGCCCCACTGAGAGAGACGGTGGCAATGGACGTACGCATGGCGAGCTCCTTCGGTGCTGAACGTCTGTGAACGAGTCGACGACAGGTGCCCCTTCAGGGGCGCGGGGAACTGCGCGGCCGGCCCACGACAACCCGCGCCCGCCCCACACCCCGAGCCCCCCACCTCCAGGGCACCCTCAACCCCGTGCCCCGGCGGCACCCGCGGCCCCGGCCAACTCCGCGATATCCGCCAACATCCGCGAAGCGTCCGGCTCCCGCCCCGTGAACAGCCGAAACGCATCCGCGGCCTGAAAAACAGCCATCCCCCCGCCGTCGAGCACCGCACACCCCACCCCCCGGGCGGCCCGCAGCAACTCCGTCTCCAACGGCCGGTACACGACCTCGGCCACCCACAACGCGGGATGCAGCAACTCACCGGGGAGCGGCAGCCCTGGATGCGCGGCCATCCCCGTCGGCGTGGCATGCACGATGCCGTCCGCACCACCGAGCAGCACCGCCAGCCGCTCCGGGCCCGCGGCAGTGGCCCGCCCCGCACCGAAGTGCCGGTTCAGCGAGGCGGCAAGGTCGGCCGACCGGTCCGGCAGGGCGTCCACGACGGTGACGTGCCCGGCCCCGAGCGTGAGCATGGCGTGCGCGACGGCCGCCCCGGCTCCCCCCGCGCCCAACTGCACGACCCGCTCCAGCGGAGCGTCCGGCAGCCCACGGGCGAACGAGGCGGCGAAGCCGGTGACATCGGTGTTGTGCCCGACCGCACGCCCGCCGTCGAACACGACGGTGTTCACCGCACCGAGCGCCTCGGCCTGCGGCGCGAGCGCGTCCAGATGCTCGATGACGAGCTGCTTGCAGGGGTGCGTGATGTTCAGCCCGTCGAAGCCCAGGTCGCGGGCGGCGCGCACCAGGTCTCCCACCGCCTCCGGCCCGACGCCGAGCGTGTCGATGTCGATCAGCCGGTACAGATAGCGCAGGCCCTGCCGGTCGGCCTCCCGCTCGTGCAGTGCCGGGCTGAGCGACGGGCCGATCCCGGCACCGATCAGTCCGACGAGATACGAGTCCTTGACCAGGGCGACCACGACGGACCTCCAGAGCGGCTCACTAATGTACGAACTAGTACGTTAGCTATACCAGCATCCGCGAGCCACGGGAAGGCCCGGCCGACAACCCGGAACCGCGTACGGGAGCCTGCTTCTAGAATCTCGGGCACACGCCCCTCGCCCGAAGGAAGCCCGATGACCAGCGTCGAAGAACCGGCACGACCAAACGGGCGCATCCGTGACGCCGCCCGCACCCAGGCCGAGATCCTCGACGTCGCCACGCACGAGTTCGCTAGGGCCGGCTACGACGGGGCCAGGGTCGACGAGATCGCCGCCCGCACCCGGACCACGAAGCGGATGATCTACTACTACTTCGGCGGCAAGGACCAGCTCTTCACCGCCGTACTGGAGCGCGCGTACAGCGTCATCCGCGAGGCCGAGCAGGGGCTCGACGTGGAGCACCTGGACCCGGTCGCGGCGATCCGGCGGCTGGCCGAGCTGACCTTCGACCACCACGAGGCGCACCCCGACTTCATCCGCCTGGTCAGCATCGAGAACATCCACGGGGCCGAGCACATCGCCGCCTCCGAGAAGCTCGGCAAGATCGGCTCGCCCGCCCTGGACGTGATCCGCCGCATCCTGGAGTCGGGGCAGGAGTCGGGCCTCTTCACGGCCGACGTGGACGCCGTCGACCTGCACGCGATGATCAGTTCGTTCTGCTTCTTCCGGGTCGCCAACCGGAACACGTTCGGGGCCCTGTTCGGCCGCGACCTGGTCGACCCCGCCCAGCGCGAGCACTACCGGAACATGCTGGGCGACATGGTCATCGCCTATCTGACGGCGGACCGCTCGACGAACTGAGGGCGCGGCGCGGCGCGGGCGGGACGCGGGCAGGGCACACGCAGATCGGCTTCGCGATCGCCGGTTTCGCGGTGACCTTCGCCGCGCAGATCGCGGGCCCGGACGGCGACGACTGGGGGTCGGTGGCCCTGTTCACCGCCGCGCTGTGCGTCCCGCCGGTGATCGCCGCGCTCACGGCCCGCGAAACGCACAAGGTGCCGACGGAACGCCTCGGCAAGCGGGCCCTCCAGGAGTCACCGGGCAGGGAGCCGGTGTCGGCCTGAGATCCCTCCGGAATGCCCGAGCCCCCGGCAGCAACAGCTGTCCGGGGGCTCGGGCACATCCACCGAGGAGGTCAGGTCCCCGCGGGAGTCAAAGAGAGCCGCGGCTCGCCGCGCTCGTCCGCTTCGCCGAGCACCGCGCTGAAGGAGTCCGTACGCAACACCAGCCCCTCCTCCGCCCACTCGCAGACGACGGTCAGCGGCTCGGCAGCCGGTTCCCCGTACCGCACGGCGAAGACGTCGAGCCCCTCCGGCGCATCCGGCGCGGGCCCAGCCTCCAGGGCGGTCGTGGTCCGTACGTGCCGCCACCCGGCGTCGGGGTCACCGTACCCACGCGGATCGGCGGCCAACGCGAACGCGGCCTGCTGCTGGGTGACTTCGGCGCGGGCGTCGAAGGAGTCCGGGCTGCCCTGCGGGGGATGCGTCAGACGCAGCTCGCCGACGGCCGCGACGAGCGGAAAGTCGCCCACGCGGCGGAACCGGTCGCCGTCCGCGGCGACATACGGCATCCCGGCGAGCAAGTACCGCTCCCCGTCGAGCCGTTCGACGACCACGGTGGTCCACAGCCGCGTGCCGTCCGTGACGTACAGCGACTGAAGATGACGCAGGACATGGTCGCGTCCGACGACGGGCTTGCTCACGAGCTTGGCCGCGAGCCCGCCGACGCGCACGTCCGCCACCCGCACCGCACCCATCGGGCGGCACAGCAGGAAGTCGTCCGTCACGGGCCCGAACCCGTGCTGCCGGTTGACGGCGGCGGCCACGAGCGCCGTGCCGCCCACCTCGATCACGGAGGGAGTCATCCGGTCGTCGAACGACACCGTGACGGTGCCGGACCGCAGTTGGTGGCGGGCGGGCTCCGTGCCCGGCGTGCGGTGCCAGCTCGTGGTGTCCTGGATCTGCCAGACGAGCATGTACGCGAAGTGCCCGTCCACGCCTCCGTCGGCCCCGACCGCGTGCCGGGCCCAGCGCGTGTCGCCGGCGTAGCGGCCGATGTCGGCGCCGATGCGATGGCCGAAGTACCGCAGCCCGAGGACGGATTCGAAGGCGGAGTGCTGCTCGCTGTAGCGCGGCCCGCCGATGTCGAAGCCGCTCCCGCAGAGCCGCGCGTCGATGTACCGGGCGAGCGTGTCGCCGTCCTCCGCGAAGACCTCCTCCCCGCTGACCCGGTGGGCCTGGGCGAGGAAGGAGAGGGAGATCGGCCCGTAGTTGTTGTCGTAGGCGCCGCCGTGCTCCGGAGGCAGGGGCGCGCCCCGGTCCCGTACACGCCGGGCGCGGATCTCGTCGGCGTACAGCCGCAGGGCGCGCTGCCGGACCGACTCGCCTTCCTCCGGCGGGAGATGGCGGGCGAGCATCAGTCCGCCGACCACGCACCCGATGGCCTGGTTCGCCGCGTCCTGCGGGTTGAAGACCGTGGCCTCGGTGAGCCAGCGCCAGTAGCCGCCCGCCACGCCCAGGAGTTCGCGGTACTGCTCCTCCTCGACGAGACCGTCCGCCGCGTCGAGGACGTTGACGGCCTGGAGCAGCGCCCACACCGTGCTCGGCCAGTCGCCGATGGGGTGGGCGCCCGCCTCCAGTACGTAACGGGCGTACGGCAGACCGGAGTTGCGTGCCGTCAGGTTCGGGTAGCCGGGGTTGTCCTCGGTGTAGACGCGCGAGCCCAGATGGAAGGCGAGGCTGCGGCGGACCGCCTCGGGCAGCCGCGGGTCCTTGGTGCGGTGCCAGGCGAGGGCGAGCAGGGACGTGATGCCGAGCGAGGTGTCGCCGATGTCGTCGCCGGCGGCCGGGTTCTCCAGGTTGCCCTCGGGTGTGAGGCGGGCCAGGGCCGTCTCGGCGACGGCGGCCAGCACGGCGTCGTACGCGGCCGGGTCGTCGGGGAGGTGGTGCAACTGGCCGCGCTGGTGGGGAAGATGCACGGAATTCAGCCCTTCATGCCCGAGGTCGCCAAGCCTTCTACCAGCCTCTTCTGGAAGATGAGGAAGCAGATGAGCGTGGGCAGGAGGGCAAGGGTCGACATGGCGAACATCGCACCGTAGGAGGAGCCGCTCGTCTGGTCCATGAACAGGGTCAGGCCGAGGGGGACGGTGAACTTGTCGTTCTGCTGGAGGTAGACGAGCTGGTGGAGGAAGTCGTCGTACGTCCAGATGAAGGTGAAGATCGTGGTGGTGATCAGGGCCGGCTTCATCAGCGGCAGGATGATCTTCCAGTAGATCTGGAAGGGGTTGGCGCCGTCCATCATGGCCGCGTGGTCGAGCTCGCGCGGGATGGAGCGGATGAACTGGACCATCAGGAAGATGAAGAAGGCGTCCACCGCGAGGAACTTCGGCACGATCAGCGGCAGATAGGTGTTGATCCAGGTCAGGTTGTAGAAGATCGTGTACTGCGGGATCAGCACGGCCTGGGTGGGCAGCATGAGTGTGCCGAGCATCAGGCCGAACCAGATCTTCTTGCCGCGGAACTCGAAGCGCGCGAAGGCGTAGGCGGCCAGCGAGCAGGAGATCACGTTTCCGATCACCGCGCCGATCGTGACGATCAGCGAGTTGGTGATGTAGAGGGAGAAGGAGTTGCCTGAGCCGCTCCAGCCCTCGGAGTAGTTCTCCGGGCGCACCGAGCTCGGGATGAGACCCGGCTGGGTGAAGATGTGGGTGTCGGGCTTGAACGAACTGCTCAGCATCCACAGCAGCGGGTAGAGCATGACGATCGCCACGCCGATGAGCACGGTGTGGATGAAGATGCGGCGCGATCCGGTGGCCGAACGCAGTTTCTGCAACGGCGACTTCGGGGCGTGGGCCGAGGTGATGGCGGACATGGCTGAAGGACTCCTCGCTCAGACTTCAGGCGTTAGTCGTCGTAATGGACCCAGTAGCGGCTGGCGATGAAGTTGACCGCCGTGAAGCCTGCGATGACCAGGAACAGCACCCAGGCGAGTGCCGAGGCATATCCCATCTGGAGGTCGGTGAAGCCCTTCTTGTACAGGTAGAGGGAGTACAGCATGGTCGAGTTGAGCGGTCCGCCGGAGCCGTTGCTGATGACGAAGGCGGGGGTGAACGTCTTGAACGCGTCGATGATCTGCAGGACCACGTTGAAGAAGACGATCGGGGTCAGCAGCGGCAGGGTGATCCTGAAGAACCGGGTGATGGGCGAGGCGCCGTCGATCGCGGCCGCCTCGTACACGTCCTTCGGCAGTTGCTTCAGACCGGCGAGGAAGATGACCATCGGGGTGCCGAACTGCCAGACGGCCAGCAGGATCAGCGTGTAGAGCGCGGTGTCGGGGCTGGAGATCCAGTCCTGGCCCTTGATGCCGAACCAGCCGAGGAAGTCGTTGAACAGACCGTCGCCGCCGAAGACCTGCCGCCACACGATCGCGATCGCGACCGCCCCGCCGAGCAGCGACGGCAGATAGAAGGCGGCCCGGTACAGGCCGATGCCCTTCAGGTCGCGGTTGAGCAGCATGGCCACGCCGAGCGCGAGCGCCAGCTTCAGCGGCACCGACACGACCACGTACAGCAGCGTGGCGTGCACCGAGTCCCAGAAGACCGGGTCGTCGGTGAACATCTTGTTGTAGTTGTCCATCCCGACCCACTGCGCCGGAGTCAGCAGGTCGAAGTTGGTGAAGGACAGATACAGCGAGTCCAGCATCGGGTAGATCGTCAGGCCGAACAGGCCGATGAACCAGGGGGCCAGGAAGGCGTACGGCCACCAGCCCCCGCCCCGCCGTCTGGCGAGGCGGCGGCGCATACGGTCGCGCTCCCGCTGGTCGGACGGGGTCGCGGGAGCGGGCTGCTCCTTCACGACCTCGTCTGTCTTCGCGGTGGTCATACTCATCTCCCTGGCCCTCTCCCGGTCTTGCGGTGGTGCGGCGCCCCGTCAGGGGCGCGGGGCTGTGACATATGCGACTCCGCCGCGTGGGCGCGACCAGCCACATACGGCCCGCAGCCGAAATATCGCGCCCCAGCGGAGCGTCAGCCGCCCAGGATCCCCGACGCCTGGTCGAAGAACTCCCCGAGCTGACCCTTGATCGACTTCTTGCCGAAGGCCACCGCGAGGTTCGACTGGAACAGCAGGTCCCAGATCTGGTCGGCCCCCTGCGGCGGCGGCACCGGCGCGGGCAGGGCGTTGGTCGCCTTCCCCACTCGCTGGGAGATGTAGTCGGCGTTCTCCATGTTCAGCTTGTCGGTCGGGGTCAGGCCCGAGGCGATCAGGTTGCGGGCCTTCTCCGTCGGCGGGATGCCGCGCAGCAGCTGCATGTCCTTGATCGCCGTCTCGTCCTGCGCGAAGAACGACATGATCTTGACGGAGTCGGCGACCTTCTTGCTGGCCTTGGTGGCACTCAGCAGCACACCGCCGTTGACGAAGTTGCCTTCGCGGGCGCCGGACCAGTCGCCCTGCGGGGTGGGCAGGAAGTCCAGCTGCGCGTCGGTGATGGAGCCGCCCGCGCCGTAGATGCCGGAGTCGAAGCTGAACAGGGCCTTGCCGATGACGACCGCGTTCTTGGTGAGGTCGTTGTGCGCGGCCGAGGTGATGGCCGGCGGCGGGGAGGCGTTGGCCTTGCGCATGTCGGCCCAGAACTCCCACCACTCCTGGAGCGTGGCGGGGGTGAAGCCGAGCTTCTTGCCGTCGTCGGAGAAGAACGTCTCACCCTTCTCGCGGGCGAAGACCTCGAAGCACTGGAGGGTGGAGCCGCCGCCGTCGTCGACGCCGTAGATCTTGCCGCCGCTCTTCTTGTAGACGTCCTGGGAGATCTTCTTCAGGTCGGCCCAGGTCCACTCGCGGTCCGGCAGCTTGAGGCCGAGCTTCTCCAGGCCGGTGCGGTTGACCGTGAGCTGATTGACGCCGATGCCGGACGGGACGCCGTACAGCTTGCCGTCGACGGTGCCTGCGGCGAGGAGCGTCTTGGAGAAGCCGGTGAGGTCCAGGGACTTGCCGACGTAGGAGTCGATCGGAGCAAGGACTCCCTTGCGGGCGTACTGCGCGACCAGGGCGGTGTCCATCTGCAACAGGTCCGGGGCGCTGCCGCCGGCGATGTTGGTGTTGAACTTGTCGAAGTACCCGTCGTAGCCGGAGTAGGTCTCCCGGATCTTGATCTTCGAGTTCTTCTTCTGGAAGGCGGCCAGCGCCTTCTTGTAGGCCGCGTGCCGGTCGTCGCTGCCCCACCAAATCATGGTCAGGTCGCTGCTGGTGCTGCCGGCTCCGGTTCCTCCGCTGCAGGCGCTCAGCGCGCTGCCGAGCGCGCCGGCGACGGCGATACCACTCGTGGTCCGGAGCAGAGTTCTGCGCGAGATCTGGTGACCCACCGGGTCCTCCTGGATGTGCGTGACGGATCCCCTGGCCGAACGAGCGGCTCGGGTCTTTTCCCTGGAGTACGCGTTCCTGCGCTCGGCCTCGCCCGGCCGCTGCGCACTGACGGATGGGGGTCCCCGGCCACTGAGGGCCGCAGTCGTACGAGCGCGCCCTCGTACGACTGCCGTACGTCACGTACGGCGGGACGCCTCATCCAGAGCCGGGTCCCACCGGCTATGGAAAGCGCTTGTCCGGACATTGGCAGACCTACACGTAAGCCGTCAATGCTTCGCCCCCGTACCACCGGTCACGGTTTGACGTCCACGGGCCACGGCGAGACGGCTCGCGCCCACCACCGTGCCGCTGTCGCCGACCGTGCTGCTGACCACCTCCGTGGGCCAGCTCAGCCGGCCCAGTTCGGCCCGTACACCGGGCAGGAGCTGCGGAAACGCGCCGGTGCCACCGCCCAGCACGATCAGTCCCGGGTCCAGTACGGCGGCCACGGCGGCGGCGAGCCGGCCCACCTCGGCCGCGTGCAGAGCGACCACGGCGCGGGCCGTCGCATGGCCCTCCTCGGCGAGCGCGAAGAGCCGTTCCGCGGTACGGGGACACGGGCCGTCGGCGCCCTGCCAGGCCGCCGCGGCCCGGCGCAGGAGGGACGGTGAACCTATGCGCTCCTCCAGGGCCTCGTGCCGCGGTTCCCGGCCGTCGTCCCAGGGGTACGGCAGCCGGGCCACCTCACCCGCGGCGCCGTTCGCCCCGCGCAGCACCTGGCCGCCGATGACGACGCCGAGGCCGATGCCCACCCCGATCCGCAGATAGCCGAAGGTGTCGCGGCCCCGGGCGGCCCCCTCGTGCAGCTCGGCGAGCGCGGCACAGTTGACGTTGTTCTCCAGGTGCACGGGGACACCCGGTGGCAGCGCGACGGCCACGGCGTCGAAGATCGGGCCCGCCTTCTCGGTCGCGGGACGCATTCCGGCGCCCTCCCGGTCCTGTGCGGTGACGTCGCCGACGGCGACGACGATGGCGCGCAGCGGGACTCCGACCGGCAGCGTGTCGAGGACCTTGCGTACGGTGTCGGCGGCCTCCGGCCGGGTGCCGGTGCCCTCGGCCAGCAGCGTTCCGTCCAGGGCGCAGCCCCGCACCCGGGTCTGGGCGGGGCCGAGGTCGACGGCCAGCACGGTGCCGGCGGCCGGCCCGAGTCCGTAGACCGCGGCGGAACGGCCGGTGCCGCCGGAGACGGTGCCGGAATGGGTGGCGAGTTCGGCGGTCTCCAGCTCGGCCACGGCCGAGGAGACGGTCGGCTTGGACAGGCGCGCGCCCGCCGCCAGCTGGGGGCGGGTGGCGGTGCCCGCCTCGGCCAGCACGGCGAACACCGCGCGGGCACTCTCACTCAGGTTCATGGGCTCCCTCAGGTCATGCCGCGGCGATCCGGTCGCAATGGTTGTACGGCACCGGGATTCCGTACCTCTTGACGCACCCTACTTCGTTAGTTAACTTCCTAACGAACTCAAGCGGTACACGCCTGCCGCGCTCATCAGAAGCCCGTCCCGGGGCTTCCCGAGAACTCGTCCGAAGACACGATCGCTCGTGCCAAGACACGGTTCGCCCGCCGTTCGCTCCGCATGCGCGGTATCGCGCAACGACGAAAGAGGCTCCGTGCAGGACTCCACGCCCATCGCCGTCGGCATCGACGTGGGCGGCACGAAGACGCATCTGCGTGCGGAGGCCGGGGGAAACCCCGGCCCCGGGCAAAGTGCGGTCGCCGATGACGTGCGTACGAGCATCGCCGATCACGTGCGTATGAGCAGGGGATGGCGGCCCCACGATCCCGTGTCCGCCGCCGCGTGGCTGGCCGCACTGATCGACGAGGCGCTGCCCCAGGACGCGCGCCCGGCCGCGGTGGCCGTCGGCGGGCACGCCTGCGAGACACCTCGCCAGTGCGAGGAGATCCGCTCCGCGCTCCACACTCTTCTCGGTGTCCCCTGCCTCGTCGTGGGAGACGCCGAACTCCTCGTACCCGCCGCCGGTCTGGACAAGGGGGTCGGCCTCGTCGCCGGCACCGGTTCGGTAGCGGTGGGACGACTGCCCGGCGGCGACACCGTCCAGGTCGGCGGCTGGGGCGCGGTGCTCGGCGACGAGGGCGGCTCGGCCGGTCTCGTGCGCGAGGCCGCGCGGGCCCTCTGGGCGGCACACGACCGCGGCGATCCGCCGGACGCCCTCGCGGCCCGGCTGACCGCCGCCTTCGACGTTCCCGAAGTCCCCGCCCTGGGTGCGGCGCTGGAGAGCGCGACCCAGCCGTCCGCCGAGTGGGGTCGGCACGCGCCCAGTGTGTTCGCGGCGGCCGAGGACGGTTCGCCGCTCGCCCGTCGGGTGATCGCCGAGGGCGGCCGCGCGCTGGCATCGCTCGTCGTACGGCTCGCCGGGCGCGGGGTTCCCGTGGACGACGTGGTGGTGGCGGGCAGCACGGTGCTCGTCCAGCCCGCGCTGTACGAGGCGTTCACCGAGGCACTTGCCGAAGCGCTGCCGTCGGCGCGGCCCCGGCCGTTGCGCGTACCGCCGGTGGAGGGCGCCGTGGCGCTGGCCAGGTCGCTCCGGTGAGTCGGCCCGGGCCGATCTGTTTCCCGGACCGTTGAGTTGACCGCTCCAGGGTGCGTCCACGCGTTCAACTCCCGTTCAGCGGTCCGGGTTCAGCTCATGTGATCAGTTCGAGTTCATTGCTTGCGCGTTCATTGCTTGCGTGTTCATCGCTTTCGCGTTCATTGCTTTCGTTCATTCATCCCGTTGTGACTCCAGAAGGAGAGGCACCTTCATGCCCGGTGCGCACCCCCGTCCCCCTCGTGGCAGATCCGGTTTCGACCGGCGTGTGTTCCTGCGGACCTCCGTGGGTGTCTCGGCCGGACTGGTCGCGGGCCCCGCCGTGGTGGCCTGGCCCGCCGCCACGGCCTCGGCCGCCACGAACGCGTCCGCCGCCTTCGTGGACTCGTACACCACGAACGTCATCGGCAACCTCACGTCCGAGACCAACGCGGCCGTGCACATCCTCGACGGCTTCGCGCGCATCTGGAAGACGGGCGCCGCCTGGAACACCGGCACGCCGCTGATGCCCGAGGTCCTGCGCGCCAACGTGCGGTACAGCGTGCGCGTCACCCGGCGCCGCACGGACGCCGAGGCCAGGACGGCGTTCATCCAGGACCGCCAGCACCAGAGTTACGCGGTGATCGCCGGCCTGGGCCCGCTCGCCGGCCTCTACAGGAGCGGGGCGAAGGCCGTCACCGGGATCACCTCGGCTCCGGACGGCATCCCGGCGGGCAGGATCAACGACACGATCCCGGCCGACGCGCCCGCGGGCTCCGCGCTGGGTGCCGGTTCCCACACCTCGGACCTGGGCAAGGTCGCCGAGCTGGTCGACACGGTGCGCGGCCCGTTCGCGTCGAGCAATCCCTCCAAGCTCGCCTACCAGTACCCGCGTCCGTGGCGCATGAACGAGGACAGCGAGGTCGTCGACACCGGGAGGACCGACGAACTGGGCTACCCCGTCTACGAATCCGACGTCGTGGTCGTCCCGCAGCTGCTGAGGCAGCGCGGCACCGACCCGGCCGACGACGGAGGCTTCTCCAGCGGCCACACGAACGCCTTCTACCTCGCGGCGCTGGCCATGGCGTACGCGGTCCCCGAGCGGTTCCAGGAGCTGGTGGCCCGCGCCTCCGAGCTCGCCCACACCCGCATCGTGGCGGGCATGCACAACTCCGTGGACGTGATCGGCGGCCGGGTCCTCGCCACGGCCCTCGCGGCGGCGGCGCTCGCCGACCCGAAGAACGCCGGCCTCAAGGCCGCGGCCCGCGCCCAGGCCTCCGCGTACTTCCAGGAGAAGACGGGCACGAGCGCGGACACGTTGTACGCGTACGCGCACTCGGCGGGCCCGGACACCGACCCGTACGCGGACCGGTCGGCCAACTGGGCAGCGGTCGAGCCCCGGTTGACGTACATCCTGCCCAAGCGGCACTCGCACGACCGCATGACCGTGCCGAAGGGAGCGGAGGTCCAGCTGGAGACGCGTCTGCCGTACCTCACGGCGGCCCAGCGGCGCGAGGTGCTGCGGACGACCGCGCTGCCCGCCGGTTACGTCCTGCTGGACGGCTTCGAGCAGTGGGGGCGGCTCAACCTCTTCGCCGCCGCCGACGGGTACGGGGCCTTCGACACGGATGTGCGCGTCACGCTGGACGGTTCGGCCGGTGGTTTCGGTGCCGCCGACACCTGGCGCAACGACATCGGCGGCCGGGGCGCGCTCGTCAAGCGCGGCAGCGGCACGCTGACGCTCACCGGCGACAACGAGTACTCCGGCGGCAGCACGGTGGAGGAGGGTGTCCTCGCGACCGGTTCGGCGGACGCGCTCGGCCGTGGTGACGTGCGGGTGAAGGGCGGGACGCTGCGGGCGACTTCGCCGCTTCGTGTTCGGGGGGTGTACACCCAGTCGTCCGGCACGGTCCTCGACGTGACGCTCGACGGAGACCGGGTACCGGCGCTGAAGGTGGGTGGTCGTGTGCTGCTCGACCGGGGCAGTCGGCTTGCCGTTCGGCTGGACGGCGCCTACCGGCCGCGGCGGGGCGCCGTTCTTCCCGTGATCGAGAGCCGGGTGCTGCAGGGGCGCTTCGGGAGCGTCACCGTGGACGGGGTCCGCGCCGAGCAGGTGTTCACTGGGCGCGGGTTGTCCGTACGGGTCGTCTGACCGCTTCGCGAGCGCCTGTGCGCTCCGCGACGGCGTGGTGATTCGTCCGCGGGCCGGTGGGGCCTGTCGCGACCACGCGGCGGAGCCGCAAGTGCCACAGTCCCGCGCCCCTTGAGGGGGCGCGGGGCGTCGGAGCCGGTCAGTGGCCCTCCAGCAGCCATGCTCTGCCGCCGTTGGCCGGGGTGGCGGGCGGGGTGGGGGCGGACAGCCAGTCGGCGACCGTGCGCGCGATGGGCTGGCCCGATTCGATCTGTACGAATCCGAACTGGCCGGACTGGTTGCACTCCAGGAACCACCACATACCCTCGGCGTCCTCGGCGAAGTCGAAGGCGCCGTAGGCCAGTTGGGCCTCCCGGAGATAGGTGACCACGCCGGCGGCGACGCGCGAGGGCACGTCGGCGGGTCGCCAGGGAGTGTCGGAGGTGGCGAACCGCACGTCCACCTCGTCGGGGTCGGCGTCCGGGTCGACCGCCTTGCGGGCGGCGTGGATCCGGTCGCCGACACAGGTCAGCCTGATGTCGGCCCGCTTGGCCACCCGCCGTTGGAGCAGGGTCGGGCCGTAGGCGACGGCCGCGAAGTCCGCGTCGGGCGCGACCCTGCTGGTCGGGACCGCCCGGGGCGGTTCCTGCGGGTGCGCGCCCGAGACGGGCTTGACCACCAGGTCCGGGAAGCGGTCCGCGAAGTCACGGGCCGCCTGCGGGAACGTGGTGATCAGCGTGGCGGGTACGGGCAGGCGGCTGAGCTGGGCGAGGTGAAGCTGCCAGGGCTTGTGCCGGGCCCGCCGGGCCGCGTCGGGGTGGTTCATCCAGCGCGCGTCGGTGGAGCGCAGCATGCCGTAGAGCGCCTGGGCGGACTCCTCGGTCAGCCAGTCGGTGGGCTCGGCGACCCGGCTCGCGGGCACGCCGGGCCTGCGGACCCAGACGGACCGCAACCCGTTCATGCTCACCAGTCGGCCGCCGACGGACAGGTGTCCGCGGAAGACACCGTGCACGTACTCCCCCGACAGGGCCACGGGGCCCGGCAGGTCCGCCGGGTCGAGGCGGACGACCGGCACCCCGGTCCCGTCGAGTTCGGCCACCACCATGTCCGCGGTCACATCCTGTTCGCACGTCAGGATCAGAACCGTCATCGTTACGGGTCCGGCTTCAGTCGTCGAAGTGGGTCTTCGAGCCTGCCGTGGAGGTGGTGGCCCCCAACTCACGCAACACGGCGTAGTCATGAGCGGCGAGCCGCCCGTCCGGGAGCACGTTCAACTGCAGTCTGGAGTCATAGGCATACGGAACGCTGACCTCCAACTGCTGGGCCGGACGGGCGTAGTTGAGCGCGAACGGTCGCATCGGTTCTCCTTGCTCGGTGCGAACCCGGTGAAGCGGATCGTGACGCTCCGGCGTCACGTCGCCTGACAGGTTCGCAGGGCTTCCACGGAGATATACGAATCGAACAGGCGAATGGTTGCCTCACGCAGCGTAGTCATCGGACCAGTACGGTCCGTGACGTGATCCGACCGGGCCGATCCTGCGTGCATGGGGCAGCCATTCGCCTCTTATGACGCACGCCCGGGGGTTACGGATCCGGGGTCGAGCCGCAGTTCAGCGCACTGGCGCACACCTTCACCCTTCGAACGCCTCGCGCGCCCGTGAGGTGCCCCGGGGCCGGCGGCGCCTGGGCACGCCGGACCACAGGTCGCCGTACATGTCCGGCCGTGGCCATGAATTCCATTCGGAGGACACCCCCCTCACAGCTACTCTCGTAGCGCTTTCCGATCTCCCCGCCCCCATTGCCGACCTCTTGCCGAAGCCGCTTTCCAACCCGTTTCCGCCCCTTTCGACTGTCAACCGGAGGCAGACCATGGATCAGTTGCAGCAAGAAGTGGATCCGGTCGAGGTCGGTCTCGATCCGGTGGCGCTGGACCGTCTCGACCGGTTCTTCGCCCGTCGCGTGGACGACGGCCTGCTCCCCGGGTACCTCGTTTCCGTGGCTCGTCACGGCCGTGTCGCACATCTCACGTCGTACGGTCTGCGAAACCGGGAGGCCGGCATTCCGGTCACCGCGGACACCGTGTGGCGGCTCTACTCGATGACCAAGCCGGTGGTGTCCGTCGCCGCGCTGATGCTCCACGAGGAAGGCCTGCTCGGCCTCGATGACCCCGTCTCCCGCCACCTGCCGGCCTTCGCCGACCCGCAGGTCTACGAAAGCGGCACGGGCGACGAGATCAGGACCCACCCCGCCGAGGGCCCCGTCCTGGTCCGGCACCTCCTGACGCACACCGCGGGCCTGACCATCGGCGCGTACCGCACCCACCCCGTGGACTCCCTCTACCTGGCGGCCGGAGTCGAGATCTCGGCGCCGAAGGACGCGGACCTCGCCGAGGCCTGCGAGGTGTACGCGGGGCTGCCGCTGCAGTTCGAGCCGGGGACCGAGTGGAATTACTCGGTCGCGACCAATGTGGTCGGGCGGCTCATCGAGGTGGTGACGGGCCGGCCGCTCGACGAGTTCCTCGCCGAACGGGTCTTCGCACCGCTCGGAATGACGGACACCGGCTTCTGGGTCTCCGGCGAGCGGGCGGACCGGCTGGCCGTCCTCTACCAGGAGGACCAGGACGGCGGGATCGCGCCGATCGCGGGCCCGCCGGTGCACGAGCGCCCGCGGCTGCTCTCCTGCGTCGGCGGGCTGGTGGGGACGGCCCGCGACTACCACCGCTTCATGGAGTTCCTCCGCCGACGCGGCGAACTCGACGGCGTCCGGCTGCTGTCCCCCGAGACCGTGGACACCATGACCGCCAACCACCTCCCCACCGACCTCCACGCCTTCGGCAGCAAACCCATCCACGGCCAGCCGGGCAACGCGGGCCTCGGCTTCGGCCTCGGCGTCTCGGTCGTGGTGGACGCGCACCGCACGGAGTCCCCGGAGAGCGAGGGGTCCTACGGCTGGAGCGGGGCGGGCGGCACGACCTTCTGGGTCGACCCGCGCAACGACCTGACCGTGCAGTTCATGGCACAGGTGCGGCCTGCGGGGATGCTGTCCTTCCATGAGCTGAAGGGGTTCGTGAGCGAGGCGCTCGGCGGCTGAGGAGGGCCGGACGGGACGGCTGGGCAGGTGCGCCTGTCGGGGACGACGCGGCCCGCAGTCCCCGTTCCCGAGGCCCTGATGGGTCAACCGCAGCCCGCAGGTCCCCTTGGGCGTGCTCGCCGGACGTCAGGAAGACTTGCCCGTCCGCAGTGTGAAGTCGACGCCGTCCCGGGCGAGTTCGGCAAGCCAGTCCTCGGAGCGCTCGGCCGTCTCCGCCGCTCGGTTGAGGCCGGGCGGCAGGTCGTCGCCGAGGATCCGCCGCACCCCGAGCGCCAGCGTCCGCGACACGCATCGCGCCATCGCGCTCTCCTCCGCGTCGCCCTCCAGGTCCAGCAGGTAGCGGCCCGACCAGGTCCGGTCCGTCCCGTCCGTCCGGTCCGAGCCGGCGCGTACGTCCAGGGAGACGGCGAGGACGACGCGGTCGCGGTCGGCGTCGGTGGTCGGGTAGCGGGCGGCCAACTCCTGGGCGAGGGCGGCGATTCGCCGGTCGTCACCGTGGCGGAGTTCCTCGAAGACCGGCTGCCAGGCGTCGAGCCAGCCGTCGAGGCGGAGGGTGCCGCGGATGAAGGTCTGGGGCTTCCAGGCCGGGGGCAGTCCGTACTGGTCGACGAAGGGGAGGCTGTCGCGGTTGGGGTAGACCTCGAACGGTTCGCCGTCCACCACATGGGGGCGCGTGACCTCCCAGGGGCGCGGGGTCGTGGTCTCGGCGCCGGCCTCGATGTAACGGGCGGGCGAGCGCAGGGCGTTGAGGACGCCCGCCGGTGCCCAACTGAACCGGTACTTGAAGTCGTTCGGGACGGCCGGGATGCCGCCGCAGTAGGAAGTGAGGCTGACCTCGGCGGTCGTGTCGGCGCCGATCTCCTCTCGGGCCCTGGCGATGAGGCTGTGCGCGAAGAGGTGGTCGATGCCCGGGTCGAGGCCCGCCTCGGTGAGGACGACGACACCGGCGGCCCTGGCGGCGGGGACCTGGTCGAGGACCGCCTCCGAGACATAGCTGGAGCAGGCGAAATGAGCCCCGCGGTTCACACAGGCGGCGAGCAGGGGCGCGTGTTCGGGCGCCGGGAGCATGGAGACCACCACGTCGCCGGGCGCAAGTTCAGCCGTCAGGGCCGGGAGCGTGTACGCGCGTGGCTCGGCGCGGCCGGTGAGGCCGAGGGCCTCCAGGCTCTGGGCGGCCCGCTCCTCGGTGCGGTGCCACAGGCGTACGCGGTCGGCCGCGTCGCACAGTGCGGCGAGTCCGCTTCCGGTGGACAGGCCCGCGCCGATCCAGTGGACGGTGCCGGAGGCGGGGACACCGGCAGGCCGGTCGGTGGTGTCAGGCATCGCGGAACTCCCCTTGTGCCAGGCCGAGTTCACGGCACGTCTCGTGGAACCGGTCCAGGTCGCGTCCCCACGCACCGGCCACCCCGAACTCCAGGAGCTGTGGCGTCAGCGCCGCCGAGAAGTCCGCGCTCGCCTCCTTGGGCAGCAGGGACGGCAGGTTGTCGATGGCGATGAGGTCGAGGGCGGGCCGCTCGTGCAGGCGCCGCACGGGGTCGGTCCAGTCCGTGACCGTGTCGTAGACCGGCAGGACGTTGTAGGGGGAGCCGACGTCACAGGTCACGTCGCAGACCGTGCGCAGCCGGCGGCCCGGCTCGTCCAGGTCCTTGTCGGTGAGGAAGGGGGTGCTCGGCCCGGTGGTGAGCACGGTGTTGACCATCAACTCGTGGTCCAGCAGGGCCCCTCGGTCCAGGTCCCGGGTTTCGGCGAGGTCCCAGCAGGTGGGGTCGAGCCCCGCCTCGGCGAGCGCGACCCGCGCACCGCGTCCGGAGCGGCCGAGCGCACCGATCACCAGTGAGGCGAACTCCTCGTCGCCTGCGGCCGGTTGGAGTTCGGCGTCCAGTTCCTCCTTGGACGTCGGCCGCAGTGGAGCGTTCAGCCTGCCCCGGTGGTGCAGTACCGCAAGGGCCGCGCCCACATAACCGGCCCAGTAGCCGAAGGCGGCAAGCCTGCGGCCGTTGTCGTCCACCAGGTACTCCAGGTCGAACAGCGCCCCTCCCCCGGCGACGAACCGGCGCAGCAACGCCTCCGCCCCGGGCTGTGCCTTGTACGCGTGCCCGAAGAAGACATGACGGTGCCTCAACTGATCCGGCCCGTCCGGGAGTTCCTTGAGACCGACGATCACCGCGTCCGCCGGGGCGTCGGTCCAGGCCCCCGCGTCGACGACTCGGCAGCCCGCCTCCTCGTACGCCCCGATCGGGAAGACGCGCTGCGGGGAGTCCTCGATGGTGAGCGTCACGCCGTTCTCGACGAGCCGCCGGGCGTCGGACGGCACGATCGGGGTGCGTCGCTCGGTCGTGCGGGTCTCGTGGCGCAGCCACAAGTGGAGCTCGGTCATACGCGGTTGACCTCCGGTCTCAGGGCATCGGCGGCGAACCGTTCGGCACGCAGCGGGGTGATGTCGACGAAGGGATCATGCCCCAGGAAGAGATCGCGGACGACCTCGCCCACGGCGGGCCCCTGGAGGAAGCCGTGCCCGGAGAACCCGGTCGCGTACAGGAATCGGGAGACCGAACCCGCCTCGCCGATCAGCGCGTTGTGGTCGGGGGTGATCTCGTACAGGCCCGCCCAGCCGCCCGTCCTGCGCAGGTCGAGCAGGGCGGGTGCGCGGTGCTCCATGGCCTCGCAGAGGCGGGGGATCCAGCGGTCGTGGGTGTCGGTGGCGAAGCCGGGCCGCTCGTCCGGGTCGGACATGCCGACGAGGAGGCCGGGGCCCTCGGTGTGGAAGTACAGACTGCTGGTGAAGTCGATGGTCATGGGCAGGTCGGGCGGGAGGTCCGGGACCGGTTCGGTGACGGCGATCTGACGGCGCAGCGGCTCCACCGGGAGGTCCACGTCGGCCATCGCGCCGACGGCCCGCGACCAGGCGCCCGCCGCGCAGACGACGGCCGTCGTGTCGATCCGGCCCAGAGCGGTGACGACGGCCGTGATGTCGTCGCCGCGCGTCTCGATGCCGGTGACCTCGCAGTGGCGTACGACCTTGACGCCGTGGCGGCGGGCGGCGGCCGCGTAGCCGTGCACCACGGCCTCGGGTGTGCAGTGGCCGTCGTCCGGGGAGAAGGCGGCGGCCAGCAGTCCGTCGGTGGTGATCAGCGGCGAGAGGCGGCGCGCCTCGGCCGGGTCCAGCATGCGGCTGGGCACGCCGAGTCCGTTCTGCAGCCGCACCCCGGCCTCGAACGCCTCGACCTCCTCCGGTGTGGACAGCAGGAAGAGGTAGCCGACACGGTGCAGCCCGATGTCGTGGCCCGTCTCCTCGCCGAAGCGGTCGAACGCCTCCAGGCTGCGCGCGCCCAGCTGGATGTTGAGCTCGTCGGAGAACTGCGCGCGCACTCCGCCCGCCGCCCGCGAGGTGGACCCGGACGCGAGTTCGTCCCGCTCGACGAGCACCACGTCCGGCACTCCGGCCCGCGCCAGGTGGTACGCGATGCTCGTGCCCATCACCCCGCCGCCGATGACGACGACCCCCGCGCGTCCGGGAACACCGGTCATGAGTGCATCCCCTGGTCGCGAGCGGCGTCGATGACCGCCCAGGCCGCGGCGGCGTCCTGGATGCCGAGGCCGACGCTGTTGTAGTAGACGATGTCCCGCTCGGTCGTACGTCCCTCGCGGCGGCCGGTGAGTACCTCGCCGAGCGGGATCAGGTCCTGGCGGTTGAGCGTTCCGGCGCGCAGTGCGTCCACGACCGGCCCCGCGTGTTCGGCCGCGGTCTCGGGGTCGTCGACGACGACGGCCGCGGCCCGCCGTACGACCTCGGTGTCGACCTCGCTGCGGCTGGGTTCGAACGATCCGACGCTGACGACCGTGCAGCCCGGCGCGAGCCACTCGCCCCGGACGACGGGCGTGCTGCTGAGGGTGCAGGCGGCGACCATGGGCAGTCCGGCCACGGCTTCCTCCGCCGAGTCGACGGCCTTGACGGGGATGCCGAGTTCGGCCGCGAGGAGCCGGGCCGCCCGTGCTCTGCGCTCCGGGGACGGGCTCCAGATCCGTACGGCTCTCAGGTCCCGTACCCGGGCGACGGAGCGCGCGTGCGCGAGGGCCTGGGTGCCGGAGCCGATCAGGCCCAGCTCGGCGCTGTCGGGTGTGGCGAGTGCGTCGAGGGCCACGGCACTGGCCGCTGCGGTGCGCAGGGTCGTCACCGCCGTGCCGTCCATGACGGCGACGAGTTGCCCGGTGACCGGGTCGAGCGCGTTGATCACGGCGTGGATCGTCGGCAGCCCGGCGGCCGCGTTGCCCGGGTTGACACTGCCGATCTTGGCGACGGCCCCGGTGTCCGCAGACAGCCGCGCGAGGTACGCGAACACGACACTGTCGTCGAACCCGCTCGGATGCATGATCTTGCCGGGCAGCTCGGCCGTGCCGCCGCCGAGCGCCGTGAAGGCGGCCCGCTGGGACCGGATCGCGGTGTCGGTGTCGAGCAGGGCGGCCACCTGGTCGCGGGAGAGGTGGAGGACGTCGTCGGTCATCCCTCTTCCCTTCCCCTGTCCGCACCGATGTCACCGCGGCCGGGGCGTCCGGGTGACGCTCCTCCTGATCGGACCTCGGACCACTGCCCGGCCGCCGCGCGCCACTGGGGACGCGCGGCGCGCGGGACGGCCGGGGTCTTTCGGGCGGATCAGACGCGGTGGCCCACCACGGCGTCCAGGTGCGGCAGGTCGTGGTCCAGGCGCTCCCGCTTGGTGCGCAGATAGGTGATGTTGTCCTCGCAGGGCGGGATCAGCAGCGGGACCTGCGCGTCGACCTTGATGCCGTTGCGGAGCAACGCCTCGCGCTTGCGCGGGTTGTTGGACAGCAGTCTCACGGAACGGACGCCGAGGTCGTGCAGGATGTCCGCGGCCACGCCGTAGTCGCGGGCGTCCACGGGCAGCCCGAGCGCGAGGTTCGCCTCGACGGTGTCGAGGCCCTCCGACTGGAGCTTCATCGCCTGGAGCTTGGCGAGCAGCCCGATACCGCGGCCCTCGTGGCCCCGCAGATAGATGAGGATGCCGCGCCCCTCGGCCACGATCTCCCGCAGTGCGGTGGAGAGTTGGGGACCGCACTCGCAGTGCCGCGATCCGAACGCGTCACCGGTGAGGCACTCGGAGTGCAGCCGGGTGAGCATTCCGTCTTTCTGGATGTCACCGTGGACCAGAGCCACTTGTTCGTCTCCGCGGGTACGGTCCAGGTAGCCGACGGCCTGGAAATCGCCGTACACCGTGGGCAGCGGGGCATTCACGACCCGCTCGACGCCTGCGGAGTGGACTTTCCCGGCAAGTACGCCATCTATTTCTGTCATGATTCTGGTTCCTAAGCAGAGACGAAAGGTCGCGAGAAAATGGGCAATTCGGGCGGTTCGGAAATACGGCTCACGGTGTCAGGACAGTTGCCGACAGACACCACGGAAGACGTACGCGCACGAGGTGCCGGCGCTGCCCGGCAGGTCGCCGTGCTTCCCGTGGGCAGCTTCGAGCAGCACGGTGCGTATCTTCCGCTGTCGACGGACACGCTCGTCGCGTGCGCGATAGCCCAAGAGGTCGCTGCCGCATTCCCCGTTCACCTCCTTCCTCCGGTGACGATCTCCTGCTCGCACGAACACGCGGCCTGGCCGGGAACGGTGAGCATTTCCTCCGTGACGCTCCATGCGGTGGTGCGGGACATTGCCGATTCGCTGCGTCGGTCGGGTGTGGACACCCTCGTCGTGGTCAATGGACATGGCGGCAATTACGTGTTGGGCAATGTCGTGCAGGAATCCACAGCCGCCGGTGCCCGGATGGCTCTTTTCCCGGCCGCGGAGGACTGGGAGGCGGCGCGCGAACAGGCCGGGATACAGACCTCGTTGCTCACCGATATGCACGCGGGGGAAATAGAGACCTCCATTCTGCTGCACAGGCATCCCGAATTGGTCAGGCCGGGTTACGAGACCTCCGACTTCGAGGCCGACGACCGCCGGCAACTGCTCACGCTGGGCATGTCGGCCTATACCAAGTCCGGTGTCATCGGGCGTCCTTCGAGGGCGTCCGCCGAGAAGGGGAAGGAACTCCTCGCCTCGCTGGCCGGCTCCTTCGGAGCGTACTTCTCGCTGCTGACATCGGAGACCGGGATTCCTGCGGTCGTCGATCGGCACTGAGTGTCCCCGTTTCCTTCCGCGCGGGCCGAGATCCGGGGCGCCGGTGACTCCAGGTGCGAGTCCGGGCCCGGCTCGGCGGCCGCGTTCTCCTGCGGGCGCCGCAGCCCCGCGTACCAACGCGCCACCAGTACGGCGACACCGGGCAGGCTCGCGGCGAAGCTGAGCACGCCGTAGACCACGGCCACGGTCAGGCCCTGGGTGGCGCCCAGGCCCGCCGCGCCGAACGCCCAGGCGGTGACGCCTTCCCTGGGCCCCCAGCCGCCGACGTTCAGCGGCAGCCCCATGGCGATCAGGGCGAGCAGCGCCAGGGGCACCAACTCGGCGGCGGAGGCGGACGATCCTGCCGCCCGGGCCGCGAGCAGGAACATCAGGACGTGTCCCGCGAGCACCACGACGGACGAGATCAGGACGCCCGGCCAGCTCCCACGGGCCAGCAGCGCCCCGCGCGCCTCGGTGAGGGCGGCGCGCACGGCACGGTAGCGGCGGGACGCGCTCGGCGCCCTGCCCCTGCTGCGGACCGCGCCCACGGTGACGACTCCGCACAGCGAGACGGCGGCCAGCAGCACGGCGAGGTGCCGGGTCTCGGTCAGTACCGGCGAGGGCTGGGTGAGCAGCACGGTCACGCCGACGACGGCCAGGACCGCCTGTCCCGCGACCCGTTCCAGGACGACCGCGCGTACTCCGCGGCCGACGTCACCGGCGCTCTGTCCGTGCCGTACCGCGCGGTGCACGTCGCCGAGCACGCCGCCCGGCAGGGCCGCGTTGAGGAACAGCGCGCGGTAGTAGTCCGCGACGGCCGGGCCCAGCGGCAGCCTGAGCTTCATCCCGCGGGCCACCACGCACCAGCGCCAGGCGCTGAATACCGTGGTCAGCACGCCGATACCGAGCGCCGCGAGGAGCGTCGGGCCGTCGATCCGGCGCAGGCCGTCCAGGAAGACCCCGGTGCCGAGCCGCCAGGTGAGCACGGTGAGTATGACGACGCCGGCGATGGTGCCGAAGTGGGTGCGCAGGACGCGGGAGTCTAGACGGGCCCGGACGGGACCCGCGACGCGGGCCAGGACCCTGCGCGGACCCGCGGTGGGCGTGCCCACCGTCGCGTCGGCGCGGGCCGACCTGGTCTCGCCGTCCTCACCGTCGAGGCGTACTCGTCCGGTCTCCTTCCGCGCACCGCCGTCACGGACCGCCGACTCCGCCGACAACGCGTCGTCCAGGACGGCCAGTGACTGTGCCTCGTCCGCCATCGCCGGCGTGCTCATCAGGCTCCCCCTGTCGGGCGGGCCAGCGCGAGCAGGTCACTGTGGTGCACCACCACGTTCAACTCGCCCGCTTCGCAGGCCGCGAGGCGCTCCTTGAGATAGGCGTCGGCGCGCGCGGCCAGTTCCGGCCGCTGCTCGACGGCCGCGCCGACCCAGCCGCGCAGCCACTCCGCGGTCAGCGCGGACTCGTCCGGGCCGAGGCGCCAGGCGCTCGGGTGCACCCGGACCGTCGCGCCGTGCCGGGCGAAGGCGTCGCAGGCCGCGTTGATCGATTCCGGGCCGAGCAGGTCGCCGCGCCGCTGGTGGTCGTTGAACGCGTCGACGATCTCGTCGTCCAGCGGGTGGGCCGGGGTGAGTTCGACGCGTCCGACCACGGAGAGCGTCAGGAGCGCGGGGCAGCCGGCTCCGGCGCAGGCCGCGGCCAGCGCCTCGATCTCGTCCGGGGTGAGGACGTCAAGCAGCGCGGAGGCCGTCACCAACGAGGCGCCGGCCAGGGCGTCCGCGGTCAGCCGGGCGACGTCGCCGCGCTGTGTCTCCACCGTGACGCGGCTGCCGTCGGCGGCCGACCGGGGCGACCCGACGGCGGCGAAGTGCAGCAGATACGGGTCGCGGTCGTGGAGCACCCAGTGCTGGGGTCCGTCGAGCCTGGGCGCGAGCCAGCGGCCCATGGAGCCGGTGCCGCAGCCGAGGTCGTGGATGACGAGCCCGCCACGCCCCGGCAGGTTCGCGAGCCGGATCCGCAGCGGGTCGAGGAGCTCGGCCGCGCGGGCGGCCGCGTCGACGGGCTCGCGCAGTTCCAGCCACTCGGGGGCGTAACGGGTCGTGTCGTCGATGGCCTCACCACGGGTGCGGTCACCGAGCCGAATCGTTCCTGTGTCCCGTCCCTCGCCGTTTCGCCCCTGGCCCGGCACCACGGCCTCGGTCTCGGTCGTCGTCATCTCGTCGCGTCCCCGCCCTGCCGTGTCGGTCCCCTCACCACGTCCCAGCGAGGCGGTCGTCGTCTCCTCGTCGAGGCCCGGTTCGGCCGTCGTCGTGCCGTGCCCCGGAGTCCCGGGCGGCGTCGTGCTCGTACTGCTCATGCCGCCCCGATCCTTGCCTCGCTCTTCAGTCGCCCCAGGACACCCGACAGACTCCGGGCCGTGGCGGCCCAGCCTCCGAGGGAGGCCCGGCGGGCGCGCGCGGCGGCCTTGAGGCGACGGCGTACGTCGGCCTCGCCGAACCAGCCGCGCAGTTCGGCCGCGAGGGCCGCGGGGTTCTCCGGCGGCACGAGGAGCCCGGGCACCCCGCCGTCGGGCGCGCGCCCGACCGCCTCGGGGAGCCCGCCGACGTCCGTGGCCAGCACGGGGATACCGCGGGCGAGCGCCTCGGTGACGGCCATGCCGTACGTCTCGGCGTACGAGGTGAGGACCATGAGGTCGGCGGAGGCGTAGCTCGCGTCGAGCGCGGCGCCGGACTGGGGGCCGGCCAGGTGCAGCCGGTCGCCGAGGCCGTGCTGGTCGATCAGTGCCCGCAGCCGGGCCACGTACTCGGGGTCCTGGTTGAGGCCGCCGACGAGGACGCAGCTCCAGGGCAGGTCGGTGACGGTGGCGAGGGCCTCGACCAGACGGTGCTGTCCCTTGCGCGGTGTGACCGAGGCGACGCACAGCAGGTGCGAGACGCCGTCGGTACCGGAGGCCAGGGGCGCGATGTCGGCGCCGGGCGCTGCCACATGGACCCGGTCGGGTGCGAGGCCGTGGTGGGCGACGAGCCTGCGGGCCGCCCACTCGCTGGTGGCGACGACGGCGGGCACGGATCGCAGTGTGCGGCGCTCCCGGGCGTCGAGGTCCGCGGCGAGCGCGGGCGTGAGTCCCGTCTCGTCGCCGAGCGGCAGGTGCACGAGGACGACCAGTCGCAGCCGTTCGGCTTCGGGGATGACGATCTCGGGGACCGCGCAGGCGACGAGACCGTCGAGGAGTACGACCGTGTCGTCGGCCAGGTCCGCGAGGGTGCGGGCCAGTTCGGCACGGGCCGGGGCCTCGGGCTGCGGCCAGCTGCCGTCGATGGCGTGCTTGTGGACCTGCCAGCCGAAGCCGGGGAGGTCGAGGCTGACCCGGGCGTCGTAGACGTTGCCGCCGCTGGGCATGGTCGGGTCGTCCACTCCGCCGGGCATCACGAAGTGCATGGCGCGCAGGGACATGGGGATGATGTCGGCGTTGTGGTTCACAGGGCACGCTCGTAACTCGCCCAGGCGATGTGCGACTCGTGCAGGGTGACGGTGATGCCGGCCAGGCCGCGGGCGCCCTCGCCCAGCAGACCCTTCTCCACGCGCTCGGCGAGGCGGTCGGCGACGACCTTGGCCAGGAACTCCGTCGAGGTGTTGGTGTCGGCGAACACCGGCTCGTTGTCGAGGTTCCGGTAGTTCATCTCCGCCACCACCTCCCCGAGTTCCCTGGTGGCCAGTCCGATGTCGACGACGATGTTGTCGTCGTCCAGCTCGGCGCGGCGGAACGTGGCGTCCACGAGGAACGTCGCCCCGTGCAGGCGCTGCGCGGGTCCGAAGACCTCTCCGCGGAAGCTGTGGGCGATCATCAGGTGATCGCGGACGGTGATGCTGAACAACGGACGACCCTCCAGGTGCGGCGCGTCTGACCCCTCTGCCGGGGCGTGCCGTGTAGTACGGCCGGTCCGTTCTCCGTGTTCAGGGGGTTCGGCTCGGAGTTTCGGACGGTGCGCTCCGCTGGGTGGGGCAGTTGGGTTCGGTGTGGGTGGGGGTGAGTTGGTGACTGCGGGTCAGTGGGGGCTTGCCGCGCCGTTCCCCGCGCCCCTGAGGGGCGCGGTCGCGTCGTAGCGAACGAGGTGGCACATCTGCGTCGAGTCTGCCGCAGCGAGCCTGGTCATCGTCTCCGGTAGCTCCTCGAAGGAGGACTCTCCGGTGATCAGAGCGTCGAAGGCCGGGTCGGCGAGCAGGTCGAGGGCGATGGCGAGACGGTCGGCGTAGGTGCGGCGGGCGCTCCTGGCAGGGGAGACGGTTCCGACCTGGCTGCTGCGTATCACCAGGCGGCGGGAGTGGAACGCCTCGCCGAGCGGCAGGCTGACCTTCCGGTCGCCGTACCAGCTCAGTTCGAGGACGGTGCCTTCCGGGGCGAGGAGTTCGAGCGAACGGGCGAGCCCGGCCTCGGTGGCGCTGGCGTGGACGACCAGGTCGCGGTCGCCGGCCGCGTCCGCCGGGAGCGCGAAGTCGACGCCGAGGGCCTGTGCGATGTCGGCGCGTGCCGGGTTGGCGTCGACGAGTTGGACACGGGCGGCGGGAAACCGGGCCAGGAGCGCGGCGACACTCGCGCCGACCATGCCGGCGCCGACCACGGTGATCCGGTCGCCGATCAGGGGTGCCGCGTCCCACAGGGCGTTGACGGCGGTCTCCACGGTTCCGGCGAGGACGGCGCGCGAGGCGGGCACGGTCTCGGGCACGGGAGTGACGGCGCTCGCCGGGACGACGAACCGGGTCTGGTGCGGATAGAGAGAGAAGACGGTCCGCCCGAGGAGGTCCGTCGGTCCCGCCTCCACCACTCCGACGTTCAGGTACCCGTACTTGACGGGCCCGGGGAAGTCGCCCTCCTGGAAGGGCGCCCGCATGGCGGCGTGCTGGCTCTCCGGCACGCCTCCCCGGAAGACGAGCGTCTCGGTTCCGCGGCTCACCCCTGAGAAAAGTGTTCGCACCACGACCTCGCCCTCGGCGGGTTCGGGCAATTGGGCGTCCCGGATCTCACCGAGGCCGGGAGAGCGGAGCCAGAAGGCGCGGGCGGAGCGGTCCATTCGGCATCCTCCTGGGTGGTCCATGTGAATGGGCTGAGCAAATCAGCTGAACGATCGGGCGGCGAGCCACGTACCGACCTTTGCGAAGCCGCGCACAAGGTACGCGGCAATGATCGACTCTGTCACCTGGCCGGAGGATGTGCGGTGGCCCTGAACAACACGTACGACGCGAGGCTCTTGCAGCAGGAGACGGCCGTGGGAGCGGGTGTGCAGCTTCTGTTGCTCACCGTGCTCGGCACGGCGCTCGGCATGGGGCCCGCGGGCTGGCTGACGGGACTGGCGTTCGCGCTCGCGACGTGGGCGGTGCTCTCACGCGCCCTGCATCGCACGCGGCCCCGTTCCTTCGGACCCGCGAACCGCGTGACCCTGGGCCGGGCCACCCTTGTCGGCGGAGTGACCGCGCTCGTCGCGGACTCCTTCCAGAGCCCGCCGCCCGTGACGGTCCTCGTCGCCCTCACCGCGGTCGCCCTGATTCTCGACGCGGTCGACGGCAAGGTCGCCCGCCGGACGGGTTCCTCCTCCGCGCTGGGCGCGCGGTTCGACATGGAGGTCGACGCGTTCCTCATCCTGGTGCTCAGCGTGTACGTCTCCACGACCGTGGGCCCCTGGGCCCTGCTGATCGGCGGTATGCGCTACGCCTTCGTGGCGGCCGCCAGGTTCCTGCCCTGGCTGAACAACGCCCTTCCGCCGAGCACGGGCCGCAAGACGGTGGCCGCCCTCCAGGGCGTCCTGCTCCTGCTCGCGGGCTCGGGCATCCTCCCGTACGCCCCGACGTTCGGCGTCGTCGCCCTCGCCCTCGGCCTGCTGACGTGGTCGTTCGGCCGTGACATCGCGTGGCTGTGGCGCACGAGGGGCTCCGCCGAGCGGGAGGTGGCGGCGGTTGAGGTGGAGCTCCTCCACCGGGAGACGGCGGGTGTGGGCGCCCCGTAACGGGGCTGTGCCCCGTAAGGGGCGCGGGGAACTGCGCGACCAGCCCCCACCGACCCGCAGCTGAGGTACCACTTTCACTGCGGGTGGTCTGTGGCTGGTCGCGCAGTTCCCCGCGCCCCTTAGGTGGTGAATCAGCGTCCGATCTTGTCCAGTTCCGCGATCTCATCGTCCGGCAGGACCAACTCCGCCGCCGCGATGTTCTCGCGCAGGTGAGCCCGCGAAGACGTGCCGGGGATCAGGACGGTGGTCGCGGAGCGCTGGAGCAGCCAGGCCAGGGCCACCTGCTGGGGCGAGGCGTCCAGGCGGGCGGCCACGTCGGTCAGCGTCTGCGACTGGAGCGGGCTGAAGCCGCCGAGAGGGAAGAACGCGGCGAACGCGATGTTCTCCGCCGCGCACCGCTCGACGAGGGCGTCGTCCTGGCGGTTGGCCAGGTTGTAGAGGTTCTGCACGGTGACGACCGGGGCGATGGCCTGCGCCTCGGTCAGCTGGGCGTCGGAGACGGAGCTGACGCCGAGGTGGCGTATCAGGCCCTCCTTCCGCAGTTCGGCCAGTGCGCCGAACTGGTCGCTCAGCGGCTCCTCGTCCGTTCCCCCGTCGTTGGAGCCGACGCGCAGGTTCACCACGTCGAGGGCGTCCACGCCGAGGTGCTGGAGGTTCTCGCGGACCTGGGCCTTGAGGTCCTCGGGGTCACGCGACAGGATCCAGCTGCCGTCGTCACCGCGGCGGGCGCCGACCTTGGTGACGATGCGCAGGTCGGCGGGGTAGGGATACAGGGCCTCCTTGATGATCTCGTTGACGACGACGGGCCCGTAGAAGTCGCTGGTGTCGATGTGGGTGATGCCCCGCTCGACGGCCTCCCGCAGTACCGCGACGGCCTCGGCCCGGTCCCTGGGCGGCCCGAAGACGTTGGGACCCGCCAGTTGCATGGCTCCGTATCCCATGCGGGTGATCGTCAGACCGTCCGCCGGGGTGAGGGTTCCGCCGGAGACCGTGCCGGTTGCGTCCGTCATGGTGTGCCTTTCGCTGCGTGTCCATGGCTGTTCTGTGTCCGTGTGTGCGTGGACCGGTTCGTCCTCCGCCGATACCGACTCTTCGCCCGATCGGCGGCGGTCGGCAGTACCCCGCTGTTCCTGGTAGTGACAGGGACAGTCACCGGCGCCGGGAGGGACCTACGGTGGGGTCATGGACGCCACGAACGCCCTCGGAGAGTTCCTGCGGGCCCGCCGCGGGCTGATACGGCCCGAGGACGCCGGGATCCGCCGCGGCGGCGGTCTGCGGCGGGTGCCGGGACTGCGGCGCGAGGAGGTCGCGATGCTGGCCGGGATCAGCGCCGACTACTACCTGCGCCTGGAACAGGGCCGCGACCGCAACCCGTCGCTCCAGGTCCTCGAAGCCCTGGCCGACGTCCTCGACCTGGACGCCCCCGCCACCGCACACCTGATCGGCCTGACCCAGGCGCGCCCGTCCCAGGCCCGTCGGTCGGACCGCTCCGGCGACCGCGGACGCGCCGCACAGAGGCCCGAGCCCGTGCCGCCCGGCATTCTCCAGCTCATCGACGGATGGCCGAGCAATCCCGCGTACGTCGAGAACAGGTTCACCGACGTACTCGCGGCCAACCCACTGGCGATGGCCCTGTCCCCGAGCCACTCCCCCGGCGGCAACCTCCTGAGGGCCATCCTTCTCGACGAGGCCGAACGGGAACTGCGCCGGGACTGGGAGGAACTGACCGAGGCGGGGGTCGCCGCCCTGCGGGCCAATGTCGGACCCGATGTCGACGATCCCCGCCTGGTGGAACTCGTGGGCGAACTGTCCGTACGCAGTGAGCGTTTCCGCCGTCTGTGGGGCCGTCACGACGTGCGGCCCAAGCACGCGCGCGTCATGCGGCTGCGCCATCCGAAGGTCGGCGACCTCGAACTGCAGTCCAACAAGCTGGTCATCAACGGCACGGACGGCCTGATCCTCAAGGTCTTCCACGCCGAACCGGGCAGCCGCGACGCCGAACTGCTCGCCATACTGGGGAGTTTGACGGCGCCCCCCGGCGAGAGCCGGAACCTGACGGGCTCCGACGAGCACCAGGCCGTCGACGAACAGTGACGGCCGTCGGTCCCCGATCGCGTCAGCCGCGCACGCCGGGTGTGACGGTCTCCTGATCCGTACGCGACACCGCGTGGTCGTCGGCGGCAGCGGCCCGGGGCACGCGGGACATACGGTTCGCCCGCCGGCCCGGGACGAGGAGGGCGGCCAGGGCCGCGGCGAGGCAGAGCAGGGCGAGCAGAGTGAATCCGTGGGTGTAGCCGGAGGCGTACGGCAGACCCGAGGGCTGCAGGTGGCCGGTGACCAGGACGCTGGTCACGGCGGCGCCGATGGACCCGCCGATGGTGCGGATGTTGGCGTTCATGCCGGTCGCGGCGCCGGTCTGCTCGGCCGGGACGCTGCCCACGATCAGATTGGCCATGGAGGCGAAGGCGAGACCGATGCCGAGGCCGAAGACACCCGACACGAAGGCGATCTGCCACTGCTCGTCGTGCCAGAGGGCGAGGAAGCCACAGGCGACCGCGCCGAGGGCGGCACCGGTGGTGAGCAGCTTCTTCGCTCCGAGTACCGGTTCCAGACGGCCGCTCAGGATGCCCGAGACGAACATCGCGATCAGCATCGGCAGCATGAGCAGTCCGGACGCGGTGACGCTCGCGCCGAATCCGTACCCGGCGGAGCTGGGTGTCTGGACGAAGCTGGGCAGGAAGGACCAGATCGAGTACATGCCGGCGCCGAACAGCAGCGCGGCGGTGTTGGTGGTCCACACGGCCGGCAGCCGCATCACACGCAGGTCGATCAGCGGGGAGCGGGACCGCGACTCGGACAGCAGCCACAGCGCGAAGAGCACCACGGCGGCGGCGAACAGTCCGATCACCCGGGCGGAGCCCCAGCCCCACTGGCCCGCCTGGCTGAGGGGCAGCAGCAGCGCCACCAGCCAGGCGGACAGCAGGACGGCGCCGAGCCAGTTGACGCGGCCCTCGGCACGGCTGGGCGACTCCGGGACGTACCGGAGGGCGATCAGCGCGGTCACCGCGACGATGCCGACGGGGAGCCAGAAGAGCCAGCGGTAGCCGAGCGCGCTCACGACGGGCCCGGCCGCGACCATGCCGACACCGCCGCCGGCGGCGATCACGGCGGACAGGTTGCTGATGCTGGGGCTCACCCGGTTCGCGGCGAACTCGTCGCGGATGATGCCGAAGGACAGCGGGAACAGCGCGCCGCCGATGCCCTGGACGACCCGGGCGACGATCAGTACGCCGATGGTCGGGGCGAGCGCGGCGAGCAGACACCCGAGCAGCACGGCCACCAGGACGGCGACGAGGGTGCGTTTCTTGCCGATCAGGTCGCCGACCCGGCCGAGGATCGGCGTGAAGACCGAGGCGGACAGCAGGTACGCCGTCATCACCCAGGTCGCGGTGGACTGGGAGGTGTTCAGTGCGTGCTGAACGGTCGGCAGGGCCGGCGCGATCAGCGACTGGAGCATGGAGAACACGCCCGCACCGGTCGCGAGGACCGCGAAGGTGAGGCGGGTGGACTTGCGGGGCATGAAGAGCCTCTCCGAACTGGTTGCGGCCGAGAGCCTCGGACCGCGACCGTACGGGCCCGATGCCTGCCCGGGGGCAGCACAGGGCACGGCGACGATCACGGGGTGGCGGCCCTCCCGGCTTCGGGCACGGCCGAGAGCCGGGAGGAGGTCGCGGAAAGTGTCAGGGGACGGGCGATGCGCTCAGGCGCGGGACCCGCACGGGTACGGGCCCGGGGCCCGTCCGTATGCGGGGTGGCCCGGGGGCCGCCCGCATGCGGGTGGCGTCGCGTCGTCGATGCGTGCGGCCGCACGCGTCCACGCCGTACGCACCCCGCACTGTTAAAGTGGAGGTACCCCTCCACTGTAGCGGAGGCACACCTCCGCTTCAACCTCGTCCCGCCCCTGGAGGCACCAGTGACCGCCCAGTCGTTCCCCGTCAGCGAGATCGTCGCGTCCCGGCGGCCGCACCGGAAGGACGCGGCGCGCAACTACGACGCCCTGCTCACGGCCGCCCGCGAGGCCTTCACGGAGCAGGGCGCGGAGGCCTCCCTGGAGGACGTCGCCCGTCGCGCGGGCGTCGGCATCGGCACGCTGTACCGGAACTTCCCCACCCGCAGGCACCTCTTCGAGAGCGTCTACGCGGACGAGGTCAACGCCCTGTGCCGGGTCGCCGAGGAGGTCGCCGCGCTGGAGCCGTGGGAGGCGCTGACGACGTGGCTCGACCGGTTCGCCGACTACATGGTGACCAAGCGGGCCGTCCGGGAGGCACTCAACGACGAGTCGGAGATCTTCACCGCCTGCCGCGAGTCGATGTACGCGGCCGGCGGCCCGCTGTTCGAACGCGCCCAGCGGGCCGGCGCGGCCCGCACGGACATGGACTTCGTCGACCTGCTGCGCATGGTCGCGGGCATCACCGCGACGGCCTTCGACGACGACGCCCAGCGCGACCGGGTCCTGGCTGTCGCACTGGACGGCGTACGCGCGTCCCGCTGACCGGGGTCAGTACTCCAGCTCGGGGCGCAGCCGCAGCGGCCCGGCGACGTCGTGGAGGTGGCGCAGCACCTGGCCGTAGGAGTCGAGGAGGCCGGTCTCGTGGTACGCGATGCCGTGGCGGGCGCAGTACGTGCGCACGAGTTCCTGGGCGTGGCGCAGGCTGGGCCGCGGCATGGAGGGGAACAGGTGGTGCTCGATCTGGTAGTTGAGCCCGCCGAGCACGAAGTCGGTGATCCGGTGGCCACGGATGTTCCGTGAGGTCAGCACCTGCCGACGCAGGAAGTCAATTTTGTCGTCCTTGGCGAACATGGGCATGCCCTTGTGGTTCGGGGCGAACGAACACCCCATGTAGAGCCCGAACAGCCCTTGGTGCACAAGGAGGAAGACCACGGCCTGGAGCGGGGTGAGTACCAGGAACAGGGCGGCGAGGTAGCCGCCGATATGTGCCGCCAGCAGGCCCGCTCCCGCAAGCCTGCTCCGCCGCGGGGTCGCGGCGCCGGTGCGGTCGAAAAGCGCCTTGACGCCGGCCACGTGCAGGGCGAAGCCCTCCAGCAGCAGCATCGGGAAGAACAGCCAGGCCTGGTGACGGGCCAGCCATGCGTACGCTCCGCTGCGGACGCGGGCGTGGTCCTCGGTGAAGGCGATCGCGCCGTCGGCGATGTCGGGATCGCGGTCGACGTGGTTGGGGTGGGAGTGGTGCCGGTTGTGCTTGGCGATCCACCAGCCGTAGCTGAGGCCGATCAGCAGATCGGCGTGGACGCGGCCGAGCAGCGTGTTGACGCGCTTGGAGGAGGCGATCTGGTGGTGTCCGGCGTCGTGCCCGATGAACCCGGTCTGGGTGAACATCACCGCGAGGAAGGCGGCGGTCAGCAGCTGCCACCACGAGGGCCCGATCAGGGCGAACGCGGTCCAGCCGGCGGCCAGCAGAAGCAGGTTCCCGCCGACCTTGACGCTGTAGTAGCCGGGGCGTCGCTTGAGCAGCCCGCGCTGCTTCACCTCACGGGACAGCGCCGCGTAGTCGCTGCCCCGGGCGCCGGGCGGGGGTTTCGTCGTCTCGGCGTGCTGGGCCGTCGGATCGGTGCCCCGGCTGATGAAATCAGTGCTCACGGCTTTCCTTTCGGGATGCGAGGGCCGATACCGGCGACGCGGGGGCAGGGCGCCGAACGCGGAAAGCCCGTACGGAAGCTGATGGATGCGGAACGGTGCAGACGGGTGTGGACCGATGCACACGGATGCAGCACTGGACAGGCCCGCGGTGCGGGCCTGTCCTGACGAGATGTCCTCAGAGGGCGCGGACCTGGTCGGCCTGCATGCCCTTGGGGCCCTGGCTTGCGGTGAACTCCACCCGCTGGTTCTCCGCCAGGGAGCGGAAACCCTCGGTGTCGATCGCCGAATGGTGCACGAAGACGTCGGCGCCGCCCTCGTCGGAGGTGATGAAGCCGAAGCCCTTCTCCGCGTTGAACCACTTCACTGTGCCCTGAGCCATGTGTTGTCTCCTTCGAGATGACGAGCCGGTCGGAAAGTCGCGCGCTCGCGCGATCCCGGGCTGTTGGTCGTCAGCCGTCGAAGAAAACCCCCGAAACGACGAAACGCCCGCTGTCGGAACTCCGCGGGCGCTTCCACGTTCGCAAACTTCAACTACAACCACTCCTTACAACGTCCGGGACGCCGGCAACGTTCCCGGGCTGTGGGATGCGGCGCGTGGCGGGTCCGGAGGGGAGTACGGTTGGAGGACCGAGCGCACCTCGCATGCCGTCATCCGTTTCGGCGTCGCCCTCGGGGAACGGCACAGGCCGGAGCACCTCGGACCCGGCCGGAAATGGGCCGCACATGCCTTTTGGCTCGTATCGTCTCGCCGCCTTCCGCATCCGTTCCCGCGCAGCGCGGTAGCGAGTTTCCTGCCCACCGGGATGCCTCCGACGCATTCCGGCGTCCGCGCACGGCTCTGAACCGATCAAGAGGATGCGGATACATGTATTCACAGGACTCGATCTCCGGCCACCGCCGTGGCCGTCCCGAACCGACCGCCGAGATGCTCTCCGGGCTGGCCTGCCTCATCTGCGGCACCGACTACCGCAACGCGCCCGACCCGGAGGCGGTGGTGGTCTCCCACCGCGACGGCAAGCAGCTGCTCGCCTGCCACGGGACGTGCGCACGCATGGCGTGCGGATCGGTGAACGGTCTGGACGAGGCGCCGCTCCCGCTGACCGAGCGCGTCCGCGGGCACCGGCCCGGCGGCTCCTGACCGGAGACCGGACAGCCGCACGCAAAACGCAGCACGCAGCACGCAGCACGCAGCACGACGAGAACGACCTGGCGTGAACGCCATGACACGAACGAAATGATGATGAGGAAGCGCATGAGCCTGCTGAGTCTCGGAGTACTCGCCTCCTCCCACAAGGAAAACGAGTTCCGCCTTCCGTTGCACCCGGCCCACCTCGGCCGGATCGCATCCGACGTACGCGAGAAGATCTTCCTGGAACAGGGCTACGGCGAACGGTTCGGCGTCGCGGACGATGTGCTGCGGCCGCAGGTGGCGGGCCTGCGCTCCCGCGAGCAACTCCTCGACGAGTGCGACGTGCTGCTGCTGCCCAAGCCGATGCACGAGGACGTCGCCGCGCTGCGCCAGGGCCAGGTGCTGTGGGGATGGCCGCACTGCGTACAGGACGAGACGATGACCCAGCTCGGCATCGACCGCCAGCTGACTCTCATCGCCTGGGAGGCCATGAACCACTGGACGTCCACGGGCGCCTTCAGTGTCCATGTCTTCCACAAGAACAACGAGCTCGCGGGCTACTGCTCGGTGCTGCACGCCCTGCAGCTCGGCGGGCTGACCGGCAGCTACGGGCGTCGGATGCGCGCGGTGGTCATCAGCTTCGGCGCCACGGCACGCGGAGCGGTCACGGGTCTGGGCGCCATGGGGGTCTCCGACGTCACGGTGCTCACCCAGCGTGCCGCGGCGGCGGTGGCCTCGCCGATGCCGTCCGTCGTGATGGGCCACTTCGAGGAGCGGGCGGACGATCCCTCGCGTCTGCAGGCACTCACCGGGCTCGGTCCAGTGCCGCTCGCGGAGTACCTGTCGGGCTTCGACATCATCGTCAACTGCATCCGGCAGGACACCGACGCACCGCTGACGTTCGTCACCGACGAGGAGCTCGCCCTGTTCAATCCGGGGACCTTCTTCGTCGACGTCGCCTGCGATGACGGCATGGGCTTCACCTGGGCCCGCCCGACCACCTTCGGCGATCCGATGCCCACGGTCGGTCCCGGCTGCCACTACTACGGGGTGGACCACAGCCCGTCCCATCTGTGGAACTCGGCCACGTGGGAGATCAGTGAGGCGCTCCTCCCCTATCTGCGCAAGGTGATGAGCGGTCCCACGGCATGGGACGCCGACGCCACGATCAGCAAGGCCATCGAGATCCGCGACGGCGTCGTCATGAACCCGAAGATCCTCTCGTTCCAGCACCGGGCGGCCAACTTCCCGCACACCCGCGAGATGCGGGACCCGGTCCTCGCCCCGGAGCTGCACTCCTCCGCACAGCCGGTCTGACGCACCTCCGGCCATCCGCCCCGACACACACCTGCGGTCGGCCGGTCCGCCGCGTCCCGGACCGGGCGGGGTCACTTCCCGGGCGGGAGCGTCACCGGCCGGTCGTCCCGCAGTTCCGCGAAGAGCTGCCGTGCCCGGCGGTCGTCCCACTTCACGGCGCTGCCCTTGGAGGTGGCGAAGCCGGGGTCGGAGACGGGCACGTTGATCTGCCTGCCGTTGCCCGCCGAGACGCTCTGCATCGCCTGGAACAGCGACATGAGGTCCCGCAGGCCCGTGTCCTTGTCGACCACGAGCGTGTCGAGGCCCGCCCCGAGTGTCGGGAAGGACCTGGCCGGGTTGAGGAGCGTGCCCGGGGTGACCGCCTTCTTGGCGAGCGCGGTCAGGAACTTCTGCTGGTTGCGGGTGCGGCCCAGGTCGCCCTCGGCCTCCTGCTTGCGCTGCCGGACGAACGCCAGCGCCTCGGCGCCGTCGAGGGTCTGGCAGCCCTGACGCAGGTCGGCGCCGGACTTCTCGTCCTTGACGGCACGGTCAAGGCACATGTCCACGCCGCCGACCGCGTCCACCACCCCGACGAAGCCCGCGAAGCCGATCTCCGCGTAGTGGTCGATGTGCAGCCCGGTGTTGCGTTCCACGGCCCGCACGAGCAGGTCGGGACCGCCCAGCGAGAACGCGGCGTTCAGCTTGTTCGGCTCGGCGCGGTAGCTCCTGCCGGTCTCGGGGCGGACGTACGGCGGAACCGTCACCCACGAGTCGCGCGGCAGGCTCATCATCGTGGTGCCGTTCGCGCCGGTGTGCAGCAGGATCATCGAGTCGGTGCGGCGGCCCTCGGCCGAGCCGGTGCGCAGACTCTTCCTGGCCTGTTCGGACAGACCGGCACGGCTGTCGGAGCCCACGATCAGGTAGTTGGTGCCCTTTCCCTCCTGCGGGCGGTCCGGCAGCGCACCGAGGTCGACCTCCTGGTCGAGCTTGGTGTCGGCCCACACGTACGTCCCGGCGGCGGAGGCCACCAGCGCGACGACCAGGAGGATCGCGAGCCGCGTGACCTTGCGGCGCCGGGTGGGGGGCGGTTTGGGGGACCTGCCGCCGCCCTCGTCCCCCGGTGGCCGGCGTCCGTGCCCGGTGCGGCCCGGGGTGGCGGGCGAGGGCATGCCCGGCAGTGGTGCCGTACGTGTCGAGGGCGGGGACGCGTTCCCGCGTGCCACCCGGCCCGTGACGCCACTCGGTGGTTGAGTCGCACCACCGCTCCGGTCGTAGCCCACCGGCAGGTCGGTCCCTTCACTCATCGGCCTGTCCAGTCCCTCACCACACGGGGTCATCTCATCGGCACGCTCTTATACGGCGTCGGACCCTCGATCTGTTCAGCGGCCGTGCCCGAACGCTTCATGCGCTGCCACTTCAGCCGGCTGCCGAGGAGCACGGCGACCACGGACTGGATGACGACCAGGTACATCAGCTGCCGGTAGACGACGAGTTGGAACGGCATCCACCACAGGGTCCGTACGCGTTCCCCGTCGAGCTTCAACGCGTAACCGGCGCAGACCAGTTGGACGCCCATGAAGCCGAACCACACCCCGGCCGACGTGAGCGGATCGAGGAACAGCACGCCGTACAGGGCGAATACGTCGATGACCGGCGCGAGCAGCGGCAGGGCGACCTGGAAGAGCGCGAGGTAGGTGAGTCCGCGCCGTCCGAAGCGCCCCGCGACGCCCATCTCCAGGACGGCACCGCGGTGCTTCCACATCGACTGGATCGTGCCGAAGCACCAGCGGTAGCGCTGACGCCACAACTGCCGCAGCGAGGTGGGTACTTCGGTCCAGGCGACGGCGGACTCCTCGTAGAGCACCCGCCAGCCCGCCCGCCACAGGGCCATCGTGAGGTCGGTGTCCTCGGCGAGGGTGTCGTCGCTCACCCCGCCGACGCCGATGACCGCGTCCCGGCGGAACGCCCCGATGGCGCCGGGGACCGTGGTCATGCACTCCAGCACCTCGAACATCCGGCGGTCGAGGTTGAAGCCGAAGCAGTACTCCAGGTGCTGCCACTTGGCGAGCAGACCCCGCCGGTTGCCGACCTTGGTGTTGCCGCTGACCGCGCCCACGGCGGGGTGCGCGAGCGGCTGGACCAGGTGGTGGATGGCGTCCGGTTCGAAGACGGTGTCGGCGTCGACCATGACCAGGATGTCGTGACTCGCGTGTCCCAGACCGGTGTTGAGTGCCTCGGCCTTGCCTCCGTTGGGCTTGCGGACCACCAGTACGCGTGGATCGTCGATGCCTTCGGCGAGTTCGGCCGTACGGTCCGTCGAGCCGTCGTCGATGACGACGATCTGCAGCTGGGGATAGTCGGAGGCGAGCAGGGAACGGACCGTGGACTCGATCCCGGCCTCTTCGTTGTAGGCGGGCACGAGCACCGTCACCGGTTCGGTGACCTCCCTCAGCCAGGGCGCGCCGGGCCGGGAGCGTTCCAGTCGGCGGACGTGCGCCCGGGCGAAGAAGACGAGCAGCACCAGTCGCAGCACCCCGAGAGCCCCCGCGATGCCGAGCGTCCAGGTCATCGCGTTCGAGAACGCGCGCCCGAGGGTGGTGGCCCAGACGAGGGCGGTGCCGCGCCACCGTTCGACGACCGAGACCGGCTCGTACGGGGACAGCCGGAGGCCGACCGAGACGGTGGTGAAGCGGTCGACGCCCGGGTTCTTGAGCAGCTTCTCCGTCTCCCGGTACGCGGTCGCCGTCTGACTGAGCTGACGGACCAGGCCCTGAGCCGGTTTCCGGGACCCCTTGTCGGCGGCGACGAGGACGTATCCCTGGGCGGCGGCGCGCCGTGCGGCGGTCCACTCGCGGCCGCAGAGGGTGTCCGGCGAGGTGGTCTTCGGCATCCGCAACAGATTGGTACGGATGCCGGTGGTGCCCGCCAACGCGGCCTGGGTCAGGTCCAGTTCGGCGGAGAAGCGGACGGACGACGCCTCGCCGAGGGCGCCCCCGGTGTAGGTGTTCGAGCCGATCTCGTGCCCCTCGGCGCGGATACGCCGCACCAGGTCAGGATGGCGGGCCGCCTGGGAGCCGAAGAGGAAGAACGTGGCCCGCGCCCGGTGCTGTCGCAGCAGGTCGAGCAGGCGCGGGGTCCATACGGGGTCGGGGCCGCCGTCGAAGGTGAGCGCGACGGTGCGGGCGGGCATCGAGGCGGTCTGAATCCCGTTGCCGTTGATCCCCACCACGGGACCGCCGCCGGCCACGGCATCGGGCGCGGGTGAGGTGCACGCGGACCGCGTCGTCGCGGCGTCCACCTCGTGGTTGGTCCAGCCCTCGAAGAGCAGGGCCGCGAACATGGCGGGCAGGACGAGGATCAGTAACAGCCAGTGTGCGCGCGGGTCGCGGGACTGCTTGTGCCGAGCCTTCACGGGCCGTCGTCCCCCCTCTCGGCGGCTATGAAGTACGGCTCGCGCGTGGCGTGTTCGGCGGGTTCCCCAGGGAGGTCGATACGCGTCCGGCCGCCTCGGGGGTCCGTGTACCGGGTCGTTCTTCTCCAGCCGTGAACGTCGGCGCGCGATGCGCGAGGGGATGTCGTCTTCCACTGCCGGATGGGGCTGGCGCTACGCATGGGGCGCGAGTCTAGTCACAGCTTTGCGACTGCACGGCCGCAACAGCGAGCCTCACAGAAACGCGGCGAATCCTGTCACGACCGTGAGCGCACGGTACCCGGCCCTCGTCAAGGGACAAGCGGGGCAAGCGTTTTCGGGAGGCGGCAGTGCGAGGACCGCTCTTGTCAGTACCCGGCCTTAGCGTGGCCGCGTGACATCACTCATACATTCGTACACCTACTTACGACCCTCGGCCGTGAGCAAGTCCACGGCGGGACGCACCCTCGCGCTGGAGACCTCGGGAGGCGCGACCCCGGCCGGCGAGGTCGCCAACCCGCGGTTCTTCCACGGGTTCCTGACCGCGCCGGTCGCCGCCGCGGCGGCGTTGCTGACGGTCGCCGACGTGGCGGCCACCCGCTACTACCAGCCGGCGGCGCCGGCCTCGCTGGACCCGGTGGTGACGGCCGACAGAGACCGCCCGCGGGTGGAGTCCTTCTCCGGCTGCTGCGGGGTGTACGCGCGCCTCGACGTCCTCGCTCCCGGTCTCGACGGTGACGACGTCGGCCACGGGGCCACCAACGTCGACATCAACTCCCCGCTCCGCAGGGCCCTCGCCAGGATCGGCGGACTCGGCCCCCTGCAACTGACCGTCGGACCTGGCGAGTTGGAGGTCCCGACGCTCGACGGACGGTTCGTGGAGAAGCAGGTCCCGTTGCCCGAACGCTGGTTGCGAGGCTTCGCCGATTGCTGCGACACGCGACGACCGTGCGGGTGTACGCCCCGGTCCGCACGGAGTCCGACGCGGCCGCCGTCGTCCGGGAGGTCCAACTCCTACGACCTCGCGGAGGAGGCCCACTTCCACCGGCAGCTGCCGTTCTCGGCGGGCGGCGCGGAGGCACGCAATCCCCGGCTGCGCGGTGCGCGGGCGCTGGTCGCGGAGGGGGCCGTACGGCTGGACGGCGCACTCGCGTCGGTCGGCAAGGGCGGCCACACCCATGTTGTGCGCGCCGACGACACGGGACGACTGAGCTGCGCCTGCCTGTGGTGGGCGAAGTACCGGGGAGGACGCGGCCCGTGCAGGCACACGCTCGCCGTCAGCATGGTCAGGGACACGACGACGAAGGCGGCACGATGAAGCTGATGGAGCTCGTGGAAGCCGGCGACGTCGCCGGAGTGGTCCGGGAACTGGGTGCACTGACGCCCGATCAACGAGGGGCGTGCGCCGCCGAGTTGACAGCCTTCTTCGAGGTCATCGCCCGGCGTGAAAGCACGGAGGCGGAGAGGGTCGCCATGTTCGCCGCCCGACTGGGGTGTCAGGTCACCCCCGAGGCCACGGCGGCCTGGATCCGGTCGTACCCGTACTTCACGATGGACGCCTGGACGGTGGACCTCCTGGACCTGTACCCCGTCGCATGGCGGACCGAGTTGGTCGCGCAGCTCGGCGAACGGGCGACGACCGCCGGCGCGGTGTTCGCGGTCACCGAGCACCTCGTCCGCGACACCGGCTGTCCGCTGCCGGCCTCGCACGAGTTCGTCCTGGCGTGGCTGTACGACCGCGCCGACAGCCCGGAGCGGCAGCCGCGGGTGCTGGGCGGAGCACCGGGTGCCGACTTCCTGGAGCGGTTGCGCGCGGACGACTTCACCCCGAAGCTCCTGCCACTGGCCGTGGCCCGACCGGGGCGCCTCGTCTTCAGCTGGCACACGTCGGAACGGCCGCTGGAAGCGCTCGTCGGCCTCGCTGCCGAAGGCGTCGTGGACCGTGGCGAGCTGATCCGCAACCTCTTCGCGGACATGGTCGGCGATCCGCCGCACGGGGCGCAGGCGCTGGTCACGCTGGAGGCACTCGCGCTCACCCCTGCCGAACACGCCGGGGTGACCCGCGAACGCGCCGCGCTGGTCGACCATCTCCTCGGGCGTCTCCTCGAGGACGGTACGCGCATGGAGATCGCGCCCTTCATGGTGTTCCTGCGGGCCCTGGCCCCCACACCGGCCGAGGAGGCGCTGGTGGTGCGGGACTACTTGGCGCTGCTCGACCGGTCGTTGCCGGTGGCCACCTACGCCCAGGAGGTCCTGACCGGCCTGGACGAGGCGGGGTTGCTGGAGCCCGAGTTGCTCACCGAGGCATGTGAACGGGTCCTGCTCCGCCCGGAGAAGAAACTGGTGCGCGCCCAACTCGCCTGGCTCGGCCGGGTGGCGCGGCGGGATCCGGCGCGGGCGGGCCGGGCCCTGGTCGACGCGGCGACGACGTTCGGCCACCGGGAGATGACGCTGCAGGAGCAGGCGCTCAAGCTGGTCGCAAAGCATCTCAAGGCCGCCGACGACTCGGTACTGCGGGAGCTGCGGACGGCCGCCGAACAGCTCAGCCCGGGGCTGTCGGCGCGAGCCGCCGAACTGCTCGGCACGGCCGAACCGCTCGGCCCGTCCCAGGACTTCGTCACCGGGCAGCCGTACGCCGACGTACTGCCCGCCGTGCCCGAGCCCCGCCCGGTGCCGGGCCCCATCGCGACGGCCGCCGAGGTGGCGCAGGAGGTCGCGGCGGTCGTCGCGAACGACAGGGACGTGGTGGCGTTCGAGCGCGCCCTGGACGGACTGGTCCGGCACGCCCACCTCGACCGGACCGCACTGGCCGAGGCGCTGAAGCCGGTCATGCGCAGGGAACCGAAGAGCAATGTCGACTGGGTGCAGTCCGACCTCTACGACGTGGCGCGCGCGGTACGCGGCGACGAGCCGAGAAGCCGGGCCGCCCTGATGCACCGGGCCGTCCACATCAACCGGACCGCCCCGAGCCGCAGCCACTCGCTGGCCGGCTCGATGCTCGCGGCACGCCTGGCCGAGGCGATGGACGTCATCGAGTCCGGCACCCAGCCGTTCCTGCTGGCCGTGCCGACCCTCGCCACCGGCGCGCTGGACGCCGCCGTACTGGTGGAGCGGATCTCGGCGCTCGACGAACTCGGTGTCACCCCCGCGCCCGTCGACCTAGCACAGGCTCTGCTGCGGGTCACTCCGACGTCGGACCAACAGGTGCTCCGCGCGGCCGAGTCACTCGCCTCCGACGCCGGACGGCGGCTGGCGCGCTGGCTGCGCGAGGGCGGCCCGGCGCACCAGGACTCGGAGCCGAAGGGCTGGCCCCACTGCAAGCCGCCGAAGCCCGCGTCGCAGGGGTGGTGGACCCCCGCACGCCCCGGAGCCGTCATCGATCCCCCGCTCCCGCAGGTCGCCGCAGCCCTGATCGGGCCGTATGTCGGCAACCAGGGCCTGGCCGACCCGATGGCACCCTTCTGGGTGGCCCAACTGCCGTATCACCGCGACGAGTTGATGGCACGCGACTACTTCGAGCCGCGCATGTCCCAGCGTGGGTGGCCCCGCAACCTGCCGTACGTCGCGGAGTCCGGCGGGCCTGCGGGTTACTCGGTGCACCTCGCGCTCGCGCTCGGACTGATCTGGCAGACGGACGGCGACGCGGTGGTGGACGCCGTGCTGGTACTCGCCGCGCGGAAGCAGCTGGACACAGACCTGCTCGGACGGCAGTTGGAGGCCCTGCTGAACCACGGGTGGGCCTTCGCGGAGAAGGCGAGCGGCTCGCTGCGGGCCGCCGCCGAGACAGGTGCGTACGCCACCGTGTGGTCCGTACTCGAAGCCGCTCTGCCCGGTCTGCTGGGCGACAGCCCGGTCCGGGGCGCGGCAGCGATGCTCGCACTCGCCGTCGAGTGCGCTTCGCGGTGTGGTGCCAAGGGAGAGATCGCCGAGGTCACGGCACTGGCCGACCGCAAGGGATCGAGCCAGGCGGTGAAGAACGCGAGGTTGCTGCGCGACGCGTTGCGCTGAGGGGGACGCCGGTACGCCCGCCGGGTCCGGTGGGTCCGGTGGGTCCGCCGGAGTGACGGTCCCGCCCGCGTACGGGCAGGACCGTCGTTGCGGGCGGGACCGGACCGCGGCTCCGGCTACCGGCGAGGTGTCCCGTCGGCAGCCGAACTCAGTGCCGAAGCCTCCGCCGAAGCCGACACCGATGCCGGAGCCGGTGCGTAGCCGGTGGGCCGGGTGGTGAAGACTCCGCGGCCCTGCGTCCGGCTGCGCAGCCGGGTCGCGTAACCGAACAGCTCGGCCAGGGGCACGGTGGCGGTGAGCACCGCCGTGCCCGCGCCCGTTCCCGCTCCCCCGCGCGTGGTCGAGTCGGTGACCCGTCCGCGCCGCGCGGCCAGGTCGCCGAGCACCCCGCCGAGGAAGTCCTCGGGCACGGTGACCGTGACCTCGACCACCGGTTCCAGGAGGACCATCGCGCAGGCGCGCAGTGCCTCCCGGAGCGCCTGCCGTCCGGCCGTCCGGAACGCCATCTCCGAAGAGTCCTTCGAATGGGTCGCGCCGTCGGTCAGGACCACACGCAGCCCCGTCACCGGATGACCGCCGAGCGGCCCTTCGCCCAGCGCGTCCCGGCAGCCGGCCTCCACCGCCCGCACGTACTCCTGCGGTACGCGTCCGCCGACGACGACCGACCGGAACTCGAAGCCCGTCGCACTGTCACCAGTCGCGTCCGAGGAGTCCGGCAGGGGTTCCACGTCGAGGACGACATGCGCGAACTGCCCCGCGCCACCGTCCTGTTTGACATGCCGGTGGACATGTCCCGTGACCCCGCGTACGACCGTCTCCCGGTACGCCACCTTCGGCCGGCCGACCCGGACGTCCAGCCCGTGGGCGCGCCGGATCTTCTCCACCGCCACCTCCAGATGCAGTTCGCCCATGCCGGACAGCAGTGTCTGTCCGGTTTCGGGGTCGGTCCGGACGACCAGCGAGGGGTCCTCCTCGACCAGCCGCGCCAACGCCGACACCAGGCGGTCCGTGTCCGTACGGGCCCGGGCCTCGACCGCCACGGAGACGACCGGTTCGGCGGTGGCCGGCGGTTCGAGGAGCAGCGGAGCCCCGGGCGCGCACACGGTCGCACCGGCACGGGCGGTCTTCAGCCCGACCACCGCGACGATGTCCCCGGCCACCGCCCGGTCCAACTGGGCGTGCCGGTCGGCCTGGACGCGCAGGATCCGCCCGATCCGCTCGGTACGCGGCGCACCGGCGTCCCACACGGTCACAGCCTCTCCCTTCCGGATCGTTCCCGAGTACACCCGCAGACAGGTCAGTCGCCCGGTGGGGGTGGAGTTCACCTTGAACGCCAGCGCCGCGAACGGCGCCGCGGGGTCGGCGGCCCGCTCCTCCTCTCCTCCGTCTCCATCCCCGTCCCGGACCCCGCGCACGGCGGCTACGTCCAGCGGCGAGGGCAGGTAGGCCACCACGGCGTCCAGCAGCGGTTCGATCCCCCGGTTGCGGTAGGCCGAGCCGCACAGCACGACCACACCGTCACCGGTACGGGTCAGGTCGCGCAGCGCGCCTTCGAGGGTCCGAGCGGAGACGACCGACTCCGCGCAGAACTCCTCCAGCGCGCCGGGATGGAGTTCGGCAACCGCCTCTTCCAGCACCCGACGCCGCCGACGGGCCTCGTCCACCAGCGCATCGGGTACGGGCCTCTCCTCGACCGAGTCACGGCCGTCCACCCAGACCAACGCCCGCATGCGCAGCAGATCGACGACCCCGCCGAACCCGTCCTCGGCGCCGATGGGCAACTGCACGACCAGCGGGGCAGGGTGCAGCCGCTGCCGGATCGACTCGACCGCCGCGTCGAGGTCGGCACCGGCCCGGTCCAGCTTGTTGACGAAGGCGATACGCGGAACCCCGTACCGGTCGGCCTGCCGCCACACGGACTCGCTCTGCGGCTCGACCCCCGCCACGGCGTCGAACACCGCGATCGCCCCGTCGAGCACCCGCAGCGAACGCGCGACCTCGTCGGAGAAGTCGACGTGTCCCGGGGTGTCGATGAGGTTGATCCGATGCCCGTCCCAGCCACAACTCACGGCCGCGGCAAAGATGGTGATTCCTCGGTCCCTCTCCTGCGAGTCGAAGTCGGTGACGGTCGTTCCGTCATGGACCTCTCCCCGCTTGTGCGTGGTCCCGGTGACATACAGGATCCGCTCGGTGACGGTGGTCTTCCCGGCGTCCACGTGGGCGAGGATGCCCAGATTGCGGACGGCGGTCAGCGGGTTGACGAGGTTTTGGTGAGGTTCGGTACGCACGGCCCATGGCCTTTCAGGATGTTCCGGAAGGGGTCGGCGCAATTCCCTGACGAACGGGCCATGACGTACGGCCCACGTCCTAGGGGCACCCCCGAACCCGCGCAACCGCAACCGCAACCGCGAACCGCAGGGGGATGCGCATGCGGGGCAGGGGGCAGAGCGTGCGGGGATCAGACGTTCGTCAGGGCCATCCGGGGCCGGCCGCGCAGCCGACACCGGACACCCGAAGACACGAGGATCACCTCGTACCGCGACGAGGGAACAACAACAGCCGTGCGATAGCGCATGGCTGGGCTCCCCTCAATTGGTCACGGGGCGCGCCGCAGTGGTGTGCGGCGCGCGTTGTGGGGCGAGTCTAGGGAACGGGGCGGAGGCGGGGCACCGGGTTTTTCGGGGTTCAGTTCGTCGCGTCGACCCGCCGCTGTTCCGGGCGGGCGGGCGCGATGATGGTGGGGGCGTGGCCGGGCGGTGCGAGGCTGTCCATGCCGAGTACCTGGCAGCGTGTCAGGCCGTGCCGGGACCACAGTGCGGCCGTCCACGCGCAGAGCAGTGCGTCGATGAGGTCTTCGCGGTGCTTGTAGGAGGCGTCCCTCTCCGGTGAGGGCTCGGTCGTGAGTCGGCGGGAGACCGGGTGGGAAGCCAGGAGCAACGGCGGATCGGCCTCGGCCAGGCCCGAGAGGCGCACGATCAGTTCGTCGCACGTGTCCGCCCGCGTCACCCGCCACCCCTGCGGCGGCCTCAGTCCCGGCCGCTTGTACCTGGGGCGCTCCTGGTCGTAGCCCAACTCCGCGGCGCCGACCAGGGTCGTGTACGGATAGCACTCGGACATGACCAGCCCGTCGGTCGGCGGCCCGCCCCTGCCGTCGTCGTAGACCCAGCCGGACTCCTGCAGCTGTGTCCGCAGCAGGACGCCGGCCTGACGGGGAGAGCCCTGGTTGGTGCTGTTCGCGCTCACCTTCCAACGCCCGTACCGTCGGCCGACGTCACGCTCGCACGGCCGCTGGCCGGCCGGATTGTCGACGACCAGCGGCGCGTCGACGAAGACCAGGGTCGATCCGTCGACGGCCGTCCTGGCAAGCCACTCCATCGTCCCCGCGACCCCACGCGTCCAGCCGCAGTCGATCACCACGCCGCGACCGTCGATGGCGGCCACGCCGGTCTCGTTGAGCTTGACGCGCGCCCCGCCGTGCGACCAGGCGAGGTCGATGCCGATGAACCGCTCCATCCCCATGCGTCGGTGGTACCAGACATCGGACTCCGTCGTGTGGGGCGGCGGCCCCTGGCTAGCCCATCGCCTGGTTGCTGTCCCGGTGGCTGCCCCAGCCGTGCCAGCGGTCGATCTCGATCCACGCGCTGATCCGGCGGCGTTTCCGGCTCGTGTACGCGTGGCCCAGGTATTGCGTGGACAGCCGGTCGATGTCGGCCAGGCCCTCGTCGTCACGCAGTTCGGCGACACGGCCGATGAGGGTCACATGGGTGTACCAGCCGGACTCGTCCAGCACCGTCAGGGTGACCCGCGGGTCGTTGCGGATGTGGTCGAGCCTCTTGCGGCCCTCGTCCATGTTGACCAGCACGCGCCCGTCGTCCCAGAGGTACCAGGTGGCCGCGGACACCGGTTGCCCGTCGGACCGAAGGGTGGCGATGACGGCTGGATTCGGCTTCCTCAGCATGGCGACCACGGCCTCGGGAAGCGGCGGCTTCGACACGAACTCTCCTCTGCTTCATGGATTCACGTTCCGCACGGCCCCGCCCCGTGCGACTGGCGACTGGCGACTGGCGACTGGCGACTGGCGATCGTCAACTGATCCACGGGGGTACACACCCACGCTGCCACATCCCGGAGCCGAACCCGCGACGCCTCCCGGGGCCCATGTGGCGGAACCGGCTCGGGGGGCCTCCGACATGCCCGTATGCCCGCCCGCCGTTGTATAACCAGCCCATGATCTACCACGCTGTGACGCTCGGTGACTGGACCGCCCGTCCCGACCGGCCGTACGCCCCCGCCTCCCTCGCGGAGGAAGGTTTCGTCCACTGCTCCCCCGACGAGACGACCACGCTGGCCGTCGTCAACGCCTTCTACCGGGACGCGCCGAGGCCCCTGGTGGCGCTGCTCCTCGACGAGAGCCGGCTCGCCGCGAGGTGCGTATGGGAGGCGGCGGATCCCACCCCGCCGCCAGGGGTCGACGAAGGTGTCCTGTTCCCCCACGTCTTCGGCCCCCTCAACCGCGACGCCGTGGAACGCGTCCTGGAGATCCAGTGGGACGAGGAAGGCCGGGCGACGGGTCTGAAGGACCTGAACTGACGGCCCACCGAGTCCTCACGAGCCCCAACACGGCTTTTCCCGCCCCGACTTGGCTTCCCTCGCCCTCACTCGGCCCTACTCAGCCTTGAGTTCCGCGATGCCGACAGGGACGCCGGTGGTGACCGACCGGACGGCCGCGAGCGCGATGGACAGTGCGGCCCGGGCGTCCTCGCCGGTGGCGAAGGGGGTGCGCCCGGTACGGACGCTGTCGGCGAAGTCGGCGAGTTCGGCCACGTACGCGTCGTGGAACAGGTCCTGGTCGTAGGTGACGCAGTCGGCGGCGACGCCGTCCGGGCCGTACGAGGTGAGATGGGTACGGCGGATGTCGCCCATGGTGAGCATTCCGGCGGAGCCGAAGACCTCACCGCGCACGTCATAGCCGTACACGGCCTGGAAGTTGGCCTCGGCGGTGGCGAGGGCGCCGTTGTCGAAGCGGATCGTGACCACGGCGGTGTCGAGGAGGCCGCGGTCCTTGAGGTCGGGGCGGACCAGGGCGTCGGCCCAGGCGAAGATCTCGACCGGTTCGGCGCCGGGGTTGAGGAAGCGCAGGGTGTCGAAGTCGTGGATCAGGGTTTCGAGGAAGATCGTCCAGGGCGGGATGCGAGCCGGGTCGTTGAGCCTGGGGTCCCGGGTGAGTGAGCGCAGCAGTTGGGGTGTGCCGATGTCACCGGCGCCGATCCTGTCGTGGGCGGCGCGGAAGCCGGTGTCGTAGCGGCGGTTGAAGCCCACCTGGAGCGGCACGCCCGCGTCGCGAGCCGCGGCGATGGCCCGGTCGGCGTCCGCGAGGGTGACGGCCATGGGCTTCTCGCAGTAGACCGCCTTCCCCGCCCGGGCCGCCGCCACGACCAGGTCGGCGTGGGTGCGGGCCGGGGTGGAGATCACCACCGCCTCGATCCGCGGGTCGGCGAGCAGTTCGCCGATCTCGGTGTACGCCGCGGGACGGCCGAGGTGGTCCGCAAGCCGGTCCGCAAGCTGGATCGCGGCGCCCGGCGCCGGGTCGGCGACCGCGGCGAGGCGGACACCGGGGAGGCGGCGGGCGAGCGTCTCGGCGTGGAAGGAGCCCATCCGTCCGGCACCGATGAGGCCGACGGCGAGAGGCTGGTGTGTGGTCATCCGGTTCTCCGTACGTCTGCGGGCGGGCGTTGGCGGGAAGGGGCGCGTGCGGAATGCGGTGCAATGTGGAACGCGGCGCCGTCTGGGATCGCAGCGTCGTGTGGAATTGCAGCGCCGTCAGGGTGTGAAGGCCGAGCGGAACCTCTCCAGAGCGAGGTCGCTGTCGGTGGAGGCCCATGCCTCCATGGCGACGGTGCCCTCATAGCCGAGGTCCACGAGGGCGCTCGCGACGGCCGGGTAGTTGATCTCGCCCGTCCCGGGTTCGCAGCGGCCCGGTACGTCGGCGACCTGGATCTCGCCGATCAGGCCCAGGCCGTGGGCCCGGCGGACCAAGTCGACGAGGTTCCCCTCGCCGATCTGCGCGTGGTAGAGGTCGAGGTTCATCCGCAGCCCGGGGCGGTCCACGGCGGCGACCAGGGCCAGGGTGTCGGCGGCCCTGGCGAACGGCACCCCTGGGTGGTCCACGGCGGTGTTGAGGTTCTCCAGGGTGAAGGTGACCCCGGCGCTCTCGCCCAGCTCGGCGAGGCGGGTGAGCGTGCGGTGGGCGGCGATCCACATCTCCCCGGTGGGCTCGCCGGTCACCGGCACCACGGGCAGGCCCTCGCCGTCCAGGCCGGTGCCGTGGAGGTTCAGCCGGGGGCAGACCAGCCGCTCGGCGGCCCGGACCGACTCCTCGGCGGTACGCAGGAGTTCGGCGGCCCCGTCCTCGTCGGTGAGGCTGCCGCGGATGTAGCCGGTCATCGAGGAGAACTCGGCCGGGGTCCGGGCCAGGGCGTCCAGGTCGTGCCGGGTCCAGTCCCAGATCTCGACCTGGAATCCGGCGTCGTGAATGCGCACTGCCCGCTCGGGTATCGACAGGTCCCGGAAGACCATCTCGGCACAGACCGCCAACGTGAACATCGCTGCTCGCCCTCTCTCGGTTCGCCACGGCACCTCCGACTAGAACGTTCTAGGTTCAGCCGGGAGTAGCAGTACGCCAGCCACCGAGGCACCCTGTCAAGCTCCGGGACGGCGAGAACTAGAACGTTGCAGTTCTCTCCGGCCGGCGCGTTCACTCTTGGTCTACGATCGTCGCGGAAGCACACACCTCGGCGGGGCACGCGCCTCGACCGAGTCACACACCTCGACCGGGGAGGCCGGCGATGCCAGCGACCCCCGTGGTCCCGGACGGAAAGCGGCCGACCCTCGCCGACGTGGCGGCACGGGCCGGTGTGTCCACGGCGCTGGTCTCCATCGTGATGCGCGAGGCCAAGGGCGCCAGTGCGGCGACCCGTGAGCGGGTGCTGAAGGCGGCGCGGGAGATCGGCTACCGGCCGGATTCCCGGGCACGGTTGCTGCGCAGCAACCGCTCACGTCTGCTCGGGGTGCAGTTCGGTCTCCAGCATCCCTTCCACACCGATCTCGTGGAGGGCATCTACGCGGCGGCCGGGTGCGCCGGTTACCAGGTCGCCCTCAGCGCGGTCGCCCCCAGCCGCAGTGAGCGGCAGGCGGTGGAGACGCTGCTCGGCGACCGTTGTGAGGCCCTGATCCTGCTCGGTCCGCAGGCCCCCGCCGCACGGCTGGCCGAGCTGTCGGCGCACCTGCCGGTGGTCTCCGTGGTGCGGCGGCTGCGGCCGACCGCAGCCGGGGTGGACGTCGTGCGCACCGCCGACGACGAGGGTGCGCGCCAGGCCGTCGACCATCTGGTGGCCCTCGGCCATCGCGACATCGCCCACATCGACGGCGGAAACGCGCCCGGCGCCGCCGACCGGCGCCGTGGCTACCGAACCGCCATGAACCGCCACGGTCTCACCGACCGTGCGCGCGTTCTGCCCGGTGGCCTGACCGAGGAGGACGGTGCCACGGCCGCCCGCGCGCTCCTCGACGCCCGGCCGCGGCCCACCGCAGTCCTCGCCTTCAACGACCGCTGCGCCACGGGCGTCCTCGACGCGTTCCTCCGCGCCCGGGTGGCCGTCCCCGACGAGATCTCCGTGGTCGGCTTCGACAACAGCCACCTCGCCCGACTCGCCCACATCGACCTCACCACGGTCGGCCAGGACGCCTCCCGCCTCGCCGAACTCGCCGTCGGCCGGGCCGTCGCACGGCTGGAGGGCGAGGAGCGGTCCGGCACGGAGACGGTCATCGCCCCGCATCTCGTGACGCGCGGAACAACGGCGGCACCGCCGCACGGCGTCCGGACTTCACGGACCTAGGGAGAGGTACAAGTGCCGGACGGGATACAGGACTTCCTCTGCTGGCGGGGTCCGGTCTCGGTGAACGTGTTCGTCCTCGGCGCGGGCAGCACACCGTTCCCGAAGGAGACGTTCCACCTCGCCGGACTCGTTCCCGACCGGGTGCTGCCGTTTGCCTTGATGGAACCGCCGGAGGACATCGCCGCCCTCGGCCTGGTGTCGTACGACCTCGACTTCGAGGACACCTCGCTCGACCTGCGGGCGTACACAGGAGCGGTCCTGCGGCGGGTCTGCGAGGGCACCCGGTCCGTCGCCTGGGCGGCCTTCGAGGGATCGTTCTCCTACGACCGTCTCCTCACCGACCCGGTGGCCGACCAGGTCTACGGCTACTGCGTGAGCGGCTCCGAGCCGGTGGTCGTGTGGGACGTCGCCACCTTGCGAAGCGACGACTGGAGACAGCGCGTCGCCGGGGCTCGCACGGCCCTGGACGCGCTGCGGTGCGCCTCGGGGTGACTGCCGGCAGGAACGGCCGGAGCGGAACGGCACTCCGGTCACCCGTTGGTGCGTGGTGAAGCAGCCGAACGCATCGGTCAGGAATCGAGAAGCGTCTCCTGCGGGCCGCGGCTAGCGTGACTGCCATGTGCTTCACCAGTCAGCCAGGATTCCCGCCGCGCTACGACACGAACGCGTCCCCGGACGCGTCCCCGGCCTTTCCTCGCGGCACGATCGCTTCAGGAGTGACCATGACCGGCTCTGCCACACAAGGAATCAGGACCGTGCTGCATCCCGTGTCCGACCTGGCGTCGGCCAAGGCGGTGTACACCGCGCTGCTCGGAGTGGCGCCGCAGACCGACGAGCCGTACTACGTCGGCTTCGAGGCCGCGGGCCAGCACATCGGGCTGGTGCCGAACGGTGGGCAGCAGGGCATGAGCTCGCCGGTGGTGTACTGGCACGTGCCGGACATCGAGGCGAAGCTGGCCGAGGTGACGGCTGCCGGTGCCACCGTGAAGGAGCCCGCTCACGATGTCGGTGGCGGACGTCTGGTGGCCGCCGTCACCGACCTCGACGGCAATGTCCTCGGACTGCTGCAGGACCGATGAGCGCCGCCCCCCGAAGCCGCGACCAGCGCCGTCGCGACACCGAGCACCGGCTCACCCACGACGTCGACCTCTGGGTGGCCAGCGCCTCGGCGGATGGTACGCCCTACCTCGTACCGCTGTCCTTCGACTGGGACGGCGAGGCGCTGCTGGTGGCCACGCCGACGAACAGCCCCACCGGCAGGAACCTGGCCGCCACCCGGACCGTTCGGCTGGGCCTCGGCCCGACCCGGGACGTGGTCATGATCGACGGCGAGGTCGAGGTCCTGGAGATCGACGAACTGCCGAAGGAGAGCGGTGACCGGTTCGCCGCGCACACCGACTTCGACCCACGGACGCTGGCCACTCCGTACCGCTGGTTCCGTGTCTCTCCGCGCCGGATCCAGGCCTGGCGCGAAGTGAACGAACTGGACGACCGCGAGCTGATGCGCGACGGCCGCTGGTCGGTCTGACACCTCGGCCGGGCGGGCCTCGTGTCACCCCGGCCGACACCGCCGATCAGGAATGCCGGCGTCCCGTTGCCGCGACCGGCGCCGACGAAGTAGAACCAGACGTGCTGCTCGAAGCCGGTCGGATGGATCGAGCCAGGCGACGCCGACGGAGCACCGCGCGAGCGGTCCCGTCCCACGGAGGGAGACACGATGAGCAGGACCACGAGGACGGACGCGCAGTCGCCTGCGACGCACGATGCCGACAGCCACGACATGATCCGCGTGCACGGCGCGCGGGAGAACAATCTCAAGGACGTCAGCATCGAGATCCCCAAGCGGCGGCTGACGGTGTTCACCGGTGTCTCAGGCTCGGGCAAGAGCTCCCTGGTGTTCGACACGATCGCCGCGGAGTCCAAACGGCTGATCAACGAGACGTACAGCGCCTTTTTGCAGGGCTTCATGCCGACGATGGCGCGGCCTGAGGTGGACGTGCTCGACGGGCTGACGACCGCGATCACCGTCGACCAGCAGCGGATGGGCGGCGACCCCCGCTCCACGGTCGGTACCGCCACCGACGCCAACGCGATGCTGCGCATCCTCTTCAGCCGGCTCGGCAAGCCCCACATCGGCCCGCCCAGCGCGTACTCCTTCAACACCGCCTCGGTCCGGGCGAGCGGCGGCATCACCGTCGAGCGCGGTGCCGACAAGACGAAGACCGTGAAGGCGACCTTCAACCGCACGGGCGGTATGTGCACGCGCTGCGAGGGCCGGGGCAAGGTCTCCGACATCGACCTCACCCAGCTCTACGACGACTCCAAGTCGCTCGCCGAGGGCGCGTTCACCATCCCCGGCTGGAAGTCGGACAGCCAGTGGACCGTGCAGGTCTACGCCCAGTCCGGCTTCGTCGACCCGGACAAGCCGATCCGCAGTTTCACCAAGAAGGAGATGCAGGCCTTCCTCTACGGCGAGCCGACCAAGGTGAAGGTCAACGGAGTCAACCTCACCTACGAGGGGCTGATCCCCAAGATCCAGAAGTCGTTCCTGTCCAAGGACAAGGAAGCGATGCAGCCGCACATCCGGGCGTTCGTGGAGCGGGCGGTGGCCTTCGCCGTCTGCCCCGAGTGCGAGGGCACCCGGCTGACCGAGGGGGCCAGGTCGTCGAAGATCAACCGGAAGAGCATCGCCGACGCCTGCTCGATGGAGATCAGGGACCTGGCCGAGTGGGTCCGCGGCGTCAAGGAGCCGTCGGTGGCGCCACTGCTCACCGCGCTCCAGCAGACCCTCGACTCCTTCGTGCAGATCGGTCTCGGCTACCTCTCGCTCGACCGGGCGTCGGGCACGCTGTCCGGCGGTGAGGCGCAGCGCGTCAAGATGATCCGCCACCTCGGCTCCTCGCTCACCGATGTCACGTACGTATTCGACGAGCCCACCGCCGGCCTGCACCCGCACGACATCCAGCGGATGAACAACCTGCTGCTGCAGCTGCGGGACAAGGGCAACACCGTGCTCGTCGTGGAGCACAAGCCGGAGGTGATCGCGATCGCCGACCATGTCGTCGACCTGGGCCCCGGCGCCGGTACGGCGGGCGGCACGGTCTGCTTCGAGGGCACCGTCGAGGGGTTGAAGGCCGGCGACACCATCACCGGACGCCACCTCGACGATCGGGCCTCCCTCAAGGAGGAGGTCCGCAAGTCCACCGGCGCGCTGGAGATCCGCGGCGCGACGGCGAACAACCTGCGGGACGTCGACGTCGACATCCCGCTCGGGGTGCTCAGTGTCATCACCGGCGTCGCGGGCTCCGGCAAGAGCTCGCTCGTGCACGGGTCGGTCCCCACCGACGAGGGCGTGGTGTCGATCGACCAGAGCCCGATCCGCGGCTCGCGGCGCAGCAACCCGGCAACGTACACCGGACTGCTCGACCCGATCCGCAAGGCGTTCGCCAAGGCCAACGACGTGAAGCCCGCGCTGTTCAGCGCCAACTCCGAGGGCGCCTGTCCCACCTGCAACGGCGCCGGCGTCATCTACAGCGACCTGGGGATCATGGCCGGCACCTCCACCACCTGCGAGGACTGCGGCGGCAAGCGGTTCGACGCGTCTGTGCTGGAGTACCGCCTCGGCGGGCGGGACATCAGCGAGGTGCTCGCGATGCCGGTGACGGAGGCCGAGGAGTTCTTCGGGAACGGCGAGGCGGCCACGCCGGCCGCGCACAGGATCCTCCAGCGGCTCTCCGACGTCGGACTCGGCTATCTCACCATCGGCCAGCCGCTGACCACGCTGTCCGGCGGCGAGCGGCAGCGGCTCAAGCTGGCCACGCACATGGGAGACAAGGGCGGTGTCTACGTCCTGGACGAGCCGACCACCGGCCTCCACCTCGCCGACGTCGAGCAGCTGCTCGGCCTGCTCGACCGGCTCGTCGACTCCGGCAAGTCGGTCATCGTCATCGAGCACCACCAGGCGGTCATGGCACACGCGGACTGGATCATCGACCTCGGTCCCGGCGCCGGACACGACGGCGGCAAGATCGTCTTCGAGGGCACTCCCGCGGACCTCGTCGCCGACCGCTCGACCCTCACCGGCGAGCACCTGGCGGCGTACGTCGGCGCCTGATCGCCTATCTTGACGGCTATGCAGTCCTACACGATCGGCCAGGCAGCGAGGCTGCTCGGAGTGAGTCCGGACACCGCTCGGCGGTGGGCGGACGCGGGCCGGGTGGCCACGCACCGGGACGAGGGCGGGCGGCGCCTCGTCGACGGACGGGACCTGGCCGCCTTCTCCGTCGAGCTGGCGAAGAGCGGCAGCGAGGAGGACGTCTCGTACACCTCCGTCCGCAACGCCTTTCCCGGCATCGTCACCGCCGTGAAGCTCGGCGATGTCGCGGCCCAGGTGGAGATCCAGGCAGGTCCGCACCGGCTGGTGTCGTTGCTGACCCGGGAGGCCGTGGAGGAGCTGGGTCTTGAGGTCGGGGTGGAGGCCACCGCCCGGGTGAAGTCGACGAACGTGCACATCGACCGCGCCTGAGAGGAACGGGGGTGGCCTCCACCGGTCACAACTCGGCCGGGAGGCCGGTCATTTGGTGACCGAATGCCGGAGCGCGGTCAGTTGGCGACCGAGTACTGGTGCGCGGTCAGTTGGCGACCGAGTACTGGTGCGCGGTCAGTTGGCGACCGAGTACAAGCGCACGGTCACTTGGTGACTGAATACGAGTGCGCGCCCGTTCCCGCCAGTGCGCCGCCGTCCACGATCAGGTACTCGTCGCGGATCGGACGGCCCGTCAGCCACGACTCCAGGATCTCCCGGGTGCCCGCCGCGTAGCGGGCCTGCGCGGAGAGGGAGGAGCCGGAGATGTGCGGGGTCATGCCGTGGTGCGGCATGGTCCGCCAGGGGTGGTCCGGCGGGGCGGGCTGCGGGTACCAGACGTCGCCCGCGTAGCCCGCCAACTGGCCGCTGCGCAGGGCCCGGTCGACGGCGTCCCGGTCGGCGATCTTCGCCCGCGCGGTGTTGATGAGGTACGCGCCGCGCTTCATCTCACCCAGCAGCTTGTCGCCGAACAGCCCTTCCGTCTCCGGGTGCAGCGGAGCGTTGATCGTGACGACGTCGCAGTGCGGCACCATGTCGGCGGCCGTCTCGTGGAAGGTCAGGCCCAGTTCCCGCTCGACGTCCTCGGGCAGGCGGTGCCGGTCGGTGTAGTGCAGCTTCACGTCGAAGGGCGCGAGGCGGCGCAGCACCGCGAGGCCGATGCGCCCGGCGGCCACCGTGCCGACGTGCATGCCCTCCAGGTCGTACGAGCGGGCCACGCAGTCGGCGATGTTCCAGCCGCCGTCGAGCACCACTTGGTGGGAGGGCAGGTAGTTGCGGACGAGGGACAGGGTCATCATCACCACGTGTTCGGCGACGCTGATGCTGTTGCAGTACGTCACCTCCGCGACCGTCACACCGTGGGCGATGGCCGCGTCGAGGTCGACGTGGTCGGAGCCGATGCCGGCGGTGATCGCCAGTTTGAGGTTCTTCGCGGCGGCGACGCGTTCCGGGGGCAGGTACGCCGGCCAGAACGGCTGGGAGATCACCACCTCCGCGTCGGGCAGCTCGCGGTCGAAGACCGAGCCGTCGCCGTCCTTGTCGGAGGTGACGACGAGGGTGTGCCCGGCGGCCTCCAGGAAGCGCCGCAGGCCGAGTTCGCCGGAGACGCTGCCGAGGAGGTGGCCCGGCGTGAAGTCGACCTCGGACGGGGTCGGGGCGGTCTGGCCGCCGGGGTAGTGGTCGATCGTGGGGAGGTCGTCACGGGCGTACGAGGTCGGATATCCGTCGGTGGGGTCGTCGTACAGGACGCAGAGCACCTTGGCCATGTCGCAGCTCTCCTCGACTCCGGGGTCCGGGAGTTCGGCTCAACTCCCGTGCGGGAAGGTGGATTTCACGATCCTCCGGATCGAATGCGCAGGTCAAAGCGAACTTCGCTATGTCCGTATAGCCGACGGCTATCACGACGGCCATCGGCAGGACGGTCACCGGCAGGACGGCCGGCGACCGGTTGGCCGTCAGTCGGAATCGGCGGTTTCCAGGTACGTCCGCAGCCGTTCGTCCAGTGCCTCGCGTACGCCCGCCTCCCGCGCCACCGCCACCAGCGCCGCGGCCAGTACGGAGGGAGGGTCGTCCGGACCGGTCACCAGTCCCACCCTCGGTCCATGGGCGGGCCCCTCCAGCGGTACCACCCGCATCCCGTCCGGTACGCCGAACATGTGCAGCCACGCGTGCGAGATCACGCTGGACCAGCGGCCGCCGGGGAGGTGCGCGTACAGCCCCGCCACGCTGTCCGACTCGATCGCGGGGGCGGCCGTGGCGCCGTCGGCCGCGAAGCACTCGTCGATGATGCGGCGGTTGCGCATGCGCGGGCCGAGCAGACACAGCGGGAGGGCGGCGGCCTGGGCCCAGCGGGCCGTGGAGGCGGCGGCGAGCGGGCCGTCGGTGGGGGTGAGCAGGACGTACCGCTCCTCGTACAGCGGCAGTCGGCGCAGCGAGTCGTCGTCGAGGTACGTCATCGCCGCGTCCAGCTCGAACTCGGCGAGTCCGTGGGTGATGTCGACCGAGGACAGGGACTCGATGCTGACGCGGGCGCGCGGGTGACGGTCGCAGAAGGGGGTCGTCAGCAGGGAGGCGGCGGGCAGCGCCGTGGGGACAACCCCGAGGCGGAGCGTGCCCGTGAGGCCGTCGCCCAGGGCGGACAACTCCTGGCGGAGTGCGTCGCGTTCGGCGAGCATGCGGTGCGCCCAGGCCAGGACCACCTCGCCCTCCGGGGTGAGGCCCTCGTACCGTCTCCCCCGCCGCACGATCGGGACATGCAGTTCGTGTTCGAGTCGGCGGATCGCGGCGGACAGCGACGGCTGGGAGACATAGCAGGCGGCCGCCGCGCGGGCGAAGTGGCGTTCGCGGGCGAGGGCGACCAGGTATTCCAGCTGGCGCAGTTGCATGCGTGACCTCCGCGGGAGGGGGCTGCGTGCCCGGGTGCCGGTGTGCCGACGTACAGCATGGGCCGGGCACGCGCGTCCGGGGAGGCCGACCCGGGCGGCGGGCCTCCGGGGAGGGCCGACCGCGTCGGCTGCTGTCACATGCCGGGCGGTGTCACGTCCACGGGGTGTAGCCGCCGTCCACGCGGATCGTGTCGATGCCGCTGATGTGCCGGGCGCCGCAGCGGTCCTGGGGCAGCACGAGTTGGGGTCCCTCCCGGTCGAGCGGAGTGCCGTCGATGCCGACCGCGAGCAGGACCGGCGCGCGGCCGAAGTCGGGGTCGAACTCGGCCCAGGACAGCAGCACGTGGTGGCCGTCCCTGCTGGACACGGCGATGAGGAAGCGCAGCCTGTCCTTGCGGCGGGCGGGGTCGAAGGCGGGGCCGGCGGCCGTCAGCACGTCGTGCAGGAGCGGTCCGGTGAAGCGGTGGTGCCTGATACCGCTGGTGGCGCAGGCGTACGCACGCCTGTCGTGCCCTTCCCCCTCTCCCCGGGGCCGGCTGTCGTCAGGCGTCTTCGGGTTCCAGTTCGAACGTGAAGTAGATGCTCAGCGTGTAGGGCTCGTCCTCGTCGTACGCGAAGTCCCATGAGACATCCAGCAGGAAGACCTGGTTCTCCTCCACCCACTCCTGGGCCTTCCCGAAGGCTTCCGCGGCGGTTGTGGCCGGGAACAGCTTCCTGGCTATGGGATGCACCTGGCTCTCGGCATCCGAGTCGTCGAAATCCTCCGGAACATCGAGGCAGAGGTCGGGATCGAGCTCCATGGACTGCGCCCTTTCAGTCGACTGCCGGTACGCGTGGACGGAGGCTGATCCTGATCCTCCGAACACGACGCCGGAAAGGACGCCCGCGCACCTGGAAGGGTTGCTTCGCAGGGCGCCAGGGATATGGCACAAGTCACAACGAGCCGCGGTATCGAGAGGGGGAGCAGGAGCGTCCTCTCCCCCACGGGGATCATGCGCCGTCCTGCGGGCGAAGCCGACGGACGTGCGGTCGGCAGTACGCCACAGCGCATGGTCGGAGACAGGGAGAACCGACGTTGCGCCGCGGATACAGGTGGGTGGACCGCGAACTGTCCCGGATGGACCCGGAGACCGACTGGGAGCGGATGGTCTCGCTCTATGTCGGCCACCGCGTCCCGGAGTTCGCCCTGGCGATGATGGTCTATCCGGGCACCATGCGCATGATGCAGCCGAGTTTCGGGTCCGCCACGCTGGCCCACACCTCGAAGCTGGAGACGAGGCCCCACCGGCGTTTCCAGGACGGCAACGACTTCCTGATGGCCTGGATGGTGGACGGCTTGTCCAGTACGGCGGGCCGCGGGGCCGCCGCACGGCTGAACCGTATCCACCTGGCCGTCGCCCGCGGAACCCCGCACTTACCCGGCAACTTCGACGACCCCGACGACTTCGTCTATCCACTGGTGCTGCTGGCCACGTTCGGCGACCGTCTCCAGACCTCGCTGGGCCTGCCCGGCACGAGCGAACCCATGAAGACCGCCTGGCACCGATGGGCACAGGCGCTCTTCCGCCTCCTGGAACGCGAGTCCGGCCCACTGTCCGACGAGGCGTTCCCCGAGGACTGGGACGCGATGATCGCGTTCGCCGTCGAGTTCGAGTCCAGGCCGTACGAGCCGACGGAGTCCGGCCATCGCGTGGCGACCGCGATGATGAACTTCTTCGCGGAGCGCTGGTTCCCCGCCCCCTTACGGTCGTTCGGCAGCGATCTGACCCGCTACCTCGCGGGCGAGCGGGTCTGCCGACTCCATCGCATCGGCTGGATCGGCCCCCGCCGCGAGCGTCTCGTCCGCGCGTTCCTGAAGTCCGCGTTCCTCGCCCAGCGCCTACTGCCCGACTTCCGCACACCGCTCCCGGAACGCCTCCGCCGGAACCGGCGCACCGACGCACAGCTCAAGGAGCTTGAGCCGTAGTTTTCGACCGCGTCATCGGAATGCTCGGCAATCAGGGTTGGTGGGTGACGCTGACCTGGACGGTCAGGGTGCCTCTGTTGTCGTGGAGGCATCGGTCGGGGGCGTCGTTGATGGCCAGTTGCAGGGTGGCGTTGTCGGCGGCCTTGAAGGTCAGTTTCCGTCCGACGGAGCGGAGGGGGAGGTCCGGCTCGCCGGTGAGGCGTGCCAGCAGGGTGCCGAAGGGTGCCGCGGGTTTGATCTTGCAGTCCTTGGCGCCGTCCAGTGACTGGTCGATGGCCGTGTTGTAGCCGGCCGGGCCGGTCATGGGGATGTTGACGTGGTCGACGGTCCACTGGCCCGAGAGGAAGCGGACGGTGACCCTGTCTCCCTGCCGGACGGTCACCCCGGTCACCTTCTGCCAGCCGGTGGTCGACTTCACGGCCTGCCGGGTGGTCGTCGTGGTCGGGTCCTTCTTCAGCGGCAGCACTCCGGTGAGGAACAGGCCACCGCCAACGCCCGCCGCCAGCACCGCCGTTGCGGCCAGCGCCCAGCCCAGCCGCTTCGCACCCCGGGAGCGGGAGGGGGGCTGGGGGGCGGGCCTGAGGGAGGTGGTGTGGGTTGCCGTCGGTGCGCTGTGCCCGCTGTGCCCGCCCTGCCCGCTGTGGCCGCTGTGGCGGGATGGGGCCGGGTGCCGGTGGTCGCTGGTCAGGGTGTCCGCGTCGGCCGGCTGGGGCGTGGGCCAGGACACGTGTCCGGTCGGTGACGGCAGCAGCGGTCCGGCGTCCGCGTGGCCCGCCGCGACGTGGTGCAGTGCCTGGCGGGTATGGGCGGCGGTGGGGCGTTCGTCGGGGGACTTGCGCAGCAGGGCCTCGATGACCGGGCGCAGCGGGCCGAGCCGCTCGTTCAGGGCGGGTTCGGCGTAGGCGACCGCGTGCAGGGTCGCGGGCCGGGCCGGTCTGCGGAAGGGGGACTGTCCGCCGCAGATGGTGGCCAGGGTCGCGCCCAGCGACCACAGGTCGGAGGCCGGGCCCACCTCGGCCCCCATCACCCGCTCGGGGGCCATGAACTCCAGCGAGCCGATCAGTTCGCCGGTGGTGGTCAAAAACTCGCCGTCGTCCAGGACCGCGATACCGAAATCGGTCAGGACCGCGTTGCCGTCCCGGCGCAGCAGGACATTGGCCGGTTTGACGTCCCGGTGCAGGGTGCCGGCCGCGTGCACCGCCACCAGCGCGTCGAGCAACTGCAGTCCCAGGGCGGCGGTGTGCTGCGCGGTGAGCGGTCCGCGCTCGGCCAGGTGCTGGGCCAGCGAGGGACCCTCCACGAGCTCCATCACGATCCACAGCCGGTCCTGCGACTCGGCCAGGTCATGGACGCCCACCACATGCGGGTGCGGCACCCGGGCCACCGCCCGCGCCTCACGCACCGCACGCCGCACCCGGATACGCTGCTCCTCATCGCCGTGGGTGAGAACGTGGAGTTCCTTGACGGCGACCGGGCGGTCCAGCAACTGGTCATGGGCGCGCCAGACGGTGCCCATGCCGCCTTGGCCGAGGATGTCGTGGAGCAGGTACCGGCCGGCGATCAGCCGCCCCGAGCCGCGTTCGGAACGTATCCCAGCCTGGTGATCGCCATCTCCGGACAACACGCGCTCTCACATATCCCTCCCGGCAGCGTCAACGCCACCGGCCGTCATTCACTCGAACGGGGGCGAGCATAGCGGAGCGCATCGCGCGCCAGAGGCCGGTCCGGGGCATTTGCAATCAGCCAACGAGCAATTCCACCCGGGCGTCGATCCGGGGATTGATCCGTGCGTTGAGCCGTGCGTTGAACCGCGAGATGGTCCGGGAGTTGAACCGCGGGTTGGTCCGGGAGTTGAGCCGCGAGTTGGTCGGGGGCCGATCCGCCGGAATTCGTCACCGTCGGATGCACCGGCACTACAGGAGGTACTGCCACTTGGTCATGCGGTCCTTCAGGTCGACGGTCGGCCCGTCCAGGGTGAAGGTTCCGTCTCCGCGGTGGTGAAACAGCTGCGGTTGCGACTGCGAGGGGTCGGTCCACGCCCTGACGGGTTCGAGAAGGAAGAGACTGTAGGGGGCCACGAGGCTGGTGCCGGCGACCCTGCACTCGATGTTGGCGAAGCATTCGGCCACCAGCGGTGCCTGGACCTGCTCACCGGTCACGGCGGTCAGGTCGAACTCCTCGAACTTGTCCACGTCGGCGCCCGAGCAGTTGCCGATGTCGACCACGGTGGCGGCCATGTCCGCCGTCGGGACCGAGACGACGCACTCGCCGGTCTCGACCAGCGCCTGGTAGCTGCGGTCCCAGGGGCCGATGGTGCACGCGATCAGCGGCGGGGCGTGGCGCACCATCATGTTGAACCCGTTGGTCATCACGTTCGGGATGCCGCGATGCCTGGTGGTGACCAGGATGACGGGGCCGGGTTCGATGAGTCGGTGAACCTGGTCCACGGGGTGGGGCCGAAGGTCCTTCACGGTGATCATGTCTGCTCCTGGCGCCGTGCGATCCGGGCGCCGGCATCCGGGCCCGGCGCGCTGTCTGTCGCATCGAGTGTCGGCAGACGGGCACACCGCCATGAAGGCCACGTTGTTCCTGGGTACGGCAGGACCAGGTTCCTGGGTACGGCAGGACCGGCCTCGCCCGGCTCACATGATCCCGTTCCTCGCTGCTACTGCTCCTTGCCGGCGAGGTCGGCCACGGGCTCGGCCGCCTGGGCCTGCTCCGGCTCGGCTGCCTGGGCCTGCTCCGGCGCGGCAGCCCGCGCCTGCTTCGGCTCGACTGCCATGGCCCTCAGCGTCTCGAAGGCGGTCGCCGTCGGGCTGGCCGGTTCGGCCTGGTAGACGACCAGTTGCTGATGCGGCGCCCCGTTGACCGTGAAAGCCGCGAACTTGATGTTCAGGTCTCCGACCTCGGGATGCTTGAGGTGCTTGCCTTCCTGGGACTTGCTCTTGACCTCGTGCATCTTCCAGAGCCCGGCGAACTCCTCGCTCTGGGCGGACAGTTCCGCAACGACCTCGGCGATACGGGCCGACTCGGGATCGTGGCCGTAGGCGGCCCTGATCTCGGCGACGCAGGAGTGCGCGGCCCGCTCCCATTCCTGGTAGAACTCGCGCCCTGCCGGGTCGACGAACACCATACGGGCGAGGTTGTCGAACTGGTCGAATCCGCTGTGGAGAGCCGTGGCGAGGGAGTTGCCCGCCATGATGTCGAGGGCCGGGCCGACCACGAAGGCCGGGGTGTGCTCCCATCCGTCCATCAGCTGCAACAGTTGTTGGCTGACCTCCCCTTCACCCCAGTGGCGCGGGCGCTGCGAGGCGGTGAGGCAGAGGCGGTTGAGGTGGTCGGCGGCCTCCGCGTCCAGTTTCAGGGCGAGTGCCACGGCCTCGACCACCTGCGCGGAGGGGCTGCTTTCACGCCCCTGTTCCAGCCTGATGTAGTAGTCGGAGCTGACTCCTGCGAGTAGCGCGACTTCCTCTCTGCGCAGTCCCGGCACCCGACGTCGCCCGTATTCGGGGAGACCGACATCGTGCGGCTTGAGGGCCTCTCGACGGGCTCTGAGGAAATCACCCAAAGGTGTCCCATTGCTCATGCGGCAAGCCTAGATGGTTTCCGGCCGACCAGAAGTCCAGGTTGCGCAATATGACACCGGGCGACTCCAACATATACGCAGAGTAGCCGTGGGGGTGGAGTGCACCCGCAATCCTGGGTGTAACGCACCCACCGTCCGCACACGATTTCCGGGCGTTCTCCACCTAGCCTCGAAAGCATGGACAACGACACGCGCCCCGACCTGGTTGAAGGGCTGGGTCAGTTTCTCCGCTCCCGCAGGGAACGCCTCACCCCCGCGGACGCGGGACTGCCCGGCGCCGGCCGGCGAAGGGTGCCCGGACTGCGACGCGACGAGGTCGCGGCGCTCGCGGGTGTCAGCCTGAGCTACTACAGCCGGCTGGAGCAGGGCCGTGAACTCAGCCCCTCGCCACGGGTTCTGGAGGCCATGGCCCGCGTGCTGCACCTCGGGGAAGAGGACAAGCGGGAACTCTTCCGGCTGGGCCGGCCGGCAACCCGCCGCACGAAGTCCCCCTTCCGGGTCGAGCGTGTCCGCCCGCACCTGCGGCAACTGATCGAAGGCTGGACCAGGACACCGGCCTTCATCATCGGCCACGCCCAGGACCTGCTGGCCACCAACACACTGGCCGACGCCCTCTACGGAGACTTCGCACAGCACGACAACGTACTGCGCATGCTCTTCCTCGACCCCGCGGCGAAGACCTTCTACCGGAACGCGGAACGGGCCAAGAACCGCGCGGTCGCCGACCTTCAGCAGACCGCGGCGAGCACCCCCGAGGATCCCCGCATCCTGGAGCTCGTCGGTGAACTGTCGGTGCGCAGCGGCGAGTTCCGCTCCCTGTGGGCACGCGAGTACACCCGGGTCCCGCCGTACGAGGTCAAGCAGATGTACCACTCCGGCGTGGGAGACCTGGAGTTGAGGCACGAGGCCCTCAACATCCGCAGCGCTCCGGGACAGCAGCTGGTGATCCTTCAGGCGGAGCCGGGTTCTCCCTCCGAGGACCGCCTGTCCCTGCTGGGTTCCATCAGCGCGCCCGAAGTACCTCACCAGGGGAATCCCGCACAGGGCGCCTGAGCCACGTTCGCCTCCTCTTCCTAGGTATGGGACTCCCAGGAAAAGCACGGCCTTCATCGCGCCTCGGCCCATGGGCAGACTCGAATACGTCAACAGGAAATCCCCGAAAAGGGGAAACGACGAAAGGGGTTTTCCCATGGCTACGTGGTTTGTCACCGGCGCTTCCCGCGGAATCGGTGCTGAAATCGCTCGGGCCGCCCTGGCGGGCGGAAACAATGTCGTGGTCGCCGTACGGAACCCGGAGCGGGTTCCGGCCGATCTGAAGGATTCCGACCAGGTCTTCGCGGTCGCCCTGGACGTCACGGACAACGACAGCATCCCGCACGCGGTCGACGCCGCCGTGGAGCGGTTCGGCGGCATCGATGTCCTGGTGAACAACGCCGGTCGCGGCCTGCTCGGCGCGTTGGAGGAGATCACCGACGCGGAGGCCCGGTCGCTGTTCGACCTCAACGTCTTCGGTCTGATCAACGTCACCCGCGCCGTGCTGCCCGTCATGCGCAAGCAGGGCTCGGGCAGGCTCGTGCACATCGGCTCCCGTTCGGGCTTCGAGGGGGAGCCCGGTGTCAGCCTCTACGCCGCGTCGAAGTTCGCGGTCGCCGGCATCAGCGAAGCGCTCTCGGCCGAGATGGCCCCGTTCGGAATCCAGTCGGTGGTCGTCGAGCCGGGTGTCTTCCGCACCGACTTCCTCGACTCCAGCTCGCTCTCCGTGGCCGCGAACCGCATCGCCGACTACGACGACACCCCCGCGCACGTGACGCTGGACTGGATCGACCGGGCCAACCACGCCCAGCTCGGTGACCCGGTCAAGGGCGCCGCCCTCATCGTCGAGGTCGCGTCCGCCGAGAAGCTGCCCACCCACCTCTACCTGGGCCGCGACACCCTTGAGCGGCTCGACGTCAAGTACCAGCAGGTGCAGGACGACCTCGCCCCGTGGCGCGAGAAGTCCGCCGCCACCGGGCACGACGACGCCGCCTGACCACCGCCGGCTCTCCCCATCCTCCGAGCCCTCCCCGCCCCCACCCTCCGAGCCCTCCGATCAATGAGCTCTCCCTCCGTTCAAAGAGCTCTCCCCCGCCTCCCGATCAAACAGATTGAGGTTTTGCGATGTCTGCTGCTCTGCTCACGGGCACTCCCCTGGCCGGTCGTGTCGCCGTCGTCTCCGGCTCGTCCAGCGGCATGGGTGCCGTCACCGCCGAACGCCTCGCCGAACTCGGCGCCACCGTGGTCGTACTGGCCCGGCGCAAGGAGCGCCTCGACAGCCTGGTCAAGAACATCGAGGCAGCCGGCGGCACCGCGTTCGCCCTGGCCGTCGACGTCACCGACCGCGCCGCCGTCCAGACCGCCGCCGACCAGGTAGCCGCCCGCTTCGGCAAGGCCGACCTCGTGTTCAACAACGCCGGTGTCCAGCTCATCTCCGGCATCGAGGAGTTGAAGGTCGACGACTGGCAGCGCCAGATCGACCTCAACATCAGCGGCCTGATGAACGTCATCGCCGCGTTCCTCCCCCACCTGACGGACTCCGCCGCCCAGGGCAGGCCCGCCGACCTGATCAACACCTCGTCCATCGCGGCCACCCGCATCCTGGCGAAGTTCTCCATCTACTCCGGCACCAAGGCGTACATCAGCCACCTCACCCGGCTGCTCCGCGTCGAACTCGGTCCCAAGATGGTCCGCGTCGCCACCATCGAGCCCGGCATGGTCGACACCGAGCTGCCCGACCACGTCACCGACCCCGACGCGTCCAAGCTGATGGCCGACCTCATCCACGACATCGACGTCCTCCAGAGCGCCGACGTCGCCGAGACGGTCGCCTTCATGGCCGCCGTCCCGCGTCACGTCAACCTCACCGAAATCACCATCCTGCCCACCGCCCAGGTCGTCTGAAGTCCGACCCGTCATGGCGGGGGAGGAACGGCCGAGCGCTGTTCCTCCCCCGCCATGACGGGTCGGTGGACATGACGGACCGCACGGCCGAGCGGCCACCGGGCCCCGGCGCCCGCACCGTCTAAGCTCCGGGCCATGCGCGTATTGGTCTTGGAGGACGATCCCGAGCTGGGGCCCGTCGTCGCTGCTCAGCTGCGTGGTACGGGGTTCGCGGTGGACCTCGCGCGGACTCTGGCCGAAGCGGATCTCAAGCTCTCGGTCAACAGCTACGACTGTGTCGTGGCCGACCGCTCGGTCCCGGACGGTGACTCGCTCACACTGCTCGCCGCACACCGGCGGACCGGATCCGTACTGCCCTTTCTCCTCCTGACGGCACTGGACGCGGTGAGCGACCGGGTGGCCGGCTTCGAGCACGGGGCCGACGACTATCTGGTCAAGCCCTTCGCCTTCGCCGAACTGGTCGTACGGGCACGGGCGTTGTGCCGCAGGGCGCAGCCCGCGCGGCCGCCGGTCCTGCACGCGGGTGACCTGGAGGTCGATCTCCCACGACGCCGCGTCTCCAGGGCGGGGGTGCTGCTCAGCCTGTCGGCCAAGGAGTTCGCGGTCCTTGAGCTGCTGATGCTGCGCGCGGGCGAGGTCGTCACCCGCACCGAGCTGATCGAGAGCTGCTGGGACGAGGCCGGCGAGCCCATGTCCAATGTGGTGGACGTCCTCATCGGCCAGCTGCGGCGACGGCTCGGGCCGCCCGATCCGATCGGGACGGTGCGCGGCGTCGGCTACCGGCTGGGCGACGGGGCGTCGGCGTGATCCGCCGGGCCCCAGCGTCGTCCCTGTCGCCCGCCGTGGCCCGGCTGGGGCGTACCCGTCGGTTGATGACGCTGCTGTTCGCCACGACGACGACGGCCTGTCTCGTCGTGCTCGCCGTCGTCGCCGTCCGCATCGATGCCGCATCCCGCCGCTCCGGCCTCGACCACGAGGCCGGCAGCCGTGCCGTCGGCCTGTCGCGGGCGGTCTGGTTCGACGCGGGGGTGCTCCATCTGGAGCCGCTGCGTGAGGACGAACTCGCCCGGAGCGCGGAGGTGTTGGCCGTCCTGCAAGCGGCGTCCGGAGAGTCGCCGTCCGTTCGGAACGTCGTTCCCGCTCGTGCGGCACTACCCGGTCGCGACCGGCTCGACGATGTCTGGCGGAGCGTCCTGGAGGAGCAGGGGACCGTCGTCATCAACGCCCCTTCCGCGGACGGCGGGCGGCTGAGGTGGGCGGCGGCCCCGGTCTGGGACGGCGACCGGATCGGTGCGGCCGTGCTGGTCGGCACCGAGCTGGCGCGCAGTGAACACGATCACGAGGTCCTCGTTCGCTGGCTGGCGCTCGGCTGCACGGCTCTGGTCTGCTGCGCGGCGGCCGTCGGCCATCTGCTGTCCGGCCGGGCCATGCGTCCCGCCCTGCGCGGGCTGGCGCAGCAGGAACAGTTCCTGGCCGAGGCCGCGCACGAGCTGCGTACGCCGCTGGCGACGTTGCGGCTCGTGGTGGAGCGGGGTGGTTCCTCCGGTTCGTCCGACGAGGCCCTGCGGCTGGTGGACCGGCTCAGTCGGCTGGTCACCGGGCTGCTCGCAAGGGCCCGGCTGGAGGCAGGTGCGCAGCGGGCCGAGCTGGTGCCCCTGCGCCTCGACCAACTGGTGGAGACCATGGTCGAGGAGCTGCCGGACCACGAGAGCGTCACGGTCAGCTCCGAGCCGGTGGTGGTGCTCGGGGATCCGGACCTGCTGGCCCAGGCGGTACGGAACCTGGTGGAGAACGCCCTGCGGCACGGCGGCCCGGCCGAGTCACCGGTGGAGGTCACCGTCGCACCCGGCCTCGTCACGGTCCGCGACCACGGGGCGGGTGTGCCGCCCGCGGACCGGGAGCGGGTCTTCGCCCGGGGTGTCACCGGGACTCCGGCAGGAGCCGCAGGCACGGGCGCTTCCTCGGGATCGGGAGGCGCCGCAGGAACGGGGGCCACCACGGGTACGGGAGGCGCCGCAGGAACGGGTACGGGAGGCGCCGCGGGATCGGGAGTGGCCGTCTCGGCTACGGGAGCCGCGACAGGAACCGGCGCCGTCCCAGGAACAGGAGCAGGCCTCGCCATCGTCCGGTGGGTGGCCGAGCTGCATCACGGCACCGCTCACCTCGCGGACGCTCCCGGCGGCGGTCTGCTCGCCGAGCTCCGGCTGCCGATGCCACCGGCCCACGGTTCCTCATCGTCATCTCATGAAGGCCCCGGCACCGTGAGCGCATGAACCCATCGCTCACCCCCCGGCTGTTGGTCGGCGCCGCCGCGGGACTCAGCACCCTGCTCCTCGCCGTGAGCCTGCACGGCCTGCCCTTCGGCGGCGACACCACGCCCGAATCGACCGAGGTGGCCATCCGCGTCGACCAGGTCGGCCATGTGCGCGGCGAGAAGAAGCAGGCCTACGTCATGGGGCCCTCGGCGGCACTCGCCGGAGCACGCTTCAAGGTCGTCGACGCCAAGGACGAGGTGGTCGCCGCGGGCAGGCTCGGAGCCACCACCGGCCGCTGGAACGCCAGGTACCCCTCGGTACGCACCGCCGACCTGTCCGCGCTGAACACCCCCGGCACCTACCGCGTCGTCCTGACCGGTACCGCGGCGGGCCGCTCGCCCGCCTTCCGCATCGCCGGTGCCCGCGAGCTGATGACCCCGCTCGTCCGGGACAACGTCCGCTTCCTCCAGGCCCAGCGCGACGGAGCCGACGTGCTTCCCGGCGCCCTCAGGCACGGCCCTTCGCATCTGGCCGACGAGGACGCGTCCGTCTATGCGGATCCGGAGTACGACGAGGAGGGCACCGAACTCCTCGACGAGCGGCTGACCCCGACGGGCGACCGGGTCGATGTCTCGGGCGGCTGGTTCGACGCGGGAGACTTCCTCAAGTTCACCGGCACCACCTCCTACTCGGTCGCCGAACTCCTCCTCGCCCAGCGGGACCTGCCGGACATGAGGGAGCTGTCCGCCGAGGCCTCGCACGGACTGGACTGGCTGGACAGGATGTGGGACGGGGACAGCGAGACGCTCTACGCCCAGGTCGGCATCGGCGCGGGCAACGAGAACGTACGGACGGATCACGACGTGTGGCGGCTGCCCGAGGCCGACGACCGGCTCGATGTGTCGCCCGGTGACCCGGACTACACGATCAAGCACCGGCCGGTCTTCCGCGCGAACGACCCGGGCGAGCGGATCACCCCCAGCCTGGCGGGACGCGTGGCCGCGGCCTTCGCCCTCGCCGCACAGCGCGCGGCTGCCACGGACCCGGAGGAGGCGAGGGACTGGCTGGACAAGGCCGCCGCCGTGTACGACCTGGCCGACACCGACCCGGACCCCGACGAGCCGCTCTTCACCGCCTTCCCGAGCGCCTTCTATCCCGAGGACTCCTGGCAGGACGACATGGAGTTCGCCGGCGCCGAACTGGCCCTGGCCGCAAGGGAACTCGGGGACGACCGGGAGGCTGACTGGGCCGACGAAGCGGCCCGCTGGGCCAGGGCCTACCTGGACTCCGACGTCAAGGGCACCCTCAACGTCGCGGACGTCAGCGCCCTGGCCCACGTGGACCTGGCCACCGCCTTGGACGGCACCCGGACGAACGGCGTCGGGGCCCAGGAGCTGTACGAGGACCTGCGCCGCCAGTTGGACGACGGTGTCGATCGCGCAGGTCACGACCCGTTCGGAGCAGGCGCCGTCTACGACGACTTCGACGCCGTACCGCACGCCTTCGGCCTGGTGGCCACCGCCCGCCTCTACGCCAAGGCCACCGGGGACACCCGCTACGCGGCCTTCGCCGACCGGCAGCGAGGCTGGGCGCTGGGCGCCAACGCCTGGGGAACCAGCTTCGTGATCGGCGTGGGTGAGGTCTATCCGCACTGTCCGGAACACCAGTTGGCCAACCTCAGGGGCAGCCACGACGGAAAGGGCGCCATCCTGCGCGGCGCGGTGGTCAACGGCCCCAACGAGGCCTCGAAACTGGAGGAGTTGAACAGCTTCCCGACCATGAAGAAGTGCACGGCCGCCCCGCCGACAGGAGCCTGGACCGACTTCGACGGCAAGGGCGCACGGTACGTGGACGACGTGGGCGCCTGGCAGACCGTGGAACCCGCGCTGGACTTCACCACGACGGCACTGCTGGCCTTCGCCCTGACCGCACAGGCCGACAACCGCTAGCCGCTAGCCGGTAGCCGGTGGCCGGTAGCCGGTAATCCATTGCTCGTAGGAGCTCAGCCTCTGAGCCTCCTCAAGTCGCTTGGCACGCAAAGAACATGACAGCCAGGCTGATCCCCATGACAGGAATCATGGGACTGAGCAAGAAGAACAACTTCGTGCTGGCCATCCGGGACGCGGACGTGGTCGCGGCAGCCCGCCCGGAGTGATCCGGCAGCCCCCGAACACGCGGGGAGGCGAGGGCTGCCGGAGGCGTCGTACTGCCCAGGACGTGCGGTAGGTCGTACCACTCAGGACGTGAGGTAACAGGACTTGCTCACACCCGGCAGCGGATCGGTGCCGAATGCCGCGGTCGTGCAACCGGTGCCGCCGGTGAACGACTTGTACACGAAGCTGCCCCGTGCGCCGTAGGCGGCGGTTCGCTGTCCGCTGAAGGAGCACGTGCCGCCTTCGGCGGAGCAGGCCGTGGCGTAACCGGCCGGGCCGCCGGTGGCGGTGTAACAGGACTTCGACTCCCCGGAGATCGGGTCGCCGAACGTGGCGTCCGTGCACGGGGTGTTACCGGTGGCCGTGACGGTGGCGAACGCGCCGAAGGCTCCGTACATCACCGGCTGTCCGGCGGCGGCCGGACAAGTGCCGTTCTGGTCCGCGCACTTGGTCCAGCCACCGGGTGGCCCCCCGGCGGGCGGCAGGTAGCAGGACTTGGCCACGCCGTCGATGGGATCGCCGAAGTGGGCGTTGGTGCAGGCGACGGAGCCGTTGGTGACCTGGTGGGCGAAGTTGCCGTTGGCGCCGTACGCCACGTCGCGGTTGTAGCCGGGAACGGAGCAGTTGGCGCCCTCGGCCGCGCAGACGGTGTATCCGGGCGGGCCGCCCGCGTCGGCGACGTAGCAGGACTTGACGAGATCCGACGCCGGGTCGCCGCCGAAGGCGGTGTTGGTGCACGCGGTGCTGTCGGTCACCGTCTTGTACCTGTACGTTCCGGCCCCGTAGGCCACCGAACGGGTGCCGCTGAAGGAGCACGTACCGCCCTCGCCCGCACAGCGGGTGAAGCCCGCGCGCAGGGCGCCGGTACCCGGCTCGGCGGGCGGCGAGGGATTGCCCAGTCCGGTGGCGGTCACGGTGTAGCCGCCCGGGGCGACACCGGTGAGGTAGACGTAGGTGTCGTCCTGGCCGCCGCCGGTGATGCCGGAGGTGGGCGTGAAGGTTCCGTTGCGCCAGACGACGGAACCGTTCACGGACACCGTGACGTTGCCGCCGCCGAACTTCGGGACTCCGATACGGCCGGTGGTGCCGGACGGGCTGGTGAGGTGCGCCGAGTAGGTGCCGGCCGCGAGGTCGCGGGACCAAGACGCGTTGACGGCGCCCTGCGGCATGGTGATGCGGCCCTCGGCGCTGGTCAGATCGCCGGGGTGCGGGACGAAGCGGTACGCGCCGGTCGCCGACTCCGGTGCGGTGCCGAGCACGTCGAAGGTGAGCGTGGAGGTCGGCGCACTGGACCAGCCGTGGGCCAGGCTCATGAACGAACCGCCGTAGGCGAGGCCGCCGTCGGCCTTGATGCCCTCCCAGAAGGTGCTCTTGGTGCCGATGTCGCTGTTCAGCATGTGGCCCCAGGTGCGGCGGATCTGGTCCAGGGCTCCGTGGTCGTCATTGGCGGTGAAGCGGGCGTTCAGCTCCATGCCGCCCACGAAGGGCGAGACGTTGCCGCCCCACTCGGGAGTGGTCGGACCGTAGGTGCCCCAGCGTGTGCCGAGCCCCGCGATGACACTCTTCGCCTTGGCCGTGGAGTCGGTGAGCCCGTACCAGACGGCGAGCGAGTTGCCGTCCTGTGGGTACAGGCCGCTGGTCGGGTTGTCCTTGTACATCCCCTTCGAGGGGTCCCACAGACGGGAGTTGGCCGCGGTCTTGAGGGCGGCCGCCCTGCTGTTCCAGCTCGCGGCGAGCGCGCTGTCGCCCTCGACCGTGGCCAGGGTGGCGCCGCCCCTGAGCGCGGCGTACAGCAGCGCGTTGGCGGAGATGTTCTCGCCGCCCTGGCCGGACCGGGCCCAGTCCTGCGTGCGGGTCACGTTGAGCAGGTTGCTGCTGCCGATCTTGTTGATGATGAAGGCCATCCCACGCTTGTAGTCGGCCCATTGGGAGTCCAGCCACGCCCGGTCGGCCGTGTACGTGTAGTACGTCGACGTGCCCAGCAGTGTCCAGGTGTGGTAGGTGTCCGAGCCCTTGAGGTTGAACGGCGGTCCGGACCAGGGGATTTCACCCTCGGCGGACTGAGCGTCGAACATCGTGGTGAGCGCGTTGCGGGTCGAGGTGAGGTCGCCCGAGTACGCGTACTGGCTGGGTACTGCGATGCCCAGGTCGCCGGGCCACACCGTACGGTCGCGCTTGGCCCCGTCGACCAGGATGGAGTCACCCACCCCGACAGTGGCGCCGTTGTCCCACTCCGAGGCCGGCGGTGGCCAGGCGCGGCCCTGGTCGGAGGCGATGGTGTTGAGCTGCACGGTGTACGCCCCGGCATACCAGATGCGGTTGAGCAGTTCGTCGTTGGAGTGGAAGTAGTTGGCGTAGTCGGCCGGGTTGCTCTTCCCCGGAGCCGCCGTGAAGTCGAGGCTCACGCCCTTGAGGTCCACCCAGCCCGAGGTGTCGAGGAAGACGGTGAGGTAGCGGAAGCCGCCCCGCTGTCTCGCGGTGGGCACCGTGTAGGTGCCGTTGGCGGAGGCCGTGGTGTAGAGGGCCCCGTCCTCTCCGTCGCGACCGCTGCTCCGGTCGCTGTTGTTGCCCACGTACAGCGACGACTCGCTGTACGCCAGGCCGACCCGTTGGCCTCCGCTGCTGGTGCCACCGAAGGACAACGTTGTCACGCCGCCGACCTCTTTGCCGAAGTCGAGCGTGATGGCCGACTGCGAGCCGGAGATCCTCGTCGGCTGCCCGCTGAGGACGTTCTGCGGGTTCGCGACACTGCCGGACGTCTTGTGGACGGCGGTCGGCTTGAGGGTGCGTGAGGTCGGCGAGTAGTTCAGGGGGTCAACGGCAGCGCGGGGTGCGGCAGTTGGCGCCTTCGAAGTCGCCAGGGACGCTGGAGCGGATGCGTCGGCGGACGGCGCGGGAGCCACGGCCAGCGCGGAGGCCACGACCATGGCGAGGCCAACCAGGTGCCCTGGAAAGGGCATTCGGTGGAGCAGGGGACGGCGGCGCCGCATGAATACCTCCCGGATCGGTTCGGAAACAAGCTGACTGAATCGATTCAAATCGATCGCCCACGAAGGCCTGGGACTCATGGAACAGTGGGTCTGCGAGACGCCTCGCCGAAGTTGCACCGATGATGGGCGCCCGGAAATGGACTGTCAACCCATCGCGCCCCTCCTGAACTCCACTGAAAATGCCGCCCTTTGGGGGCATTGACAGGGACTCGCCAAAACGATTCACTGCCCCGGGACAGGTATGGACCAGTGCTCGTTTTCGGACCGGCAGGGCGAGGCTGCCGGGTGAGCGAGGCGGCGAGCGACCGGTGCCTCCGGCGCTGCGCGTGCGACGGGTCATCGGGTGCACCGGGCGGCGCGTACGACGGCAGCGGCGGCTCCCGCTGCCTCGGCGAGGGCTTCGCCGTGTCGCCGACCATGTCCGGTGGTACGGGGCCGCTGGTACGGGGCCGGTGGTACGGGGCCGGTGGTACGGGGCCGGTGGTACGGGGCCGGTGGCGGCCCCGACCGGACGGCGTACCCGGGCCTGTGTCCTCGGAACGTTCACCGCTGACGGCACCCGGGCTCTCGGCCCGGGTGGGCGAAGACGCTCGGGCGGTCGATGCCGCTCGCCGCGCAGTGGCTGGGGACTGGCCGCGTGCTGACCGAGCCACTGCCCGGTTGGGGACCGCCTCAGTAGGCGCCTCCGCATACGGACCGGCGCGCAGGGTGGGTGCCGAACACCTGGGTAAACGGCGGCCTGGTTCCGCTCCGTGGCCGCGACCAGGCTGACCGTAAGGCAGCCGCAAGGAGCTGCCGACCCCGCCTCGGCCGGCGTGAACGCGCTCGACGCAATCCACAGGCCGACGGACCCACTCACCTGAGGAGCAGGCGATGAGCGACACCGACACGGACACCGTGAACTGGAACAGCAAGGCCTTCGACGAGATCGTCTCGAACGACGCGGGACGTCCCGTCCTGTTCACCAACGCCCGGGTCCTGACGATGGACCCGCTGATCGGGACCATGACCGGCGCCGACGTCCTGCTCGTGGGCGCCCTGCTCGTGGGCGTCGGCCCCGGCATCATCACCGCGGCACAGGACGACAACGCCATCGTCGTCGACTGCACGGGCATGACCGTCGTACCGGCCGTCGTGGACACCGTCGCCCTGGTCGGCGGACGCGGCCACCGCTCGGAGTACGTCGCGACGCTGACGCCGGGGAACGTCGGCGACCTGCTCGTCGTGCCCGACGAGTTCGCCGCCGACGTGGCGAGCGCACAGGCCACCCTCCTGACCCGCCCGGACCAGGTCCGCGCCCTGGTCGCGGCCGGCAAGCCGGTCCTCTGGGCCGGCACCGACGCCCCCGACCGCCCCACCGCGCCCGAGGCCGGCATCCCGGCCGCCGGGGACATGACCGGCAGCCCGCGCGTCGGTGTCTGGATCGACAGGAACGACTTCCTGCACCAGGAGCTCACCGTCGACGGCCGCTACGACGAGACCCGGGGCGGCCGCCCACACGCCTACCAGGGCCGGTACTGGGTCGACGGCGACCGGATCGACTACCTCGACGACCTCGGCTTCTGGGCCTTCGGCGAGTTCCAGGGCGAGGAACTGCACCACGCGGGGTACGCCATGCGACTGGGCTGACGCCGTTGCCGGTACGGGCCTTGCCCGTACCGGCGTTGACCTGTTCTGGCCCTGCCCCGTTCTGGCCCTGCCCCGTACGGGCGTTGACCCGTACGGGCGCTGAACAAACCAGTGAGCTCCAGCCCCCGCTCGCCATCAGGCGGAGGGGCTGGAGCTCTCGCTTGTCCGCAACGGAGCCAAGTTGGGCTCCGCAGGTTTCACAGGTCGCGCCGACGGCCGGTGAGGGCAGGCAGGGAGAGCAGCGTGCCCACGACCAGCAGTACGGTGACGGCGCGGAGGATGCCGCCGAAGCCCTGCCCGGAAAGGGCGCCAGCCAGTTGCGGGCCCAGGCTGGCGCCGAGGAACATGCTGCAGGCGTAGAGGGCGACGCCCGCGCCCCGGGCATGGGAAGCCATGGTGTGAACGATCTCGACGACGGCGGGAGCGGCCGTCGCCACCGCCGCCACGAACACGAGCAACACCAGCGCGAGGACGCGGACATCGCCGCGCAGCACGGAGCCGGCCGCGACCGCTCCTGCCGCCACGAACATCGCCAGTACGACGCGTACCGGCGCTGCCAGTCGATGCAGGGCAGAGGTGAGGAGCGGGACCGCGACGAGGGCGGGCAGGGCGCTGGCCCGCAGGGCGAGCAGGGCGGCGTTGTCGCCCGCGACGCCAGGGGGCCCGGCGACGACGACCGCGGTGTAGACGGCCACGAAGGATGCCATGACGGTGACCGTGGCGAGATACAGGGCGACGAGGCGAGGCTTGCGCAGCAGACGAGGTACGGCGACGAAGGCCTGGAGCAGACTGGGGCCGGAGCCCTGTGCCGCCGTGGGGCGCAGGATATGCCGGACCGGCCAGAGGCTGAGTGCCATGAGGGCGGCGCCGAGGACGAAGACCATCCGCCAGCCGAGTCCGGCCGCGACGATCTGAGCGCCGATCTGCATGAGCACGGCCGAGGCCAGCATCCCGCTGGTGACGCAGGTGAGGGCGATGCCCCGGCGGTGGGGCACGAGGTGGCCGGCGATGTACGAGAACGCCGAGGGCGCGAACGTGGCCGCGGTGAGCCCTTGCACGATGCGCAGCGCGACGGCCCAGGTGAGAGTGGGAGCAGCGCTCACTGCCAGCGTGGTGACGGTTGCCCCCACCAGTCCGCCAGTGATCACCGTCCGGGGACCGTAGCGGTCGGACAGCGGTCCGGCGATCAGGAACCCCGCCGCGTAGGCGAACCCGAACGCGGTGGCGGTCCACGTCGTCTGCGTCGGGGTGGTCGCAAGGGAGCCGGCCATGGGGACCAGCATGGCGAGGACGGTGTACATCTGGCCGACGACGAGGACGCCGAGGGCGGTCAGCAGAGCCACGGTGGAGGCGGTACGGCTACCGGTCGGCGTGGGTTGGTCCGTCGCGAGCCGGTCCGATGCTTTGGGTGACGCGGATCGGTCTGTCGCGGTGGGCGATGGGGATCGGCGGAGGACGGTGAGGCGGGACATGGGGACTCCGGTTGTGCGCACACGTCGGTGGCGCTGATTTCTGGGTGATGGTGCTGGTGTTGGTGCTGGTACCGAGTGCCGGGCCGTGTCCGACGAGGCGCTCCCGGGCTCGGCCGGGGAGCGCCCCCGAACTCCGGTCAGCCGGCCGGTGTGTTGAGCACGTACGTGCGGGACGCGCCGACCTCGCTGCGCAGTGCGGGTAGGTCGACGTCGAGGACCTGGCCGTTCCACTTGCGGGGTCGGCCGCCCACCAGGACGCCGGTGATGTTGCGGGCGTCGGAGCCCAACACCAGTGTGCCGATGGGGTCGTTGAGGGGCATGTTGTTGAGGTCCTCGGCCTGGACGACCAGCAGGTCGGCCTTCTTGCCGGGCGTGAGCGAACCAGTGACGTCACCGAGGCCGTTGGTCCGAGCGCCCTGGAGGGTGGCGAAGTCCAGGACGTCGTGCGTGGTGATGCGGGAGAGGTCGCCGCCCGTTCCGTAGGCGGCGTTGACCGCGCGCATCCGCTGGATCGCGAGCAGGGCCCGCATCTGGGTGAACATGTCGCTGGCGAGGGCGACTTCGACGTCGATGCTCAGGCCGGGGCGGATGCCGACGGCGAGCGCCTCATCCACGGCGGGGATGGCCGTCTCCAGCCCGATCTGTGCGTCCGAGGTGGGCGCGAGGGCGACCGTGGTGCCCGACTCCCCCATCACCTTCCAGGCTTCGGAGGTCAGACCGGTGGCGTGGATCAGGGTGACATCGGGGCCGAGGATGCCGTGCTCGGCCCAGGACCGCACGGCCTCCGAGGAGGCCGTACCGAAGACCGCGTCGACGCTGACACCGATACCCAAGTCGGCTGCGGTACGGGCGAGTTCGGGACCGTACGCGAGGACGGGTCCCGCGATCTCGTCGGTGGCCAGCGTCGCCATGCGGAGCGTGAGCAGCTGGTCGTCGCTGCTGAAGTACTGGTCCTTGAGGCGGGTCAGGTCGGCCGGCCACTGGCGGTCCCACTCCCCGAAGTGCGGCCCCATCGAGGCGTGCACCCCGCGGATACCGGTGTCCCGCAGTGCTTCGATCGCCGCGTCGGAGTGCTCGCGGGTACGGGAGTTGTGGGAGAAGTCGAGCATGGTGGTGATGCCGCTGTCGATCGCGGTCAGCGCCGCCAGCTTGGTGCCGACGTACATGTCCTGCGGGCGGTAGACAGTGGCGTATCCGGCGAGTGTGGACATCACATAGCCGCCGAGGTCGTCGACGTCGGGCATGATCCGGCGCAGCTGGGCCTCCCAGGCATGCCGGTGGGTGTCGACGAAACCGGGAGCCAGGATGGTGCCGGAGGCATCCACGACGACCGCGCCCGCCACGCCCTCCGTGGCCTCCGCGGTCAGGTTCGGCCCGATCGCGGCGATGGAGTCGCCCTCGACGAGCAGGTCACTGTCGTGCAGGACGCCCAGTTCCGGGTCCATCGTGACGATGGTGGCGCCGGTGAACAGGATGCGTCGACGGGGGTCGGCGGACTGGCGTCGCAGTTGTTCGAGAAGGCGGGCGCTGGTGGTGTCGTCGGTGCTCATGGCGGGCCCCTTTCGGGTGGCTCTTCGCAGGCGCCGGGGGAGGCGCCGAGTCTGGGCCGAGTGGCTTCTGGTCCAAGACTCGATCCGCGCCCGCACGGCAACCAGGCCGCCGTTTCCCTAGGTGCGACGCACCCAGGACAGCCCGCGGTCACAGGGGCTCCGCCACCGAGAGGCGTGGCGATCGACCGACGGGCCGGACCGGAGGCACCCCTGCCTCAGCGCCGGGCCACGCCGGACGCATTGCCCTCAGCGCCGGCCTGCGCCAGGCACATGGACCGGTATCCACCGAGGCCAAGGCTCACCCTTGAGCGGGCGGCACCGGGAAGAGCAGGCAGCTGCTGGTGGCGTGGGCCAGCAGACGGTCCTTCGCGTCGAACAACTGCGCCTGGGCGAGGGCGGTTTGACGGCCCTGGTTGACAACCGTACCGATGGCTCGCACCCTGCCCGTGTCCACGGTGATCCGCCGCAGGAACTTCACCGTCAGGTCGAGCGAGGTGTACGCCATGCCCTGCGGGAGGGCGGACTGGACGGCGCAACCCGCCGCCGAGTCGAGCAGGGTGGCGAAGATTCCGCCGTGCACGCTGCCGATCGGGTTGTAGTGCTCCTCCCCCGGCATCAGGGAGAAGACCGCCCTGCCGGGCTCCACCTCGTCCAGGGCGAAGTCCATGCCGGCACCGATGGGCGGCGGTGGCAGTCGCCCCGCCTGCACCTCGCGCAGGAAGTCGATGCCGGCCATGCGTCCGGCGGCCTCCGCCAGGATCGCGGGGTCTTCCCATTCATACGTACGTGTTCGTCCCACGATCCGGCGCCTTCCCGTCTGACTTTTGCAAACGAAGCTAGCTTCCGGCTCACCTGACTGTCAATGACGAAGCCAGGCCCCTACGATGGGGGGATGGAGTGGCTTGAGGCGAGCACGGAGAACTGCCCCGTCCAGCGGACGCTCGACGTGGTCGGGGAGAAATGGACGCTGCTGATCCTGCGTGACGCGGTCAACGGAGTCCGCCGCTTCGACGACTTCCACCGCCACATCGGCCTGTCGGAGGCCGTCCTCAGCGACCGCCTCCGGAAGCTGGTCTCGACCGGGATCCTGAAGACCGTCCCGTACCGGGAGGCGGGCAGCCGCTCCCGCAACGAGTACCGCCTCACCCGCAAGGGCTGGGACCTGTGGCCCGTCCTGATGGCGCTGAGCCAGTGGGGCGAGACCCACGCCCTCGGCGCCGAGGGCCCCGTACTGGATGTCCGCCACACCGACTGCGACGCTCCGGTCCGCGTCGTCGTGGAGTGCTCCGCGGAACACTCCACGCTCACCCCCAGGGAGGTCACCGCCCGGCTCGGACCCGGCGCCCGCCTCCGCACCTGAACCACCGGCAAGGGGTACGCGGGCCCTCTCAGGACGGCGCCCGCTTCCGAAGAACCCGCGAGGGCCCGCAAGAACCCTCAAGAATCCGTACTCAGCGGCGCAGCGCGGTCTCCCGCTCCATGTGGGACAGCTTCTCGGGATTGCGTACGGCGTAGAGGCCGGTGATGAGGCCGTCGTCGATGCGCACCGCCACGACGGTGTCGAGCTCGCCGTCGAGCCGGACGATCAGCGCCGGGTGGCCATTGACCTGCACGGGCCGCAGCGACACCGCGTCGGCGACCCTGCCAAGACCGGCCACAAGCAGGCGGGCCACCTTGTCGGCGCCCACGATGGGCCGCAGCACGGCCTGCTTGACTCCGCCGCCGTCGCCCAGGAGGACGACGTCCGGCGCGAGGATGTCGAGCAGGCTCTGCAGATCGCCCGTGTTGACCGCCCGCTGGAACGCGTCCAGGGCGTCCCTGGTCTCCGCCGGGGAGACGACCCCGCGCGGCCTGCGCGCCGCGACGTGCGCCCGTGCCCGGTGCGCGATCTGGCGGACAGCGGCCGGGTTCTTGTCGACGGCTTCGGCGATCTCGTCGTACCCGAGGTCGAACACCTCCCGCAGCACGAACACCGCCCGCTCGGTCGGCTGCAGGGTCTCCAGCACCAGCAGCATCGCCATCGAGACGCTGTCGGCCAGCTCGACGTCCTCGGCCACGTCGGGCGCGGTGAGCAGCGGCTCGGGCAGCCAGGAGCCGACGTAGGACTCCTTGCGGCGGCCGAGCGTACGCAGCCGGCTCAGCGCCTGGCGCGTGGTGATCCGGACCAGGTACGCGCGCGGGTCCCGCACGGTGCCGAGGTCGACGCCCGCCCATCGCAGCCAGGTCTCCTGCAGCACGTCCTCGGCGTCGGCGGCCGAGCCGAGCATCTCGTAGGCGACGGTGAACAACAGGTTCCGATGGGCGACGAACGCCTCGGTGGCGAGGTCCGTGCGTCCGCCGTCGGCGGGCTGCCCGGCCGTGTCGTCTGTGCGCTCGCCGTGCTCGCTCATCACCGGCTGCTCCTGCCTCTGCGTTGTCGACGGTGTCACGCGCACAAGACGCCGGCCGCCGCCGCTCTGTGACATCGATGAGCGGTGGCGCACGTCACACGACCGCCTCGTCACAGGGAGCGAGGCGCCGGCATCTCATGTTCGACCAGTGCAACACCACGAGTGAGGACGAAGCCATGGACGCCCGATTCAACCTGTTCGGCAACGAGATCGCCGGCAAGTTCGCCAAGCGGTTCGCAGGCGCCGGCCTGCTGATCCAGCAGTCGCCGCTGCCGAAGTCCACTCAGGAGCTGGTGTCGCTGCGCGCCAGCCAGATCAACGGCTGCGGTTGGTGCATCGACATGCACACCAAGGAGGCCGCGGCCGCCGGTGAGACCGCGGTCCGGCTCAACCTGGTCGCCGCCTGGCGCGAGTCCACCGTGTTCACCGAGGCGGAGCGGGCCGCACTGGCGCTCGCCGAAGAGGGCACCCGGCTCGCCGACGCCCACGAGGGCGTGTCCGACGAGACCTGGGCCCAGGCACGCAAGCACTACGACGACGACCAGATCGCCGCGCTGGTCTGCCTGGTCGCCCTGATCAACGCGGCCAACCGGCTCGCCGTGATCGTCCACCAGCGGGGAGGCTCCTACGAGCCCGGCATGTTCGCCGCCGCATTCGACTGACCGACAGCCGAAGCCCGCCTGCCCGCTCGCTCGCTCGCTCGCCTGCGGATCGTAATATTACGTACGTCAGCCCATCTCTTGGGCTGGGTGCGAGGCAACGGCCTTACGGGGCGAACGGAGGAAGCTCGTGGTGCGCTACGCCAAGGAGCACAAACAGGTGACGCGGCAACGCATCATCGAGAAGGCCGGCCATCGGTTCAAGCAGGACGGCATCGACGGCTCGGGCATCTCCACGCTGATGTCGGATGCCGGGCTCACCAACGGAGCCTTCTACGCCCACTTCGCGTCCAAGGACGACCTCGTCGCCCATGTCGTGACCGAGGAACTGCGCACGCAGATCGCGAGCTACGGCATGCTGCGCCCCGGCCGCCGGGGGCTTGAGGACTTCGTTCGTGAATACCTGTCGCCCGAGCACCGGGACCACCCCGGTCTCGGGTGCCCCTCCGCCGCCCTGCTCGACGAGATCGGCCGCTGCGGGGACGAGACCAAGCAGGCCTACACCGACGGCGCGCGGGACATCGTGGAGGAGATCGCCGCCCGTCTGACACCCGAGAACCCGCGGTCCGCCCGGGGCAGGGCGATCGGGCTCTTCACCATGGTGGTGGGGACGTTGCAGCTGTCCCGCGCCCTGTCCGACCGGAAGTTCTCCGACGAGGTCCTCGAGCAGGGAATCGAGAACGCCCTCGCGTTCATGCGCTGAGGGGGCCGAGAGGAAGGCACACGGCCGCAATCGGCACCTGCCGACCACTACCGTTCGAGGAACTCGACAGCCGTCGCCACGAACTCCCGGTGGAACTGGAAGATACCGCCGTGGCCGGCGTCGGGGTAGATCACCAGCTCGCCGTTCGGCAGCCGCCGCGCCAGGTCGTACGAGTTCTGCGACGGGACCATCCTGTCGCTCTCGCCGTTCGCGACGAGCACGGGCTGCCGGATGGCGGAGAGATCCTGGGGCCGCTCCAGCCCCCAGCGGTGAATGGCCTTGAGCTGGTTGCTGTACGAAATCGGGGAGATCGCCTTGTCCCGGTCCTGGGTGCGCTCCTTGAGGCGGGCCAGGAACTCCTTCCCGGCCTGCCGCCCGCCCGCGGTGTGCGTGAAGAAGAGAAACTGCTTCGGATCCTGAAGGGTGAACAGCCCTCGGACGGTGTCGGGATGGGACAGCAGGGTCACGTTCTTGATGCCCTCGCCGCCGGCAGGACCGGTACCCGTGAGGATCAGCCTGCGGACGAGGTCCGGATCGGTCTGCGCGATCACCTGGGCGATCATGCCGCCCATCGAGAAGCCATGAAGGTCGACGTGGTCGAACCCGAGCGCCCGGATGAAGGTGACGGCGTCCTTCGCCATCGCCTGGATGGTGCGCGGTGTCGAACCGGTCGAAGCGCCGACGCCTCTGTTGTCGAACGTGACGACCCTCCGCTTGGCGGCGATGCCGTCGACGACCCGGGGGTCCCAGTTGTCGAGGACCGCGGCGAGGTGGGTGAGAAAGACCACCGGGACACCGGACCGGGGACCGAGCTCGCGATAGGCGAAGGTCACTCCCCCGGCGGTGACGGTGCGGGTCTGTGCGTTCTTGTACGACGTCACCTCGTGGCCTCGTACGTCCTGTGAGTCGTTCATGGTCCTGCCCTTCGGTGTGGGGTTTTCGGTGTGGGGGTTTCTGTGAGCGCGCACCGGCCCCTCCCTTGCCGGAATCGCGAATGGGCCCGGTGTCAGCCGGCCAGCTTGTTGAACTTGCGGATCTGCTTGTCGAAGGTCCGGGCGGGAGCGATGCGGCGCAGCAGGCTGAGGCGTCCGGCCAGTGGGCCGGCGGTGTAGCGCAGCTTCGGCGTCGGGTCGGTGGCGGCCGCGACGATCGCCTTGGCGACGACGGCGGGGGCGTCGCCGCCCCTGACCGCCTCCGCGACCAGCCGGTCGGCGATGTGCCGCTGCTCCGCGTAGACCGGCAGCGGTGTATCGGGCTGCACGATGTTCCCTTCGAACGCGGTGTTGGTCGCGCCGGGCTCGACGAGAAGGATCCGGACGCCGTGCTCGCGGACCTCGTGGTCCAGGGATTCGGAGTAGCCCTCGACCGCGTGCTTGGACGCGACGTACACGGCCATGTAGGGCTGGGGGATGAAACCGTAGATCGACGACGTGTTGATGATGCGTCCGCGGCCCTGGGCGCGCATGTGCGGCAGGACGGCCTTCGTCATGCGGATGAGGCCGAACACGTTGATGTCGAAGACGCGCCGGTCCTGCGCCAGGGAGCTTTCCTCGGCGGCGCCTGTCGAGCCGATGCCGGCGTTGTTGACGAGGACGTCGATCCGGCCGAACCGGTCGGTGACCTGCCGGACCAGGGCGGTGACGGACGCGTCGCTGGTCACGTCGAGGTCGAGGAGGGTGACGCCGTCGAGCGGGGTGACCTCCGAGGCCTTCCGGCCGGTTCCGACCACCTCGAAGCCCGCTCCGACGAGCGCGAGGGCGGCTGCTTTTCCGATGCCGGAGGACGCACCTGTCACGAGTGCTACCGGCCGTGTTGTCGTCATGAGGAGTCCTTGAGGAATTGATGATGCTCATGCGCTCTACAGGGATTCGAAACGCCGTCGACGCCCCACGGCAGCCCCGGGACCAGCGAGTCCGTACCAGCGAGTCCATTTGCGGACCGCTGACCCGCAGCATAACATTATGACCGTAATTCAATGAACCTTCGTCCGCCTGCGGATGAGACGAGGAGACGACGATGAGGGCCTTCACGGTGGAGCGCTACGGCAGCAAGGACGGAGTGCGTGTCGGCGACGTGCCGGAGCCGGACGTGGGCGCGGACGACGTGCTGGTCCGGATCCAGGCCGCGAGCGTCAACCCGCTCGACCGCATGATCCGGGACGGCGAGATGAAGACGATCCTGCCGTACAAGGTCCCGTTCGTCCTGGGCAACGACCTGGCCGGAGTGGTGGTCGAGGTGGGCGCGGCCGTCACGCGGTTCGCGGTGGGCGACGAGGTCTTCGCGCGGCCCGACAAGAACCGGATCGGCACGTTCGCCGAACGCATCGCGGTGCACCAGGACGACGTGGCGATCAAGCCGGCCGCGCTGACCATGGAGGAGGCCGCGTCCCTTCCCCTGGTCGCCCTGACCTCATGGCAGGCGCTGGTCGAGCGGGCTCACGTCCAGCCGGGCCAGAAGGTCCTCGTCCACGCGGGCTCCGGCGGCCTGGGCACCATCGCCGTCCAGCTGGCCAAGCAACTGGGCGCGTACGTGGCCACCACCACGAGCACGGCCAACGTCGACCTGGTGAAGCGGCTGGGCGCGGACGTCGTCGTCGACTACAAGAAGCAGGCCTTCGAGACGGAGCTGCACGACTACGACGTCGTCCTTGACTCGCTCGGCGGCGAGACCCTCAAGAAGTCCCTGGACGTACTCAAGCCCGGCGGAAAGGTCATCAGTGTCGTGGGCCCTCCGGACGCCGCTTTCGGCAGAGAACTGGGAGCGAACCCGGTCATCCGGCTGGTGATGTCCGCGCTGAGTCTCCAGATCCGACGAGCGGCCCGGCGCCGCGGCGTGACGTACTCGTTCCTGTTCATGAGGGCCAGCGGCGACCAGCTGCGCGAGCTCACCCCTCTCATCGAGACCGGAAGGATCCGGCCCGTCGTCGACACCGTGTTCCCGTTCGAGTCGGCCCGGGAGGCGCTGGAGTACGTCGAAGCGGGGCGCGCGAAGGCCGGCAAGGTCGTCGTCAGGATGACGTGAGGGACATGGACACACCGCGGGAGCGACACCGCCGGGCGAAGGCCACTGGGCTATTGGCTATGGGCCGTGGGCCGTGGGCACCACCCGGCCTCGTGGTGGTGCCCACAGCGGCATGCCCGGCCCGGAGTGACTCAGGACGACGGCACTGGCTTGGTGGCGAAGTACGGCTTGCAGACTCCGCCGACCCAGTCGGTGGCGATCTCCAGCAGGCTGTTGCCGTCCGCCGACGGCAGCAGGGCCGAGCTGTAGTTGGGGCAGTAGTCGACGACCGTCGAGTCGACGGTGACGGGCGCCGGGATCTCCCGCCAAGTTCCGCTGCCGCCCGCGCTGTTGACCCAGACGGTCCTTCCGCTGCCAGCGGCCCGGGTGCCGTCCTTGTTGTAGAGGACCTGGCCGATCAGGAAGAGCCTGCCCAGCGGATTGCCGGCCTCGGGAGCCCAGGCCACGGTCGGGGCGTGCTTGAAGTACTTGCCGTCGGCCGTCTCGGGCCGGAAGCCGAGGAACGGACCGCTCGTCCAGTCCCAGCCGTCGGCCGAGGTCCGGTAGTGCACGACGCACTGGTACTGACCGGGGGCGGCACAGATCTCGTACGACATGAAGTAGGTGCCGTTGCCGAGCTTGCGGACGACTGCCATGCCGGGGCGGTCGGTGACGAGCGGGCTGATGACAGTGGCACGGTGCCCGGTCCAGGTCAGGCCGTTCGAGGTGCGGGCGGCCATGAGCTTCTGGCTGTGTGCGGGGTCGGTCTCGTCCGAGTAGTGGGCGACCAGCTGGCCGGAGGCGTCGACGGAGAACTCGGGCTCCCACAGGCCTCCGGTGCTGCCCGCGGTCGCGATGGTGGACAGGTAACTCCAGGTGCGTCCCAGGTCGTTGCTCTTGAAGACGCGCAGGGCCATGCGCCGGTTCGTCTCGTCCTGGCCGACCGAGGCCGACCACAGCAGCGTGCCGGCGGGCAGACTGCCGACCCGTTGCGGGAGTTCGAAGAGCGTGGAGCAGCAGAGTCCCTGCCCGCCGGCCGCCTCCGGGTCGCTGACCGTGCCGACCTGCTGGAAGGACGCGCCGGAGTCGGTGCTCTCGTAGATGGCCCCGAGTCCGTTGTTGCCGGAGAACGTGACCACCGACGACAGAACGCGGCCGTTGGCGCCCGCGTTGTGCGCGAGGCGGACGGCCCGGGGGTACAGGCCGGTGTCGTTGCGCAGCGCGGTGCCGGTCGCCGCGTCCGCCGTTCCCGACTGCGCGGTGAGCAGGGCCGCCAGGAGGGCGATCAACGCGGAGACAAGGGCGGCCAGTTGGAGTGAACGCATGGGTGTACGGGGTCTTGCCGACATCAGATTCTCCCATCGGGGTGCGGGCTGGATCTGTTCGGACGGTGCCGTCGGGCGGGACGTCACCGGGCGGGGGCCAGGCGGATGACGTTCCAGGACACCGGGGCCAGCTCCGCCTCAAGTGCGCCTTCGGCGGTGACCTGAGCTCCGCCGCCAGTGCGCGGCGTCACGCGGTCCGGTTCGGTCTCGGTGTTCACGGCGTCCGGGTCCTGGTCCGCCAGGACGAGGTGCTCCAGCACCCGGTATCCGGACAGTGCGCCGCGCAACTCGGCCCGCAGGTGCAGAGGTTGGTCCTGGCCGCGGTTGACGGCGAGGACCGTGAGCGCGCCGCTCTCCTCCTCGTACGTCACGACCGTGTCCAGCGCCGATACGTCGCCGTGCTGCCGTGTGTGGATGCGGGACCCGGTGATGTCGGTGCGCAGCACCTTCCCGGAGGCGAACCGGGCGGCCTGGGCGAACGGGTGGAAGATGGTCTGCCGCCAGCTCGCGCCGCCCGGTTCGCTGCGGATCGGGGCGATGACGTTGACGAGCTGGGCAAGGCACGCGATGGCCACCCGGTCGGCGTTGCGGAGGAGGGTGATGAGCAGCGAGCCGACGACGACGGCGTCGGTCACGCTGTAGGTGTCCTCGATCAGGCGGGGTGTCTCGGCGGTCTCCAGGTTGCGTTCCCCGACGAAACGGGCGGCGTACCAGACGTTCCACTCGTCGAACGAGAGCCTGATGTGCTTCTTGGCGCGGCGCGTGGCCCGTACGTGGTCCGCGGTGGCGACCACATCGCGGATGTACTGGTCCATATGCGCCCCGGAGGCCAGGAAGCTGGCGCGGTCGCCGTCGAGCTCTTCGTAGTAGGCGTGCAGGGAGAGGTAGTCGACCTCGTCGTAGGTCTGCTCCAGGACCTCGCGCTCCCAGGTGCCGAAGGTCGGCATGCCCGCGTTGGAGCTGCCGCAGGCGACGAGTTCGATGGACGGGTCGACCTGACGCATCGCCTTGCCGGTCTCGGCCGCCAGCCGTCCGTACTCGGTGGCCGTCTTGTGGCCGGTCTGCCAGGGGCCGTCCATCTCGTTGCCCAGGCACCACAGTTTGACGTCATGCGGTTCGGGGACGCCGTGCTTGATCCGCAGATCGGACCAGGCCGTGCCGCCGGGCTGGTTGCAGTACTCCACCAGGGCGCGGGCGGCGTCGATGCCGCGGGTGCCGAGGTTGACCGCCATCATCGGGTCGAGACCGAGCTGCTTGGCCCAGGCGAGGAACTCGTTGGTGCCCACCTGGTTGGTCTCGATGGAGCGCCATGCCAGGTCGAGCCGGCGCGGCCGCTCGGAGGCGGGGCCGACCCCGTCCTCCCAGTGGTAGCCGGAGACGAAGTTGCCTCCGGGGTAGCGGACGAGTCCGGTGCCGAGTTCTCGTACCAGTTCGGCGACGTCCGTACGGAACCCGTCGGTGTCCGCCGAAGGGTGCTCCGGCTCGTGGATGCCGGTGTAGACGCAGCGCCCCATGTGCTCGACGAACGTTCCGTACAGGCGCGGGTCCACCTCCCCGATGGTGAACTCGGGGTCGACGGTGAACCGTGCGGTGTGCGGCATGCTGGAGCCTTTCTCGGTAGGGCGAAGGGGTGTGAACTGGCAAGCGGGTACGGCTACTTGAGGCCGGTTCCGGCAATGCCCTCGACGATGCGGCGCTGGAAGAGCAGGAAGACTGCGAGGAGCGGGATCGCACCCAGCACGGCGGAGGCCATCAACTGGGCGTAGGGCACGCCGAAGACGTCCTGGACGGAGGTCAGCCCGACCGGGAGGGTCATCATTTCCGGGTCGGTGACGACGAGGAGGGGCCACAGGAAGTTGTTCCAGACCCCGACGAACACGAAGATCGTGACCGCGGAGATCACCGGCCGCGAGATGGGCATGACGATCTGCCGGTACGTACGCAGCCAGCCCGCGCCGTCCGCGCGTGCCGCGTCGATCAGCTCCCTGGGGATGCCGTCGAAGAACTGCTTGAACACGAACACGGCGACGACGTTGGGGACTTGGGGCAGTACGACTCCCCAGTAGGTGTTGAGCAGGCCCACCGACTGGAGCGCCAGGAACTGCGGGATCATGAGGACCTGCCCCGGAATCATGATCCCGGCGAGGAGTACGACGAACGCGGCGCGGCGCGTCCTGAAGCGGGTCTGGGAGAGGGCGAAGGCGGCGAGCGACGCGGCGACCACCGTGAGCGCGGTGGTGAGGATCGACGTGATGAAGCTGTTCGCGTACCAGTAGGGCAGCTTCCCCGCGTCGAAGATGTCGCCGTACGCCGCGAGTGTGGGGTGGGCGGTGAACCAGTTGGTCGGGTCGGTGACGACTTCCTGCGCGGGCCGGATGGAAGTGGCGAGCGCCCAGGCCAGCGGCACCAGCCACAGCAGCGCGAAGGCGATGAGGGCGCCGAGGGCCACCCGGTTGAACAGACGCTCGGCGTCGTACCTGCGAGGCGGCTCGGCCGTGGTCGTCTTCTGCTCGGTCACGGGCGGTGTGGCGATGGCGGTCATGATCAGCGCTCCTTCTCGGCGCGGCGTACGAGTGCGAACCAGACGAGCGAGACCAGCAGGATCACCACGAAGAGCAGCAGCGAGACGGTCGACGCGTAGCCGACGCGGCCCTCGACGAAGCCCGTGTCGTAGATGAGTTGGAGGGAGGGGCGGGTGCTCCCGTCGGGGCCGCCCATGGTCAGCATGTAGATCTGGTCGAAGACCTTCAGGGAGGCGACCGCCTGGAGGACCGTCACGAGGGTCGTGGTGCGGCCGAGCATTGGCACGATGACGTGGCGGATGCGCTGCCAGGGTCCGGCCCCGTCGATGGCCGCGGCCTCGTGCACGGAACGCGGGATGTCCTGCAGACCTGCCAGATACAGCACGAAGTTGAAGCCGATCGTCCACCACACGGTGGCGGCGGCTATGGAGATCATCGCCCAGTCCGGATCGCCCAGCCAGGACGGCGGGGTGTCCACGCCGATCCACTTCGCGGTCTGCTGGGCGAGGCCCACCTGGTCGGCGTAGATGAACGTGAAGATCAGCGAGATGACCGCCGAGGGCAGCACGAACGGCGCGAAGAAGGCGAAGCGGAAGAACCAGCGTCCGCGTACGAAGCGGTCGGCGAGAATCGCGAGTACCAGGCTGAGCAGCACGAGCGGAACAGTGGTCAGAACGGTGAACCACAGCGTGTTCCTGAACGTGCGCCAGAACTCGTCGTCGCCCAGCACGGCCGCGTAGTTGGACAGCCCGGCGAAGTCACCGAGGCCCTTCTTGAGCAGGCTGGCGTCGAAGAAGCCGGCTACGACCGTATAGATCAGCGGTCCCACCAGAAAGACCAGGTAAAACAGGGCGAAGGGCAACAGCATCCCCGGACCGGCCCAGCGGTCACCTCTGCCGGGGGCCTTGCTCGGTGCGGTTGTCGTGGCCATGGGACGGCCCTTTCAGTCAGGACATGCGGAATCTCAGACGTGCGGGGCCCGATACGGGCGTGACAGCGGCAGTCGGCGGCCGGGCGGTACGGACTACAGCGGGTACGGACTAGCGCGGGTACGGACTACAGGGGTGCGGCCTACAGGGGTGCGGGCCGGCCTGCGAGTTCGCGCAGTTCGCGGCGCATGCGTGCGGCTCCGGCCGTGGGGCTGGTGGCGCCGGTGAACACGGACGTCACGGCGTTGCCGACGACGACCTGCAGGGTGCTGCCCGCGCCGCTGTACCAGGCAGCAGGGTCGTAGGCCGCGCCGTCGGCGGCAGCGGCGTAGTGGGACTGTGGTGCGAGGTCCCGGTAACCGGGTGACTGCTGGGTGGGCAGCCACGCGGGGACGTGTCCGCCCTCCGCCCACAGCTTGCTGGAGTTGAGCAGGGCGGCGACGAACCCCAGGGAGAGATCCAGGCGTTGCGCCGCGGCGGAGGGCGCCTTGGGCAGGACCAGGGAGTGCGAGTCAGCGGCGCAGGCGTAGGGCGCGTCATGGAAGACCCTCGGCAGCGGCCGTACGTCGAACTTCACCTTGGCGCCCTGGACCGTGAGGACCTGCCAGACGCCGTCCATCAGGAATCCGGCCTTGCCGGTGGTGAGCATCGTGATGGCGCCCGGGCTGTCGGTGCTCGCGGGGACGACCTTCTCCTGGGTGAGGCGGCGGATGTACGCGAGGGCCTCGGCCGCGGCCGCCGTGTCGATGACGACCTTCTTGCCCTGCTCGGCGACGAGATCGCCGCCGCCTATCTGCCGGTAGAACGACCAGAAGAGCCGGAACTGCGTCGAGGCGTCCTTCACCGAGGCGACCGAGCCGCCCCAGGCCCCGGTGACCTCCTTCGCGGCGCGCAGGGCGTCGATGAACGCGTCGGGCCCGTCCACGTCCGCCAACCGGCCCTGTCCGTCGAGGAGTCCGGCCTTCTCGGCGATGTCGGTCCGGAAGTAGAGCACGAAGGGGTGGGTGTCGAGCGGGACGGCGTACAGCTTCCCGTCCACCTGGGACTTCTTCCAGGGCCGTGGGTCGAACTTGTCCTCGGTCAGCCCGTGCCGGGCCAGATCGGACGTCCTCAGTTCGGTGAGCAGCCCCGCCTCGGCGAGCGTGGGCACCTTCGACAGATGGGTGACGGCGACCTGCGGGGGCCGCTCGCCGAGCGTCGCCAGGGTGAGCTTGGTGTAGTACGGGCTGCCCCAGACGAAGGTCGCCGACTTCAGGTCCGTCGCCCGGTGCCGGGCCCGGTAGACGTCCTCCATGGCCAGCAACCGCTCGCCGTCACCGCCGGTGAAGGGGTTCCAGAAGTTCAGCCGTGACGGTGTGGGCGACCCTCCGGTGAACCCCTGCGCGAGCGTGCTGCCACAACCGCCGAGGGCGACTGACGAGGCCGCTACGGCGCCGATGGAGAGCGTGCCGCGCAGGAGTCCGCGCCGGGACGGTGGGGACGAGAACGGGGGCGGGGGCGGGGGCGGGGAGTTGTGCGGTGTGCGGTCCCGCATGGGCAGGCGTCCTTCCACGACAGGGAACCCAACGAGTACAACGTTGGAATGAGTGACAAGTCCGAACGACCGAGTCGATGCACGGGAGCGGTTACAACGTTGTATCCCTGTGGAAATTCGACGTCAACACCTGTGCAGGAACTGCTTGCCCGTCAGGGATCGAGTGCCTCATCGGGGCATATCACCCACGCTGGACGAGAATCTCCCGCACGCGGGCGGAGACCTCTTACAACGTTGCAACATGGCTTACGCTGGTCAGCACACCGGAATCGGCTCGCGTGGTGCGGCGGCGAGAGCTGCCGCGAGAGCGACGAGGGCTGCCGGAAGAGTGCGGGGAGGGAGGGCGAGCGTCATGGCAGGTGCACGCCTCAAGGATGTCGCCGAGCGCGCGGGCGTATCGATCAAGACGGTGTCGAACGTCGTCCGGGGCGAGATCCGTGTCGCGGAACAGACCCGGCAGCGGGTGCTGCGCGCGATAGCCGAACTCGACTACCAGCCCAACGCCTCCGCACGCCATCTGCGCACCGGCCGCAGCGGCATCATCGCGCTTGCCGTCCCCGAGCTGGTCGCACCGTACTTCGCGGAGCTCGCCGCGGAGGTCATCGCGGCCGCCAAGAAGCGTGGCTGCACCGTCCTCATCGAGGACACCGGCGGGGACCCCGCGGAGGAACTCCGTATCGCCTGCGGCCTGAGCGACCCGCTCATCGACGGTGTGCTGCTCAGCCCGCTCAGCCTCGACGAGGCGATGCTCGCCACCCGCGAGCGCCGCGTGCCGCTCGTACTCCTGGGAGAGCAGTCGTACAGAATCCCGGCGGACCACGTGCTGATCGACAACTCCGCGGCGGCACGCGAGGCGACCGAACACCTGCTCCGGCTCGGCCGCCGTCGCATCGGAGTCATCGGCCAGCCGTCGGACCGGGCCCATGCGACGACGGTGCAGCGCATGCACGGCTTTCTGACCGCGCTGCATGCCGCGGGTGTGCCGCACGACCCCCGGCTGGCCCCGGACACCGTGGCGTTCACCCGCGCCGACGGAGCCTCCGCCATGCGGGTCCTGCTCGGTCTGGACGAACCACCGGACGCGGTCTTCTGCTTCAACGACCTGCTCGCCTCCGGCGCGGTGCGCGCGGCACACGAACACGGTCTGCGGGTGCCGCGCGACCTGGCGGTCGTGGGCTTCGACGACATCCAGGAGACCGGCTACAGCGTGCCCTCACTGACCACCGTGTCGCCCAACAAGCGAGAGATCGCCGAACTGGCGGTGGATGCGGTGCTGCGGAGGATCACCACCGACGCGGAGGCCCCCCACACGAGACTCACCGCGGGGTACTCGCTGGTCGTGCGGGAGAGCACGCAGCCGAGTTCGCCGACGGGGTGACGGACAGACGGCTGCACGCCAGGCCCGTCACCCGTCACCCGTCACCCGGATCGTCGGTGCTCCGGAGCAGCCTCAGGGGTCCCGTTCGCCGCCGCGGACCAGCCGATGAGGGCGCCGCGCAGGGCGGTGACCAGGCGGGTGGCTGCCTCGTCCTCGGTGTGGCCGCTCTTGATGAGGTCGAGGATGTCGCGGGGGTCGAACAGGAGGTTCCACAGGAACAGGGCCTCGTCGCCCAGGTCGCCGAGCCCGAGTTCCTCGGTGGTCTGCCGCAGCGGTTCGGCGAGCGCCTCGGCCTGCGGGGCGAGATAGCCGGTGCCCTCGCGCAGCCGCTCCAGGTATCCGCGGTGCGAGCGCATCTGTGCCATCGCCCCGCCGTGTTCGAGGACGAGCGACACCCAGTAGCGGGACACCGCCTCCAGCCTCTCCATGCCCCGGGTGGTCTGCCGTGCGCTGAAGTCGCGCAGTTCGGAGCCGACTTGGGCCCGGAAGGCGTGCAGGATCTCCTCGACGGAGGAGAAGTGCCGGTATGCCGTGGCGGTCGACACCTCGGCCTGCTTGGCGATCTCGGCCAGGCTCACGGGCGTCGGCGAGTTCTCGAACAGCAGCGCGGCGGCCTTGATGAGGTACCTGCGGTTGCGTTCGGTGTCACTGCGCATGGGTCGACTCCCCGTTGCCTGTGGGACGGCGTTCACTGAAGGGCCGAGAGGCCGTACGCCAGTCGGCGAACACCCTCGGAGATGGATTCCGGGCTGGCAGCGTACGACAGCCGCAGGTGCCCCTCGCCCCGGGCGCCGAACTCGCTCCCCGGCCTGACCGCGACGCCGTGCGTGCGCAGTGCCGCCACGACCTCCACGGCGGGCAGGTCGAGGTCGTAGCGCGGGAACTGGTAGAAGGCCCCCTCCGACGCGCTCAGCGTGAGACCCGGGATCTCGGCGAGTCCCGCGCGCATGATCGCGCCTCGCTCCTCGTAGGCGGACCGCATCCTGGCGATGTCGGCGTCGCAGGTCCGCACCGCGACGAGGGCGGCGTCCTGGATGAAGGTGTTCACCGAGCCGTTGAAGGTGTTGTGGATGCGCGCGGCCGCCTGGATGAGCGGTGCGGGACCCCAGAGGTAGCCGACGCGCCAGCCGGTCATCGCGTAGCTCTTGGAGAAGGTCTGGCAGTAGACCGTACGGTCGCGCAGTCCGTCGAGGGAGATCGCCGAGGTGAAGGGGCGGCCGGTGTAGTCGAGGTCGGAGTACGCCTCGTCGGAGATGACGATCGTGGACGTGCCGTCCAACAGGTCGGCGAGCGCGTCGAGTTCGGCGCGGCTGTGCACGATGCCGGTCGGGTTGCTCGGGTTGCAGAAGACGAAGAGCTTCGCGCCGTCGAGGGCGTCAGCGAGCCGGTCGAGGTCCCAGTGCAGGTCCGGGGCGAGCGGGACGGGTACGACGATGCCGCCGGCCATGCTGACCAGGTCGGCGTAGAGGGAGTAGGTGGGGTCCGGGACGACCACCTTGTCGCCGGGGTCGACGATCCCGAGGATCGCGGCGGCCAGGCCGGCGGTACCGCCCTGGGTGATGAGGATGTCGGCGGCGGAGACCGGTGCTCCGGCGATGCCGTACAGCTTCTCGGCGAGCGCCTCGCGCAGCTCCGGTTCGCCGAGCAGCGGTGAGTAGTGGGTACGTCCGGCGCGCAGCGAGGCGTCGGCCGCCTCGGTCACCTGCCGGGGCGTGTCGAAGTCGGGCTCACCCATGGCGAGGGAGACGAGGTCTCCCTTGGACTGCGGCTGCTGCGTCCGGCGGGAGGCGGCGGCTATCCGGGCGACGGCCTCGGCGGTGGCGAACCGGGGCGGGTACGTGGAGACGGTGGACGGCATGCGCTCCTCCTGGAAGCGAGGTGCTGGACGCGGGTGCTGCTGCGCTGGAAGCGGGTGCTCGAAGCAGGGGCCGGGGGCGAGGTGGTCAGGGGTGCACTCAGGGCTGTGGTGAGGGCTGTGGTGAGGTATCGGCCGGGGCGCCCGCCCAGCGGCTGATCTCCAGATCGGCGGAGGTGTCCCGCTGTCGGGTCGGGGCGACGACGATCTCCTGGAGGACGACCCGCTGGGGCAGGGCGACGGCGAGGCGGACGGCCTCGGCCACGTCCTCGGGCTGCACCATGTGGGCGCGTTCCTCGGCCGCCGGCGGTCGCGCGCGGTTGTCGAGGATGGGCGTGTCCGCCTCGCCGGGCAGCACGGTGATGGCCCGCAGTCCCTGGTTGCGGAAGGTGTTGTGCAGGAAGGTCATGAAGTTGCGCACCCCGGCCTTTGCGGCGCCGTAGGCAGCGCCGCCGAGCAGGTTGGGGTTGACGGCGGCGAGGGACGAGACGGTGACGATGGTTCCGGTGCCGCGGCCGAGCATGTCGGGCAGCACGGCCTGGGTGAGCTGGAAGACGGCCGTGAGGTTCACGTCGAGGACCTGGCGCCACTCGTCGTGCGGGAGCCACTGCGGGTTGAGCACCGTCGACGCACTGCCCGCGTTGTTGACCAGGATGTCGACCGGGCCCAGGTCGGTGTGGACGCGGTCGAGGACCCGGGTCACGTCGTCCGGGCGGGTGATGTCCGCGGCGAGGGCCAGCGCCGTTCCGCCCTCGGCGCGGATGGTGGCCGCGACGTCGTCGAGCGCCTCCTGTCTGCGGCCGACGAGCACGACGGTGGCGCCGTCCCGGGCAAGGAGCCGCGCGGTTTCGAGCCCCATCCCGCTGCCGGCCCCTGTGATGAGCGCGGTTTTGCCGGCCGACGTCGTCACCGTTCCTCCTCCATGATCAGCATGCTCGACATGATCGATATGAAATTCGAGGCTCAAATGAGAATATCTTCTCACCTACTGTGGGGCAAGGACGTCTCGAAGCCGAGCGCGGCGAACGCCTCCGCAACCGCGTGTTCGAGCGCCCGCACCTCCGCCTCGCGCCGAGCGAACCGGCGGAGCGAACTCTCGCGGTCGGTCCAGCGGAACCGCAGCCGCCGCCCCGGACCGGCCTGTCCGAGCAGCGGCAGACAGGCCCGCGAGGCAACGCCGACGATCGGATAGCCCGCCGTCAGGCTCCGGTATCTGCCGAGCACGATGAGTTCGTCCGCGTGCGGGATCTGCAGCGCCCCGACGGGAACCCCGTGCGACACGATCTCGGCGTCGGTGTCCGGGTGGAGCACCGGGCCGTCGAGCCGCAGCCCGACGTGGTTGGAGCGGGGCGTGACGACGTACTCCGCCTCCTCGATCACCTCGCGGACACCGGGGATCGAGTGGATTCCGTGGCTCGCGACGACATCGACGACCCACGCCCCTTCGTCGAAGCGCGGGACGGGGACGGGCAGCCGGAACAGCGGCGGCTCGAACAGCCGGCGCCGGAAGCCCTGGAACCCCGTGTCCAGCAGTACGCGCGAGCCCCGGGTGACGACCTGCCCGAACCCCATCCGGGCGTCCGGGGCGGCGCTGCCCAGCAGGGTCTCCGCCGCGAGCGTGCCGTTCACGGCGAGATAGGTGCGGGTCCCCCGGCCGACATCGGCGTGGACCCGTACCTCATGCCCCTTCGGCACCACCAGCGGCGACCAGCTCTCGACCGGGGCGCCGCCGACGGTGACCCGGGCGGGCGCTCCGGTCACCGCGAGCAGGACCTCGGCGTCGGGAACGAGGGCCAACTCGCCGCCCAGGTTCTCGATCAGGGTCGCGCCGCGAGGGTTGCCCACGAGGAGGTTGGCAACGACCGCGGAGTGCTGGTCGGCTGCGCCCCCGGTGGGGACACCGCGCCGTTCCGTGTCGCGGCGGCCCAGGTCCTGGAAGGTGGTGGTCCATCCGGTGCGGGTGAATTCGAGCGCCACGGTCTTCGTCGTCACGGTTGTCATAGGGGCACCTCCACCGGCAGCAGGAAGCCGGCGTCCAGCGCCGCCGCCTCGTCCCGCGTGACGGGAACGAAGCGCATGATGTCGCCGGGGCCGAACGAGACGGGGTCGGAGCGGGAGATGTCGACGATGGCGTGCGGGGTGCGGCCGACCACACGCCAGCCGGTCGGGCCGGGGAACGGCTGGATGATCGCGTTGTCACCGGCGATCATGATCGATCCGGGAACGACGTCCGTACGCGGCTCGGCGCGCCGGCGTACCGGCCCGGGCAGTTCGAGCCCGTCCATCATCGGGGCCATCGCCGCGCCCAACAGGGCGATGGTGAAGGTGGACTTGGCGATCGCCTCGACCACCTCGGCGGGTTCCAGGCCCACTTCCTCGGCGACGGACACCAGATCGGGCCCGGTCTCCTCGTCGAAGACGACCGGGACGGCGAACTCCCGTACCGCACGCGGCAGTTCCGGACAGCCGTCCGAACCGGCGCCCGGCGCCCATCGGGCCAGCAGCCGGACCGCGTACTCCACATGCTCAAGCGCGGTGTGCTGCGGATCGAACTCGATGAGCAGGGACTCCAGACCGGAGACGACATCGAGCACGCCGTGGGGGCGGTGCGCGAGGAACCGGTCGCGGAAGGCAACGATCGCGGACCTGCGGATCGCCTGTTCGGCGTGGGGAATGGTCACCATCACCGCCGAGTCCCCGAAGGGCTCGACGGCGACGGTGCCGATCGGTGCAGTGGTCATCGGCTGGCTCCCGCGCGCCGCCCTCAACGGGCGAGCGCGACCTCGGCCTTCTCCTTGAGGACGTCCCGCAGACCCGCGACACGCACGTCCGCCTTGTCGAGCGCGGCCCGCAGCGCGATGCCGTTCTGCAGGACGGTCGGGTGGTCTCCGTGCAGGAGCAGTACGTCGGCGTCGTGGCCGAGCGGTACGACGTTGCCGTCGACCGAGCGCACGGTGCCTTCCTGTACGACCTGGACGGAGCGTTCGCCGATGAGCTCGGGGTCGTGGATGAGCCCCCCTTCGTGCCAGCGCGAGACGGGCATGCCGTCGTCGCCGTAGCCGCGGTCGGCCAGGAACACGTAACCGACTTCGAGGCCGCGCTTGCGCGATTCCTCAGCGAGCAGGCCGCGTTGACAGATCACGACATAGTCCGTGTTGTACGCGGCGATCGCGTCCGTGATGGCGCGGGCGTGCTTGGCGTCGGTCTGTGCGATCGACCCCATACGGCCGTGCGGCGCCACATGGGTGATCGTCCCGCCGTGCACTCGTGCGAAGGCGTCGAGTGCGCCGAGCTGGTAGAGGACGTCGGTGCGGATCTCCTCCTCCGACGCCTCGATGAGCCGGCGGCCGAACCCGACGAGGTCGGGGTATCCGGGGTGCGCGCCGAGTTCGATGCCGCGCTCCACGCAGTCGGCGACGGTCCTGTCCATGACGCGCGGGTCACCGGCATGGAAGCCGCAGGCGATGTTCGACGCGGTGACGAGGCCGAGGAGGGCGTTGTCGTCGCCGATCGTGTAGTTGCCGAAGCTCTCACCGAGGTCGGCGACGACGGCTACCGAGTTGATTCCCATGGTGTCTCCCGGGTGTGGGCGGTCAGTGGGCTGCCAGCGGACGACCCTTGGTCTCCCGTACGAACGCGATGGCGACCAGGGTGATCAGGGCGGTGGTGATGGCGGCGAAGGCCGGGATCAGATTCGACCCGGTCGCCTCGATGAGCTCGGTCATCAGCAGCGGGGCGCTGCCGCCGAAGATGATCGTGGAGATGCTGAACCCGATGCTGTAGGCGGAGTAGCGCACCGTGGTCGGGAACATCTCGGCGAGCACGGTGTGCACCACGGCGGCGTGGCCGGAGAAGGCGATCGCGAGCACGGTGGTGCCGATGCATGCCAGCGCGAACTCACCGGTGGTGATGAGCAGGAACATCGGGTACGAGACCACGGCCATCGCGACGGCGGAGAGCACCAGCACGGGTTTGCGGCCGATACGGTCCGACAGCCGGGCCATGAGGGGGATGCAGACGGCGATGGCGACCAGGCTGACAGCGGTGACGGTGAGCGCCCGCAGCATGGAGAAATTGTTGTCGTCGCCGAGCGAGGTCTTGAGATAGGTCGGCATGTAGACGAACAGCAGGTAGTAGCCGGGTCCGTTGAGCGCGGGCAGGAAGATCGTGAGCACGATCGCCTTCAGGTGCCGCGGGGAAGTGAGCGCGTCCTTCAGCGGGTTGCGCACGACGGTGTTGCGCTCGCGCAGTGCCTTGAAGTGCGGGGTCTCCTCCAGCTGGCGGCGGATGTAGAAGCCGACATAGCCCAGCGGGACCGCGACGAGGAACGGCACCCGCCAGGCCCAGGAGGCCATGGCGTCGTCGCCGAGCGTGGAGATGAGGATGGCCGAGAAGGCGCTGCCGACCATGAGCGCGATGAACGAGCCGACGGCGATGAAGCTCATCATGTAGTTGCGGCGGGCGTCCGGGGCGTATTCGCCGACGAACGACATGGCACCCGCCACCTCGCCACCGGCCGAGAAGCCCTGCAGCACTCGGAGCGCGACCAGCAGTACGGGCGCGGCGACGCCGATGGCGGCGTGGGAGGGGATGAGACCGATCGCCGCCGTGGCGGCCGAGATGAGCACCAGCAGGCTTGCCAGCAGCCTCTTCCGCCCGAGCCTGTCTCCCAGGTATCCGCAGATGACGCTGCCGAACGGCCGCGCGACGAAGCTGACCAGGAAGCCGACGTTGGTGAGGAAGAGCCCTCCGGCTTCCGCCTCCCCCATGATGTTGATCGCGAGGTAGGTGACGAGCAGGCCGTAGATGCCGTAGTCGTACCACTCGACGAAGGAACCTATGGCTCCGGCGACGGTGGCCTTGCGGACCACCTTGCCGTCCACGGTGACCACGCCGGCCGTGGTCGCGTCGAGCTGGTCCGACGATGCCTCGTGACGATCTGACGTCGTGTCGAGCCGATCTGACGTTGTCATGCGTTCACCTTCGGTCGCGGACTCCGGGGACGGTGTCCTGAACAGTCGTACGCTGAACGTCGTCGCTGCCGGCGGTCGCCCATGTGCTGGGGTGTTCCGCCTGCGTTCCGGATCCTCGTGGGAAGGCGACGATGACACCTCGGCGGTCAAGCGGCGTCGGTGTCGTCGGAGGATGTCTGGAGGTGTCGGTGGACGGCTGGTGACGCCCCCCACCCGCCCCTTTCGCACCCGTGGAGCACGTCCGGGAGCGGGCCGTAGGGGCACATCCGAGCCAAGTTGCGACTCGAATCTCGAATGAGAATAGATTCGCATTCTGGGGTGGTCAAGGATGGAAGTTGCCGCCAGGTAAATCTTGCGATTCCGGCGCGGTTCCGCCTTCGGCTATCGCGACTTCACCGGAGAGACGGCGGCCCGGCGGCCGTCCGGCAGCTGCCGGCGAGGCACCCCACGAGCCCGTCACCCCCTCCGGCCCACCCTTGTCTCGCGGCACGGATGGATGCACACTGACACTCGCGAAACGCGAAACCTTTCGCACTTCTCAGCTGTGACGGGACGGACGGACCCTTGGCTCCCACCCCCAACACCACCCGCAGGAGACTGTGATGACCCAAGACAACGTGCGTGTGGCCCCTGTCTGGGACCGCCCGGACCAGCAGGTGCTCCAGCGGTTCCGTGAGCATTCCGTGGCCAATCTCGGCGACGCCCTGGACCGGCTGAACATCGTGGACGGCGGGATCTCGCCGGTCTGGCACGGAGCAAAGGCGGTCGGCACCGCGCTGCCCGTACTCACCGTCGCCGGCGACAACAAGGCGGTGATCGCCGCGCTCGACCACATCCGCCCCGGGGACATCCTGGTCATCAACGCCTTCGGCTACGACGGCCGCGCCGTCATCGGCGACAACCTCGCCCAGCGGTTCGACGTGTTCGGCGCCGTCGGCGCTGTCGTCGACGGCTACGTCCGTGACGGCGCGATCATCGAGAAGCTCGGCGTGCCCGTCTTCGCACGCGGGCTCACGCCTGCCGGCCCCTTCAAGAACGGACCGGGCACGATCGGCGAACCCGTCGCTCTCGGCGGTGTCGTGGTGAATCCGGGCGACATCGTCGTCGCCGACGACGACGGCGTCATCGTCATCCCGCCCCGTCGCGCCGAGGAAGCGCTGACGGCGGTCGAGGCGATCGTCGCCCGTGAGGCCGACCTCGACGCCGAGGTCGCGGAACTGCGGAGTCGAATCGCCTGATGGGGACCGAGGAACGAGCCCCTGGCAGGCTCCGGGTCGCGGTAGCCTCGCCACTATCGGAGGAGAACTGCGCGCGGATCCTCGCGCTGGAACCACGGATCGACCTCGTCGTCGACCAGTCCCTGCTCCCGCCGATGCGGTGGCCGGCCGACTTCGCCGGTGACCCGTCCTGGCACCGCACACCGGCACAACAACGGGCCTACGAGGAGTCCCTCGACTCGGCCGACGCGCTCTACGGCATCCCCGACGTGGACCCGGCCGCCCTGGCACGTACGGTCCGCGCCAACCGGGGGCTGCGCTGGGTGCACACGATGGCCGCGGGCGGCGGCAGCCAGGTGAAGGCCGCGCGGCTCACCGCCGACGAACTCGAACGGGTCCTGTTCACCACCTCCGCCGGAGTGCACGGGCAGCCGCTCGCCGAGTTCGCGGTCTTCGGCGTACTGGGTGGAGCCAAGAGCCTCCCCCGCCTGATCCGAGGACAACGCGACCACGAGTGGGGCGGCCGCTGGGCGATGGGGCAGGTGAGTGAGCAGACGATCCTGTTGCTGGGCCTCGGCGGCATCGGCCGGGTCGTCGCCCAGAAGCTGCACACGCTGGGCGCCAGGGTCATCGGAACGAGCAGGAGCGGCACCGGCGTTCCCGGGGTCCAGGAGGTCGTACCCCTCGACCGGATCGCCGAGGCCGCACCGACGGTGGACGCCGTCGTGAACACGCTCCCCGGCACCGCGGCGACCGAGCACCTGCTAGACAAGCGGTTCTTCGATGCCCTCCGGCCCGGTGCGACCCTCGTGAACGTCGGCCGCGGAAGCGTCGTCGACGAGGCCGCACTGATCGAGGCCCTCGACTCCGGCCGAGTCGGCTTCGCCGCACTGGACGTCTTCGAGACGGAACCACTCCCGGCCCACAGCCCCCTCTGGAACCACGACCGCGTCCTGGTGAGCCCCCACACCGCCGCCCTCAGCCCCGCCGAGGACCGCCTCATCGCCGAACTCTTCGCCACCAACGCCACCCGGCTCCTCGACGGAGAGAGCCTGCTCAACCGCGTGAACACGGTGGAGTTCTACTGACGACCAGGCGAACGAAAACGGATGGCGCCGACCGAAACCGGTCGACGCCATCCGTGTGCGCAAAGATTGTGTCCGAGGGGGGACTTGAACCCCCACGCCCGATAAAGGGCACTAGCACCTCAAGCTAGCGCGTCTGCCATTCCGCCACCCGGACTAGGTGTCTGCCGCCTGGACGGGGGTGTTCCCCGTGGCGACATGGACAACAATACCAAGCTTTCGGAGTGGCTTTCACCTGCGTTTCCTCGCCCCGGCGGGGGTTCCCGACAGGTGCGGAGGGTGCGCCTACAGTCTCACCATGGGTGACTGGAAGACTACGGACGGGTTGCCGCGGAGACGGCGGTACCGGGCTCTGTCGCCGTGGCGGGAGCATCTGCGGGACACGTTCTGGTTCGCTCCGACCGTCGCCCTGGTCCTGGTGTTCGTGGTGTGGTCCGCGGCGACGGCGGCGGACGACGCGATCCTGACCGCACTGCGCGACGCGGGCGACGAGGACTCCGTCAGCGACCTGCTGGGGATCGCCGAGGACGCGAAGACCGTGGTCACCACGATCAGCGCCGCCATGATGACCTTCATCGGTGTCGTCTTCAGTATCTCGCTGGTCGCCGTACAGATGGCCGCCGGGCAGTTCAGCCCCCGGGTCGTACGGATCTTCGTGCGGAGCCGGATCACCAAGGCCACCTTCGCGGTGTTCCTGGCCACCTTCGTCCAGTCCCTGCTCGTCCTCACCTCGTACGACAGTCAGCGCGATCCCGCGCTGGTGGCCTCGATCCCGCTCGTCCAGTCCGTCCTCACGCTGATCCTGGTGGGGCTGAGCGTCGTCCTGTTCGTGATGTACGTGAACTCGACGCTGCGGCTGATGCGGGTCGCGCACGTCGTCGACCTGATCACCAGGGAGGCCTTGCGGGTCGTCGCGAACATGCCCCTCGACGTCTCCGCGGAGGAGCCCGTCGGCACCGGCACCAATTCCAGCCCCGGCCCCGGCCTCGCCCCCGAGACCGCCCGCTTCGCCCATCACGGCCGCGCGGGCGTGCTGCGGGACGTGGACATCGCACGGCTCGTCCGGATGGCGCGGCAGAGCGGTGTCGTTCTGCGGCTCGTTCCGCGGATCGGGGACTTCGTCGTGCCGGGCACGCCGGTGTTCGCCGTACACGGCGGGCCCGCCACGAAGGCGCTGCGGGCGCTGAGCTTTCAGGTGTCCGTGGGTGCCGAGCGGACGTTCCATCAGGATCTGGGGTTCGGGCTGCGGCAGTTGTCGGACATCGCGCTGCGTGCCCTGTCGCCCGCGGTGAACGACCCCACCACGGCGGTGCAGGCCGTGGACCGGATCGTGCAGTTCCTGTCCTCGGTGGCGCAGCGCCCGCTCGGGGCCCTGTTGCACCGGGACAGGCGAGGCACCGTACGGCTGGTGCAACCCGTGCCCGGCTGGACCGAGTTGGTCGACCTCGGCTTCACCGAGATCCGGGGGTGTGCCGTGTCCAGCCCTCAGGTCACCCGCCGTCTGCTGGCCGGGCTCGATGATCTCCTCGGTGCCGTTTCCGAGGACCGTCGGGCGCCGCTGGTCCGCCATCGCACGCTGCTGACCCAGGCCGTGGAACGGACCGTGCCGGAAGCCGCGGACCGCGCCTTCGCCCTCCACCCGGACCGGCAGGGCATCGGGTAGAGCAGGGCGTCGGGTAGAGCAGGGCATCTGCTGGGCGAGCCGTACGACCACCGACGGTTCCCGAAAGCCAGTGGGCGGCGCCCCGCACGGCGCCGCCCACTCGCCGTCACGGCATGAGGTGGTACTCCGGGAAGTTGCCCGGCAACCGCTCCCCCGCCGGTCCTCGCGTCACCGCGCGTATCAGCAGTTCGCCGCCCACGAACGCACCCCGCCAGGACGCGCCGAAGCCGCCGAAGAGCTCATCGCGGTCGCCGCGCGAACGGGGCTTGCCGTGACCGACCTTGAACGCGCGGATCTGCGGGGCCAGTCGGTCGTAGGTGGCCTCGTCGTCGGTCGACAGGGTCGCGACGAGGGCGCCGTTCGACGCGTTCATGGCGGCGAGCAGCTCCGCCTCGGTGTCGACCAGGACGATGGTGTCGACCGGGCCGAAGGGTTCCGCGTGGTGGAGGGGCGAGGACGGGGGCGGATTGAGGAGCGTGACCGGTTGGACGTACGCCGCCGTGTCCTGGCCGGGCAGGAAGCGCGCGTCGGCGAGCCGGCCGCGGTGCAGCGGGACCGCGCCCCGGTCGATCGCCTCGGCGACCTGGTCGTGGAGGTCCTTCGCCTTGGCCGCGTTGATCACAGGGCCGAAGTCCAGCTGCGGATACGGGTCGTCCGGGTGCTCGACCGCCAGCGGGTGGCCGACCCGCAGCGTGCGGACCGCCGGCAGGTACGCCGCCAGGAAGTCGTCGAACAGTTCACGCTGGACGACGAATCGCGGGTAGGCGGTGCAGCGCTGCTTGCCGTAGTCGAAGAGCTTGGGGATGACCGCCGTCAGCGTGTCCCAGTCCGTGTGGTTCCAGATGCCCCAGGTGTTCAGACCCTCCTGTTCGAGTACGTGTCGTTTGCCGAGGTCGGCGACGGCCGTGGCCACCGCGGCGCCGGTGTCGCGGCCGCCGACGAAGGAGACGCAGCCGATCTCGGGCGCGCGCACGAGCGCCTCCGACAGCTCGCCCCCGCTGCCGCTGACGAGGGTGACGGGAATCCCCTCGCGTGCGGCGAGCGCGCAGGCCAGGGTGAGACACGCGACGCCGCCGTCGGTCGGGGTCTTGGCGATGACCGCGTTCCCTGCCAATGCCTGTATCAGCATTGCGTGAACGAGCACGCTCATCGGGTAGTTCCAGCTCGCGATGTTGGACACGGGCCCGTCGAGCGGGGTCCGGCCGTCGACCATGGGCTCGATTCCGTCGACGTACCAGCGCACGCCGTCGATGGCCCGGTCGACGTCGGCCTGCGCGAGCCGCCAGGGCTTGCCGATCTCCCAGACGAGGAGGAGGGCCAGCAGTTCGCGGTGTTCGGTGAGCGCGTCGAGCGTGGCCGCGACGCGGGCCCGGCGTTCGTCCAGGGGCACGTGCCGCCAGGCGCGGTGGTGGTCGAGTGAGGCGCGTACGGCCTGGTGGGCCGTCGGGCCGTCGAGGCGCGGCGGGCCCGCGATGGGGCTCCCATCCACCGGGCTGGTGGCGGGCAGCGCCCTGCCGTCCGCCTGCCAGGCGGCGCCCCAGAGGTTGAGGACACGGTCGTCCCGGAACGCTTCCGGCGCCACGGTGAGGCAGCGTTGCCAGGCGTCGGTCCAGGAGGTGTGGGACTTGAGGGTGAGGGTGGGTGCCATTCGGTTGCTCCGCTCTCGGTGCACAGTCGGGGGCGGTAGTGCATGGCTCGTCTCCCGTACGGGAGTACTGGGCGCACTTGGAGTACCTGGGGCGCTCGGAGTGCATGGTCTACCCAGAGCGCTTGGTGTACTCGGAGTGCTTGGCGTACTCGCGTACGGAGACGTCGTACGAAGGACGCTAGCGATCCATCTCGACCTCGGAAAGTAACGCGGTGTCAACTATGAGTGACATCACGCTCCCTCATCCGGGCTCACCGAGTGCGGCGAGGACCAGCCGGGCCGTCTCGGTCGGGGTGTCGCCCACCCGTACGCCGGCCGCTTCCAGGGCTTCCTTCTTCGCCTGGGCCGTGCCGGACGAGCCGGAGACGATGGCGCCCGCGTGGCCCATCGTCTTGCCCTCGGGTGCGGTGAATCCGGCGATGTAGCCGATCACGGGTTTGGTGACGTGGTCGCGGACGTACGCGGCCGCGCGTTCCTCGGCGTCGCCACCGATCTCCCCGATGAGGACGACGAGTTCGGTGTCGGGGTCGTCCTGGAAGGCGGCGAGGCAGTCGATGTGGGTGGTGCCGACGACGGGGTCGCCGCCGATGCCGACGCAGGTCGAGAAGCCGATGTCCCGGAGTTCGTACATGAGTTGGTAGGTGAGCGTGCCCGACTTGGAGACGAGGCCGATGCGGCCCGACTTGGTGATGTCGGCCGGGATGATGCCCGCGTTGGACTGGCCGGGGGTGATCAGGCCGGGGCAGTTGGGGCCGATGATCCGCGTGCCCTTCGCCCTCGCGTACGCGGTGAAGGCGACCGAGTCGTGGACCGGGATGCCCTCGGTGATGACGACGGCGAGTTCGATGCCCGCGTCGGCTGCTTCGACAACTGCCGCCTTGGAGAAGGCGGGTGGGACGAAGACGACGCTGACGTCGGCTCCGGTGGCCTCGATGCCTTCGCGCACGGAGCCGAAGACGGGCACGGCACGGTCGTCGAAGTCGACGCTCTGCCCGGCCTTGCGCGGGTTGACGCCGCCGACGACGTCGGTACCGGCCGCGAGCATGCGCCGGGTGTGCTTCATGCCCTCGCCGCCGGTCATGCCCTGGACGAGGACCTTGCTCTCCTTGGTGAGGTAGATGGCCATGTCCCGCTCCTTCAGCTGGCGTTGGCGAGTTGGGCGGCACGGCGCGCGGCGCCGTCCATGGTGGTGGCCTGCTGGACCAGGGGGTGTGCGCGCTCATCGAGGATCGCGCGGCCGCGTACGGCGTTGTTCCCGTCGAGGCGGACGACCAGCGGCTTGGTCAAGTGGACTGATTCCAGGGCCTGCACGATGCCGTCGGCGACCGCGTCGCAGGCGGTGATGCCGCCGAAGACGTTGACGAAGACGGACTTCACCGCCGGGTCGGAGAGGATGACGGAGAGGCCGTCGGCCATGATCTGGGCGGAGGCGCCGCCGCCGATGTCGAGGAAGTTGGCGGGGCGCGCGCCGCAGCCGGCGACCACGTCGAGGGTCGACATGACGAGTCCGGCGCCGTTTCCGATGATGCCGACCTCGCCGTCCAGCTTCACGTAGTTGAGGTTCTTGGCGGCGGCCGCCGCCTCCAGCGGGTCGTCGTGCGTGGACTCCTGGTCGCCCCAACGCGCCTGCCTGAAGCGGGCGTTGTCGTCGAGGGTGACCTTGCCGTCGAGGGCGAGGATCTGCCCCTGGGCGGTACGGACGAGGGGGTTCACCTCGACGAGTACGGCGTCCTCGCGGATCAGTACGTCCCAGAGCCTGACCAGGACGTCGACGGTCTGCGGGGGCAGGCCCGCGGCGTCGGCGATCTCGGCCGCCTTCGCCGAGGTGACGCCCTCGGCGGGGTCGATGTGGACGCGTGCCACGGCGTCCGGCCGGGTGGCGGCGACCTCCTCGATGTCCATGCCGCCCTCGGCCGAGGCGATCGCGAGGAACCGGCCGGCGGCCCGGTCGAGTACGTAACTGACGTAGAACTCGCTCTCGATGTCGACCGGTTGGGCCAGCATCACCTTGCCGACGGTGTGGCCCTTGATGTTCATACCGAGGATCTGACGTGCCGTCAGTTCGGTGGCGGCGGGGTCCGCGGCGAGTTTCACGCCGCCCGCCTTGCCGCGTCCGCCGGTCTTCACCTGTGCCTTGACGACGACTCGGCCGCCGAGCCTGCGGGCGATCTCGCGTGCCTCCTTGGGCGAGTCCGTGACCTCCGCCCTCGGCACCAAAATGCCGTGTTCCTCGAAGAGTTCCCTTGCCTGGTGCTCGAACAGGTCCATCTCGGCTCCCTCTTAAAAGTGCCGCACGCCCCCTGGACACCACCCACTGGATGCGGGATAACAAGCTTCATACAGTATTCGTCGACTGTATGCAATGTACCGCGACGGCATCCACGAACAGTGCGCGCACCACGTCCGACCTGCACTTCCGCGCGCCCAATCCCCTACGAAGGGACAGGACTTCGCCATGCCCGACGACAACAGCCAGAACCTCATCTCCGGTGGGCACCTGGTCGCCAAGGCACTCAAAGCGGAGGGTGTGGAGGTCATCTACACGCTCTGCGGCGGCCACATCATCGACATCTACGACGGCTGCGTCGACGAAGGCATCGAGGTCGTCGACGTACGCCACGAACAGGTCGCCGCCCACGCCGCCGACGGTTACGCGCGCATCACCGGCAAGCCCGGCTGCGCCGTCGTCACCGCCGGTCCCGGCACGACCGACGCCGTGACGGGTGTCGCCAACGCCTTCCGCGCGGAGTCCCCGATGCTGCTGATCGGCGGCCAGGGGGCCCACACCCAGCACAAGATGGGGTCCCTGCAGGACCTGCCGCACGTCGACATGATGACGCCGATCACCAAGTTCGCGGCGACCGTGCCAGACACCGCGCGGGCCGCCGACATGGTGTCGATGGCGTTCCGCGAGTGCTACCACGGGGCGCCCGGCCCGTCCTTCCTGGAGATCCCGCGCGATGTCCTCGACGCCAAGGTGCCGGTCGAGAAGGCCCGGGTCCCCGCCGCCGGCCACTACCGGGCCTCGACCCGCTCGGCCGGTGACCCCGAGGCCATCGAGAAGCTCGCCGACCTGCTCGTGCACGCCGAGAAGCCCGCGATCCTGCTGGGGAGCCAGGTGTGGACGACCCGCGGCACCGAATCCGCCATCGACCTCGTACGCGCTCTCAACATCCCCGCCTACATGAACGGCGCCGGGCGCGGCACGCTGCCGCCCGGGGACCCGCACCACTTCCAGCTCTCGCGCCGGTACGCCTTCTCCAACGCCGACGTCATCGTCATCGTCGGCACGCCCTTCGACTTCCGCATGGGCTACGGGAAGCGGCTGTCGCAGGACGCGACCGTCGTGCAGATCGACCTCGACTACCGGACCGTCGGCAAGAACCGGGACATCGACCTCGGGATCGTCGGTGACGCGGGACTCGTCCTGAAGTCGGTCGCCGAGGCGGCCTCCGGGCGCATCAACGGGGGCGGGTCGAAGCGCAAGGAGTGGCTCGACGAACTGCGCGCCGCCGAGCAGACCGCCATCGAGAAGCGGCTGCCCAACCTGAAGTCGGACGCCTCGCCGATCCACCCGTACCGCCTGGTCAGCGAGATCAACGACTTCCTCACCGAGGACTCCATCTACATCGGCGACGGCGGCGACATCGTCACCTTCTCCGGTCAGGTCGTGCAGCCCAAGTCACCCGGGCACTGGATGGACCCGGGACCGCTCGGCACGCTCGGCGTCGGCGTCCCGTTCGTGCTCGCCGCCAAGAAGGCACGGCCCGACAAGGAGGTCGTCGCCCTCTTCGGAGACGGTGCCTTCTCCCTCACCGGCTGGGACTTCGAGACCCTCGTCCGCTACAACCTCCCGTTCGTCGGCATCGTCGGCAACAACTCCTCCATGAACCAGATCCGCTACGGCCAGGCCGCCAAGTACGGCCTGGAGCGCGAGCGGGTCGGCAACACCCTCGGCGACGTCCACTACGACAAGTTCGCCCAGATGCTGGGCGGTTACGGCGAGGAGGTCCGCGACCCCGCCGACATCGCCCCCGCCCTCCAGCGCGCCCGCGAGTCGGGCAAGCCGTCACTGATCAACGTCTGGGTCGACCCGGACGCGTACGCCCCCGGAACCATGAACCAGACGATGTACAAGTGAGGTGGACCCGTTGACAGCGACGATACCGACGGCCTCGACGCCGGCGGCCTCGACCAAGGCACTCGAAGGCATCCGCGTCCTCGACATGACGCACGTCCAGTCCGGCCCTTCCGCCACCCAGCTGCTCGCCTGGCTCGGCGCGGACGTCGTCAAACTGGAGGCGCCGACCGGAGACATCACGCGCAAGCAGCTGCGCGACCTCCCGGACGTCGACTCCCTCTACTTCACGATGCTCAACTGCAACAAGCGGAGCATCACCCTCAACACCAAGACCGAGCGCGGCAAGGAGATCCTCACCGAGCTGATCCGGCGCTCCGACGTCATGGTCGAGAACTTCGGACCGGGCGCGGTCGACCGCATGGGCTTCACCTGGGACCGCATCCAGGAGATCAATCCGCGGATCGTCTATGCCTCCATCAAGGGGTTCGGGGACGGCCCGTACACCAACTTCAAGGCGTACGAGGTCGTCGCTCAGGCCATGGGCGGGTCGATGTCGACCACCGGCTTCGAGGACGGGCCGCCGCTGGCGACGGGGGCCCAGATCGGTGACTCGGGCACGGGCATCCACGCGGTGGCGGCGATCCTCGCCGCCCTGTTCCAGCGGGAGAACACGGGGCGCGGGCAGCGCGTGAACGTGGCGATGCAGCACGCCGTGCTGAATCTGTGCCGGGTGAAACTGCGGGACCAGCAGCGCCTCGGGCATGGGCCGCTGGCTGAATATCCCAACGACGACTTCGGCGACGAGGTTCCCAGGTCGGGCAACGCGTCCGGCGGCGGTCAGCCCGGCTGGGCGGTCAAGTGCGCGCCGGGCGGCCCGAACGACTACGTGTACGTCATCGTGCAGCCCGTCGGCTGGAAGCCCATCACCGAGCTCATCGGGCGCCCCGAACTCGCGGACGCCCCCGAGTGGGCGACCCCGGAGGCCCGCCTCCCCCAGCTCACCAAGATGTTCCAGCTCATCGAGGAGTGGTCGTCCACGCTCCCCAAGTGGCAGGTGCTTGAGCAGCTCAACGCCCACAACATCCCCTGCGGCCCGATCCTCTCCACCAAGGAGATCATCGAGGACGAGTCGCTGGTGGCCAACGAGATGGTCGTGACGGTGCCGCACCCCGAGCGGGGCGACTTCGTGACCGTGGGCAGCCCGCTGAAACTCTCCGACTCCCCCGTGGACGTGACCAGTTCGCCGCTGCTCGGCGAGCACAACGAAGAGGTGTACGTCGGCGAGCTGGGTCTCGGCGACGAGGAGCTGCGCCTGCTCAAGTCGAACGGAGTGATCTGATTGATGGCCGAAGACCGGGTGTTGAGGGTGCGTACGCTCCTCGAAGCCGTGCGGGCCGAGGGGCGGACGGCGCTGACCGCGCCCGAGGGCAAGGTGATCGCCGACGCGTACGCGATCGCCGTCCCCGGCGAGGAGCTGGCGACCGACGTCGACGAGGCGGTCTCGTACGCGGCGCGCTTCGGCGGGCCCGTCGTGATGAAGATCGTGTCCCCGGACATCCTCCACAAGACCGACGCCGGCGGCGTGATCGTCGGAGTGGAGGGCGCGACGGACGTGCGCGCCGCCTTCCACAAGATCATCGAGAACGCCCGGGCCTATGACTCCCAGGCCCGTATCGAGGGCGTACAGGTCCAGGAACTGCTCCCCCAGGGGCAGGAGGTCATCGTCGGTGCGGTGACCGATCCGACGTTCGGGAAGGTCGTGGCCTTCGGGCTCGGCGGTGTGCTCGTCGAGGTCCTCAAGGACGTCACGTTCCGGCTGGCGCCCGTGGACGCGGACGAGGCGCTGTCGATGCTGGACTCGATCCGCGCCGCGGAGATCCTGCGCGGTGTGCGGGGCGCTCCGGCGGTGGACCGGTGGGCGATCGCCGAGCAGATACGCCGGGTCTCCGAACTGGTCGCGGACTTCCCGGAGATCGCCGAGGTGGACCTCAACCCGGTGATCGCCACCCCGGAGGGAGCGGTGGCCGCGGACATCCGGGTCATCCTCGCCGAGGAAGTGGCCAAGCCCCGCCGCAAGTACACGCGCGACGAGATCCTCACCACCATGCGCCGGCTGATGCAGCCGTCGTCGGTGGCCGTGATCGGCGCCTCCAACGAGCAGGGCAAGATAGGCAATTCGGTCATGCGCAACCTCATCGACGGCGGCTTCTCCGGGGAGATCCACCCGGTGAACCCCAAGGCCGATGACATTCTGGGCCGCAAGGCGTACAAGAGTGTCACGGACGTTCCCGGTGAGGTGGATGTGGCGGTCTTCGCTATTCCCGCCAAGTTCGTTGCCTCGGCCCTGGAGGAGGTGGGACGCAAGGGGATCCCCAACGCCGTCCTGATCCCCTCCGGGTTCGCGGAGACGGGTGAGCACGAGCTCCAGGACGAGATCGTGGCCATCGGCGAGCGGTACGGCGTCCGGCTGCTCGGGCCGAACATCTACGGCTACTACTCGACGTGGCAGGACCTGTGCGCCACGTTCTGCACGCCGTACGACGTCAAGGGCGGCGTCGCGCTCACCTCGCAGTCCGGTGGCATAGGGATGGCCATTCTGGGCTTCGCGCGCACTACGAAGACGGGTGTTTCCGCGATCGTGGGGCTCGGCAACAAGTCGGACCTGGACGAGGACGACCTGCTGACCTGGTTCGGCGAGGACCCCAACACCAAGTGCATCGCCATGCACTTGGAGGACCTCAAGGACGGACGCGCCTTCGTGGAGGCCGCGCGGGCGACCGTCCCCAAGAAGCCGGTGGTCGTCCTGAAGGCGGGCCGTACGGCGGCCGGCGCCAAGGCCGCGGGCTCGCACACGGGCGCCCTCGCGGGCGACGACGCCGTGTACGAGGACATCCTGAAGCAGGCCGGTGTCATCAGGGCGCCCGGTCTGAACGAAATGCTGGAGTACGCGCGCGGGTTGCCGGTACTGCCGACTCCTCAGGGCGACAACATCGTGATCATCACGGGCGCCGGCGGCAGTGGCGTACTGCTGTCCGACGCGGTGACCGACAACGGCCTCTCCCTGATGGAGATCCCGCCGGACCTGGACGCGTCCTTCCGGAAGTTCATCCCGCCCTTCGGCGCGGCCGGCAACCCGGTGGACATCACGGGCGGCGAGCCGCCGTCGACGTACGAGGCGACGATCCGGCTCGGTCTTGAGGACCCGCGGATCCACTCGCTGGTCCTCGGCTACTGGCACACGATCGTGACCCCTCCCATGGTCTTCGCCGAGCTCACCGCGCGCGTGGTGGCCGAATTCAGGGAGCGCGGGATCGAGAAGCCCGTCGTGGCGTCGCTCGCGGGCGATGTCGAGGTCGAGGAGGCCTGCCAGTACCTCTACGAGCACGGGGTCGTGGCATACCCGTACACGACCGAGAAGCCGGTGGCCGTGCTCGGCGCGAAGTACCGCTGGGCGCGGGCTGCGGGGCTGTTGTGAGGCGGCGGCGCGTGGCGGGCGCTGTTGGGGGGCGGTTCATGACTTGACCCGGTGAAGGGGCGGGCCGACGGTGCGCGTCGGCCCGCCCCGGGACCCGTGCGCACACGAAAGGAATTGGACAGGGGGCGCTGGCCAGATCTTTCGACGCAAGGGGTGCTACGCGACATGACAACCACCGACTTCACGACACCCGTCCCCTACAGGGAGGTGACGGACCGCAACGGCCGCCTGTATCGGATCGGTGAGACCGACCGGGACATCATGGGGCGACCACGCTGGACCATGGTGCTCTTCCCCTGGATGGGCATGATGGGCATCAGCTCCTCGGAGTACGCGTTCACATCCGCCGAGGACACCCTGCACGAGGCCCACCTCTGGGACAGTGGGCACATCTTCTGGCTGATGGGCGTCTGGGTGTTCTTCCAGGCGGCCGTGGCCTTCCCGGCCGGCCAGCTGCGCGAGAGCGGAAAGCTGCCCGCGCGGTACGCCATGATGCTCGGCGCACTCGGCACGATCCTGGGTTACATCTCGCTGGCGTACGCGCCACACGTGATCGTCGCCTACATAGGCTTCGGCATGTTCAGCGGCATCGGCGCCGGCCTCGTCTACGCAACCTGCGTGAACATGGTCGGCAAGTGGTATCCGGAGCGCAAGGGCGGCAAGACCGGCATGGTCAACGGCGGTTTCGCCTACGGCTCCGTGCCCTTCGTGTTCCTGTTCACCTCGTACATGGACCTGTCCAACTACGAGACCGTGCTGGTCATGGTCGGCGTGATCTGCTGCACGGTCGTCGCCGTCGCCGGCTGGTTCTTCAAGGACCCGCCGAAGAACTGGTGGCCCGCACACGTCGACCCGCTGAAGACCTCCGACGACCCGCGGGTCGTGCGGGCACTGGCGAAGAACCCGCCGGCGGTCAAGCAGTACACACCGCGGGAGGCGGCCAGGACGCCCGTCCTGTGGATGATGTGGTTCTGCCTGTTGTGCACGGCCGGTATCAACATCTTCGGCATCGCCATGCAGGTGCCGTTCGGAAAGGAGATGGGGTTCGCGGGCGGCATCGTGGCCACCGCGATGTCACTCAAGGCCATCGTCAACGGCACCGGACGTGGTGTCATCGGCTGGATCTCGGACCGCTACGGCCGCCGGAACACACTCGTCATCGTCTGTATCGTCCTCGGCTGCTCGCAGTTCGGCGTGTTCTTCTCCGGGAACATGGGCTCGATGCCGTTCTTCCTCGTCTGCTCTATGGTCTCGGGCTTCGGCGGCGGCGCGATCTTCCCGCTCTTCGCGGCCATGACGGCGGACTACTTCGGTGAGAACAACAACGCCTCCAACTACGGCATGGTCTACAGCTCCAAGCTCATCTCCGGTCTCGTCGGCTCCGGCGTGGGAGCGGTCGTCGTGAGCACCTGGGGCTACGGAGGCGCCTTCGCACTGGCAGGCGGCATCGGTCTCGGTTCCGCGGTCCTCGCGCTCTTCCTGCGCGCTCCGGGCCGCCCGAGCCCCAAGCGCGTCGTGCCCAACCCGCACCCGATCGGCGAGGAGATGGCCTGAACCGGCGAGGAGGCGAATCGAACCGGTGGGGGGATGCCCCCTCATGAACCCTGCGGTGCGGAACCGTCCCGCACTGTGTCCGCCGCACACGTCCCCGACGCTCTAGAACCTCCACGAACTGCTTCTGTCCTTGGAATTCTGTCCTTGGAAACGCCGACGGTCCTCCCCACGACACCGCGTGGGGAGGACCGTTCGCTGTGTGTCCGGGGTCAGTGGCGCCTTGCCCGGAGGGCCGCGAGGTTGTCGTAACTGATCTTGGCCTCGCGCAGCGACTGTGCGGGGTCGGTGGCACTGGGCGAGTTGTCGTCCTCGACCATCGGGTTGTGGTAGTTCCGCTCCCCGACCCGCGAGAAGAACGTGGTGTAGTCGATGACGCCTGTTCCGAAGGGCACCATGTCGTAGCCCATGCCGTTGGTGGTGCTCACGACACCGTCCTTGGCGTGGAACAGCGGGTAGCGCTTGTTGTTGCGAGCGACGAGCCCCGCCGGGTCGAAGACCTTCTCGCGGGTGGAGCCGTCGTGGGCGGTGTAGGTGTGGAACTTGTACTGGGCCACGTGTGCCCAGAAAATGTCCATCTCCAGCCAGACCAGCTTCGGGTCGGTGGCCTTCAGGAAGTACTCCAGCTTGCGGATGCCGGAGCTGCGGGTGGGCCGGCCCTGGGCGTCCAGCGGGCCTCCGTCGAGCAGGAAGCCGTAGGCGGAGTCGTGGTTGTGCGTGTACAGCTTGATGCCCTCGCGGCGGGCGATCCTGCCCAGCGCGTTCCACTTGTCGGCCGCCACGTCCCAGTCGGCCGGGTAGGAACTGCCGGTGGGGTCGCCGCCGGTGCCCATGTGGTCCATGCCGATGATGTTGGCGATCTCCAGGTGCTTCTTGAAGTTGTCCAGATCGGCGCTGGTCAGCGGCCAGGAGGACGGTATGAAGCCGTGGTTGCCCTGGGCGCGCAGGCCGTAGTCGTCGAGCCAGGAGCGCAGCAGCTTGGCGCCCGCGACGGACTCCAGGCTGGCGCCGCCGGGCGCGTTGGCGTGCTGGTTGTAGCCGGCGAACTCCACCTGACGGTATCCGTGGCGGGCCAGTTGCTTGAACACCTCGCGGAAGCCGGAGGGCAGGTCCGAGGCGAGCGGGTCGCGGGCCGTGGCGTCGCGGACGGTGTAGAGGATGATGCCGCGCTTGCCCGGCGGAACGAGGACGTGACCGCGACCGTGGTCGTGGTCGTGGTCGTGGCCTCTGCCCCGGTCCTGGGCCAGGGCTGGTGAGGCGCCCAGCACCGGGGCGGCGATCGCCCCGGCGGCTACGACGGTGCAGGTGCTGAGGAAGCGGCGGCGGTTGACGCCGAGCGCGCGACGCAGGGCGTCGCCGGTTCCGGATTCGTCGTTGAACGCGGTCACGGTGTCTCTCTTTCGGGTAGGGGCCCTCCGTGTTCGGCAGGGGCCCAGCCATGTTCGTCAGAGGTCCGGCTGTGACGGTTGCCGTGCGGTGTGCCGGTTATCCACAGGCCGAACGCACTGTCGGTGCCGTGTGTTTCACTTTTCGTAATCGCCCGTCCGGTCGCTCCCGGGTGCTGTCACCCGAGGCCGGCCAGGTCGAGCAACAGGGATTTCACATCGGTGGCCGCGACGCGGTCGCCGACAGCGCGGGGGGTGGAGCAGATGATGAGCGGACCTTCGTCGTCGCTCAGGGGGAGGCGGCCGTGGCTGCCTCGAATAGGTGAGGGATCGAGGGGCACGACCGCCATGCGGTAGCGCATGCCGAGCTTCTTGCGGGCCAGCGCGCCCGCGGCCTTGACCTTGACGTACGGGTCGAGCGGATCCATGAAGAGCTCGACCGGGTCGTAGCCGGGTTTGCGGTGGATCTCGACGAGCTGCGCGAAGTCGGGCGCGCGGGCGTCGTCGAGCCAGTAGTAGTACGTGAACCAGGCGTCCGGCTCCGCGACGGCGACGAGTTCGCCGGAGCGCGGATGGTCGAGGTGGTGGATCTTCTTGCCCTCGTCGTCGAGGAGTTGCTCGATACCGGGCAGATCGGCGAGCGCCGCTTTCGTGGCCTCCATGTCCTCGGGGCGGCGTACGTAGACGTGGGCGATCTGGTGGTCGGCTACGGCGAAGGCACGTGAGGCCATCGGGTCGAGGTACTCCATGCCGTCCTGCGTGTGCACTTCGAGGAGTCCGGCGCGGCGCAGCGCGCGGTTGATGTCGACGGGACGGTCCGCGCGGGTGATGCCGTACTCGGACAGGGCGACGACGGTGCGGCCTTCCGCCCGGGCGTCGTCGAGGAGGGGGGCCATGGCCGCGTCCAGATCGGCGGCCGCTTTGAGGGAGCGCGGGTCGTCGGGGCCGAAGCGCTGCAGGTCGTAGTCGAGATGAGGGAGGTAGCAGAGGGTCAGGTCCGGGTGGCGGGTGCGGATGATGTGCCGGGTGGCGTCGATGATCCAGCGGCTGGAGACGAGGTCGGCGCCGGGACCCCAGAAGTGGAAGAGCGGGAACGTGCCGAGTTTCTCGGTGAGTTCGTCGTGCAGGGCCGGGGGCCGGGTGTAGCAGTCGGGTTCCTTGCGGCCGTCGGCGTAGTAGATCGGACGAGGGGTGATGGTGATGTCGGTGTCGGCGCCCATGGCGTACCACCAGCAGATATTGGCGACCGTGTAGCCGGGGTGCGCGCGGCGGGCGGCGTCCCACAGTTTGTCCCCGGACACCAGTCCGTTGTGCTGGCGCCACAGCAGTACGTCGCCCAGGTCGCGGAAGTACCAGCCGTTGCCGACGATGCCGTGCTCGGACGGGTGGGTGCCGGTGAGGAACGTCGACTGGGCGGCGCAGGTGACGGCGGGCAGGACCGTGCCGAGGGTGGCCTGCGAGCCGGACTGGGCGAGGGTCTTGAGGTGGGGCATGTGGTCGAGGAGACGGGGGGTGAGGCCGACGACGTCGAGGACGAGGAGCGGGGTGGGGCTCGTGGAGCCGTCGGTGCCGGCCGGCGCTGCCGGGGTCTCGTGGGTGCTCATGGGAGTTCCTTCAGGCCGAGGTCCGTCAACAGGTCTCGGGCGAGGGTGAGTTCCGCGGCGATACCGTCGGCGAGCTGGGCGCGGGCGCGGGGGCGCAGCTCGGGCGGGAGGGCCTGCCAGGTGTAGGTCTCGACCTCGAGGTGGCTGGTCAGCGGGTGCGGGCCGCCGACCAGTCGGGTCAGCGTGTCCTTGAGTACGGGCAGCGTGGAGGTGAGGGGCGCGTCGGGTGCCGCGTGCAGCGGGACGTGGAAGTGGGCGCGCCACGGGGAGGCGTCGGGCAGAGCGTCCTCCTTGACGGCCTCGCCGAGGTCGTCGGTCCCGCGGAGTCCGGCGGCGGTGAGGGTGCGGGTCTGGTGCAGGAAGCGGGGTTCGTCGAAGGCGGCGAGGGCCTCGCGGACTTCGGGGAGGTGGGGGTGTTCGGCGTGCAGGGCGGCCGAGAGCTGGGACTTGACGACGGGGACGCCGGCGGCGCCAAGCGCGTCCAGGGCGGTGTTCGGATCTTCGAAGGAGGTGGCGAGGTGGCAGGTGTCGACGCAGACACCGATGCGGGGGTGACCGATCGCGGTGAGCGGGGCGATGGCGTCGGCCGTGGTCTCGACGGTGCAGCCCGGCTCCGGCTCCAGGCCGATACGGATGGAGCGGCCGGTCAGCTCCTCCAGCGCGTCGAGGCGTTCGGCGAGGGTGGTCAGGGCCGCGTGGGCCCGGGCGGCACGGCTGTCGTCGTACACCGTGCGCCAGGCGAGCGGCAGGGTCGAGATGGTGCCTTCGGTGACGTCGTCGGGGAGGAGGCCGGCGAGCACGCGGGCGAGGGCCGTGGTGTGTTCGAGCCGCTCGGGGTCGGCCCAGTCCGGCTTGTAGACACGGTACTTGACCTCCTCGGCGCCGAATCCCTCGTAGGGGAAGCCGTTGAGGGTGACGACTTCGAGGCCGCGGATGTCGAGTTCGGTGCGCAGCCCCCGAAGGGCGGAGGGGTCGCTGACGAGGGCGTGCGCGGCGTCCTTGGCGAGCCACAGGCCGATGCCGAGACGGTCGCGGCCGAGGCGTTTGCGTACGGGTTCGCAGTGGTCGCGGAGCTGGGCGAGGACTCCGTCGAGGGTCTCGGCGGGGTGGACGTTGGTGCAGTAGGCGAGGTGGACGGTGGAGCCGTCGGGGTGGCGGAAGCGCATGGGTCACGCCCCCGTCGTCGTGGAGGCGGTCCTGGGAGTGGTGCCCGGGTCGGTCCCGGGGGCGGTGTCCGGGTCTGTCCCGGGGGCGGTCCCGGGGTCGGTGTCCGGGTCTGTCCCGGGGGCGGTCCCGGGGTCGGCTTTCGGGTCTGTCCCGGGGGCGGTCCCGGGGTCGGCTTTCGGGACGCCGCGGAGGATGGAGTTGCCCTCGTGGGTGGCGTCCGTGCCGGCGACGTCCAGGTCGAGGCGTCCGCTGAGTCCGTAGAAGGCGACGGGGTTGCGCCACAGCACCTGGTCGACGTCGTCCTCGGTGAACCCTGCCTTCAGCAGGGCGTCGGCGACTTTGCGGGTCTTCAGCGGGTCGCTCCTGCCCCAGTCGGCCGCGGAGTTGACCAGCACCTTCTCCGGCCCGTACTCCTGCAGGACCGCGACCATGCGTTCCTCGTCCATCTTGGTGTCCGGATAAACGGAGAAGCCGAGCCAGCAGCCGCCGTCCTTGGCCTCCTTGACCGTGGTCTCGTTGAGGTGGTCGATCAGGACGTGGTCCGGGGGCAGTGCGGACTCCCGGACCACGTCGAGGGTGCGGCGCAGACCGGCCAGCTTGTCGCGGTGCGGGGTGTGGACGAGCGCGGGCAGCTCGTAGGTGGCGGCGAGCTGGAGCTGGGCGGCCAGGGCGGTGTCCTCGGCGGGGGTCATCGAGTCGTAGCCGATCTCGCCGACGGCCACGACGTGGTCCTTGACGAGATACCGGGGCAGTTCGTCGAGGACGGGCACGCAGCGGGGGTCGTTGGCCTCTTTGGGGTTGAGGGCGAGAGTGCAGTGGTGGGCTATGCCGTACTGGGCGGCGCGGAAGGGTTCCCAGCCGAGGAGGGAGTCGAAGTAGTCGAGGAAGGAGGCCACCGAGGTGCGGGGCTGGCCGAGCCAGAAGGCGGGTTCGACGACGGCTCTGACACCGGCCGCGTGCATGGCTTCGTAGTCGTCGGTGGTCCGTGACGTCATGTGGATGTGGGGGTCGAAGATGCGCATCAGGACTCCTTGCCGTCGCTGCCGTGGGGGGCGTCGGTGCCGGGCGGGGTGGCCGGGTGCTCGGTCAGGGACAGGACGCGGTGCAGGTCATGGGGTACGGGGCGGCCCGCGGCGATGCGTTCGTCGGCGTAGTCGGCGAGCATGCGGGCGAGTTCCGCGTCGGCGCGGGCGCGGCGGGGCAGGTCGGCCACCGCCTCGACGGGGACACCGGTGAACAGGCACTTGAGCACGGCGTGCCGCCAGTTGTGGGCATCCAGGTGCAGGGCCGTGTACGGACCGACGGCGGCGGCCACGAGCCGGGTGTCGTTGGTGCGCAGGGCGTCCTCGACGATCGGCAGGGCGTCGGGGCCCGGCACGAGGTGGGGCAGTGCCTGGAGGACGGCGCGGCGTTCGTCGGCGGTGCCCTGACGGTAGACGCGGGCGAGGGTGGTGACGTCGGCCCGGGCCGCGTGCAGCAGGAGAATGCGGGCCGCCTCCGCGTGGTCGGGGCCGCAGCGGCGGCCGGCCTCGGCGATCCGCAACTCCCAGACGGAGATGGGCCCGTGGGTGCCCGGGTGGGCGGCCGCCTCGTCGAGGGCCTGGTCCAGCCAGGCGCGGGCGGCGCCGTCGAGCCGTCCGTTCAGGCGGGTGTGCAGGGCTGCGAGGGGCGGCGGGGCGACGTCCGTCGGGGTGCCGAGGTCGTCGTGGAGGTCCTTCACGGGGTTCTCCCTTCGGAGGCGGTGGAGCCCTCGCCGGGGATCGGCGGCCGGTCGGCGTCCGGGGGTGTGGAGACGGCGGCCGCGTGGTGGAGGAACGGGAGGGATTGCTGGGCGAGTTGGGGGCCCGCGTGGGAGTGGCGGGGCAGTTCGACGGAGACCAGACCCTGGTAGCCGACGGCGGCGAGGGCTTCGAGTACGGGAGGGAAGCCGATCTCTCCGTCACCGAAGGGGAGGTGTTCGTGGACGCCGCGCCGCATGTCCTCGATCTGGACGTGGCGGAGCCAGGGGGCGGCGGCGCGTACGCAGTCGGCGGGTGAGAGGGGTTCGAGGCACTGGCAGTGGCCGATGTCGAGGGTGAGGCCGAGGGCGTCGGGGCTGCCGAGGGCGGTACGCAGACGGTGGAAGTCGTCGAGGGTGGCGAGTAGGTGACCGGGTTCGGGTTCGACGGCGAGCGGGATTCCGGCGGCGGTGGCGGCGTCGAGGACGGGGGTGAGGGTTTCGGCGAGGCGCTTCCAGGCGGCGTCCTCGGCCGCTTCGCCGACAGCTGCTTCGGCGTCCGCGCTTTCGGCCGTCGCCGTGGCTGTGGCCGTGTCCTTCGGGAGGATGCCGCTGAAGCAGTGGACCGCGTGGGCGCCGAGGTCGGTGGCGATCTGGACGGCTCTGACGAGCAGGTCGGCGCGGCGGGCGCGTTGGGCCGGGTCCGGGTCGAGGAGGGACGGGCCGTGCTTGCGCCTCGGGTCGAGTACGTAGCGGGCGCCGGTCTCGATGGTGACGCCCAGGCCGAGCTCGTCCAGTCTGCGGGCCAGTTTGTGTGTGCGGGCCGCGAGGTCGGGGGCGAGTGGGTCCAGGTGCATGTGGTCGAGCGTCAGGCCGACGCCGTCGTAGCCGAGGTCGGCGAGAAGGGAGAGGGCGTCGTCCAGGCGGAGGTCGGTGAGGCCGTTGGTGCCGTAGGAGTAGCGGAGGGGGTGCGCGGTGGGGCAGGGGCTCGGCCGAAGGCTCATGTCATGCTCACCTTCCGGCCGAACCGGCGGGCGGCCGGAGCGAGCGCCGCCGTCAGCAGTGCGGTGACCGGAGCGCCGGAGCGGGCCGCGAGGGCGGCCTGCAGAGGGATCATGGCTCGGATCCCTCCGCCGACAGCCCGTTGGGTGAGCTGAGGTGACGGGTTGAGGGCGGCGTGGAAGAGAGGGCGGGCGGCGGTCGCCGCGTAGACGGCGGCGAGTGCTCCGCGCAGGGACACGAGGTTCGCGGCGGTTGCCGCCGTGTGTCCTGGCTGCCGGTCCCGTACCGGATTCCAGCCCTGCGCCGGGTGCCGGTCCCGTGCCGACCGCCGGCCCCTCGCCGACTGCCGATCCCGTCCCAGGTGCCCGTCCCATCCCGGGTGGCGGTCCCGTGCCGGGTGGCGGTCCCATCCCGGGTGGCGGTCCCGTGCCGGGGCGTCGCGGGAGATGGACCAGGCCAGTGCCGCCGTCGTGGCCAATCCACTCAAGGGAGCCCACGGTGAACCGCCCTGGGTCTCGTGGCGGGAGACCGTGGTGACGGCCAGGGTGTGGGCGCCCAGGGCCAGTGCGGAGGGCAGTGCCCTGCGCATGTCGCCGTTGGCGGCCACCCCGCCGAGCAGGAGGTCCAGGGCGCGGGCCGCGGCCATCGCCACGGGGCCCGCGGGGGTGCGCTTGAGGACCAGGTCGTACGACCAGACCGTGGCCGCCAGCGCGCCGGCGACCGCGAGGGGTCGGCGGCCCGCCGTGGACGCCAGGGCCAGGCCCGCCGCCGTCAGGCCGCCGGCCGCCGCCAGGGCCGCGGCCGGCCTGATGCGGCCGGAGGGCAGGGGGCGGTGCGGGCGGTCCACGGCGTCCTCCGCGCGGTCGGCCCAGTCGTTGAGGGCCATGCCGGCCTCGTACAGGCAGAGGGAGGAAGCTATGGCCACCAGGGTTCGGGGGTTCGGGCGCGCCCCGGCCGCGGCGGCGCCAGCGAGCGCGTCGCCGGGGACCGTGAAGAGGGCGGGGAGGCGCAGGAGTTCCACCCAGGCGTTCACGTTCACTCCCTGCCTCGCGGTCCGTGGTGATGCCGCCCTCGCGGCGTCCTCCTGTGGCATCGAGCTCACCCTCCGCGCCCCAGAACTCGCCTGCTGTTCCGCGAGGTCCGCCTCCAGTGACACCGGGCTCGTGCGCAACTGGCCCGGGCCGGGGTGCAGCTCGCTCGGGCTGCCGTGCAGCTCGCTCCGGCTCGCGTGCAGCTCGCTCGGGTTGCCGTGCGGCTCGCTCCGGCTCGCGTGCAGCTCGCTCGGGTTGCCGTGCGGCTCGCTCCGGCTCGCGTGCAGCTCGCTCGGGCTGCCGTGCGGCTGGCCCGGGCCGGCGTGCAGTTCGTCGCTCGGGCCGGTGTGCGGCCCACCCGGGCTCGCGTCCTGCGACACCGGCCGCCCCCTCCCGCTCATCGCCGCTCACCCGAAAGGCCTCGCCACTCGCCCGAAGAGGCAGGCCGCTCGACCGAGAAGCCCGGCCGCTCGCCCGAAGGCGGTTGCGGATCCCCAAGGCCCCGCGGTGGATCCCCGGCCCCCCGCAACCGCCCCGCGAACCCCACCAGTTCCGCGTACTGCTCGCCCAGGGCAGCGGGCCCCTCCCCCACCGGGTCCTTGAAGTAGAAGCCGAGTTCGGACAGCGGGCCGGACAGGCCGGCTTCGTGGGCCCGGGCGACCAGGCGGGCCAGGTCGAGGATCAGCGGGGCCGCGAGGGAGGAGTCGCAGCCCTGCCAGGTCGTCTGGAGGACCATCCGGGTGCCGAGGAAGCCGTCGAAGGCGATGTGGTCCCAGGCGGTCTTCCAGTCGCCGAGCGAAGGCACGTCGTCGATGTGGGTCTCGCCCTCGGGAACCCCGCCGAGGGTGTCGGCGAGGACGCGTTCCTTGCCCGCGTTCTTCGCGGCCGCGGCCCCCGGATCGGCGAGGGCCGCGCCGTCACCGGCGCCCAGCAGGTTCGTACCGGACCAGGCGCGGACGGCCAGCGCGCGCTGCGCGAACATCGGGCCGAGGACCGACCGCAGGAGGGTCTGGCCGGTCTTGCCGTCCCGGCCCGCGTACGGCAGCCCGGACTCCGCGGCGGCGGACGCCAGTGCCGGGTGGTGCAGGCCCATGGACGGAGTGAAGTTGACGTACGGATAGCCCGCCCGCAGCGCGGCCGCCGCGTACAGGGAGCTGGCCGGGAGCTGCGCGCCGGTGGGCACGGGTTCCGTGGACGCCACGTTGACCACGACCGTGCGGTCCAGTCCGCATCGGCTCGTGAAGTCACGGATATCGCGGGCCAGGGCCTCCACCAGTTCGTCCTCGTCGCGCGTCTCACCGGACAGCGGGCCGCCGAGCCTGATCTCCCGGTCGGCGGCGGCGAGTTCGGCTGTGACGGCCGCCGGAAGTCCGGGCGGCAGCACGCCCCCGGCGGCGAGCGCCTCCGCACGCTTCGGCAGGGGGCAGTCCACCGTGTCGTGACCGCCGAAGACGAGGGACGACAGCGGGGGCAGCCCGCAGTCGGCGAACGCGGGGGTCTCGGTGACCATGCCTGTCGGTGGGTGCAGCCCCGCGGTCACCGCGGCGCAGCCCGTGACGGCCGTGGTGGCGACAGAGCCACGTGCTCCGATCAGCCACACTCCCACCCGCGGCGGGGAGACGGAGGATTCGGCGGACATGGGCAGCCTCCTTGTCGTACGTGAGGTCATTCGCAAGCCGGAAACGCAAGCCGGGAAAGCGAGCCGGAATCGGCAGCCGGGAAAGTCAGCTGCCGCGAAGGGGACAGATGGAGGGGACAAGACGGCGGGCGGAGGTCCGGCGTCCCCCGCCCGCCGCCGCTCAATCGCCCTGCGCGCCGGATCGCGCCGGCAGTTCCTTGATCCGGATGTCCCGGAAGGACACCTGGTCCTCGGCTCCGTGGTTCTGGATGCCGACGTGACCGTCACGCAGGCTGCGCGCCGGATCGGTGTTGGTGAAATCGTTGATCTTCACGCCGTTGAGCCAGACGCGGAGTCGTTCGCCCTCCACGCGGATCTCGTACGTGTTCCACTCCCCCGGCGGGTTCAGCGCACGGTCGCGCTTCCCGATGTCGGCGGACTGGAAGCTGTACACGGCCCCGGTGGTGCGGTCGGGGGCGTCGGACGCGTCGATCTGGACCTCGTAGCCGTTGTTGACGGCCGACCAGGGATCGTCGGAGGCAGGGAAGCCCACGAACACACCGGAGTTGTCGTCCCCGGAGGCACTCGCCATCCTCCAGTCGAGCTTCAGCGAGTACGAGCCGAGGCCGCGGTCCGCGTACCAGAGCATGCCCAGGCCGCCGGACGACGTGAGTGTGCCGTCGCCCGAGAGCGAGAACGAGCCCGGTCCCGCCTGCTTCCAGTCCGCCAGTGACTCGGCGGTCCCGTCGAAGAGGGGTGAATACCCCTTCTCCGGGCGGCAGTCGGCCTCCGCGGCTCCGACGGTCCACCGGATGCCGCCCAGCAGGTGCTGCCGGAAGGCGGGATCGGCGTACGACTCCTTGGTGTGACCGCTGCCGGTGTAGAAGGCGCGGCCGCCCCGGTACTCCTGGCACCAGGCGATCGGATGGTCGCCGCTCATCGTGCCGCCGCTGTACGACGACTCGTCGAGCGAGGCCAGGATGTGGGCCCGGTCCCGGGGATTGGAGCGGTAGTTGTACCACTCGTCCGTACGGTTCCAGGACTCACCGAGGTGCGAGGTGGCCGGGTGTGCCCGGTCCTCGACCTCGATCCGCGCGGGCTGGATCGCCGGGTGCGACTGGAAGTAGGCGCCGGCGAGGCCGCCGTAGAACTCCCAGTCGTACTCGGTGTCGGCGGCCGCGTGGATGCCCACATATCCGCCGCCGCGCTTGATGTAGCCCTCGAAGGCCCGCTGTTGGGCCTCGTTGAGGACGTCCCCGGTCGTGGAGAGGAACACCACGGCGTCGTACCGGGCGAGGTTGCGCGAGGAGAAGGCTCGCGCATCCTCGGTGGCGTCCACCGCGAACCCGTTATCGGCGCCGAGGCTCTTCACCGCGGCGACCCCTTCGGGGATCGAGTCGTGCCGGAACCCGGCGGTCTTGGAGAACACCAGGACCCGCTCACCCTTCGAGGGCTTCTTCGAAGCGGAAGTCCCGGACGGCGGCGACGAGTCGGAGGAGGATCCCTTCGACGCCGCCGGCCCCGACACACACCCGATGAGCAGGGTGGCGCCGACGACAGCGGTCACTGTTCGGCCAGTTGCTCGCATGGCGCACCTCCCTCAGCGGGTTGTGAAGGTGAAGTCGTCCACGTCGTACAGGGCTCCGGTACCGCTCCCCTTGAAGACGAGGTAGAGCGTGGTGGTGCCACGCGGCGCGTTCCTCAGATTGGCGCTGACGTCCTGGAAGTTCTCCCAGCCGCCGGTCACCGGGACGGTCGCGGTGCCGAGCAGGCGGCCGGTGGGCGAGCCCGCGCGGACCTCCAGCTTGCCGCCGGTGCCGCCGGAGGAGATGCGCGCCGTGATCTTCGTGGCGTTGCTCAGGACGTACGGCTCGAAGGAGATCCAGTCGCGGTTGTTGATGTCACCGACGGTCCTTCCGCCGTGTGCGGTGGCCTTGGTCTGGATCGTGACGCCCTCGGACTTGCCGTAGTGCTCGGCCTGCCGGTGCCTGGGCTGGACGACGTTCTGGTCGTGCGTGGTCAACGCCTCCTGGCCGCCGCCTCCGTTGTCGGTGTACTCCGCGTCGAAGACACCGAAGATGTTCGCGTCCTCATCGTGGCCGCCGTCGGCGCTGGTCTGGATGGTGCCGGAGCAGCCGTTCGCGGTGGTCAGCGGGTGGCCGTGGCTGTCGTGGCCGAGGACGAAGCTGACCTTCACCTTGGCGCAGTCGATCGACCTGCCGTCCTCCGGGTCGGTCACCTTGACCTTGAAGGGCACGGCGTCACCGAAGCTGAACAGCTGTCCGTCCTCGGGGAGTTGGAGGGTCACCTTCGGCGCGGTGTTGCCGACGACGATCCGTACGCTCGCGCTGCCGGTCCGCCCGGTCGTGTCCTTCGCGGTCAGCGTCGCCGTGTAGGTGCCGTTCTTCTTGTACGTGTACGTAGGGTTCGCCGCCGTCGACTTGCCGCCGTCGCCGAAGTCCCAGCTGTACGTGAGGGCGTCACCGTCGGCGTCCGTGGTGCCGGCCGAGGAGAACTTGACCTTCAGCTTGGCCTGTCCCGAGGTGCGGTCGGCCGCGGCCTGTGCCACTGGCGAGTGACCGTCGGTCGCGTTCTCGATCCGGTACAGGGCCGAGTTCTCGTCGCCGCCGAACCACGCGAGGCCGTAGTCGAGGACGTACAGCGCGCCGTCCGGGCCGAAGGCCATGTCCATGATCTGGGTGCCGGTCCACGGCACGTCGTTGATGGACTGCACGGTGCCGCTGTCGTCCGAGGCGATCCGCTTGATCCAGCGGCGGCCGAACTCCCCGGCGAAGAAGTCCCCGTCGTACGCCTCCGGGAACTTGACCGGGGAGTCGAGCGAGGCGTCGTAGTCGTAGACCGGGCCGCCCATCGGGGACTCGGAGCCACTGCCGAACTCGGGCAGGGATCCGCCGTCGTAGGGGATCCACGCGGTCTGGGCGGGGGGCAGATCCGTCAGACCGGTGTTGTTGGGCGAGGTGTTCTTGGGCGCGGAGCAGTCGAAGGAGGCCCCCGACGCGCCCGTGCCGAAGTCGTAGTCCACGTAGGCGTCGTTGTTGCCCGTGCAGTAGGGCCAGCCGAAGTTGCCGGGCTCGGTGACGCGGGCGAACTCGACCTGGCCGGCCGGGCCGCGCGCGGGATCGGCGGCACCGGCGTCCGGGCCGTAGTCGCCGACGTAGAGGATGCCGGTCTTCTTGTCGACGCTGAAGCGGAACGGGTTGCGGAAGCCCATCGCGTAGATCTCGGGCTTCGTCTTGTCCGTGCCGGGCGCGAAGAGGTTGCCGTCGGGAACCGTGTACGAACCGTCGGCGTTCACCTTGATGCGCAGGATCTTGCCGCGCAGGTCGTTGGTGTTGCCGGAGGTGCGCTGCGCGTCGAAGACGGGGTTGCGGTTGGCGCGCTCGTCGATGGGCGTGTAGCCGTCCGACTGGAACGGGTTGGAGTCGTCACCGGTCGACAGGTAGAGGTTCCCGGCCGCGTCGAAGTCGATGTCCCCGCCCACGTGGCAGCAGATGCCGCGGGTCGCCGGGACGTCGAGGATCTTCTTCTCGCTGGCGTTGTCGAGGGTGCCGTCGGCCTTCAGTACGAAGCGCGAGAGCCGGTTGACGCCGTCGAAGGGCGCGAAGTCGGCCGCGGTGCCCGTCTCGGGGGCGTCGCCCGCCGGAGTGTCGAGCGGCGGGGCGTAGTAGAGGTAGATGAACCGGTTGTCGGCGAAGCCGGGGTCGATGCCGACGCCCTGCAGGCCTTCCTCGTCGTGCGAGTACACGGCGAGCTTGCCCGCCATTTTGGTGTTGCCGGCGCTGTCGGTGATCCGCAGTTCGCCGTCGCGCGAGGTGTGCAGGACCGAGCGGTCCGGGAGGACGGCCAGCGACATGGGCTCGCCGACCTCGGGTTCGCCCTTGGCGAGGGTGACCTGCTGGAAGTCCTCGGCTGCCGCGGGCGCGGCCGGCGCGGCGGCCGGGTCGGCGACGGCGGCGCCCGCCGGCGGCGCGGCCAGGGTGAGCGAGGCACCCGCGAGGAGCGCACCGGTGAACAGGGCGAGCGCCTTGCGCAGTCGGAGTCTCGGGCGTCGTCTGTGGCTCTCGGTTCTGGTGGTGCTTATGTGGTCGTTCCCGTGCACGGAATGCCTCCAGAGTGGGGCTGGTTGTACATGCGGGTGCGATGCGCCGGGGTGCGCCGTCACCCCGGAACGAACTCTGTGAGGGGGGTGGCTAGTCGTTGCCGCCGAACGCCGCGTCGAAGGACGCCGTCGGAGGTTCGAAGTCGTACGCCTTCAGTCGGGTGAGTGCCTCGGGTGCGCCCTGGAGGCGGTCCATGCCCGCGTCCTCCCACTCGACCGAGATGGGGCCCTTGTAGTCGATGGAGCGCAGCATCCGGAACACGTCCTCCCAGGGGACGTCGCCGTGGCCCGCGGACACGAAGTCCCAGCCGCGGCGCGGGTCGCCCCACGGCAGGTGGGAGCCGAGCCGTCCGTTGCGGCCGTCGAGGCGCTTGCGGGCCTCCTTGCAGTCCACGTGGTAGATCCGGTCTCGGAAGTCCCACAGGAAGCCGACCGGGTCGAGGTCCTGCCAGACGAAGTGCGAGGGGTCGAAGTTCAGCCCGAAGGCCGGCCGGTGGTCAACGGCCTCAAGGGCGCGCTGAGTTGTCCAGTAGTCGTACGCGATCTCGCTCGGGTGGACCTCGTGCGCGAACCGCACGCCCTCGGTGTCGAAGACGTCGAGGATGGGGTTCCAGCGCATGGCGAAGTCGTCGTAGCCGCGCTCGATCATCGACTCGGGGGCGGGCGGGAACATCGCGACCAGGTGCCAGATCGCGGAGCCGGTGAAGCCGATGACGGTGTCGACGCCGAAGGCCGCCGCGGCACGCGCGGTGTCGGCGATCTCGGCCGCCGCCCGCTGCCGTACGCCCTCGGCCTCGCCGTCGCCCCAGATACGGGAGGGCAGGATCGCCTGGTGGCGCTCGTCGATGATGGCGTCGCAGACGGCCTGGCCGACCAGGTGGTTGGAGATGGCCCAGCACTTGAGGCCGTACTTGTCGAGCAGTTCCCGGCGCGAGTCGAGGTAGGTGGAGTCCGCGAGCGCCTTGTCGACCTCGAAGTGGTCGCCCCAGCAGGCGAGTTCGAGCCCCTCGTAGCCGAAGTCGCGGGCGAGCCGGCAGACCTCTTCGAGCGGCAGGTCGGCCCACTGGCCGGTGAACAGCGTGAAGTTGCGCGGCATGGACTGGCCTTCCTCAGCTCGCGATGGGGGTGTAGACGGAGTTCTTCTCGGCGCTCTCCTCGACCGCCGCGAGCACACGCTGCACCTGCAGCCCGTCGGCGAAGGAGGGCAGCGGCTGCCCGCCGTCCGCGATCGCGTGCACGAGGTCGCGGGCCTGGTGGGTGAAGGTGTGCTCGTAACCGAGGCCGTGGCCCGGCGGCCACCAGGCCTCCAGGTAGGGGTGGTCGGGTTCGGTGACGAGGATGCGGCGGAAGCCGGCGTGGGTACCGGGCTCGGTCGCGTCGTGGTACGAGAGTTCGTTGAGGCGTTCCAGGTCGAAGGCCAACGAGCCGTTGTCGCCGTTGAGTTCGATGCGCAGGGAGTTCTTGCGGCCGGTGGCGAACCTGGTGGCCTCGAAGGACGCGAGAGCGCCCGAGGCGAACCGCCCGGTGAACAGGGCGGCGTCGTCGACCGTGACGGCTCCGAGTTCGCTGCCTCCGGCCGCCGAGAGGCCGCTGGAGGATCCGGACAGCAGCGGCCGCTCGCGTACGAAGGTCTCGGTGAGCGCGGACACTCCCACGACCGGCTCGCCCGCCAGGTACTGGGCGAGGTCGACGATGTGCGCCCCGAGGTCGCCGAGCGCTCCCGAGCCCGCCGTCTCCTTGCGCAGCCGCCAGGTGAGCGGGAACTCCCGGTCCACCAGCCAGTCCTGAAGGTATGTCACCCGTACGTGCCGCAGGGTGCCGAGGCGCCCCTCGGCGACCATCTGCCGGGCGAGCGAAGTTGCGGGCACCCGGCGGTAGTTGAAGCCGACCATCGCCACCTGGCCGCGCTCGGCGGCGGCCCGGGCGGCCTCGGCCATCGCCTCCGCCTCCTCGACCGTGTTGGCGAGGGGCTTCTCGCACAGCACGTGCTTGCCGGCCGCGAGCGCGGCGACGGCGATCTCGGCGTGGCTGTCGCCGGGGGTGCAGATGTCGACCACGTCGACGTCGTCGCGGGAGATCAGTGCCCGCCAGTCGGTCTCGGCGGCCGCCCAGCCGAGCCGGTCGGCCGCCGCTCGTACGGCTCCCGCGTCACGGCCGCAGACGGCGGCGAGGACCGGTCGGCGTGGCAGGTCGAAGACACGGCCCACGGTGCGCCAGCCCTGTGAGTGGGCGGCGCCCATGAACGCGTATCCGACCATGCCCACGCCCAGGGGCGGCCTTCCGGCCGCTGCCCCGGCCTGTGCCTCGTCGGGCTGCTGCGGCTGTCCCATGCGGAGGTCCTCCTCTTCGTCGTGGCGCGGTGGGGGGTGTTGCGCGGGGGCGCTCCGCCTGGCGCGGTGTGAAGACTGCGGGTCCGTTGTGGCTGCTCGCGCCCACGCGGCGGAGCCGCACGTCGTCACAGTCCCGCGCCCCTGACGGGGCGCCCCTACTGGGGCGCGGCCTACTTGAAGCCCGTGGGCAGGTACTGCTTGACGTTGTCCTTGTCGACGACCGCCGAGTAGAGCGTCAGGGACGCCGGGATCTCGAACTCGGCGAGGCCGCCGATGCCCTTGCTCTGGCCGAGGGCGCGGGCGAGGTCGATCGCGGACGCGGCCATGGTGGGCGGGTAGAGGACGGTGGCCTTGAGGACGCTGTTGTCCGACTCGATGGCCTGCATGGCGGACAGGGCGCCCGCGCCGCCGACCATCAGGAAGTCGTCGCGTCCGGCCTGCTCGATGGCGCGCAGGGCGCCGACTCCCTGGTCGTCGTCGTGGTTCCACAGGGCGTCGAAGTTCGACTGGGCCTGCAGGAGCTGGGACATCTTGGCCTGTCCCGACTCGACGGTGAACTCGGCGGCCTGGCGGGCGACCTTCTTGATGTTCGGGTAGTTCTTGAGGGCCGCGTCGAAGCCCTGCGTGCGCTGCTTCGTCAGTTCCAGGTTGTCGAGTCCCGCGAGTTCGATGACCCGCGCGCCCTTCTTGTCCTTGAGCTTCTCGCCTATGTAGTGGCCGGCGTTGAGGCCCATGCCGTAGTTGTCGCCGCCTATCCAGCAGCGGTACGCCTGCGGGGAGTTGAAGATCCGGTCGAGGTTGACGACCGGGATGCCCGCGCGCATGGCCTGGAGGCCGACCTGGGTGAGCGCCTTGCCGTCGGCGGGCAGCACCACCAGGACGTCGACCTTCTTGTTGATCAGCGTCTCGATCTGGCCGATCTGCTGGGCGGTGTCGTTGGAGCCCTCGGTGATCTCCAGCGTCACGTCCTTGTACTTCTTGGCGCGGCTCTTGGCGTTGTCGTTGATCGCGTTGAGCCAGCCGTGGTCGGCCTGCGGGCCGGCGAAGCCGATGGTGACCTGCTTGCCGGGCTTGTCGTCGGCGGCGGGCTGGTCGTTGGAGGCCGGCTCGTCGTCGGATTCGTTGCTGGTGCAACCGGCGAGGAGGACACCGGCCGAGACGGCGGCGGTGCCGAAGAGCAGTCCTCTGCGGCTCGTGATCTCTGGCATGGCGGTGAACCCTTTCCTCAGGTCGTGCTGGCGGTACGGCGCTGGACGAGCACGGCGGCGACGATGATCGCGCCCTTGGCGATCTGCTGGACGTCGCTCTGCAGGTTGTTCAGGGCGAAAATGTTGGTGATCGTGGTGAAGATCAGGACTCCGAGCACCGAGCCGACGATGGTGCCGCGTCCCCCGGTGAGCAGGGTGCCGCCGATGATCGCGGCGGCGATGGCGTCGAGTTCGTAGAGGTTGCCGTTGGTGTTCTGGCCCGAGCCGGACAGGATGATCAGCAGGAAGGCCGCGATGCCGCAGCACAGTCCGGACAGCAGGTAGAGGTAGAGGCGCTGGCGGCGTACGTCGATACCGGCGAGCCGGGCCGCCTCCGCGTTGCCGCCGACGGCGACCGTGCGCCGGCCGAAGGTGGTGCGGTTGAGTACGAGCCAGCCGATGATCGTCACGACCGCGAACACCATGACGAGCGGCGGGACGCCCAGGACGTAGGAGTCGCGCTCGCCGAGGTCGAGGATGCCGTCGACGGTGACGACCTGGGTGTTGCCGTCGGTTATCTGGAGGGCGAGACCGCGGGCCGAGGCGAGCATGGCCAGTGTCGCGATGAACGGCACCATGGTGCCGTACGCGATCAGCACCCCGTTGACGAGGCCGCAGCCGACGCCGACCATCACCGCCGTGAAGAAGATGCCGACGAAGCCGTAGTCCTGGGTGGCGACGGTCGTCGCCCACACCGAGGCGAGCGCGACGATCGCGCCGACGGACAGGTCGATGCCGCCGGAGATGATGACGAAGGTCATGCCGACCGTGACGACACCGATCACCGAGGCCTGGGTGAGGACGAGTTGGAGGTTGCGGGTGTCGAGGAACTCGTCGGGCTTGGTGATGCCTCCGATGAGGATCAGTGCGGCGAGCACACCGAGCAGCGAGAGCGTGCGGACGTCGGCACGGGCCACGACCGCCCGCCACGGACTGGGGTCCACCTGTGGTGACAGCTTCGGGGTGTCGTCCCGGGGCGGGGACACGGGCTGCGTCATGACGCCGGGCTTCCTTCCATGACGAGGTCGAGTACGCGGTGTTCGTCGAGCTCCCGGGCGGGCGCCGTGTGCACGACCCGGCCCTCGCGGAGCACCAGGACGCGGTCGGCGAGGCCGAGGACCTCGGGTACTTCGCTGGAGACCATGAGCACGGCCAGGCCTTCGTCGGCGAGGCGGCGGATGACGGCGTACAGCTCGGCGCGGGCGCCGACGTCGACGCCGCGGGTCGGTTCGTCGAGCAGCAGCACCCGGCAGCCGCGCAGCAGCCAGCGGGCGAGGACGGCCTTCTGCTGGTTGCCGCCGGAGAGGGTGCGCACAGGGGCGGACGGGTTGTCGGGGCGCAGTGAAAGCTCGCGGGTCGCCTTCTGCGCCGCGTTCCGCTCGGCGCTCCGGTCGAGCCAACCCCCGTACGAGAAGCGGGACATGGAGGACACCGAAACGTTCCGCGTGACGGACTCCAGCATCAGCAGGGCCTGTGCCTTGCGTTCCTCGGGGGCGAGTCCGAGTCCGGCGCGGACGGCGGCGCGGACGCTGCCGGGCTTCAACCGCTTGCCGTCGACGAGGACTTGGCCGGTGCTCGGTTTGCGGGCGCCGTAGATGGTCTCCAGGATCTCGGAGCGGCCGGAGCCGACGAGTCCCGCGAGGCCGACGATCTCGCCGGGGCGCAGGGTGAGGTCGAGCGAGGCGAACTCACCGTCCCGGGCGAGGCCTTGGACCTCAAGCACCGGATCGGGAAGCGCCTGGTGCGTGGGCCGCTCCGGGAAGACGTACTCGACGTTCCGCCCGGTCATCAGCGCGACGACCTCGCGGGTCGGCGTCGACTTCGCGGGCAGTCCGCCCGCCACCGCCCGGCCGTCCTTCAGGACCGTGACCCGGTCGCCGATGCGGCGGATCTCCTCCAGCCGGTGCGAGATGTAGACGACGGCGACCCCTTCCGCGGTCAGGTCGCCGACGATGCGGAAGAGGTTGTCGACCTCGTCGGGGTCCAGGGCCGCGGACGGTTCGTCCATGACGATGAGCCGTACGTCGTGGGAGAGCGCCCGTGCCATGGAGACGATCTGCTGCTGGGCCGCGGACAGGTCACCGACGAGCCGCGCCGGATCTATCTCCGAGTGCCCAAGTCGCTTGAGGAGAGCACCGGTTGAGGCCTTGGCGTCCTTGCCGCGCACGACGAATCCGGCGGTCGTCGGTTCATGGCCGAGGTAGACGTTCTCGGCCACCGACAGGTGCTCCACCAGGTCGAGTTCCTGGTAGATGGTGGCGATACCGAGGCGCATGGCGGCGATGGGCGAGCGCAGGGTGACGTGTTCGCCGCGCCAGGTGATCACGCCGTCGTCAGGCTGGTGGGCACCTGCGAGGACCTTGATGAGAGTGGACTTCCCCGCGCCGTTCTGGCCGAGCAGGCAGTGCACTTCGCCGGTCTGGACGTCCAGGTCGACGCCGTCGAGGGCCCGGACACCGGGGAACGACTTGGTGATTCCGGACATGGTGAGCAGGGGTGGTTCTGGAGCCATGACGGTTCCCCTCGGCGTGCGGGCCGGTCTCAGGGCAGGGCGGAGTGAGGCAGGGCGAAGCAGGGTGTGTGGTGAGGTGTGGTGCGGTAGCACCTCGGGAAGAGGTGCTGCTCTTGCGGCTCGTGGAGAAGTGGCGCTCTTGCGGCTCGTGCGGAAATGGCGCTCTTGCGGCTCGTGAAGGCGTGGTTGCGCTCTTGCGGCTCTGGAAGCAGGCGTTACGCGGGTGAGAAGAGGTGGTCGCTGATGAGCCGGGCCGCGCCGATGACTCCGGCGGTGGGGCCCAACTCCCCCAGAACGATCGGGAGGTTGCCGGTCGCCAGAGGCAGCGACTGGCGGTAGACCTGGGTGCGGATCGCGGCGAGCAGGGTGTGGCCGAGTCCGGTCACACCGCCGCCGATCACCACCAGGCCCGGATTGAAGAAGCTGACGAGTCCGGCGATGACCTGGCCGGTGCGGTTGCCGCCCTCGCGGATCAGATCGAGCGCGGTGGCGTCACCCGCGGCGGCCGCGGCGGCGACGTCGACGGCGCTCAGGGCGCCCGCCGCCTCCAGTCGTGCCGCCAGTTCCTGGGAAAGCCCCTGCTGGGCGGCCTCCGTGGCGTCGCGGGCGAGCGCGGCGCCGCTGAAATGGGCCTCCAGGCAGCCCCGGTTGCCGCACGCGCACGGGCGGCCGTCCGGCACGGCCTGGATGTGGCCGATGTCGCCCGCGCTGCCCGTCGTACCGCGGTAGACCTCACCGCCGACGACGATCCCGCAGCCGATACCGGTACCGATCTTGACGCAGAGGAAGTCGCCCACGGAACGGGCCACGCCCGCGTGCTGCTCCCCCATCGCCATCAGGTTCACGTCGTTGTCGACCATGACGGGGCAGCCGAGGTCCTGACTCAGTGCCTCGCGGACCGGGAACCCGTCCCAGCCCGGCATGATCGGCGGGGCGACCGGGACACCCTCGGGGAAACGGACCGGGCCGGGTACGCCGATGCCGGCGCCGTCGAACCCCTCCGCGAGCCCCGAGGCCTTCAACTTCGCCGCCATGGACAGGACCTGCTCGAAGACCGCGACCGGGCCCTCGCGTACGTCCATGGGCTGGTTGATGTGCCCCAGCACCTCCAACTCCGCGTTGGTGACGGCGACATCGACCGAGGTGGCGCCGATGTCGACCCCGAGGAAGCGCAGCGCGGGAGCGAGCCGGATGTTGTGGGAACGGCGGCCACCGCGCGAGGCGGCGAGTCCGTCGGCCACGGCGAGGCCCGTTTCCAGCAGCCGTTCGACCTCGACGGCCAGTTTGGACCGCGAGAGGTCCACCTGATCGCCCAGCTGGGCCCGTGAGTTGGGACCCCCGTCACGCAACAGCCTGAGCAGCCGCGCCTGGTGGGCGTTTCCGGGTCGCGCCGTCATGCGTCTCACGAGCCCCTCCCCGCCTCATCGGCACCGCCGTCGTTGGCTTTCGAGTGGAACGTAGCAGCGGCTGCCCAGGCTGGGAAGAAGTTGAGCACGAATTGCTGACGACTTCTTCCACTCAGAGGACAAAGCGAGTTGGGGCGGTGGCCCCGCACGGAAGGACACAGCAGGATGGGCACCCTGTGCTCCGGGCTGCCGTGGCCCGGGCGGGAGAGGGGGGAACTGATGATCCTGGTGACGGGTGCCACGGGGAACGTCGGCGCCGGTGTGGTGCGCGCGGTGGCCGCCGCGGGCGAGCCGGTGCGCGCGATGAGCCGATCGGGCGAGGGGGCCGGGCTGCCGCAGGGTGCCGAGGGCGTGGCCGGCGATCTGAACCGCCCGGAGACCGTACGGGAGGCACTCGACGGGGTGCGGGCCCTGTTCCTGATGCCCGGGTACGAGGGGCAGCGGGCCGTCCTCGCCGACGCGCGGGCGGCCGGTGTCGAGCGGGTCGTGATGCTCTCCGGCAAGTCGGCGGCGGTCGACGACGGCAACGCGGTCACCCGCTATCTGCGGGCGGCGGAGGACGGGGTGCGCGAGTCCGGGCTCGCCTGGACCTTACTGCGGCCAGTGAGCTTCATGTCGAACGCGGTGTCGCTCGCGGACCAGATACGCAAGGGCGACGAGGTGCGGGTGCCGTTCCCCGGTGTCCGTACGGCGGACATCGATCCGTACGACATAGCCCAGGTCGCCGCCCGGGCCCTCCTCTCGCCCGAACACGCGGGCCACGCCTACACCCTGACGGGCCCTCAGTCACTGCTGCCCGCCGACAAGATCGCCGTCCTCGGCGAGGTGCTCGGCCGCGAGCTGCGTACCGTCGGGCTCACCGACGAGGAGGCCCGCGAGGCGCTGGGGGCCGCCTTCCCGGCCCCGTACGCCGAGGCGTTCCTGCGCTTCTTCGCCGACGGGATCCTGGACGAGTCCCAGGTCCTGCCCACGGTCGAGGAGGTCACGGGACGACCGCCGCGCACGTTCCGCCAGTGGGCGACGGAACACGCGAACGCGTTCTGACAGCCCCTACCTCCGACTCGGGCGAACACGAGCGGCCCCCGTAAGGGGCGCGGGTAACTGCGCGCCCAGCCACAACGGACCCGCGGCTGCGCAAGCTCACCTCCAGCGGGCACTCAGTCGCGAGGGCGGGCGTGGTAAGTCCGGCGGGTGTGCTCCGTGTGGGCGCGCATGACCTCGGTCGCCCGCTGCTCGTCGCGGGCGGCGATCGCGGCGATCAGGTCGCGGTGCTCGATCCAGGACTGGTGGCCGCGCTGCCTGGCGACGGGTGTGTAGTACCAGCGGACCCGCCGGTCGACCTGGGCGGCCAGTTCGGCGAGGACCGTGTTGCCCGCGAGCTCCATGACCTTCGCGTGGAAACGGGCGTTCATCGCGACCGCCCCGTCCACGTCGTCGGCGCCGACCGCCTCCTCGCCCTGGGCGCACAGCTCCTCAAGGGCGGCGATTCCGGCCGTGCCCGTGTTGGCCGCCGCCAGCCGGGCGGCCTCGGCCTCCAACAGCGTGCGCACCGTGAGGAGTTGGTCCGCCTCGGCCTCTGTCGGTTCGTGTACGAAGGCGCCCTGGGCGGGCCGCAGATCGACCCAGCCCTCGGTGTTCAGCCGCTGCAGCGCCTCGCGCACGGGCTGCCGGGAGACCCCGAGGTGCCCCGCCAACTCGCTCTCGACCAGATGCTGGCCGGGCTGCAGGGCACGGGTCGTGATCAGTTCGAGCAGCGCTTCGTAGACACGGTCCCGGAGTGGTCCCGGCCGTTCGAGCTTGGGCACCGACCCCTGCGGCAGTCCGGTCGACAACATCGCGGTCCCCCTCCTGGGCAGTGGCGGCGTGCGCGCCGGCAGCACGGCAGCCTCAGAGCCAGTATCAATTGTCTTTCGTCTACAGTCTACGGCGCACAATGGCCAGGCCGGAGGGGAGTTGGCCTCGTCACACGACCCTTTGGAAGGGCTCGCTCGCCGGAATACCCGCACGTCACGGGCAGCGGATGACCTGTCCCGCGTAGGAGAGGTTGCCGCCGAAGCCGAAGAGCAGGACCGGGTCGCCGGTGGAGATCTCACCGCGTTCGACGAGCTTGGAGAGGGCGATCGGGATGCTGGCGGCGGAGGTGTTGCCCGACTCGGTGACATCGCGCGCGACGACGGCGTTCACGGCGCCGATCTTCGCGGCGAGGGGCTCGATGATCCGCAGGTTGGCCTGGTGCAGCACGACCGCGGCGAGGTCCTCGGGGGTCAGACCCGCGCGCTCGCAGGCCGCGCGCGCGAGGGACGGGAGCTTGGTGGTCGCCCAGCGGTAGACGCTCTGGCCCTCCTGCGCGAACCGCGACGGGGTGCCCTCGATGCGGACCGCGTGCCCCATCTCTGGCACCGAGCCCCACAGCACGGGCCCGATGGCGGGCTCCTCGGCGGCCTCGACGACCGCGGCGCCCGCCCCGTCCCCGACAAGCACACAGGTCGTACGGTCCGTCCAGTCGGCCACGTCGGACATCTTGTCGGCGCCGATGACCAGCACCCGGGTCGCGGCACCCGCGCGGACGGCGTGGTCGGCGGTGGCCAGGGCGTGCGTGAAGCCCGCGCAGACGACGTTGACGTCCATGGCTGCGGGCGACGGGATACCGAGGCGGGCGGCGACCCGGGCGGCCATGTTCGGCGACTTGTCGACGGCTGTGGAGGTGGCCACCAGGACGAAGTCGATGTCGTCGGGGGCGAGGCCGGCGGCCGCCAGGGCCTTGGCCGCCGCGTGCGCGGCCAGCTCGTCGACCGGTTCGTCGGGGCCGGCGATGTGCCGCGTACGGATGCCCACCCGGCTCGTGATCCACTCGTCGCTGGTGTCGACCAGGTCCGCCAGGTCCTCGTTGGTGAGGATCCTGGCGGGCTGGTAGTGGCCGACAGCGGCGATGCGTGAGCCGTTCATGGGCGGTCCCCTTTGTTGCCTGGGTAACGGGACTCACCAGTCTGATCAGGTACTCACGGGTACGAGGGCACGTGATGCCACAGGATTGGTGTGCCACCCTTGTCAGCTTCTGTCAGGCCCTCGGACACCCGAACACCTACCCTGTGAACAGTTGGGTGGCCTTCTGTACCAGCTCATACAGGCCATAGGCCAGCGGCGCCCCCACCCAGAGCCAGGCGAAGGCGATCAGTGGGCGGCGGTCGGGACCGGCCTCAGGCGGACTGCTGTCGCTCGGTGACATCGGATGCCTCCCTCTGGGCGGGGATGTGATGGCGGGCGTTGACCGGGCGCACGAGTTCGTTGGCGACGAAGCCGATCACGAGCAGCCCGATCATGATGATCAGTGACATTCCGTAGAGGGACGCTCCGGATTTGCCGGCCTCCTCCTGCCGGTCCGCGATCCAGTTCACGATCAGCGGTCCGAGGACTCCGGCGGTCGACCAGGCGGTGAGCAGCCGCCCGTGGATCGCGCCGACCTGGTAGGTCCCGAAGAGGTCCTTCAGGTAGGCGGGGATGGTCGCGAAGCCGCCTCCGTAGAAGGAGAGGATCACCAGGGCGCAGCAGATGAACAGCGGCTTCGAGGAGTCCCCGACCCAGGCGATGAGGGCGTACATCAACGCGCCGACGCCCAGGTAGACGCGGTAGATGTTCTTGCGTCCGATCAGGTCGGACGTCGACGACCAGCCGATACGGCCCGCCATGTTCGCCGCCGAGAGGAGCGCGACGAACCCGGCCGCCGCCGACACCGAGACGGGTGTGGAGGTGTCCGAGAAGAAGTCCGTGATCATCGGGGCGGCCTTCTCCAGGATGCCGATGCCCGCGGTCACGTTCATACAGAGCACCACCCACAGACACCAGAACTGCGGGGTTCGGATGGCGCTGTTCGCGGAGACCTGTACGCCTTCGAGTGGCGCCGGACGGCCGTCGGCCGCGGTCTTCGTGGGGCGCGGCACGCGGACCAGGAACACGCCGAGGGACATGAAGACGGCGTACGTCAGTCCGTGCACGAGGAATGCCTGGGCGATGCCGGAGCTGTCGGAGCCGAAGGACTCCAGCATCTGCGCGGACCACGGCGAGGCGATGAGCGCGCCGCCGCCGAAGCCCATGATGGCGATGCCGGTGGCCATGCCGGGCCTGTCCGGGAACCACTTGATGAGCGTGGAGACGGGCGAGATGTAGCCGATGCCCAGGCCGATGCCGCCGACGAAGCCGTAGCCGAAGACGATCAGCCAGTACTGCTCGGTGGCGGCGCCGAGCGCGGAGAGCAGGAAGCCCGACGAGAAGCAGATCAGGGCGACCGTCATCGCCCAGCGCGGCCCGTTGCGCTCGACGAGTGTGCCGCCGAACGCGGCGGACAGGCCGAGCATCACGATGCCGAGCTGGAAGGGCAGGGCGCTCTGGGTGCCGCTGAGGTCGAGCGCGGACTCCAGGGACGGCTTGAACACGGACCAGGCGTAGGCCTGTCCGATGGAGAGGTGGACCGACAGGGCCGCGGGCGGGACCAGCCAGCGGCTCCAGCCCGGTGGGGCTACAGGGGGACTCATGATCCCGGACGATAGGAACCGGTCGGCCGGTTGGGAAGACGGCCACACGAACGCGTATGCCATATGCGGTGAACGGTATCCAGGGCGCGACGAACGGTCGGTTCGGTCCGACGAACGGCATTCGGAAGCCAGGCTCGACCGCGCCCGGTCGAACTCGACTGCTCCACCAAGGGTGTTCGGGGCGCGACGCTCAGCGAACTCCTGAGCTGTGTCCGGCGACACTCGGTGGATCCCCGAAGCGTGTCGCAGGTGCTGCGCGAACCCTTGCTGCCCCAACTCCCATACTGTAGACAATATTCAGTCGACATGGTTCAACGCTGTTCAGCGTCTCCTCGGTACCCTCGACCGAACGGAGCCCCCAAGTGAAAGTGGCAGTTCTCGGCGCCGGTGCTATCGGCGCCTACGTCGGTGCCGCGCTGCATCGCGCGGGTGCCGATGTGCACCTCATCGCCCGTGGACCGCATCTCGCGGCCATGAGGCAGCACGGAGTGCGAGTGCTCAGCCCGCGCGGCGACTTCACCGCGCGGACGCACGCCACCGACGACCCGGCCGAGGTCGGCCCGGTCGACTTCGTCTTCCTGGGCCTCAAGGCCAACTCGTACGCGGCGTGCGGGCCGCTCATCGAGCCTCTCCTGAATGACACGACAGCGGTGATCGCCGCTCAGAACGGCATCCCCTGGTGGTACTTCCACCGGCACGGCGGCCCGCACGACGGCCACCGTGTGGAAAGCGTGGACCCGGGCGGCGCGGTCAGTGCGGTGATCGCACCCGAACGGGCAATCGGCTGTGTCGTCTACGCGGCGACCGAGCTGGAAGGACCGGGAGTCGTCCGCCATCTGGAAGGCACGCGGTTCTCCGTCGGGGAGCCCGACCGCTCGGTCTCGGTGCGCTGTACGGCGTTCAGCGAGGCCATGATCGCGGGCGGACTCAAGTGCCCCGTCGAGCCGGACCTGCGCAACGACATCTGGCTCAAGCTGCTCGGCAACATCTCCTTCAACCCCATCAGCGCCCTGGCCCGCGCGACCATGCGGCAGATGTGCCTGCACGGCGGTACGCGCCGGGTCATCGAGATCATGATGACCGAGACGCTCGCGGTGGCCGAGGCACTCGGCTGCGAGGTGGGCGTCTCCATCGAACGGCGGCTGGCCGGCGCGGAGCGCGTCGGCGACCACCGCACCTCGACGCTCCAGGACCTGGAGCGCGGCAAACCGCTCGAACTCGACGTCCTGCTCGCCGCGGTCGTCGAACTCGCGGAGATCACCGACGTCCCGGTGCCCACGCTCCGCACCGTCCACGCCATCTCGGACCTGCTCGCACTGAGGACAGCCGCATGAGGACCGCCATGAGCACCCGCATGAGGACCGTGAGGACCACCGCATGAGGAAGCGCGACCGAACTCCCAAGACGTACACCCGACTTGAGTATCCGCTGGTCCGCGACTCGCGCGACGAGCCCTTCCGCAGGGCGAGTTGGGACGAGGCCCTGGACCGCGCCGCCCGGGGACTCGGCGCGGCACGCGACGCGTTCGGCCTGTTCTCCTGCGCCCGCGCGACCAACGAGATGAACTACGTGGCGCAGAAGTTCGCCCGCGTGGTCATGGGCACCAACAACGTCGACTCCTGCAACCGGACCTGCCACGCGCCCAGCGTGGCGGGCCTGTCGGCCGCCTTCGGCTCGGGCGGCGGCACCTCCTCGTACGCCGAGGTCGAGCACAGCGACCTCATCGTGATGTGGGGTTCCAACGCCCGGTTCGCGCACCCGATCTTCTTCCATCACGTCCTGAAGGGGATCAGGAACGGCGCCCGGATGTACGCGGTCGACCCGCGCCGCACGTCCACGGCCGAGTGGGCGGAGAGCTGGCTCGGGCTGAACGTCGGCACGGACATCCCGATGGCGCACGCAATCGGCCGCGAGATCATCCGGGCGGGGCTGGCCAACGACGCGTTCATCGAGCGGGCGACCACCGGCTTCGAGGAGTACAAGCAACTCGTCGAGCCCTGGACCTTGTCCCTCGCCGAGAAGGTGACGGGTGTACCGGCCGCCGCGATACGGGAGTTGGCGCACGCCTACGCCCGCGCCGAGCGGGCCCAGCTGTGCTGGACGCTCGGCATCACCGAGCACCACAACGGCACGGACAACGTCCGCGCGCTCATCAACCTGTCGCTCCTGACGGGCCATGTGGGGCGGTTCGGCTCGGGTTTGCAGCCCCTGCGCGGGCAGAACAACGTGCAGGGCGGCGGCGACATGGGCGCCATCCCGAACCGGCTGCCCGGCTTCCAGGACATCCTCGACCCGGACACCCGGCTGAAGTTCGAGTCAGCCTGGGACACCGTCATCCAGCCCCACTACGGGATGAACCTCACCGAGATGTTCGAGGCCATGGAGGAGGGCACGCTCAAGGCCGTCTACTGCATCGGCGAGAACCCGGCGCAGTCGGAGGCCGACAGCGAGCAGGCGGTACGCCGTATGCGTGCCCTCGACTTCCTCGTCGTCCAGGACATCTTCCTGACGAAGACCGCCGAGCTCGCGGACGTCGTCCTGCCCGCGACGGCCGGCTGGGCCGAGACCGAGGGCACGACCACCAACAGCGAGCGGCGGGTTCAGCGGGTGCGCCGGGCGGTGATCCCGCCCGGGGAGGCCCGCGAGGACATCGACATCCTCTGCGACCTCGCCTCCCGAATGGGCCACGAATGGAAGTACGCGGACTCCGAGGCCGTGTGGAACGAGCTGCGGTCGGTGTCCCCGGACCACTTCGGGATGACGTACGAGCGGCTGGAGGAGCACCAGGGCATCCAGTGGCCGTGCCCGGAGACGGACCGGCTCGAACCGACCTATCTGCACGGGCGGTTGTGGGCGTCCGACCCGGCCGAGCGCGGCCGGCTCGCGCCCTTCGGGCTGGTCCAGCACGACCCGCCGGTCGACCTGACGGACGAGGAGTACCCGATCCGCCTGACCACCGGGCGACGGCTCGACTCGTACAACACCGGGGTGCAGAGCGGCGGTTTCGCCTCGCCGCTGCGGCGCGGTGAGTACGTCGAGCTGTGCCCGGAGGACGCGGAGCGCTACGGCGTGGTGGTCGGCGAGGAGGTCCAGATCTCCTCGCGGCGCGGGGCGGTGGTGGCGCCGGTGTGGGTCGACACCGCGCTGCGGCCCGGGCTCGCGTTCATGACCATGCACTTTCCCGACGAGGTGGACACCAACCAGCTGACGATCGAGGCCAATTGCCCGATCGCGGGGACGGCGGAGTTCAAGGCGTCGGCGATCCGGATCGACAAGCTGCCGGTTGCGATTCAAGTGAGGTGATGTGTGGTGGACCTGCACTTCGGTGACAGCAAGCCGACGGACGAGGAGCGGGCGGCCATCGACGCACTGCTCGGTCCTCCGGAGTCTTCGTGGGAGGGCGCCGACCGCAGCGACGCCGACCTCAGGTGGGCACGCGGCGGGCGTGAGGCCCGGGAACGCCGTGACCTGCTGTTGCCGGGGCTGCACGCCGTCAACGACCGGATCGGCTGGATCAGCGAGGGCGCCCTCGACTACCTCTGCCGACGGCTGACCGTGCCACCGGCGGAGGCGTACGGGGTCGCCACCTTCTACGCGATGTTCTCGGTGAAACCGCGGCCCGCGACGGTCCTGCACGTCTGCACGGACCTCGCGTGCGCGGCGGCCGGGGCATCGGAGCTGTGCGCGGGCGTCGAGGCCCGGCTCGGCCTCGGCAGCGGCGTGAGCGTCGAGCGCAGCCCCTGCCTGGGCCTGTGCGAGCGGGCTCCGGCCGCGCTGGCGATCAAAGCCGGGGATCCGGTACGTACGGCCGTGTCGGCGCCCGCGACCGTCGAGCGGGCCGTGCTCGCGGCGAGCTCACCCGACTCGGCGCCAGAGGAGCCGCCGGCGGCCCTGGCGGTACCGCAGGCGGGCCGGGCGGGCCGTGAAGAGCTCGTGCTGCTGAGCCGCGTGGGCCTGGTCGACCCGGCCTCGCTGGACGACTACCGGGCGCACGGCGGCTACACGGCCCTGCGGCAGGCCTTCGCGATCGGCCCCGCCGGGGTCATCCGCGAGGTCACCGACGCGGGCCTGGTCGGGCGCGGTGGCGCCGCCTTCCCCACCGGCCGCAAATGGCAGGCCACGGCGTCCCAGCCCGACCATCCGCACTACCTCGTCTGCAACGCCGACGAGTCCGAGCCGGGCACCTTCAAGGACCGCGTGGTCATGGAGGGCGACCCGTACTCCCTCGTGGAGGCGATGACGATCGCGGGCTACGCGGTCGGGGCGCACAAGGGCTATCTGTATCTGCGCGGCGAGTACCCGCGGGCCCTGGAACGCATGGAGCATGCCATCGGGCAGGCCCGCGCGCGTGGGCTGCTCGGCGACGACGTCCTCGGCCAGGGGTACGCCTTCGACATCGAGATCCGGCGCGGCGCGGGCGCGTACATCTGCGGCGAGGAGACCGCCCTCTTCAACTCCATAGAGGGGTACAGGGGAGAACCGCGGTCGAAACCGCCCTTCCCCGTAGAGAAGGGTTTGTTCGGCAAACCCACTGCGGAGAACAACGTCGAGACGCTGGTCAACGTGCTGCCCATCCTCACGATGGGGGCGCAGGCGTACGCCGCGATCGGCACCGGCAAGTCCACCGGACCGAAGCTGTTCTGCGTGTCGGGCAGCGTGGACCGGCCCGGCATCTACGAGCTGCCGTTCGGTGCGACGCTCGGCGAGCTGCTGGACCTCGCGGGCGTACGTAAACGTTTGCGCGCGGTACTGCTGGGCGGCGCGGCCGGTGGCTTCGTACGGCCCGACGAGCTGGACATCCCGCTCACCTTCGAGGGCACGCGGGAGGCGGGCACCACGCTCGGCTCCGGGGTCGTGCTGGCCTTCGACGACACCGTGCCGCTGCCCCGCCTGCTGCTGCGGATCGCCGAGTTCTTCCGCGACGAGTCCTGCGGACAGTGCGTGCCGTGCCGGGTCGGGACCGTGCGCCAGGAGGAGGCACTGCACCGCATCGTCGGGCGGACGGGCGCGGACGCGGCACCCGACATCGCCCTGCTGCGCGAGGTGGGCCGTGCCATGAAGGACGCCTCGATCTGCGGTCTCGGGCAGACCGCGTGGAACGCCGTGGAATCCGCCATCGACCGCCTGGGGGCGTACGAATGACCTTGATACCGCTGGGGATCCCCCGCCGTCTGCTGGAGTTCACGATCGACGGTGAGCCCGTGCGGGCCCCGGAGGGGTCGACGATCCTCGACGCCTGCCGGTCGGTGGGCAAGGACGTCCCGACCCTCTGCCAGGGCGACACGCTCACCCCCAAGAACGCCTGCCGCGTCTGCGTCGTCGAGGTCGAGGGCGCGCGCACCCTCGTCCCGGCGTGCTCCCGCAAAGCGGAGGCGGGCATGCAGGTCCAGACGGACACCGAGCGCGCCCGCCACAGCCGCAAGATCGTCCTCGAACTCCTCGCGTCCTCGGTCGACCTGTCGACCACACCGGAGGTCGCCGGCTGGCTCAAGGAGTACGAGGCGAAGCCCGACCGGTTCGGCCCGGACGCGGCCCGTCTCAACGAGGAGCCGAAGGTCGACAACGACCTGTACGTGCGCGACTACGACAAGTGCATCCTCTGCTACAAGTGCGTGGACGCCTGCGGCGACCAGTGGCAGAACACCTTCGCGATCTCGGTCACCGGGCGCGGCTTCGACGCCCGGATCGCCGTCGAGCACGACGCGCCGCTCACCGACTCGGCGTGCGTGTACTGCGGCAACTGCATCGAGGTGTGCCCGACGGGCGCGCTGTCGTTCAAGTCGGAGTTCGACATGCGCGCGGCGGGTACGTGGGACGAGCCGGCGCAGACCGAGACGACCACGGTGTGCGCCTACTGCGGAGTGGGCTGCAATCTCACCCTGCACGTGCAGGACAATGAGATCGTGAAGGTCACCTCGCCGCACGACAACCCGGTGACCCACGGCAACCTCTGCATCAAGGGCCGCTTCGGCTACCAGCACGTACAGAACCGGGACTGATCAGGACATGGGACGAGTCACGGAACGACGCAAGGTGATCCGCATCCGGGACGGGGTGGTCTCCGCCCGCCCGGACACGCTCGTCGCGGAGGAGCCACTGGAGATCCGCCTCAACGGCAAACCCCTCGCGATCACGATGCGCACCCCGGGCGACGACTTCGCGCTCGCGGCGGGCTTCCTGGTCAGCGAGGGGGTGCTGGGCGCGGCCGACGAGTTGCAGAACATCGTGTACTGCGCCGGTGCGACGGTGGACGGCTCGAACACGTACAACATCGTCGACGTACGGACCGCGCCCGGCGTCGTCATCCCCGACATCACCCTCGAACGCAACGTGTACACGACCTCGTCCTGCGGCCTGTGCGGCAAGGCGAGCCTGGACGCGGTCCGTACGACCGCCCGCTGGTCGATCGACGACACGGCGGGCGACACGGCTCCCCCGGTGCGGCTCGGACCCGAACTGCTCGCGAGCCTCCCCGACCGGCTGCGCGCGGCGCAGCGCGTGTTCGACCGGACCGGGGGTCTGCACGCGGCGGCGCTGTTCACGGAGGAGGGCGAACTCGTCGACATCCGGGAGGACGTGGGCCGGCACAACGCGGTCGACAAGCTGGTCGGCCGCGCCCTCCAGAACGGCTCGCTGCCGCTCTCCCGCACTGTCCTGCTGGTCTCGGGCCGGGCGTCCTTCGAGCTGGCCCAGAAGGCCGTGATGGCGGGCATCCCGGTCCTCGCGGCGGTCTCGGCGCCGTCCTCCCTGGCGGTGGACCTGGCCGCCGAGTCGAACCTCACGCTGGTCGGCTTCCTGCGGGGCACCTCCATGAACGTGTACGCGGGCGAGCACCGCATCGCTCTGCAGGCCGCGGCCGCCCAGGGCTGACCGGTCTCCCCGCTGCACGGCGGCGGGGCCCCCACCCGGCGGGGAGCGCCCCCTGCGCCGGGAGGGGGCCTGCTGTTCTGAGTGCCCGGTTCGCCTCCGGGGCGGTACAGCCCCTTCGGCTCACTCGCGGACAAGCAGCCCGGACTGCACCCCCTCACGCCCCGGCGAACCGCACCTCGGAAGCCGTGACGACCGTGCCCAGGCGTGGGAAGTCCAGCTTTACCGAGGCCTCGTGTTCGGGGCCGGTGAGGGCCGCCATGGCGTTCTCGACGAAGACGAGGTCGTAGCCGAGGTCACCTGCGGCGCGGGCCGTGGACTCGACGCCGAGGTTGGTGGCGATGCCGCCGAACACCAGCGTGGAGACACCGTGTTCACGGAGCCGCTCGTGCAGCCCCGTGCCCTGGAAGCCGCCGATGCTCCGCTTCACGATCTCGACGTCGCCCTCCGCCGCGAGCCCCGCGACCAGACCACTTCCGGGCGGCTGCTCGTGGACACCGGGCCGCTCCACGCGCACGAGTACGACGAGCGCGCCCACCTGCCGGAAGGCGGACGCCAACTCCTCGGCGACGGCGAGGACTTCGGTCCCCTTGTGTGGCTCCAGGGGCAGGCTGACGATGCGGTCCATCAGGTCGACCAGCACGAGAGCGGTGTGTGCGGGGTCGAGGGCCAGGCGGGGTTCCATGTCCGGTGCGTTCATGACGGAACGTTAGCCCGCATCAGCCGTCCGTACTGGAAATCCGGATCAACAGGCCCGTGAACTGCTCGGGTTGGCCCCCTTCGCCGCCAACCGGTGGTACAGCCGGAAATGACGCTCCGTCAGCACCCGTCCGGAGGTACGGGCGGGGCGGGCGCGTACCCCGGAGGCACTTGCCTCGTTGCTCCGGACAACCTCGAACGGGCCCCGTACACACGGCCCGTCGTCCAGGTAGGAGGCAGTTACTTGGATGCCGGCACCACCCTGCTCGGCTCGTTACTTGCCTGCGCGGGCGTGCTGGGCGCGGCCGTCGTGGCGTACTTGGGGAAGCGGGGCGAGAACGCCCTGAACGGCTACTCCAGCCTGACCGAGAAGCTCCAGTCCGAGCGCGACCGTAGGCCCTGTCGTCAAACTCCCGCCTGCCCCGCGGCGTCAGGTGCGTGCTGATCGCGCTCTGCGGCATCGCGGTCAGCCTGTGGGCGCGGATCGACGCCGGTGACCGCAGGGCCGACGGGCTGCGCGCCGAGGCCGACCGGCGCGGCGAGGCCGTGTCGACGCTGGCGCAGGACGTACGCGATCTGCGTGCCCAGGTCGAGGCCGGTGGCGGCACCCCGGCGGCACCCGATCCGTCCGAGGCCGTCGACGACCTGCTCGACCGGGTGCGCGTGCCGGCCGCCGCCCCCGGCGAGCCCGGCGCCAAGGGCGACCGGGGCGCGACCGGAGCGGGCGGGGCACCCGGCCCCGGCGGTGACCGCGGTCCTCGCGGGGGGGGGACCGGGCCGCCCGGACCGTCGGGCTCCCCGGGCCCCGCAGGGCCGTCGGGAGAGCCCGGCGAGCCGGGTCCCGCGGGCGCCGACGGCCTGAACGGGGCGAACGGCGCGGACGGAGCGGGGGCCCCGTCGGGCCGCCCGGTTCCGACGGCTCGCAGGGCTATCAGGGGCCGAAGGGTGATCCCGGCCCCAAGGGCGAGAGGGCGACCCCGGGCCCGCGTGCCCGGACGGCTACAGCCTCCAGGCGCCCGCCGGCGACCCGGACGCGCTCGTCTGCCGCCGAGGCGGCGGGGCCGCCCCCGCCCCCGCGCCCGCGGGGCTCCTCCCGGTGCCGCCGCCACTGCTCCGACGGAGGGAACTCACCTAGCCCGGCCCGCGTCCTCACCCGCCCGCGGCACCGGGTGTTCCACAGTCTCCGGGCGGGCTCCGAGGAGCACGGGACGGAACCCGCCCGACCGCCGGAACGCGAACCGCCCGACCGCCGAGGGGAGGCGCACACCACCAAGCGGCACCGAGCCCTCGTCCGCCGTGCGCCAACTTCCCCCGGCACGACCCGTGCACGCTTCTTGTGGGGTGCCTGAGAGCCCAAGTAGCGTCTGTGGCGCGCACGTTGGACGTGGGATGTCCAGATGTCCAGACGTATCCAGATGTCCAGACGCATGAAGGGCAGGTCGCACCATGCCGTCAAGCATTCGCGCACGTCTCAGATCCACTGCTCGCGCACGACTCGGCTCCACCCTGACAGCGGTTCTCACCGCGACCGCGCTGCTCGGGCTGCCGAGCACCGCGCACGCCCAACCGGCCGACGGGCCCGCCGAATCCGCGAGGTCCACCGCGGCCAGCCCGGCGTCCACCGCGGCCACCGCGCCCACCGGGTTCGAGCAGCAGGTGCTTTTCAAGGCCTCCCAGGATCCCGGTTACGCCTGCTACCGCATCCCTGCCGTCGTGAAGACCACGAAGGGCACACTGCTCGCGTTCGCCGAGGGCCGGGTGAACGACTGCAGCGACGCCGGCGACATAGACATCGTGCTCAAGCGCTCCACCGACGGGGGCCGCACCTGGGGCCCGCTGCAGGTCGTCAACGAGGGCGCGGGCGACACGCACGGCAACCCCGCCCCGATCGTGGACCGCGAGACCGGCCGTGTCGTACTGGCGGAGACCTACAACACGGGCCGTACGGACGGCCGCAACTGCGATGTGCCGTGCGACCGCACCCCGCACATGCAGCACAGCGACGACGACGGCCGCACCTGGTCCGAACCCCGCGACCTCAGCGACGAGATCCTGCCCGCCCACTGGAACTCCTGGTACGCGACCGGTCCCGTCCACGGCATCCAGCTGACCCGGGGCAGGCACGCGGGCCGGCTGGTCTTCGGCGTCAACACCGAGACCTGGAACGGCAGTCGGGTGAGCGCCAACCACGCCGCGCTCATCGTCAGCGACGACGGCGGCGACCACTGGCGGATCGGGGCGACGGACTCGTGGCCGATCGCGGACGACGGCACGTTCCGGCAGAAGCCGTCCGAGATGACGATGACCGAGGGCGCCGACGGGACGATCCTCGTCAGCGGCCGCGAGCAGGACGGCACCGATCTCGGGCACCGCACCCAGGCGTTCAGCCGCGACGGCGGCAACAGCTTCACCTCGCCCTTCCGTGCGCTGCCCGACCTCTACACGCCCCAGGTGCAGGGTTCCACGCTGCGGCTTGGCAACCGGATCCTGCTCGCCTGCCCCGGTGACCCTGACCGCCGCCGCACGATGATGGTCCGCTCCTCCTACGACGGCGGGCGCACCTGGGACAGTGTGGACCGCGGCACGGTCGTCACGACGGACTGGTCCGGCTACTCGGACATGGTGGGCATCGGTGGCAGCACGGTCGGCCTGATGTACGAGGGCGGGGCGATAGACGCGCGCGACGAGATCCGGTTCGCGCGGTTCACCGAGGACTGGCTGCAGCCCCGCCGCGGCCCGGACCCGACCACCGTCGACCGTGCCCCGCGCGCACCCCGCGCGACGGTCCTCGGCGGGGCCGGGGAGACGGACGGTGTGTTCGGCGGCGCCCTTGAGTTCGACGGCACCGACGACGCCGTACGCCTGCCCTACCGGGACGAACTGCCGCTCGGGACGAAGGACTTCACCGCGTCCCTCTGGTTCCGCTACACCGCCACCACCGGTGAGCAGCCCCTGCTGTGGATGGGCGGGGTCGGCGGCACCCAGCCGCAGGTGTGGCTGCGCGGCGAACCCGCGAGCGGCCGCCTCCAGGGGCTGATCACCGTGCGGGACGGCGCGAGCGCCCCGCGGTCCGCGTCCGTGCGCACGACCGGCGCGTACAACGACGGCCAGTGGCACCATCTGGCGCTGCGCCGCGGCGGTGGACAGCTCACGCTGTTCATCGACGGGGCCTCGGTCAGCACCGCGGACGTGCCGGGTTCCGTGAGCCGCAACGCGCCGTTCGGCGTGCACATCGGGCAGAAGCTGGACAGCCGGGCGCACTTCACGGGCGCGATCGACGACGTCCGGGTCTACGACCGGTCGCTGAGCGACGCCGAACTGACCGGCGTCCGCACGAGCGACGCGCCTGTGACCCGGGACACCGTGCTGTGGCTGCCCATGGACCGGGTGAGCGGCAGCCACTAACGTCCCGGGCGTGCCCGACAACGCACGAGCACGACAGCGCACGGGGACCGGGCTCGGCCTGCTCCTGGCCCTGGTCCTCGGCGCCGTGCTGCTCACCGCCCTCCCGGAGGACGAGGACCGGGAGGGCTCCTGCCAGGCCCGTACGGTCACGTCCTGGGCCGCGGACCGGGACCTCACGGGCGAGTTCGCGCGGTACGGGGACGACGCCTCGCGGGCCGACGACTGGACCGGCGGCGACGGCACGCACTCGGTGCGGCTGCCGGACGGCCGGGTGCTGTGGCTGTTCTCGGACACGTATCTCGGCCAGGTGTACCGCCCGCCCAACCCGGCGGGCGAGTCCTACGCGTGGCGGGACACCACCGCGCCCCTGGTGCGCAACTCGGCCGTGGTCATGGACGGCGGCCGTCTCCAACGGACGCTGCCGGCGCCCCTGTTCGCGGACCCGGCCCCCGGCCAGTGGCGCTGGCCGGTGGCCGCCCGGGTCGAGCCCCGCTCCCCCGGCTCGTCCGAGCAGGTCGTGCGGGTCGTGCTGTGGACCCGTACGACCGGCACGTACCCCTGGATCTACGGGGTGCCGACGGCCACCGAGGTGGCCACGCTCTCCCTGCCCGACCTGCGGCTCGAAGGCATCGTGCAGGTCCTCGACCAGCGGCGGGTCCAGGACCCGGCGAAGCGGGTGCTGTTCGGCACGACCGCGCTGACCGACGACGGCGACTGGACGTACGTCTTCGGCGGCGACGACGCGCGGGCGGCCGCCCAGCCGGCGTCGAAGGCGTACGTCGCGCGCGTGCCCCGGGGCCGGCTCGCGGATCCCGGCGCGTGGCGGTACTGGGACGGCGAGCGGTGGACCATTCCCTCGCTCATGAAGCCCGTGCTGGGCGACGGCGGGCGCAAGGGGGTGGGCAGTGCCTTCACGGTCGCCCGCGACGGGGGCACGTATGTGCTGTTCACGATGGCGGCGGGCGCCGAGGGGCTGACGACCGTCACCTCGTACTGGGCGTGCTCCCCCACCGGGCCCTGGCACGGGCCCGGCAAGGGCTTCAGTCCGCCGCTGCCGGAGCAGGGGGCGGGCGTGGCGGCGTACAACCCGCAGGTCCATCCGACGGTGAGCCGGGGCCGGCTCGTGCTCAGCTACGACGTCAACTGGCTGGACGCGAACGGCGGGGTCTCGGCGCAGGCGAACCTCAGCCGGAACGTGTCCCTGTACCGACCGCGATTCGTGACTCTGCGGCTGGGGCCGGGGTGACGGGCTGTCCGGCCTCGGGGTCGTGGGAGCGGCGTTTGGCGATGACCGCGCAGACCATGAGCTGCATCTGGTGGAAGAGCATCAGCGGCAGGACGGCCAGCGAGGCATGGGCACCGAACAGCACGCTCGCCATGGGCAGTCCGGACGCCAGGGACTTCTTCGAGCCGGCGAACTGGATGGCGATACGGTCCTCGCGGTTGAAGCCCAGCGCCTTGGAGCCGTACCAGGTGATCGCCAGCATCACGGCGAGCAGCACGGCCTCGACCGCGAGCAGGCCGCCCAGGCGCAGCGGGCTGACCTGGTGCCAGATGCCCTGCACCATGCCCTCGCTGAACGCGGTGTAGACGACGAGCAGGATCGAGCCGCGGTCCACGTACCCGAGGACCTTCTTGTGGCGCGCTATGAAGCCGCCGATCCAGCGCCGCAGCAACTGCCCGGCCAGGAACGGCACCAGCAGCTGGAGCACGATCTTGAGGAGCGAGTCCGCGGAGAAGCCGCTCCCGCTGCCGCCGAGAAGGGCCGCCGCGAGCAGCGGGGTGAGCACAATGCCCACGAGCGAGGAGAAGGAGCCCGCGCAGATCGCGGCCGGAACGTTTCCGCGCGCCATCGAGGTGAAGGCGATCGAGGACTGGACCGTGGACGGGACCAGGGTCAGGAAGAGCAGTCCGGTGTAGAGCGAGTGGTTCAGGATCACCGGTTCGAGGCCGCGGGCCGCCAGTCCGAGCAGCGGGAACAGTACGAACGTACAGGCCAGGACCGTGATGTGGAGCCGCCAGTGCCGTACGCCGTCCATCGCCTCACGGGTGGACAGGCGGGCGCCGTAGAGGAAGAAGAGGAAGGCGATCGCCGCGGTGGAGGCGCCGGACGCGACCTCGGCTCCGGTCCCCCGGGCGGGCAGAAGGGCGGCGAGCCCCACCGTCCCGAGCAGCAGCAGGATGTACGGGTCGATCGGCAGCCAGGACGGCCACTTCAGGCGTTTCACGGTGCTCCGTTGCTCAGTCGGTTCGGTGCGGCGGTTCAGTTCGGCGGTTCAGTGCTGGGTCGTGCCCTCTCCATCGTCCTCCTCGGACCCTTGATCGGGAATCCGTCATACCACTCTGACTGTCATCACGAACCGCGATAGCCTGGGGGGTGTGTACGACCCCTCACAGCTGCGTACGTTCCTGGCGGTGGCCCAGACGCTGAGCTTCACGCAGGCGGCCCGGCGGCTCGGGCTGCGCCAGTCCACGGTCAGCCAGCATGTGCGGCGTCTGGAGGACACCGCCGGGCGGCAGCTGTTCACGCGGGACACCCACTCCGTGGAGTTGACGGAGGACGGCGAGGCCATGCTCGGCTTCGCTCGCCGCATCCTGGAGGCGCACGAGCAGGCGGCGGCGTTCTTCACGGGGACGCGGCTGCGCGGCCGCCTGCGCTTCGGTGCCTCGGAGGACTTCGTCCTCACCCGCCTCACCGAGATCCTGGAGGGCTTCCGTCACGACCACCCGGAGGTCGACCTGGAACTGACGGTCGAGCTCTCGGGCACCCTGCACGAGCAGTTGGCCGACGGAAAGCTCGACCTGGTGCTGGCCAAGCGCCGCCCCGAGGACCCGCGCGGCGAACTGGTCTGGCACGACCGCCTGGTCTGGATCGGCGCGGAGCGGCTCCGCCTGGACCCCGAGCGTCCGGTCCCGCTGATCGTGTACCCGCCGCCGGGCATCACCCGCGCCCTGGCCCTGGAGGCCCTGGAACGCCAGGGCCGCGCCTGGCGCATCGCCTGCACCAGCGGCAGCCTCAACGGCCTCATCGCGGCCGCCCGAGCGGGCCTGGGCGTGATGGCCCACTCCCGCGGCCTGATCCCGCCGGGCCTCGTCCGCGTCCCCGACCGCGCCGGCCTCCCCGAACTGGGCGAGGTCGACTTCGTCCTCGTACACGCCAAACGCCACACGGCGGCCAAGGGCGCGGCGGACGCGTTGGCGTCGTCGATCCTGGCGGGCGGAGTCAGACTTCACCGAACTCGCTGAGTCCCCGGGGGGCGCCTCTTCAGGGGCGCGGGGCTGTCACATCATGCGGCTGGTCCTGGTGGGCCTCGGTACGGGTCTGGTGGCGCCGACGCTCGCGGGCGCCGCGCCGGCCACCGTGCGGCCCGAACGCGCGGGCATGGCGGCGGCGCGGTCAACACCTCTAGGCAGCTCGGGTACGCGCTCGGCGTCGCCGTCTTCGGCACGGTCGTCACGTCCCGGATTGCGGGACACCCTTCCGCACGACGCCGCACACACCCTCGCGGGCGGGGGCGCGGAGGCCCTGCGGGGCACCTTCTCCTCGCACACCCTCCACGCGGCCTTCGCATCGGGCCTGAACACGGCAGCCGTGGTCGCAGGTGTGACGGGAACGCTCGCGGGTGCGCTGGTACTGATGCTGGTGCGCGCACCTCGCCGGCGCCAGGAGCCGCCGCTGGACAGCCCCGTCCCGACGGACAGGGTCCCGGCACCGCGCGGCTGATCGGCCCCCTGAAGGGCCCGGCGCATCGTAAGTGGGTCGTACAGATTCCGTGGAGATTACGGGTCCGAAACTTACGGAAGAGTAAGGATTCTGTCCCGGCCTCCCCCCTTGTGGCCGTATTTCAACGGTTGACCAGTGCACACACCCGCCGTCACACCGATTCGGCGCCCCTCCCGCCGCGGGGCATGGTGGGGTAGCTTTCACGGCGCTGTGGAGCACCACAAGGAGCGGGGATTGCGCGAGTTCACCAACCCTCCCCTGGCGTCGGCACCGCCGGTGGGCGGTCTGGCCGATGCCGTGTTCGAACATGCCCAGGAGGATCCGCTCTACATCGCACTCGGCCGCAAGGACGACCAGGGCCAGTGGCGCGATGTGACGTCCGCCGAGTTCCGCGACGAGGTCCTGGCGCTGGCCAAGGGTTTGCTGGCGCACGGCATCCGGTTCGGCGACCGGGTCGCGATCATGTCCCGTACCCGCTACGAGTGGACGCTCTTCGACTTCGCGCTGTGGTCGATCGGCGCGCAGGTCGTGCCCATCTACCCCACCTCGTCGGCCGAGCAGGTCTTCTGGATGCTGCACGACGCGCAGGTGTCGGCCGCGATGGTGGAGCACGAGGACCACGCGATGACCATCGCCACGGTCATCGACCGGCTGCCGACACTGCACAAGCTGTGGCAGCTGGACACGGGCGCGGTGCAGGAGCTGTACGAGGCCGGTGGCCACATCGACGACGAGGTGGTGCACCGGCACCGGCGGGCGGTCACGCCCGAGTCGACGGCGACGATCATCTACACGTCCGGAACGACCGGCCGCCCCAAGGGCTGTGTCCTCTCCCACGCGAACTTCATGTTCGAGTCGGACACGGTCACCGAGCGCTGGGAGCCGCTGTTCCACTCCAAGCGCGGCGACCAGGCGGCCACCCTGCTGTTCCTGCCGCTCGCGCACGTCTTCGGGCGCATGGTGCAGGTCGCGGCGATCCGCGGGCGGGTCAAATTCGGCCATCAGCCGCAGCTCAACGCGGCGGCCCTGCTGCCAGATCTGGCCGCTTTCCAGCCGACGTTCTTCCTCGCGGTGCCGTACATCTTCGAGAAGGTCTTCAACGCAGCGCGCAGGAAGGCGGAGCGGGAGGGCAGGGCGGGCCCGTTCGAGAAGGCCGTCGAGGTCGCCGTGCGCTACGCGGACGCGGCGGAGGCGAAGGCGTGGGGCATCGGCCCCGGGCCCTCGGCGGCGCTCCGGATGCAGCACCAGCTGTTCGACAAGCTCGTCTACTCCAAGATCCGTGCCGCGATGGGCGGTCGCGTCAAGCACGCGATGTCCGGCGGCTCGGCGATGGACCGGCGGCTCGGCCTGTTCTTCGCGGGCGCCGGCGTGCAGATCTACGAGGGATACGGGCTCACCGAGTCCACGGCGGCCGCGACCGCCAACCCGCCCGAGCGCACCCGGTACGGCACCGTCGGGCAGCCCATCCCGGGCACGACCGTGCACATCGCGGACGACGGCGAGATCTGGCTGAGCGGCTCCAACGTCTTCCAGGGCTATCTCAACGACCCGAAGGCCACCGACGCGGCGCTGCACGACGGCTGGCTCGCCACCGGTGACCTGGGCGCGCTCGACGAGGACGGCTATCTCACCATCACCGGGCGCAAGAAGGAGATCCTGGTTACCTCCGGCGGCAAGAGCGTCTCGCCGGGGATCCTGGAGGAGCGGGTGCGCGACCATCCACTGGTCGCGCAGTGCATAGTCGTCGGCAACGACCGCCCGTACATCGCGGCGCTCGTCACGCTCGACGGAGAGGCCGTCGAACACTGGCTGCAGATGCGGGACAAGCCCCAGCTGACGCCGTCGGAGCTGGTCCGGGACCCCGACCTGGAGACCGAGGTGCGGCGTGCCGTCGTCGCCGCGAACACCCTCGTCTCCCAGGCCGAGTCGATCCGCACGTTCCGGATACTGGCCCACCAGTTCACCGAGGAACACGGGTTGCTGACACCCTCCCTGAAGCTGAAGCGCAAGGCGATCGAGAACGCGTACGGCGCGGAGGTCGAGGCGCTCTACCGCGCGTAGCGCGCCCCTGAAGGGGCGCGGGGCTGTGACATCGTGCGGCTCCGCCGCGGGGCGCGACCAGCCACAACGAACCCGCGGTCGACAAGCAAGCAGACCTGACGGCTCATCACATACCGATGCGTCAGATATTGACGCATCGTCAGATCGCACGGATTATTTCGGTCACCCGACGGAGGGGGACCCGACCGTGTCGCGACCGATCCGAACCATCGCCGCCACTGCGGCCGCAACCGCCCTGCTCCTGGCGAGTGCCTGCAACTCCGCTTCCACCACAGGGAGTTCGGAGGCCGGGGATTCCGTACGCGGAGTCTCCGACACCTCCGTCAAGGTGGGCGGCATCGTCTCGATGACCACTGCCAGCGGGTACTCGAAGAAGGACACCGACCTCGGGGCCAGGGCCCGCTTCGACCGCGCCAACGCCGAAGGCGGTGTGAACGGGCGGAAGATCGACTACCTGGGCGCCGAGGACGACGGCCAGGATCCGGCCAAGAACCTCACGGCGGCCCGCAAACTCGTCCAGCAGGACAAGGTGTTCGCGATCGCGCCGATGAGTTCGACGACGTTCTCCGGCGCGGACTTCCTGCAGAAGCAGAAGGTTCCCACCTTCGGCTGGGGCACACTGCCGTCCTTCTGCGGGCCCACGTACATCTACGGTTTCGGCGGCTGCATGGTGCCGATGCCCGGCGGCACCATCTCGCAGACCTGGCCCGAGGGCCTGAAGAAGGTGCTGGGCGGTTCGGCGGGCAAGAGCGTGGCGATCCTCGCCAACGACAGCGACGCCGGGACGTTCGCCATCCGCACGTACAAGCAGAGCTTCGCGTCGGCGGGATTCAAGGTGGCGTTCGCGAAGCCGTCGGTGCCCGCGACCTCCGTGCCGAACGACTGGTCGGCGTACACGAAGGAGATCCTGCGGAGCAACCGCGGCAAGGCTCCGGACGCGATCGTCTCGGTGATGCAGACCCCGTACAACATCGGCCTGTTCACGGCGATCAAGCGCACGGGGTACTCCGGACTGCTCACCGATCCGACCGACTACGACCCCGGGCTGCTCGCGAAGAGCGCGACGAAGAAGGCGCTCGACGGGGTGCACGTCCTGCTGTCGTTCCAGCCGTTCGAGCAGGACAGCCCGGCGATGACGCAGTTCAGGGAGGACATCAGGAAGGCCGCCGGAAAGAACGTGCCTCTGAACATGCACATGATGACCGGCTACATGTCGGCCGACCTCTTCCTCGCCATCGCCGAGAAGGCCGGCAAGGACCTGACGGTGGCGTCCTTCCAGAAGGCGGCGGACGGATTCACGGACACCGGCACGATGGTCGGCGACCGGGCGGAGCCCAAGGGGCAGAGGGAGTCGTTCGGCTGCGGGGCGCTCGTCCAGCTCAAGGACGGGAAGTACGTCGTCTCGTCGCCCTTCAGGTGCTATCCGCCGATCCCCTTCAAGTAGGCGCTACTTCACGTAGGCGCTACTTCACGTAGGCACGACTTCAAGTGGGCGCGGCCGAAGGCGACTTGACGACTCGGGGATTTGGGGATTGGGGGACTCGGCATGGCGGACCTTCTCGGATTCGTACTGAGCGGACTGGTGTCCGGTGCGCTGTACGCGCTGCTCGCCACCGGTCTCGTGCTCTCCTACTCGGCCTCTGGCCTCTTCAACTTCGCCCACGGCGCGACCGCCTATCTCTGCGCGCTCGCCTTCTACGAACTCCACTCGGGCTTCGGCTGGCCCGCCGTACCGACAGCCGTGCTGCTGGTCTGTGTGGCGGCACCCGCGCTGGGCTGGGGACTCGACCGGCTGATGTTCCGCAAGCTGGCGCGGGTGGGCGAGACGGCCCAGATCGTCGCCACCATCGGGCTGTTGGTGGCGCTGCCCGCGCTCGGGCTGTGGATCGTCGAGCTGCTGGAGGACGCGGGCGCGTCGGTGAAACCGGCCGAGAACCAGTTCGGGCTGCCCGGTGTCGGGCCGAGTCCGGCGAAGTCCTGGCAGCTGACGGACGGTGTGGGGATCGACTCGGACCAGTTGATCACCTGGGTCGCGACCGCGGTGGTTGCCGTCGGACTCTGGGTCCTGATGCGGCACACCCCGCTGGGGCTGAAGCTCCGGGCGGCCGTCGACGACCGTTCGCTGGTGGAGCTGCGCGGGCTGAGCGCGGACCGGCTGTCGTCGATCGCGTGGATGCTGTCGTCGGGGCTCGCGGGCCTGGCGGGTGTCCTTGCCACCCCTCTGCTCGGCCTGTCGGCCCACGACTTCACGCTCTTCCTCTTCGTCTCGGCGACGGCGGCGGTGCTCGGCCGCTTCGTCTCCGTCCCGTTGGCGTTCGCGGGCGGGCTCGGGCTCGGGGTGCTGCAGAACCTGGTCGCCGGGTACGCGAACTTCGCCGAGCGGATCACCGGCTTCCGCACCGCCGTACCGTTCCTGATCCTCTTCGCCGGTCTGCTCCTGCTGACCAGACGCAGCCGTACGGCGGGGACGGCGGCCGTGGACGCGCCGCCGGTCGACTATCTGGCGGGCCGTTCCCGGCTTCGGCGGTGGGGACCGTGGGCGGCGGCCGCCGTGCTGATCGCCGTGGCCTTCTACACGGTGACGACCCCGTTCTGGAGCGGCATCCTCGCCCAAGGGCTCGCCCTGTCCCTGGTGTTCGTGTCCTTCACGGTGGTGACCGGGCTCGGCGCGATGGTGTCGCTGGCGCAGGCGACGTTCGTGACCGGGGCGGCGCTGGTGGCGGGGCTGCTGATGAGTCATGGCTGGCCCTTCGTGGCCGCGGCCGCCGTGGGGACGTGCGCGGCGGCCGTGCTCGGTGCCCTGGTGGCCCTTCCGGCGCTGCGGCTCGGCGGCCGATCGCTCGCCCTCGCGACCCTCGCGCTCGCCTTCCTGGCGGACCAAGTCCTGTTCCAGATCGGCTGGTTGAGGAACGGCGACACGGGGTGGTCGATCCCCCGGCCGGTCTTCGGTCCGGTGGATCTGAACGACGACCGGGCGTTCGGTGTCGCGCTGCTCGTGCTGGTCACCGCCGCCGTCGCCGCGCTCAGCGCGCTGCGCGGCTCGCCGTCCGGGCGGGCCATGCTCGCGGTGCGCTCGGCGCCCGCGGCGGCGGTGGCCTCCGGGGTGTCGGTCGTCCGGACCAAACTGGTCCTGTTCACCCTGTCGGCCGGGCTCGCGGGCTTCGGAGGCGTGATGTACGCCTCCTACAACACCCGTGTCACCGCTACCGACTTCACCGCGATGACGGGACTGATCTGGCTCGCGGTGGTCGTCGCGGCGGGCCTGCGCCGCCCCCAGTTCGCGGTCGTGGCCGGGCTCGTCTACGCCCTCGTACCGCACCTCGTCTCCGACTACGTCACCGAGTCCGTCCACCTCCCGGTGATCCTCTTCGGCCTCGCGGGCCTGGCACTGGCGAACGACCCGGACGGGTACTGCGCGGCGGTGTCGGTGCGGGTGCATCGGAGGCGGTTGGCGCGTGGGGGCCCGGCCGAGGCCGGTGCAGAGACATCGATGGGTTCGAGGGCGGAGCGGAAGACATCGATGGGTACGAGGGCGGAGCCGAAGAGGAGTCCAGCCGGCGTCGCCGAGGCCGGCGCCCCGTCGGCGGCGCCCGCCTCCCCCACCGAAGCGACGCCCGCCCTCGAACTCCGCGCCGTCCGTGCCGGATACGACGGCGCGCCCGTCCTGCACGGGGTGGACCTGGCCGTACACCCCGGCGAGATCGTCGCGCTCCTCGGCCCGAACGGTGCCGGGAAATCGACGACATGCCGTGTCGCGGCGGGCCTGGTCGGTCCGCTCGGCGGCCAGGTGTACGTGGCCGGGCGCGACGCCACCCGCGAGGGAGCCGTACGCCGGTCGCGCGCCGGGGTGGTCCTGGCACCGGAGGGGCGAGGCATCTTCCCGGCGCTCACCATCGAGGAGAACCTCGCCCTGTATCTACGGGAGAAGGACCAGCGTGAGGCCGTGTACGAGCGGTTCCCCGGCCTCGCCGGACGACGTGGCGTGCCCGCCGGCTCCCTCTCCGGCGGCGAACAGCAGATGCTCGCCCTCGCGCCGCTCCTCCAACGCCCCCCGAAGGTCCTGATCGCGGACGAACCGTCCCTGGGCCTCGCCCCGCGCATCGTCGAGGAGGTGTTCCGCCTCCTCACCGAACTCCGCGACACCGGAACGGCGTTGCTCCTGGTCGAGGAGAAGGCGACCGAGGCGCTGGGGGTCGCGGACACCGTCGCGTACCTCGCGCAGGGGCGGGTGACGTGGTGCGGCCCTCGGGCATCCGTGGAGACGGCCCGGCTGACGGAGGCGTATCTGGGCCTGGCGGCCGGGCCCGAAGCGGGTACGGGTCCCGAAGCCGGTCCCGCCCCGGGTTCCGAGGCCGGTCCAACCCCGGGTCCCGAAGCCGGTCCAACCCCGGGTCCCGAAGCCGAGGCCAGCCCCGAACCCAGCCCCGGCCCCACCCCCGATCCCGATTCCGGTTCCGGTTCCGATCCAGGCCCCGCGTCCCCCGTGAATCCGACCATCCCGTCCCAGACACGGGGAGGGGTCCGGCCATGAGCAGCACCCCCGTGCCCCCCGTACGCCCCGAGCACCCCGTGTCCCCCGCCCTCCAGGCCACCAGCATCGGCGTCCGCTTCGGCGGTGTCCGGGCGCTCGACGACGTGAGCCTCACTCTCCGTCCCGGGGAGATCTGCGGGCTCATCGGCCCCAACGGTGCCGGAAAGACGACGCTCTTCGACGTGCTCTCCGGCATCCGGCGCCCCGACGAGGGCCGGGTCCATCTAGACGGATCGGACGTCACCCGACGCTCCCCCGTATGGCGCGCCCGCCACGGTATGCGCCGCACCTTCCAGCGGCAGCAGCTGTTCGGCCAGCTCACCGTGGCCGACAACCTGGTCGTGGCCCAGGAGTGGCGCGGCGGCGGAGGCGGACTCGCGGCCGATCTGCTGGCGTCCCCGACACGGCGTACCTACGAGCGGGACCGCCGCGCCCGGGCGGCCACCGTCCTGCGCGCCTGCGGGCTCGACGACCTCGGTGACGCCTACGCCGGCGCCCTGCCGGTGGGCCGGGCCCGCATGGTCGAGCTGGCGCGGGCGGTCGCGGACCCGCCCAGGGTGCTGCTGCTGGACGAGCCCGCGTCCGGGATGACGGCCGACGAACGCCGTCAACTGTCGTCCGTCGTACGCCGGCTCTCCGACGAGGAAGGCTGTGCCGTCCTCCTCGTCGAGCACAACGTCGCCTTCGTCATGGAACTGTCGGCCCGGGTCGTCGTACTGGACCTGGGCCACGTCCTCGCCGAGGGCACCCCCGCCGAAGTGCACGCCGACCGGCGGGTCCGGGACGCGTACCTGGGCACGACCACGAACTGACGGCCCGCACCCGCCCCCCGGCCACCCACCCACACGAGCCACCGACCCGATCGGCCCGCGCGAGCGGATCACACCAGCGGCTCACACCAGCTGGTAGCCCCGCATGTTCGAGAGCAGGAGATAGCAGTCCTGGAGGGAGCCGGAGGTGTCGCCGAGGGAGCGGTAGATGCCCCACTTGGGGCGTACGCGGTCGGCCAGAAACGTGTCCACGCCCGTACGTGACGCGTCGACGACCGTCGTCGAGCCGTTCTTCAGGATCCAGCGGACGGAACCGGCCGAGCCGTTGCCGACCTTGATCTGGAAGTCGACGTCGATCCACTTGTTGTGCAGGGGTTCGAGGTTCGTGCGGCCGACGAGGATGTCCTCCTCGAACAGCTTCAACTCGATGGTCTGCACGCCGCCCACTCGCCGGAGCGACTGCACGACGATCGGCGAGCTGCCGGTGCCCGGCTGCTTCATCTGCATGATGTGGGTGAAGGTGGTGGTCGCCTTCAGGGAGCTGGGGATGTACATCGAGTACGTCACCCGCCAGGTCTGGCCCTCGGTCCACTTGAGGTAGTTGCTGCCGGAGCCGTTGCGCAGGCCTGTGACCTCGTGTCGCTGACGGTCCGTCGACGTGTCGCGGTCGACGGTGTGCATGTTGAACCGCCAGTTGTCGCCCGTGGCGAAGATGTGCGGGGAGGCCGCCGGGTGCGAGTCCGCGCGGTCGTCCTCCAGGGTCTCGAAGGCGCCGAGCCCGTTGGTGCGCGCCGACGGGGACCACTTCAGCTGCCAGGACGCGGCGGGGGCCGCGAGGGCGGGTGGACCGACGGCCGCGGCGGCCACGCCGCCCAGTGCCGCGCCGAGCAGGTTCCTTCGTGTGGGGGTCATGGGTCTCTCATTCTCGTCGTCGGGTTTCTGAGTTCACATACGTGCACCCCGTTCACCAACATGCAGAAGAGTCCCCGTACCGACAGGACGCGGTCAATGGTTCGGACCTGCGAACCCGGGTAGGTTTCCGGCCAATCTCCGATTCGCTCGGCGCACGCACAGGGCCGGAAAGCGGGACAGGAATGCACGACGGCCCGTGATCGTTGACGATGGGAGTACCACCCGACGACTGAAGGATCGAGAGCTCGTGAGCAAGGTCCCCCCGATCATCCTGAACAACGGCGTCGAGATGCCCCAGCTGGGCTTCGGTGTCTGGCAGGTGCCGGACGACGAGGCGGAGCGGGCGGTCGCCACCGCGCTGGAGGCCGGGTACCGCAGCATCGACACTGCGGCGATCTACGGCAACGAAAAGGGCACCGGCAGGGGCCTCGCCTCCTCCGGCGTCGCCCGCAAGGACCTCTTCGTCACCACCAAGCTCTGGAACGCCGACCAGGGATACGACTCGACGCTGCGCGCCTTCGACGCGTCCCTGGAGAAGCTCGGCCTCGACTACGTCGACCTGTACCTCATCCACTGGCCGATGCCGGCCAAGGGGAAGTACATCGACACGTTCAAGGCCTTCGAGAAGCTCTACGCGGACGGCCGCGCCAAGTCGATCGGTGTCTCCAACTTCCTTCCGGAGCACCTGGAGAAGCTGATCGAGGCGACGTCCGTCATTCCGGCGGTCAACCAGATCGAGCTGCACCCGCACCTCCAGCAGCACGCGTCCCGCGAGTACCACGCGGAGCAGGGCATCGCCACGGAGGCCTGGTCCCCGCTCGGTTCGGGCAAGGGCCTGCTGGAGGTCCCGGCGATCGTGGCCATCGCCCAGAAGCACAACCGCACGCCGGCCCAGATCGTCCTGCGCTGGCACCTCCAGCTCGGGAACGTGGTGATCCCCAAGTCCGTGACCCCGTCCCGGATCAAGGAGAACATCGACGTCTTCGACTTCTCCCTCGACACCGAGGACATCGCCGCGATCAGCGCGCTCAACGAGGACCGCCGGGTCGGCTCGGACCCGGCGAACGTCAACGACTGACCGTACGGTCGCAGGACCCGCGGCACCGGAAGCCGTCGCCCGACATGCTCGGGCGGCGGCTTCGTCGTGTGGTCGGGGCTTCCTTGCATCCCGGTCTCCTGGCCGCCGGGCCGCGGGCGGGCGGGGGCTCTGCCGACACGGTGTCGTGGATGCGGCGGGCGGGTGAGACAAGGCGCGGCATCCTCGCCGACGGGAGGGGGATCGGTCAGGCTCGCCCGAGTACCCGTTCAGCGAACACACATATGCCCGTCGATGTCCCCCTCGTCCCCGTCGATGTCCCCCTACACGTCGGATGCACGTCGCCCCGCCGCGTGACGTCCCCAAGGCCCAGAAGGGTCCTCCCACAGTGCGCACTCGAACACTGACCCTCGCCGCCGCAGCCGCCGGCACCGCGCTGCTCGCCGCCGCGGCCCTCCCGGCGGGCGCCGCCCCCGTACAGGCTCCGGGGGGTACGGTCACCGCCTCCGACCTGCTCGCCGAGATGACGTCCTGCTCGCAGATCTCGAACGGCAGGTACAGCCTCGACGTGGGGGCACCGGCCACCGTCCCCGTGTGCGGCATGAACGGCGCGGTCTTCTGGAAGGCCGACATGGACATCGACTGCGACGGCCAGGTCACCACCGAGTGCAACAAGCGCACCGATCCGTGGTTCCAGGACCAGACGGCCTTCCACCAGTCCGACGGCAGACCGCTCAACTCCGAGGAGCTCCCCTACATCGTGGTGCCCGGCCCCAGCGGCATCTGGAACTACACGAGCTCCGGCATCAGGGGCGGCAGCGTGGCGGCGGTGATCCACGGCGACGAGGTCCAGTACGCGGTCGTCGGTGACACCGGCCCCACGAAGATCATCGGCGAGGCCTCGTACGCCACCGCGCGGGCCCTCGGTATCAATCCCGACCCTGCGACCGGCGGCGCGGCCTCGGGAGTCACGTACATCGTCTTCACCGACTCCCGGATCTCCCCCATCGAGGACCAGGAAGCGGCGGCGTCCCTCGGCGAGGCGCTCGCGGAGCAGTTCCTTGAAGACAACTGAGACGAGCACGACCGAGAAGCGACGAACCGGCGGGTCGGCGGGTTGGCCAGTCGTCGGGTCGGCGGGTCGGCGGGTCGGCGAGCTTGACGAACCGGTGAGCTGACGGAGGCCGGTCCGACCGCGAATCCCGCCGCGGCCGGACCGGCCTCTCATGCCCCCCCGACTCGGACCGGCCCGGCGCGACTGCTCAGACCGGCGTGGAGCCGCTGCTCAGACCGGCTGGCCGATCGGCCGTACGACGACGGTGTTCACGTCCACCCCGCTCGGCTGCCGGATCGCCCAGACGACCGACTCGGCGAGCTGGTCCGAGGTGAGCAGATGCCCGGGCGGCAGGCTGCCGTAGCTGTCCCAGAACGGTGTCTCCACCCGGCCGGGCGAGATCAGGGTCACCCCCACGCCGTACTCGGTGACCTGCCGCCGGGTGTTCTCGGCGAGGCCGGTCACGGCCCACTTCGTCGCCCCGTAGATGTTGCCGGGCCCGTGGATATGGCCCGCGACGCTGCCGACGAGCACGATCCGCCCCCGCGTCTCCTTCAACTGGTCGATCGACGCCCGGATGAGCAGCGCTGGACCGAGCACATTGGTCAGCACCATGTCCCGCCACCCGGCCGGATCGCCCTCGGCGACGGTGTCGTGCGTGGCGTACCCGGCGTTGGCGACGACGGTGTCGAGCCGGCCGAACTCCTTCACCGTCGCCTCGACGGCCGCCTGGACATGGTCGTAGTCGGCCGCGTCACCCCTGATCGTCAACAGCCCCTCGGGCTTGCCAAGTTGTTCGGCGAACCCGCGCAGCCGATCCTCCCCGCGCCCCGTCACCGTCACCCGGTGCCCGGCGTCGAGCAGCTGACGCGCCACCGCCGCACCGATCCCGCTGCCGCCGCCGGTGATCAGCGCCACTGGTGAGTCACTCATACGTTCCCCCAAGCCGTGTCCGTGTCGTGTCCGTCACGAAGTGCCCGGAGTCCATCACTTGGAGAGCACTCGATGTCAACACACCCAGGCGAGTGCGCGCCGCGCGAAGCGCTAGGCCTTCACCCCGACATACACGGTCATCGCGGCGAGCAGGAACACATCCGGCCGGTGGTACACGCTCGCCTTGTCGTCCGCGTCGAGAAGCCGGTCGAGCACGGCGAGGTCATCGGCCTCAAGGCCCTCCGCGAGCCCGGTCCGGCGATGGCCGAGGCTGGTCGCGACAAAGGCGCGCCCCTCCTCCGACAGCGGCGCGGGCAGATCGAGCAGGAACGTACGGGTCGCCGCGTGCCGCAACCCGACGGCCGTCAGCAGTCCGGCCCAGTCCTCGGTCTCCTCGGCCGCCCCCGGCAGCTCACGGCGCATCCGTGTGAACCACTCCTGCTCGACCGCGTCCAGCCGGGACTGCAGACCGGGCCGCCCGATACCGATGTCGCGCGGAAGGTAGCGCGAGGGCAGGCCGCCCTCCAGCAGCGCGAGGACCCCGCCGGGCGCGAGCCGCTCGGCGAACCCGGCGAGGGCGGCCCGCTGGTCGCCGACGTGGTGCAGGGACCGGCTGGCCCAGAGAAGGTCGGCCGGGTATTCCAAGTCGCCCAGTCCGTCGCCGAGTTCGGCCTCCAGCGTGCCGAAGCGGTCAGCGATCCCGAGGCGGGCCGCACGGGCGCGGGCCGCCTCCAGGAGGGGCCCGGCACCGTCCACGGCGACGACCCGCGCCTTGGGAAACGTATCGGCGAGCAGACAGGAGATGACACCGGGACCGCTGCCCGCGTCGACGATCATCTCGGGTTCCGGCTGCCGCTCCCGCAGCCAGCCCGCCGCCTCCGCGTAGAGCGGCGTGAACAGCTCGGCCTCCTGCTCCAGCATCGGAAGCATCTCGGCGAAGTCGATGTGGGTGTGCGTGTGACCGTGACCCTGTTCGTCGTGCTGCCCGTGGTCGTGTGCCATGGTTCCAAGCCTCTCGTCCGGGATACGGACAGCGTGCTACCACCTCCCCAGAACAGCCACTCGCCTTGCCAGAACAGCAAAGAGTTCCCCACGCCCCGACAGGGGCGCGGGGAACCGCGCAACGCGACCCCGCGCTCAGCGCAAGGTCACAACGCCGGATACGCGTTCTTCATGAGCTCCTGGAACTGCGCCGAGAACCAGTGCCCCGACAACGGCGCGTTCGGCAGCGCGCCCGACATGTTGTTGTTGTTCCGCGGGTTGCCGGTGTACGTCGGGTCGCACATCCGGTCGAAGCCCTTGCCCTCGTCGTTGGGAATGGCGGTGCTCGACCCGTCCGACTCACCCGGCGGCTTCATCCACACGTACGCGTCGATGCCGGTCGCCGGTGAGGCCTGCGGCCGTTCGCCGAGACCGGCGCCCGACTGGTTGCACCAGTTGCCGAGGTGGATACGCCGGTCGTAACGGCCCCCGTCGACGTACGTGTCGACGTTGGTCGTCGCCCCGGGACCGGTGGGCCTGGCCGTGCCGCCCCAGCCGTTGCGGGAGGTGTCGATCAGCATGCCGATCCCGGACGGGAAGCCGATCGAGACCAGTTGGTTGCGCATGGCCTGCGCGTACGACTGCTCGTCGACGTACCGGTTCCAGTCGATCCACTTCGACGTACGGACCGACGCGCCACCCACGGAGTCGTTGATCGTGAAGTGGTTCTCCTTGAGGGCGCTGTAGTTGGCGGTGTTCACGATGAAGCCGTGCACATCGGCGACGGTCGCGCCCTCGGCGGTGGCCGCCTCCTTGAACAGGGCGGCTGAGGGCGCGAAGTTGTCGTCCCAGCCGAGCCAGCCGTGGTGTCCGGCGTCCACGTAGTTGTAGACGTTGGGCGCGTCGCCGAGCTTGTTCAGCGCGTAGCCGACGCCCTTCACGTAGTTGCCGTTCGCCTTCATCGTGTCGCAGTTGGCGGTGGCGGTGACGCGCGGCGAGACGTTCGTGACCAGATTCGGCAGCGAGTCGATCTCGACGGTCGTGACGATCCGCAGACCCGCGTACTTGGTGTCCTTGAGGATGGCCGCGATCGGGTCGATGTACTGGGTCTTGTACTTGTCGATCTCCGTCGGGCCGAGTTCGCCGTTGGAGGCGAGGGCCGCGCAGTCACGGCCCGGCAGGTTGTAGATGACCAGCTGGACGACCAGCTCGTCGGAACCCTTCTGCGCCAGCGCCGCGTCCAGGTGGGCGCGCAGGCCCATGCCGCCGTTCACACCGTTGATGGCGGCGATCCGGTCGAGCCACACGCCGGTCGGCTGGTTGGCGATCCGGCTGCCTCCGGTTTCCGCGGTGGCCTTGGCCTTCCACTCCGGGTTCACGTACACCTTGGCGCCCGCGTACGGGTTGTCGACCTTGGCGCCCGGGGCCGGCGGGTCCGTGGGTCCGGGGCCGCTGCCACCGTCGTCGACGTTGCAGGTCACGCCGTCCAGGGTGAACGTGGTGGGCAGCGCGTTGGTGCCGCTGTAGGTGCCGTTGAAGCCGAAGCTGACCGAACTCCCGGTCCCCAGCGTGCCGTTGTAGCTCTCGTTGGCCGCGGTGACGGCGGTGCCGCTCTGGCTGAGCTTCGCGTTCCAGCCGCTGGTGACCTTCTGGTTTCCGGCGTACGACCACTTCACGGCCCAACTCGACTTGGCCGCGCTGTTGTTGGTGACGGTGACCGCGGCGGTGTAGCCGGAGTCCCACTGGTTCTGCACCTTGTAGTCGACGGTGCAGGGAATGGCGGCCACGCCGGCATCCGGGGGGATCGCCGCGACGGCGGCGCCCGCGGTGCCGGCGACCAGCGCCACCGCCGCGAGGATTGCTGTTCTGGTACGGCTCATGTGCGGGGTGTCCTATCCGTCTAGGGAGCGCGGACGTTCGCGCAGCCCGATGCCGTACGACGGCGCGGGAATGCCGTCGTCATGGGGGATGAGGGTGAGCTCGGAGCACTCCACCGGGCAGGCGGGCGCGACTCCCGAAGCCGTGCAGCGACCGACACGCATGCGGTGTCCATGACAGAGATCCGCAGCGCCGGCCACTAAAAGAGATGAACGCGGGGGGTGTCGCATGAGCGACTCCTTGCAGCTCTGACACGTCGTGACGGACGTGTCGACTGATGGAACCGCTCCCACTGGTGCCGAAGAAGGTAGCGCCAAGTGTTGGTAAAGGACAGAGGAGTTGCACTCTTGATCTATCGAATCATTTCGACTCTTCAAGCACCTTGACCCCTTCGACCCTCATCCCCACTATGGGAGCGCTCCCACTGGTTCAAGGCTTGTTGCCCCTCCCCCCATCTCCGAGCCGCATGGAGAGGAACCAGAACATGGCACCCAGACCCAGACGCCGCCTCGCGCGGCGGATGTGGACCGCCGTGGTGGCGGCCCTCGCCCTTCCGTTGACCACACTGGCGACCGGCGTGACCCCCGCTCAGGCGGCGGCCGTCCAGTGCAGCGTCGACTACAAGACGAACGACTGGGGCTCCGGCTTCACCGCCGAGCTCACCCTCACCAACCGCGGCACGGAGGCCATCAGCGGCTGGACCCTGACGTACGACTACGCGGGCAACCAGCAGCTCAGCAGCGGCTGGAGCGGTACGTGGTCGCAGTCCGGCAGGACGGTCACCACGAGGAACGCGTCCTGGAACGGGACGATCGGGGTGGGTGCCGCGGTGACGACCGGCGCCCAGTTCACGTACAGCGGCACCAACGCCGCGCCCACGTCCTTCGCGATCAACGGCACGGCCTGCACCGGCGCCCACCAGCCGCCGATCACCGTGCTGACCAGCCCCGCCGCGGGCGCCGTCTACTCCCAGGGCGATGCCGTACCGCTCGCCGCGACCGCCGCGGCCGCGGACAACGCCACGATCAGCAAGGTCGAGTTCTACGACGACACGACGCTGCTGGGCACCGACACCAGCTCGCCGTACACGCTCTCGGCCTCTGGCTTGACCGTGGGCAGTCATTCGCTGCTCGCGAAGGCGTACGACAGCCTGGGCGCGTCGGCGGAGTCCACACCGGTCGGCATCACGGTCGCCTCGGGTCCCGCCGTGGTGGTCTCGCCGACCCAACTCGGCGTCCAGCAGGGCAAGTCGGGCACGTACGACGTGAAGCTCTCGACCCAGCCGTCGGCGAACGTGACCGTGGCGACCGCTCGCGCGAGCGGCAACACAGGCCTGTCCGTCACCGGCGGGGCATCGCTCACCTTCACGCCGTCGAACTGGAACACCGCCCAGAAGGTGACCGTCACGGCCGCCGCCTCGGGCACCGGTTCGGCGACCTTCGAGTCGACGGCCACCGGGCACGCGAAGGGCGCGGTCACCGTCACCCAGCTCGCCGCGTCGAAGGAGTACGACGCCCGTTTCCTTGAGCTCTACGGGAAGATCACCAACCCGGCGAACGGCTACTTCTCCCCGGAGGGCATCCCGTACCACTCGGTGGAGACGCTGATCGTCGAGGCGCCCGACCACGGCCATGAGACGACGTCGGAGGCGTACAGCTATCTGCTCTGGCTCCAGGCCATGTACGGCAAGGTGACGGGCGACTGGTCCAGGTTCAACGGTGCCTGGGAGATCATGGAGAAGTTCATGATCCCCACGAAGGCCGACCAGCCGACGAACTCCTTCTACAACGCTGCAAAGCCGGCGACGTACGCGCCCGAGCACGACACCCCGAACGAGTATCCGGCGCAGCTCGACAGCGGTGTGTCGGTCGGCTCCGATCCGATCGCCGCCGAACTGAAGAGCGCGTACGGCACGGACGACATCTACGGCATGCACTGGCTGCAGGACGTCGACAACGTCTACGGGTACGGCAATTCGCCCGGCAAGTGCGAGGCGGGTCCGACGGACACCGGTCCCTCGTACATCAACACCTTCCAGCGCGGATCGCAGGAGTCGGTGTGGGAGACCGTGCCGCAGCCGACGTGCGACGCCTTCAAGTACGGCGGTACGAACGGGTACTTGGACCTGTTCACCAAGGACGCCTCGTACGCCAAACAGTGGAAGTTCACCAACGCCCCCGACGCCGACGCACGCGCCGTGCAGGCCGCGTACTGGGCCGACATCTGGGCCAAGCAGCAGGGCAACGGCTCCGCCGTCACGGCGACCGTCGGCAAGGCCGCGAAGATGGGCGACTACCTCCGCTACTCCATGTACGACAAGTACTTCAAGAAAATCGGCAACTGCGTGGGACCGTCCACCTGCCCGGCCGGCACCGGCAAGGACGCCTCGCACTACCTGCTGAACTGGTACTACGCGTGGGGCGGCGCCACCGACACCTCAGCGGGCTGGGCCTGGCGCATCGGCTCCAGCCACACCCACGGCGGCTACCAGAACCCCCTGGCGGCGTACGCGCTCAGCTCGTACGCCGACCTGAAGCCCAAGTCGGCGACAGGGCAGGCGGACTGGGCCAAGTCCCTCGACCGGCAGCTGGAGTTCTACCGCTGGCTGCAGTCCAGCGAGGGGGCTATCGCGGGCGGCGCGACCAACAGCTGGCAGGGGCGCTACGCGACGCCGCCCTCCGGTACGCCGACCTTCTACGGCATGTTCTACGACGAGAAGCCCGTCTACCACGACCCGCCGTCCAACCAGTGGTTCGGCTTCCAGGCATGGTCGATGGAGCGGGTCGCCGAGTACTACCAGCAGACGGGTGACGCCGATGCCAAGGTCGTCCTCGACAAGTGGGTCGACTGGGCGCTGGCCAACACCACGGTCAACCCGGACGGCTCCTTCCGCATCCCCAACACGCTCCGGTGGTCAGGCAGGCCCGACACCTGGAACGCGTCAAGTCCCGGTGCAAATACGGGACTTCACGTCACCGTCGCCGACTACACGGACGACGTCGGCGTGGCGGCCGCGTACGCCAAGACCCTGACGTACTACGCCGACCGCTCCGGTGACACGCAGGCCGGAACCACGGCGAAGGCGCTGCTCGACGGCATGTGGAAGAACAACCAGGACGCGCTGGGCATCGCGGTCCCGGAGACCCGCGCCGACTACAACCGCTTCGACGACGGCGTGTACGTCCCGAGTGGCTGGACCGGCAGCATGCCGAACGGCGACCCGATCAACTCGTCGTCGACCTTCGACTCGATCCGCTCGTTCTACGAGGACGATCCGGCCTGGTCGAAGATCGAGGCGTATCTGGCGGGCGGGGCCGCGCCCTCGTTCACGTATCACCGGTTCTGGGCCCAGGCGGACATCGCCCTTGCCATGGGCTCGTACGCGGAGCTCCTCGAATAGCCCCGTCGAGCTTCGCGTGCGCCGGGTCGGACGGTCCCCGAGCTCACCGGGGGCCGTCCGGTCCGCACGCCTTTCGCGTACTCATCCCCCCACGTGCAAGGAGAGGGTCACCGTGCGAAGAACCCCCGTCCTGACCGCCGTGCTCGGGCTCGCGGCCGGGCTGCTCGCGGGTGTGCCACCCGCGCTGGCCGCGCAGCCCGTCGAGAAGGCCGCGCCTTCGGCGTCCATCGCGGCCGACACGTACACCTGGAAGAACGCGCGCATCGACGGCGGCGGGTTCGTTCCCGGCATCGTCTTCAACCGGTCCGAGAAGAACCTCGCGTACGCCCGGACCGACATCGGCGGTGCCTACCGCTGGCAGGAGTCGTCGAAGAGCTGGACCCCGCTGCTCGACTCGGTGGGCTGGGACCGCTGGGGCCACACCGGCGTCGTGAGCCTGGCCTCGGACGCGGTCGAGCCGAGCAAGGTGTACGCGGCCGTCGGGACGTACACGAACAGCTGGGATCCGGGGAACGGGGCCGTGCTCAGGTCGTCCGACCGTGGCGCGACCTGGCAGAAGGCCGATCTGCCGTTCAAGCTGGGCGGCAACATGCCCGGGCGCGGCATGGGTGAACGGCTCGCTGTCGACCCCCACAGGAACAGCGTGCTGTATCTGGGCGCCCCGAGTGGCAAGGGACTGTGGCGGTCCACGGACTCGGGCGCCTCCTGGTCGCAGGTGACGAACTTCCCGAACGTCGGCAACTACGTGCAGGATCCGACCGACACGAGCGGGTACGCCTCCGACAACCAGGGCATCGCCTGGGTGACCTTCGACGAGTCGACCGGCACGGGCACCAATGCCACCGGGACCCTCTACGTCGGTGTCGCCGACAAGGACAACGCCGTCTACCGCTCCACCGACGCGGGCGCGACCTGGTCCCGCCTGGCCGGGCAGCCCACGGGATACCTGGCCCACAAGGGGGTCCTGGACGCGACGAACGGATACCTCTACCTGGCCTACAGCGACAAGGGCGGGCCGTACGACGGCGGCAAGGGGCAGCTGTGGCGGTACGCGACGGCCACCGGCACCTGGACGAACATCAGCCCGGTCGCGGAGGCCGACACCTACTACGGCTTCAGCGGGCTGACGGTCGACCGGCAGAAACCGGGCACGGTCATGGCGACGGCGTACAGCTCCTGGTGGCCCGACACACAAATCTTCCGCTCCACGGACAGCGGCGGCACCTGGACGAAGGCCTGGGACTACACCTCGTACCCCAACCGCTCGAACCGCTACACGATGGACGTCTCGTCCTCGCCGTGGCTGAGCTGGGGCGCCAATCCGTCGCCGCCCGAGCAGACTCCCAAACTCGGCTGGATGACCGAGGCGTTGGAGATCGACCCGTTCAACTCGGCCCGGATGATGTACGGGACGGGCGCGACGGTCTACGGCACCGAGAACCTGGGCCAGTGGGACAGCGGCGGCCAGTTCACCATCAAGCCGATGGTGCAGGGTCTGGAGGAGACGGCCGTGAACGACCTGGCCGCTCCCCCGTCCGGCGGGGCCCAACTCCTCAGCGCACTGGGCGACATCGGCGGCTTCCGGCACACGGACCTCACCAAGGTCCCCTCGATGATGTTCACTTCGCCGAACTTCACCACGACGACGAGCCTCGACTTCGCGGAGTCCAACCCGGGCACGGTGGTGCGGGCCGGCAATCTCGACTCGGGTCCGCATGTGGCGTTCTCCACGGACAACGGCGCCAACTGGTTCGCGGGGACCGACCCTTCGGGGGTGAGCGGCGGCGGCACGGTCGCGGCGGCGTCCGACGGCAGCCGGTTCGTGTGGAGTCCGGAGGGCGCGGGCGTGCACCACGCGACGGGCTTCGGCACCTCGTGGTCGGCGTCGACCGGCATTCCGGCCGGTGCGATCGTCGAGTCGGACCGCGTCGACCCGAAGACCTTCTACGGCTTCAAGTCGGGCAGGTTCTACGTCAGTTCGGACGGCGGGGTCTCCTTCACGGCCTCGTCCGCTACCGGGCTGCCGAGCGGCGACAGCGTACGGTTCAAGGCGCTGCCCGGTACGAAGGGTGACGTGTGGCTGGCGGGCGGGGCGAGCGACGGCGCGTACGGGCTGTGGCACTCCACGGACGGCGGCGCGACCTTCACCAAGCTGTCGGGCGTCGAGCAGGCCGACACGATCGGCTTCGGCAAGGCTGCGGCCGGCGCCTCCTACCAGACGCTCTACACGAGCGCGAAGATCGGCGGCGTACGCGGCATCTTCCGCTCCACGGACAAGGGCGCGACCTGGACACGCATCAACGACGACGCGCACCAGTGGGGTTGGACAGGCGCGGCCATCACGGGTGATCCGCGCGTCTACGGGCGTGTGTACGTGTCGACGAACGGCCGGGGTGTCATCTACGGCGACTCGTCGGACGCGGACGGCGGAGGTGGGGGCGGCGGCACGGACCCGACACCGACCGGCGCCTGCGCGGTGACGTACAAGATCACGAATCAGTGGTCGGGCGGTTTCCAGGCAGACGTGCAGCTCGACAACACCGGCTCAACCCCATGGAACGGCTGGGCACTTGGCTGGTCCTTCCCCAACGGCCAGAGCGTCACCCAGGCGTGGAACGCGGAGCACACCCAGTCCGCGGCGGCGGTCACGATGAAGAACCTGGGCTGGAACGCGAACGTGGCATCCGGCTCGTCGGTGAGCTTCGGATTCACGGGGAGCTGGTCGGGGACGAACGGGAAACCGACGGCATTCAAGCTCGGCGACCAGTCCTGCACGGTGTCCTGACAACCGGGCCGGACGAATCTGCCACCCGGGCCGGACGCACGGGAGGGCGCGGGACCGACAAGGCCCGCGCCCTCCTTGTGTGCTCAACGCCTGGGACATGAATTGTTCACATCACAACCAAGTCACCATTCACGCGCATCTCTCACACTTTCTTCACTAATCCCGTTACGGTCATTCCTCCACAACCCCGGGGGGAACCATGTCTTTCGGACCGCCGCCGCCCACGCCTCCGCAGCCGCAGTGGGGCCCGCCGCCCCAGCAGCCGCCCGTGCCTCCCCGTCCGGGCTGGGCGCGCAAGCGCGTCGTGATCCCCGCGGCAGTCGTCGTGTTGCTCGTCGGGGCCGGCATCGGAGCGTCCGGCGGGGAGGACTCGGGCAAGAACGTCTCCGCGCGGCCGACCGTCACCGTGACCGCCGGCGCGGCCGAGCTGAAAGCCGACGCCGAACCGGCACCGGAGGTCACGGTCACCGAAACGGTCACCGAAACGAAGACCGTCACGGCGAAGCCGTCGAAGAAGCCCGAGCCGAAGGTCGCCACCATCCCCGGCGACGGGACCTTCGTCGTCGGGGACGACATCAAGGCAGGCACGTACAAGACGGCGGGCGCCGAGGATTCGGTGATCCCGAACTGCTACTGGGCGCGGCTGAAGGGCACGTCGGGCGACTTCGAGGACATCATCACCAACGGCAACGTCGAGGGCCCCACCACGATCACCATCGCCGGCAGCGACGGGGCGTTCCAGTCCACCGGATGCAAGACGTGGAAGAAGGTCGGCTGACGGCCGTACGCGAGTTCGGCGGCCGTCCCATGAGCTCGGACGGCCGCCCCTTCGTCTCACCCTGGAACCCGTTTCAGCAGGTCACGGCGTGTACACCGGCGGCCTGGGGGCCGTCGGCATGCCGTTGCCGATGAAGAAGCTCGGGTGTGGGGGCTGGTTGTAGGCGGTGTTCTGCCACGCGATGCCCGTGCGGTACATCGTGTCGTGGAGGAGGGTCGTGATCTTCGTGGTGGTCTCGTTCGGGGTGGAGTAGATGCGCAGGGCCGTGTTGTCCCCGGTCGCCCAGACGACCTCCTCACGCCAGTCGCCGAAGAGGTCGCCGGACAGCGCCGGGGTCGCCTTGGTGCCGTTGTTGGAGTGGACCGAGGCGCCGGTCAGCAGGCGGGTCTCGCCGGACGTGCCGTACTTGTCGATGCGGGTGCCGTCGAGGAGTTCGCGGGTAGTGTCCCCATCCCACCAGGACAGGAAGTTGACGGAGGACGGCTCGCGGCCCTTGGTGGCGCCGGACTCGTCGCGGATGTTCGTGTCGGAGGCGGACCACATCTCGGCGCCGTCGTTGCCGGCGTAGATGTCCCCGGCCACTCCCCGGCCGTTGTCGCAGCAGGCGGCGAGCTGCCAGCGGACCGCGCCGTTGGCGGGGTTGATGTACAACTCGGCCGGCTGGGAGGTGGATTCGGAGACCTTGAAGTACTCCAGTCCTGACGTGCCCGGGTCGAGGTCGCCCAGGTGCTGGGCGTCGCCGTGCCCGGTCCTGGTGGTCCACAGGCCGTTGCCGTTGTCGTCGACGGCCATCGCCCCGTAGACGATCTCGTCCTTGCCGTCGTTGTCGACGTCCCCGACGGACAGACTGTGCGAACCCTGGCCGTCGAAGCCCTTGCCGCTGTTGGTCGAGGAGTTGGTGTCGAACGTCCAGCGCCGCGTGAACGCCCCGTTGCGCCAGTCCCAGGCCGCGATCACCGAACGCGTGTAGTAGCCCCGGGCCATGATGAGCGAGGGCCGGGCGCCGTCCAGATAGGCGGTACCGGCGAGGAACCGGTCCACACGGTTGCCGTACGAGTCACCCCACGACGAGACCGTGCCGCGGGCCGGGACGTAGTCGACGCTCTGCATCGCCCTGCCCGTCTGGCCGTTGAACATGGTCAGGTACTCGGGCCCGGCGAGGACGTATCCGCTGGAGTTGCGGTGGTCGGCGGAGGAGCTGCCGATGACCGCGCCCGTTCCGTCGACCGTGGCGTCGGCGGTCTTCGCGGCCACCTCGGCCTTGCCGTCGCCGTCGTAGTCGTACACCTGGAACTGCGTGTAGTGCGCGCCCGAGCGGATGTTCCGGCCCAGGTCGATGCGCCACAGCCGGGTGCCGTCGAGCTTGACGCCGTCGATGATCGTGTTGCCGGTGTAGCCGGACTGGGAGTTGTCCTTGGCGTTCGTCGGCTGCCACTTCAGGACGAAGTCGAGTGCGCCGTCGCCGTCGAGATCGCCGGCCGAGGCATCGTTGGCCTCGTAGGTGTACGCGACACCGTCCGGGGTGGTGCCACCGGCGGGCGGGGTGATGGGCACGTCCTTGTATCCGGTACGGAACTGGATCGCGTGCACCGAGTCGCCCTGCTCGACGCCGCCCACGACCGCGCGGACCGTGTAGTCGGCCTGGGCCGGCGCGCCCGCGTGGAAGTAGTTCGTCGAGCCGGTGACCGGGGCCGGGTTGACCTTCGTACCCGCCCGGTAGACGTTGAACGACACGTCGTTCGGGTCGGTGCCGAGCCAGCGCCAGGTGACGAGGTTGCCGGCGTCGGTGTGGACACTGACCACACCCCGGTCCAGCTTCTCGACCTGGCGCGCTGTGGCGGCCTGCGCCGGGCCGGCAGTGAGTGCGGTGAGACCTGCGGCGGCGAGAACGGCGGCCACCAGAGTGGTGAGGATCTTGCGTCTGTGGTGCCGGCGTGGGTTCTGCACGGTGGATACCTCCTGAGAGGACAGACGGGTTCTGCTTCCTCAGTTGCCACCGGTGCGGGGTGAGTTGCCGGGGGTGGGCCGGCGGGATGCCGGAGTAGGGCGAAGAGCTGGTGCCGCTCACCTCAATGCTTCGCATTTCGGGCGTATTTGTGATTCGGACCGTTTCCCACCTGGTCGGACTCGGTTACACCACACACCACTCGTACCGACCGACCGAGGGAACAGCATGAGCGAGACCGACGGGCAACCGATCCCGCGGGAGCCCGAGAAGGACCCCGGACTGGGGATCGAGGTAGCCACCCAATGGGAGGGTGAGCCCCGGCACCGGCTGGTCACCGTCGGTGACTCGCTCACCCACGGTTTCCAGAGCGGCGCGATCTTCAACACCGATCTGTCGTATCCGGCCGTTGTCGCACACGAGTTGGGGTGGGCGGACAAATTCCGGTACCCGACCTACGCCGGTTACGGCGGGCTCCCGTTCAACATCGAACTGTTCCTGCGCGATCTGGAGGCCCGCTTCGGACAGGACGTGAACTGGTGGGAGGTGGCCCCCGCGCTGCTGCACGCCCGGCGCTCCATGGACAAGGCGGAGGACTACTGGGAGCGCGGACCGGGCAGCGTCGTACCCGCGGCCACCGCCGTCAACCACAACCTCGCGGTCTTCGGCTGGGACCTGCGGGACGCACTCGAGAAGTCCCACGCCGTGTGCGCCGGGCGAATCGACGCTCCCAAGGACCAGTTGCTGGGCCAGGTCGTGGAGCACGGCGACGACCGTGCCGCGCTGCGCGTACTGCCCGCCCCGCCCGCGGCTCCCGACACGCTCACCCAGTTGACCGCGGCCGCTCATCTCGGCGACGAGACCGGCGACACGGACCCGGGCCACGGCATCGAGACGCTGATCGTGTTCCTCGGCGCCAACAACGCGCTGAGCTCGGTGGTGGATCTGAAACTGGTCTGGAGCACGGACGGCGAGTACCGGGACCTGGCCAAGAAGGGCACTTTCACCGTCTGGCGGCCCACGCACTTCAAGGCCGAACTGAACCGAGTCGCCGCCCAGATGCGCAAGGTCAAGGCACGCCACGTGATCTGGTGCACGGTCCCGCACGTGACCATCGCGCCGGTCACCCGGGGTGTCTCCTCGAAGATCGAACTCGGTTCGCCCTACTACCCGTACTACACCCGCCCGTGGATCAGCGACCGCGACTTCGACCCGACGCGGGACCCCCACCTCACCGGGGAACAGGCGCGCGAGATCGACGGGGCGATCGACCACTACAACTACGCCATCACCGACGTTGTCCGGAAGGCCAGGAAGGCCGGCAAGGACTGGTACCTCCTGGACACCGCCGGCCTGCTCGACCGGCTCGGCTCCAAGCGCTACATCGAGGACCAGCAGGCTCGCCCGTCCTGGTGGACGCCGTACCCGCTGCCGCCCACACTGCAGGCGCTCCAGCCGCCGCCCAGCACGCACTTCCTCGCCGGCGACGGTGAGCGCCGCACGGCCGGCGGTCTGTTCTCCCTGGACGGCGTCCACCCCACCACCGTCGGTTACGGCATCATCGCCCAGGAGGTCATCAACGTCATGCGCCTCGCGGGAGTGCCGTTCTTCAGCCCCGACGGTCAGACACCACGCCAGGACCCCGTCCTCGTCGACTTCGAGCGGCTCGTGCGCCGCGACACACTGATCAACCACCCACCGGGGAACCTGAGGTCAGGCCTCAAGATCCTCGCCTGGGCGGACGAGACGCTCGACCTGCTGTCCCGCGTTCTGCGGTTCGGGATCTGAACGGCGACGCCCGGCGAGCGGTGACCGGCACCGGCACTCGTTGTCGTACCGCAGGGTGAGTACGGCCACCGTCCCCGCGATCCGTTCACGCAACTCGGCCGGTTCCAGCACCTCGACGTCCGTACCGAGGCGGAGGAACTCGCCGTGAGCGTGGTCGACGGACTCGATGGGGACGGTGGCCACGGTCCAACCCCCCGGGTCCGTACGGCCGTTGGCCCGTACCGCCTCGCCCCCCGGTCCGGTGAGACGGACACCCGGGGCGAGCCGGACCACCGCCTCGGCCCGGTACAGCCGGTCGTGGAAGTCCCTCTGGTACGACGTCCAGTACGCGGCGAGGTCGAAGTCGTCGGGGCGGGTGAACTCCTCGCCGGACGCGGCCAGTTCGAGGACCTGGTCGACGCGGAACGTTCGCGGTCCGGGGCCCGCGACGACGTACCAGCGGCCCGCCTTGAGGACGAGGCCGTACGGTTCGAGGCGGCGCTCCACGTCGGTGGGCTCGCGCCAGCGGCGGTACAGGACGTTCAGGACGCGGCTGTTCCAGACGGCGTCCGCGACGGCGGGGAGGTACGGGGCTCCCTCGCTGTCGGTGTCGGCGTACCAGCCGGGCGTGTCGAGGTGGAAGCGGCCGCTGATGCGGTCGGCGTGCTCGCGCAGCTCGCGTGGGAGGGCGGCGCGCACCTTGAGCTGGGCGGCGGCGAGGACCGGGCCGAGCCCGAGCTCGGCGGCGGGTCCGGGCGCGCCCGCGAGGAACAGGGCCTCCGCCTCGCCCGCGGTGAGGCCGGTGAGGCGGGTGCGGTAGCCGTCGAGCAGGCGGTAGCCGCCCGCGTGCCCGGCGTCGCCGTACAGCGGGATGCCGGCGGCGCTCAGTGCCTCGACGTCCCGGTAGACCGTGCGCACCGAGACCTCCAGCTCCTCGGCGAGGTCGGCGGCGGTCATCCGGCCCCGGGTCTGGAGGAGCAGGAGGATCGAGACGAGTCGGGCTGATTTCACCTCTCCAGAATGTCAGGCTTCACTGACAGAAGGTGTCAGTGAAGCGGCCCTAACGTCCTCTCATGACCTCCAAGGCTTCCGAGACTTCCAATACCTCCGACACCTCCAGTACCTCGCATACCTCCGGGAACTTCGCGGAGAAGCTGCTGACCGTGCCGCCGCCCATCGAGGTGGCCGGGCGGCGGATCAAGCGCTACCACGTGACCGCCGACCCGGCGGGTATCGCCCCCGACGTCCAGGAGGCGGCGTACGCGATGCTGCCGAAGCTGCTGCCGGAAGCGGACGGCACGCCGCCGGCCACGTTCGTCGTGCTGCACCGGGGCTCCGACGACGGCGCCTACCTGAACGTGTACAGCTGGGTGTGGGACAACGTCCTGCACTTCAAGGGTGCCTCGGCGGGCCAGCCGGTGCTCGGCTGCCCGGATCGCGACCCGACGCACTTCATCGCCCCCGACCTGCCGTGGATCGGCTGTGTCTGGGAGCTGCCGCCGATCCTGCACGAACGCGACGCCTGGGTGCGGCACATGCTCGCGCCCGACGCCCCCGACCTCGACGCCTACATGGCCGACTGCCTGCCCGAGGGCACGACGGGAGACCGTTCATGAGCACGCCGCACGACTTCGACTTCTTCGTCGGCGAGTGGGACGTGGCCCACCGCCGCCGCACCGACTTCCTGGACGCCGGGAGCGACTGGGAGGAGTTCCCGGCCACGAACCGTTGCTGGAGCCTGTTCGACGGGGCCGGCAACATCGACGAGATGGACGTGCCCGGCCAGGGGTGGAAGGGGCTGACCCTGCGGCTGCGTGACCGGGAGACCGGGCAGTGGTCGCTGAACTGGTCCAGCAGTCGCAACGGCCGGCTGTTCCCGCCCGTGATCGGCCGATTCACGGACGGGCGGGGCGAGTTCTACGGCGACGACACGCACGACGGCAAGGACGTGCGGGTGCGGTACGTGTGGTCGGGGATCTCATCGACCACAGCCCGCTGGGAGCAGGCGTTCTCCGTGGACGGCGAGAAGACGTGGGTGACCAACTGGGTCATGGACTTCACGCGCCGGAACCGGGCGGGCTCGACGCCGGAACCGGTTTCCTGAACGCCCGCAGCTTGAACTTCGGGTCGGGGCGCGGGACATGCTGGTCCGGGAGCTGTTCCAGACGTTGCGCGAGTTTCTCCGTGAGGGGCGCACCCGGGGGCAGCAACGTGTACCAGCCACGCCGTACGTCGGCGGCCGCCCGTGCCGGCGCCCGGCCCTGGCCGTGGCCGCGGAAGCACGCCCGGCCCGCCGGGATCAGGGCGTGCCGGTCGGCGAAGGACCCCACGAGGTCGTCGCGGTCACGGGCCGCGCGGCGCGGGCGCGGGGCCATCACGGCGTCGATGTCGCTGCGAACGTCGTGCGAGGCGGCCTTGTCGACGGTCGTGACGAAGACACCGCCGGGCCGCAGCACCCGGGCCACCTCCGCGACGACCCGCTCCGCGTCGTCCAGCAGGTGCAGCAGCCAGACGGCCGTGACCGCGCCGAACGAGGCGTCGGGAAAAGGGAGTTGGCGGGTGTCCGCGAGAACCACGCGACCGGGCACGCGCTCGGCGGCCCGCCGCAGCATGCCGTACGCCGCGTCGACGCCCGCCACGTCGAGACCGGCCGCCGCGAACTGTCGCGTCACGATGCCGGTGCCGCAGGCGATGTCGAGGAGGTTGCCCGTGCCCTCGGGGATCAGTCCGAGTACGGCGCTCGCGGCCGCGGCGGCACGGGGTTCGCCGCCGCGGGACACGTCGTACCGCTCGGCTTCCTTGTCGTAGTCGAACACCAGCGGGCTCAATGTGCGCCGTGCCCGGCGGAGAGCTCCTCGACCCGTCGGGCCAGGTCGAAGTCCAGCTCGGTGACGGCTCCGCCCACGCTGTGCGTGTTCACGGTGAGGGAGACGGTGTGGTAACCGAGCGTGAGATCGGAGTGGTGGTCCAGCTCGTCCTGCACCTGGGCGATGTGCACGACCAGCGCGGCGGCCGCGAAGTGCGAGCCGAGCTGGTAGGAGCGGGCGATCCGATCTCCGTCCAGGGACCAGCCGGGCAGCTCCGCGAGCCGGTCCTCGATCTCCTTCTGCGACAGCGGTGCAAGGGGCATGATCGCGCTCCTTCCGTGACGTCCGGATCTCTTCAGCCTGCCACAGTCCGGCCGTCCCGTCCCTGGTCAGGCCCGTCCGGCGCAAGGGCGGGGTGGGCATTCGGCCGTCGGGCGGCTCATCGACTCCCGGGCGGCGAATCGACTACGGTCGGTGCATGACCGCCGCCGCGTCCGCCTCCCCGTCCGCTGCCACGTCCACCGGCGCCTCCGCTGTCACATCCACGGGCGCGTCCACCGCCCTGTCCGCCTCGGCGGCCGTCGGTGCCGCAGCGGTCGACAAAGGCGTGGGCCCGCTGCTGCGCGGCTGGCGGGAGCAGCGCCGGGTCAGCCAGCTGGAGCTGGCCCTGCGGGCCGGGTCGTCGGCGCGGCACATCAGCTTCGTCGAGACGGGCCGCTCCCGGCCGAGCGAGGAGATGGTGCTGCGGCTGGCCGAGCACCTGGACGTACCCGTGCGGGACCGCAACGCCCTTCTGCTGGCAGCCGGTTACGCGCCCCGCTACCCCGAGACCCCGCTCGACGATCCGGCACTGGACGCGTTGCGCGAGGGCGTGGAGCGGCTGATCCAGGGCTACGAGCCCTATCCGGCGTTCGTGGTGGACGCGACGTACAACGTGGTCGCCGCCAACCGGGGCATCGCGATGCTGCTCGACGCCGTTCCCGAGCACCTGCTCGCCCCGCCGCTGAACGCGATGCGGCTGACGCTGCACCCGGAGGGTCTGGCGCCGAGGATCCGCAATCTGCGGGAGTGGCGCGGCCATCTGCTGGCCCAGATGGAGCGGGACATCGCCCTGCGCCGTTCCGAGCCGCTGCGTGCGCTGTACGAGGAGGTGGCGGCGTATCCGTATCCCGCGGAGGGCTCCTCGGAGGGCTCTTCCGGGAGCGGGAGCGGCGAGGGGCCCGGTGAGACCGTCCCCTATTTCGCCCTGCCGATGCAGATCGAGCACGACGGTCGGGTGCTGTCCTTCATCTCGTCCATCTCGACGTTCAACACTCCCATGGACGTGACCGTCGCCGAGCTGGCCATCGAGACACTGCTCCCGGCCGACCCCGCGACGGTCAAGTACCTTCAGTCGCTGATGTCCTGAGGTCCGGTCAGCGCTCGCAGCGCCACGTACTGCGCCAGGGCGAATCCCGCAACGGTCAGTGCCTGCAAGGGAATCCACACCGCCCCCGCGGTGCTCGGCGACAGCCACACGGCGAGCGCGACGCAACTCAGCACCGCCCAGGCGAGGTTGATCTCGATCACGGCCCGTACCGGGAGGACCGGCGGCTGCCGGCGCGAGGCCAGCCAGGCGACGCCCGCCGCGTACACCGTGAGAACCAGGCCGAGTGCGAGCAGCAGGCCCGGGCCGACATCGAGCAGCCGCCCCAGCGGTCCGGACGCGACGAGGTAGGCGACGCCGTTCACGCTGGTCACCACCGCGTCGAGCGCCAGGAAGCGGCGGAGCATGGTCTGCGGCTCGGTGGTGCGGGCCAGGGCGGCGAACTGGGTTGCGGACATGGCTGATCACCCTCCGTCGAGGTCGTGGCGGAACAGTGGGACCCGGTTTCCGGACCGGAGTGCGCCGCCCCGGAAACCGGTACACCCACCATGGCGTGCGCCCCGGGTGGCGGTCGATTACCGCTGAGGTAATGACAACGCTCCGGATCGGGTGAGGGTTGAGCGGGAACATGGCACACTTCTCGCCATGCTCGGCGCTTGGGGAGGCGTGGCGTGAGTGAAAGGCGTCCTGCGCCGACCGTGGGGCAGGTGGTGCTGGGAAGACGGCTGCAGGAGTTGCGCGAGGCGTCCGGTCTGAGACGGGACGAGGCCGCGCGGATCCTGCGGGTCACGGGCGCGACCATCCGCCGCATGGAGATGGCCGAGGTCTCGCTGAAGATCCCGTACGTCCAGGTGCTCCTGTCGACGTACGGCGTGCCCGACGACGAGATCGCGGCGTTCGTCCGGCTGACCGAGGAGGCGAACCAGCCAGGCTGGTGGCAGCGCTTCCACGACGTCCTGCCGGACTGGTTCAGCATGCATGTGAGCCTGGAGGGCGCGGCCTCGATCATCCGGTCGTACGAGCCGCACTTCGTGCCCGGGCTGCTGCAGACCGAGGACTATGCGCGCGCGGTCCTGGAGGCGGGCACGGTCGGGCAGACCGGGCCCGAGGAGATCGAGCGCCATGTGTCCCTGCGGATGGCCCGGCAGAAGCTGCTGACCGGGGAGAACCCGCCGCACCTCTGGGTGATCATGGAGGAAACGGTCCTGCGGCGGCCGGTCAGCATCCGTTCCGAGGTGATGGCCGAGCAGCTCGACCATCTGCTGGAGGCCGTCGAGAACGACCATGTCACGCTGCAGATCGCCGAGTTCGCGTCCGGTCCGCATCCGGGGACGTACGCGCCGTTCGTGCTGTTCCGCTTCGCGGAGCCGGAGCTTCCGGACATGGTCTACACCGAGTATCTGACCGGGGCGCTGTATCTCGACTCTCGCAACGAGGTGGCCGCGCATCTGGAGGTGCTGGACCATATGACGACCGGGGCGGCCGGCGCGCGGCGGACCGCGGAGTTGATCCGGGCGCGGCGGGCTGATTTCTAGGGTGTGGGACTTGCTGTTGTTTGTTGGGTGACGGCCGCCGTGGGTTGAGTGCGCAGTTCCCCGCGCCCCTGGGTGGGTGGGGGCTGCTGTTGATTGTTGGCTGACGGCCGTCGTCGGCTGGGTGCGCAGTTCCCCGCGCCCCTGGAGGGGCGCCACTGAGGTGTCCCTCAGTGGCGGAGGCCCATCAAGTCGGGTTGTCCTTTGCGGTGTTGCCGGGCTTGCCCTCCGTGGGGTCCTTCTCGTCGTCGACGATCTCCGCGTCGACCACGCCCTCCTCGTCGCCCGGTGGGGGCTGTTCGGTGGGCGGCTGGTCCTGTGGGGGTGGCTGCTGGGCCTGGGCGTACATGGCCTGGCCCATCTTCTGGCTGACGGTGGCGAGTTTCTCGACGCCGGTGCGCAGGGTGTTCGTGTCCGTGGCCTCCCGTTGCTCCAGGAGGGCCTTGAGTTCGGTGATCGCGGACTCGACCTCGGTCTTCGTGTCGGCCGGGACTCGTTCCTCGTTCTCGCGGATGAACTTCTCGGTCTGGTACACGAGTTGCTCGGCCTGGTTGCGGGTCTCCGCGGCCTCCCGGCGCCCTCGGTCCTCGTCGGCGTACTGCTCGGCCTCGCGCATCATGCGGTCGATGTCGTCCTTGGGCAGCGCCGAGCCGCCCGTGACGGTCATCTTCTGTTCGCGGCCGGTGGCGAGGTCCTTCGCCGAGACGTGCATGATGCCGTTGGCGTCGATGTCGAAGGCGACCTCGATCTGCGGGACCCCGCGGGGCGAGGGAGGCAGCCCGGTGAGGTCGAAGACGCCCAACTTCTTGTTGTAGGCGGCGATTTCACGCTCGCCCTGGAAGACCTGGATGCCGACGGACGGCTGGTTGTCCGTGGCGGTGGTGAAGATCTCCGAACGCCTCGTGGGAATGGTCGTGTTGCGCTCGATGAGCTTGGTCATGATGCCGCCCTTGGTCTCGATGCCCAGGGACAGCGGGGTGACGTCGAGGAGCAGGACGTCCTTCACGTCGCCGCGGATGACACCCGCCTGGAGGGCCGCGCCGAGGGCCACGACCTCGTCCGGGTTGACGCCCTTGTGCGGGTCCTTGCCGGTGAGCTCCTTCACCAGCTCGGTCACCGCGGGCATCCGGGTGGAGCCGCCGACGAGGATGACGTGGTCGACCACCGAGAGCTTCACACCCGCGTCCTTGACCGCCTGGTGGAAGGGGTTCTTGCAGCGGTCGAGCAGGTCGGCGGTGAGCTCCTGGAACTGGGCGCGCGTCAGTTTCTCGTCGAGGTGCAGCGGGCCCTCGGCGGAGGCCGTGATGTAGGGCAGGTTGATGGTCGTCTCAGTGGACGAGGACAGCTCGATCTTGGCCTTCTCCGCACCCTCGCGCAGCCGCTGGAGCGCCATCTTGTCCTGGCCGAGGTCGATGCCGTACGAACCCTTGAAGCGTTTGACGAGGTGCTCCACGATCCGGTGGTCCCAGTCGTCGCCGCCCAGCTGGGTGTCGCCGTTGGTGGCCTTGACCTCGATGACGCCGTCGCCGATCTCCAGGAGCGAGACGTCGAAGGTGCCGCCGCCCAGGTCGAAGACGAGGACGGTCTGCTCCTCGCCGCGGTCGAGTCCGTACGCGAGGGCCGCGGCCGTCGGTTCGTTGATGATCCGCAGGACCTTGAGGCCCGCGATCTCGCCGGCCTCCTTGGTGGCCTGGCGCTGGGTGTCGTCGAAGTAGGCGGGCACGGTGATCACCGCGTCGGTGACGTCCTCGCCGAGATACGCCTCGGCGTCCCGCTTCAGTTTCTGGAGCACGCGCGCGGACAGTTCCTGCGCGCGGTAGCGGGTGCCGTCGACCGTGCCGCTGTCGGGGAACCGCCAACTCGGGTCGCCCATATGGCGTTTGACGGAGCGCGCGGTGCGCTCGACGTTCGTCACGGCCTGCCGTTTGGCGACCTCACCCACCAGGACCTCGTTGTTCTTGGCGAAGGCCACCACCGAGGGGGTGGTGCGCGCGCCCTCGGAGTTGGCGACGACCGTGGGCTCACCCCCTTCCAGAACAGCCACCACCGAGTTGGTGGTACCGAGGTCGATCCCGACCGCACGTGCCATGTCCGTCCCCTTCCGCCCGGGCCCTAACACCTACCATCACAAAACTTGAGTGCCTCCCTGTCAATGGGGCGGGTACCCCGGACGGAAGCGGACGATCCCGGACTACGGCCCGGACGACGACCCGGGACGACGACCCGGACAACGACTCCCGGACATGACGAAGCCGCGGCCCGAAGTGATTCGGGCCGCGGCGGGCGGGAGCGGCAGGGCCGCGCCCCTAGCGGAGGGCCCGCTTGTCCGCCTTGAGGCTCTGCGAGAGCCGGATGGTGATGAACTCGTTGTTGTCCGCCTTGCCCGGCGTACGGCCGGAGGAGAACGGGAAGTTGTTGTCGTTCAGGACGGCCAGCGTCCGGTTGTCGAGGAGGACCACGTCCTCGATCGTGGTGAACGGGAAGGTGAAGGTCTCGCCGAAGCCGCCGAGGCCCTTCGGGTTCGCGATGTTCATCAGGTCGGCCACGAGGGTCTTGTCCATGACCCCGTCGCCGTTGCGGTCTCGGGTGTCGGCGAGGTAGATCCGCTTGAACTTGGCGTCGGCGCCCTGGCCGCCGTCGCGCTCGATGACCAGGAAGCGGTTCCTGTCGACGGCGATGGCGTCACCGATGGCGTTGGCGGGCGACTCCAGGCGGTAGGTGAAACGCTTCCCGGTGTAGTCGCGGCTCTTCAGGTCGAACTCGCTGAAGCGCAGGTCACCGGGGGTGTCGCCGTTGACCGTGCCTTCGAGGAGCGGGTAGAGCCGACGGCCGTCGACCGAGCGGACCATGCCCTCGAAGCCCTTGCTGCCACCGATGGTGGGCTGGGCGCCGTTCAGGTACGGGTTCTCCGGCGCCCGCACTCCGTCGAGCGGGATCGGGGCTTCGAGGAGCTTGCCGGTCGGCGAGAAGTGCAGCAGGAACGGGCCGAACTCGTCGCCCAGCCAGTACGAGCCGTCGTACGCCCGCACGATGGACTCGACGTCGAAGTCGGCGCCGGTCAGCACCCGGTCGGCCCGGGTGAGCGGGAACGGCACCTTGCGGTACGGGTCGCTGAGGTCGAAGCCGCCCAGGACCTTGACCTTGCCGGTCCTCGTGTCCGGCTTGACGCGGTGCACGCGCAGCAGGAAGTCGGCGCTGTTGGCCTTGCCGCCGTAGCCGTTGTCGGACAGCACGTCGTAGCTGCCGTCGTGGCGGTTGACGGCGCCGCTGAAGCCCTGGACCGGCTGGTCGGCGAACGGGCCGGTGATGCCGTTGAACGGGCCCGCCCCGATGGCCGAGCCGGACGGCTCGCTGTTCGGGACGAACGTCTCGGCCGGGAGCGAGGCGAAACCGGTCAGCTCGGCCTGGCCGAAGGCCGTGGTGGCCCGACCGTGGTCCTCGGAGTCGCGGTCGGCCACGGCGGGCGACGCGAGTCCGACGGTCAGCGCGACAACGCCGGCCGTGATCGAAAGTCTCTTCATGGCCCGCACATTAGGGAGCCCGGGTGAAGGGCGGTCGAACACAGGACGACGCGGACCACTGAGGTGCCCGGCGGCATCCCCGTTCGAGGTCGTGCTCGCAGTCGGTCTGGTCCTGGTCCGGCCGCTGGGTTCTGGTCCGGCGCCGGGTCCTGGTCCGGCCGCCGGGCAAGCTCCTGTTGGTGAAGCAGCTTGCCCGGCAGCCGATCCGAGTCGCCTCGGACGACCGGTCGCCTCAGACGACCGACCAGGCAGAAAATCACAGGTCAGGCGAGCTTGGCCGACAGCGTGATCGTCGTGCCGGTGAGCGCCTGGCTGACCGGGCAGTTCTTCTTGGCGTCCTCGGCGGCCGCGACGAACGCGTCCTCCTCGATGCCCGGCACCGTGCCCTCCACCGTGAGGTGGATGCCCGTGATGCCCTCGCCCGGCTGGAAGGTGACGTCGGCGGAGGTGGTGAGCTTGGTGGCCGGTGTGCCGGCCCCGGCCAGGGCGTGCGAGAACGCCATGGAGAAGCAGCTGGAGTGCGCGGCGGCGATCAGCTCTTCGGGGCTGGTCTTACCGTTCGCGTCCTGGGAGCGCGACGCCCAAGTCACGGGCTGCTCGGCGATGGCGCCGGAGGAGTCGAAGCTGACAACTCCATTGCCCTCAAGCAGGTTGCCTTCCCAGACGGTGTGTGCGGAGCGCGTGGTTGCCACGATGAATCCCTTTCGATCAGGTCCCGGTTTTGGGGTCCGTAGCACTATCCGATCACACTCGGGCTCAGCGCACGCGAAAGACGGGCCCACGTGCGGTGAACGGCAGGGACGAACCCTGCGGGATCAGGTAGGCGTGCTCGCGCCGGACGCGCAGGACGTCGCACCAGCCGTCCGTGATGACCAGGATCGGGGCGCCCGGCGGGAAGTCCTCGGCGCGTTGCAGCAGATCGATGCCGGGCTGGAGGATGGTGCCGCCGCGGCCGTGGACCCGTACCCGGCCCGCGATCTCCGTGACGGGGAGGAAGCCCGCGTCGTGCGGGGCCGCGTCGCAGAAGACGACCCTGGCGGCCGGAACGTCACGGGCCTCGGCGTACGAAGCGATGGCGCCCAGTGCCTTGCCGAGGAGGGTGCGGTCCATGGAGCCGGAGGTGTCGAGGACGACGCCGAAGGTGCAGCGGGCGATCTCCTCGGGCGGGAAGTAGCGTCCGGCGCGCGGGATGTCGGGGGTGGCCGCCTGGCGGCGGGCGGGGCGCGCGTACGTCCGTACGGGCTCGGGGCGCGGCACGAACTCGTCGAACCAGCGGGCGAGTTGGGCGTCCCAGGGCAGCGGCGGGTGGTTGAGCGCGCGGATCTCCTCGACCAGTCCGCCGGGCAGGAAGCCGCGGCTCTGCTGCTGGTGCAGGTCGAGACCGTTGCCGAGGCCACGGCGGTAGAACTCGTCGAGGTCGACGTAGTCGCGCGGTGAGCCGAGCGGGCCGCCGAGGATGTCGCCGACGCCCTTGCCGCGCAGGGTGGCGAGCCGTCGCATGCGGCGCAGGTCGGTGGCGATCCGGTCGTAGACCTCCTCGGCGGAGAGGTCCTTCAACTCCTGGTCGTACAGCAGCCCTTCGGGCATCGTGCCGACCTGCATCTCGACCAGCCAGGCGTTGATGACGTAGTCGCAGGCGACGTTGAAGAGGTACGGGTCGCGGGCGCCGCAGCGGTCGCCGTGGCGCAGCGCGGCGTGCAGCATCTCGTGGGCGAGGACGAACCGCCATTCCTCGTCGTCGAGTTGGCGCAGCGGGTTGATGTAGATCTCGGCGGCTCCGGCGTCGACCGCGGCGACGGAGATGCCGTGCGCGCGGGCGAGTTCGGCGTCCGCGACGATCGTGATGCCCGCCGCGATGCCGCCGAGGAGGGGGTAGGAGGAGACGAACCAGCTCAGTGCCCGCTCCCAGGGCTGCAGCGGGGTGAGACCGCCGCGCATCGAGTCGCGGCGGCCGCCCGCCATGTCCATCGCGGTGGCCACCGTGCGGGTCAGCGCGTGGGCGAAGGCGAGCTGCCAGTCCGGCGGCCGGCCGCCGAGCCAGCTGTCCCAGGGCACCAGCAGCTGGTCCGGCTCGGCGCCCGCCGTGCCGCAGCGCTCGTACATGGGCGGGATGCCGTCTCGGCGCCAGCGCGCGGCGAGCTGCTCCTCGTCGCCGTCGGGATACGACATCGGCAGGTCCGCGGGGGTCCGGCCGATCGGGAAGCCGAGCAGGAAACGGTTGACGACGACGCAGCGGGCGGCGACGTCGAACCGGTCCGGCTGGGCGCGCAGGCCGGTCGCCGCCGTGACATGGCCGAAACCGAGATGCAGCGCGCCGTGCGCGACCGCCCAGGCCCACTCGACGGGGTCGGCCCGGCGCCCCGGGTGGACGTGCAGCACACCGTCGGAGTCGACGCGCACGAGTCCGTCCTCCGGCGCCTCCTCGCAGTCCTCCTGGCGGCAGGTGCTGAACCCGATGGCGGCCAGCGCGCGATTGGCCCGCACGAGCCGCATCCCCTCGGCGAACGCCTCGGCGGCCAGGTCCTTCTTCTTGGGCTGCTCCTGATTGCGCGTACGGCTCATCGCGGGGCCTCCTCCCGTCGGGCAGACGGGGCAGACGGGGCAGACGGGGCAGACGGGGCAGACGCCGAGATGCGGCGACGGGGCGCGGGCCGCGGTGACTGGCCGGACGAACGCGCTGCCCGCGTCACCGCCGGGCCGGACCCGGCGACCGCCTTCCCGCCCGGCGCCGGCGCGCGCCCGGTCCCAGTCCCGCTCGGCATGCTCCCCGGCCCGCGCGGAGCACTCACCGCCCCGCGCGACGCGCCCGCTGTCCCGCTCTGCGCGCTCACCGTCGCGCCTCCACCAGCCGCGGCATGTCGCGGGCCGCCTCCACCAGGAACCAGGCGGGCAGTACCGGGTTGCCGTCCTCGTCCGCGGCGATGACGCTCTGGGCGACCTCGACGGAGATCTCGGCGAGCTGCACGAGCAGGGACTTGGCGCGGTAGGCGGTCTGGCGGCCGCTCGCCGAGGCGTGTTCCCTGCTGGCGGGGAGTTCCTTGACGAGGCGGCCCCGGAAGGACTCCGCGAGGTAGTACAGGAGGTCGCGGTCCTCCAGTCGGTTCGGCCAGCGGGCCTCGCCCTTCATGATGGCCTCGATGCCGAACCGGCTGCGCACGATCTTCACGTAGCCGCAGAAGGCGACCGCGTGCGCGGGCGTCAGCGTGCCGTGTGCGATCACCTTGAGCGTCGGCTCGTCGAGCGTCGGGCCGAAGGAGTGCAGCGCGTCGGAGAGCATGTGCCAGGAGCGGGGCGTCGAGAAGGGCTCCTCGGTCTTCGGCGGCCTGGACCACAGGTGGTCGGGGCGGTCGACGAGGTGGTCGAGCACCCACGGGTGGATGCCGTTCGCCCCCGCCCACACCAGCCAGTCCTTCGGGGATGCCTCAAGGTGCACATGCGCGAGCCGGTTGACCAGCGCGGACGCGATCGGGCGCGCGAGCGCGTTGTCCGTCGCGCGGTTGCCCGCGCCGATCACGATCGAGCCCGCAGGCAGCTCGTAGTTGCCGATGCGCCGCTCCAGGATCAGCGAGTAGAACGCCTTCTGGACGTCCGGCGTCGCCGCGTTCAGCTCGTCCAGGAACAGGCAGTACGGCTCGTCGCGGGCGATCGCCTCGGGCGGGCAGAAGACCGAGCGGCCGTCGCGGATCTGCGGTACGCCGATCAGGTCCTCCGGCGCCAGCTGCGTACCCAGCAGGCTCACGCACTCCAGTCCCAGCGACTCGGCGAACTCCCTCACCAGGGAGGACTTTCCGATGCCGGGAGCGCCCCAGATGAAGACCGGCCGCACGGTCGCGAGGCCGAGCAGCAGTTCCGGTATACGGGCGGGAGTGACGGTGACGGCTGCCTGCACGCAGTGGCTCCTGGAGGGTGTTCGAGCGGGGCGCGCCGGTGCGCGATGTCCGATGCGAACAGTGTGCGCGGCCCCTCCCCCGGACCGCAGCCCATTTACGGGGCGCCACGGGCGCCCCGAGCAGTGCCCCGGAGCGCTACGCGACCCACCGCTCGGGGCCGGTCTCGACGGGCACCTGCGGGCCGTCGCACTCGCGCAACCAGCGCCGCAGTACGTGGTGCACGTGCTCGGCGCCGACCAGTTCCGCCCCGTCCTCGACGGGCGCGGTGAACGTGACGGGCGACATCAGGAAGGGCCGCCCCTGCGCTCCGCCGAGGCCACCGTGCGAGCCGATCTGCTCCTCGAACGCGAGGACTTCGCCCTCCTGGGGGTCGTACCAGGAGTTGACCATGATGTCGGCGGTGTGCGGGAACGCGTGCGTGCGGCGTACGGCGTCGGCGGCGCCCGGGCCGAAGTCGGCGAGCGGGCCCGGGTTGTCGTCCAGTTCGTCCAGGGGGATCTCGGCGCCGTTCGCGCCGAGCACGAGGCCGCCGTGCTCCTCGCTGCGCACGAGGACGAAGCCGACGCCGGGGTGGTTGGCGAGTGTGGTCAGCAGGGCCGGGTGGCGGGCGTCGATCTCCTCGCGGCTCATCCGGTGCGGCACGTCCGGGAAGGACACGAGGCCGAGGTTGCCGGAGGCCAGCACGAGCGGCTCCGAGTGACGGCTGGAGGGACGGTACTGCTCGTGGCCCTCCTCGACGGGCCTGCGCAGCGCGGCCCGTACGGCGGACCTGGCCTCGGCACCGCTGTGGGTGCGGCGCGCCTTGCGGGGCACGGGCAGCCCGCAGCCGGCCCGGACCAGCTCGCCGAGGCCGAGTCCGTAGCGGGTGCGGAAGGTCTCGCCGGGGCTCTGGCCGTGGTCGGACAGCAGGACGATGCGGTACGCGCGCGGGGCGTGCTCGGCGACCTGCGCGATCAGGGCCAGTGAGCGGTCCAGGCGTTGCAGGACCTTCTCCGTGTCGCGGCTGCGCGGGCCCGAATGGTGCGCCACCTCGTCGTACGCCACCAGGTCCGCGTAGACCGAGGAGCGTCCGGCGAGCATGTCCCCGATCACCGCGGCGACGACGACGTCCCGCTCGATGACGGTCGCGAAGGCCCGGATGAACGGGTAGAGGCCGCCGCGGCCGACCCGCGGGCGCCGCTTCTTGAGGCGGGCCCAGGTGGACTCGCCGATCTCGCGGCCGACCTCGGCGACGAAGGACAGGGCGGTACGGACGGCGTTGGCGGGGTCGGAGAAGTACGCGAAGTAGCCGGCGCGGGAGCGGTTCTCCCGGTCCCTTCTGGCGGCCACGGAGAGCACCAGGGCGAGCTGGTCGGCGCCGCCGCTGAAGAGGTTGCCCCGGCTTGCGCCGTCCATGGTGAGCAGGCCGCCGTCGCCGGTGTGCGCGACGGCGCGGCGCTGGAGTTCGGCGGCGCTGGTGGGGCGGTTGCAGACCATGACCTCCCGGGTGTCCTTCTCGTACCAGCGGAAGGCGGGGATGTCGTGGTTGGAGCCGTGCAGGATGCCCAGCTGGCTGGCGCCGGTCTGGCTGGACCAGTCGGTCCGCCAGGGGGTGAGCCGGTGGGTGGTGCGGGTCGTCCCGGTGCCCTCGCCGAGCCAGGCGGCGACGGTCGGCATCAGACCGCGTCCGACCGCCTCCAGGAGTACGTCGTGACCGACTCCGTCGAGCTGGAGGAAGACCACTCCGGGGGTGGACGGGCCCGCGCCCGGCTCCAGTTCCGATCGCCGTCGGTCGGAGAGCCGGTAGAGCCTGCGTCTGTACGCGTCGTCGTCCCGGACGGCGAGGGCACCGCCGGTGGCGGAGGCGACGGCCGACATCACCGCGGCGACCACCACGGCGGTCTCCGGGGCGGCCTCGCTCTCACCGGACGGGATGATGCGCAGGGCGAGCCACAGGAGCGAGCCGTTGAGGAAGAAGACGAGCAGGCCGAGGACGAGGGCCGGGACGAGGAGCAGGGCCCGGACGAGGAGCGGCCACACCACGGAGGAGAGCACACCGAACGCCCCGGCGCCGAGTGCGGCCGTGACGGCGATCCGGGTCGCGCTGTCGCCGTCGGCGGACTGGATTCTGAAGTCCGGCAGGATCCCGGCCAGCGCCAGCATGGTGACCGTGGACACTGCCCACACGGCAACGCTCCGCCAGAGCGCGCTCGCCAGCCTGCGCCACCTCGCGCCGCTCACGCCACGCCCACCTCCACCCCGCTCTCAGACCTGCCCCAACCCTGTCACAAGCACGCAAGCCGTTTCGGCGGCGCACAAGAGCACGACGGTTGCTCACCACGCGCACACAGGGTGACCGCGGGCCACCGCACGAGGTTGCCTCTGCTCGGCCCGGGCCCGGCACCACCGGAGGTGTCAGCGGCCGTCGTAACCCGCCGTCGGCATCGACAGCCGGCGGTGGACATGGGCCTTCATCTGGGCGTCGTACGCGGGTTCCGCGTGGCCGACCGTCTCGACCCGTACTCCGCGGCGGGCGCACTCGGCGGTGAACTCGTCGACGGAGGCGAGCGCCCGCTCCAGGACCCGGCGGCTCGGCGCCACGAACAGGTCCACGAGGCCCGCCTCGACGTCCTCCCAGAGCGCGCAGTGGTCGGGCCGCAGCCCCCGTACGAGCAGTTCGCGGGTGACGACATAGCCGCGCTCGGCGGCCCAGCGCGCGCACATGGCGTGCTGGCTGCGCGAGTCCACCAGGAAGGGGTCCGCCTCCAGCTCCTCCAACGGCGTCAGACTCGCGATCGTCGTCACGCGAAGCATGCCGGAGGCACGGCGTGCGTCTCCCATGGCGTCCCCCCTCACCTCCGGGTTTCGTCGCCGACCCTACTCCTGCCCGTACGCTCGGGGGGAGTCGCGCGAAGGAGGCAAAGGAGTGCCGGTGGAGATCACTTGGTGGGGGCACGCCACCTGCACCGTCGAGGACTCGGGCGCGCGCGTGCTCACGGACCCGCTCTTCGCGCGCCGGCTCGCGCATCTGCGCAGGCGCCGGGGCGCGCCGCCCCCGCCCGAGGCGGCGGTGGCGGACGTGGCCCTGGTGTCCCATCTGCACGCCGATCATCTGCACGTCCCGTCGCTGGCGCGACTCGCCCCTGGCACCAGGCTGCTGGTGCCGAAGGGTGCCCCGCGGGCCGTCCCCGGGCTGCGCAGGCTCGGTCATCTGCAGGTCACCGAGATGGCGAGCGGCGACCGGACGCGGGTCGGTGACCTGGTCGTACAGGCCGTTCCGGCGTGGCACGACGGGCGGCGGCTGCCAGTCGGGCCGCAGCGCGCGCCCGCCCTCGGCTATGTGATCGAGGGCGAGGCACGGACGTACTTCGCCGGTGACACGGGCCTCTTCGAGTCGATGGCCAAGGAGGTCGGACCGGTCGACGTGGCGCTGCTGCCGGTCGGCGGCTGGGGTCCGTATCTGGGCGAGGGACACCTGGACGCCGGGCGGGCGGCCGAGGCGCTGGCCCGACTGCAGCCGGGGAGCGCGGTGCCGGTGCACTACGGCACGTACTGGCCGATCGGGATGGACGCCGTGCGCCCCCATGAATTCCACGCGCCCGGCGAGGAGTTCGTGCGCCTGGCCGCCGAGCGTGCGCCCGAGGTGGCGGTCCACCTTCTGGACCACGGACAGCGTGTGCGGCCGCGGGTCGCGGGGTACCGGTCATCCCCGAGGGACGCGCCGGCCGGCCGGGGCGACGACGAGCGGGAGGGCGAAGCCCGGTGAGGGATGTGCTCGCCGCCGCGGTCACGACCGTGCCGCCCGAGTCCACCCAGCAGGCGCTCGGTTATCCGTCGCTGTTCCTGCTGGTGCTGATCGGGGCGCTGGTGCCCGTCGTGCCGACGGGTGCACTGGTGAGTTCGGCGGCGGTGGTGGCGTTTCACCAGACCGCGCCGTTCTCGATGGTGCTGGTCTTCGTGGTGGCGGCGTTCGCGGCGTTCCTCGGGGATGTCGCGCTGTACTGGCTCGGGCGCCGTGGCATGAAGTCGAAGAACGGGTCGCGTTGGCTGGCCGCGATACGGGACCGTGCGCCGGAGGACCGGCTGGCGCAGGCGCAGGAGAAGCTCGCGGAGCATGGCGTGGCTGTGCTGGTGTTGTCGCGGCTGGTGCCGGCGGGGCGGATTCCTGTGATGCTGGCCTGCCTGATGGCCAAGTGGCCGTTGCGGCGGTTCGCTCGGGGGGATGTGCCGGCTTGCCTGGCCTGGGCCGCGACGTATCAGCTCATCGGGGTGGCCGGGGGTTCCTTGTTCAAGGAACCCTGGGAGGGTGTGGTGGCGGTCGTTGTTCTGACCGTTGTGATCAGCGTGGCGCCCGGGCTCTGGCGGCGTTTGCGCAGCGCTCCGCGGTAGGGGTGGGTGGAAGAGCGGCGGTTGCCCGTGTCCTTGGAAGAACCCGAAAAGGGCTCCTCAGTCGAGCACCCTTGAAGCGCCCACCGGCAGGTCCCACAGGTTCTCCCGCTCCAGGCCTGCTTTCTCCCATGCCGTACGCACTCGTGTCAGGGGTTCCAGGACCGGTTCCGCCGAGAGGACGAAGGTGGCCCAGTGCATGGGGGCCATGCGGCGGGCACCCAGGTCCTGGGTGGCCCGGACCGCGTCCTCGGGGTCGCAGTGGACGTCACTGAGCCACCAGCGGGGGTCGTACGCGCCGATGGGGAGCAGGGCCAGGTCGATACCGGGGTAGCGGGCGCCGATGAGGGAGAACCAGTGGCCGTATCCCGTGTCGCCCGCGAAGTACACGCGTCGGCCGTCGGACGCGGTCAGGACCCAGCCGCCCCACAGGGTGCGGCAGGTGTCGTGGAGGCTGCGCTTGGACCAGTGATGGGCCGGTACGAAGTCGAAGCGGACTCCCGCCCGTCGCCCGCCACCACCCTCGACCGAGGCGCCTGCGGCGCCGCCCCTCGGATGCAGTTCGGCCGCCTCCCACCAGTCCAGCTCGGTGACGTGCGAGAAGCGGCGGCGCCTGAACCAGCTGCCGAGCCCGGCCGGGACGAACACCGGTGTGTCGCGCGGGAGTCGGCGCAGTGTCGGTGCGTCCAGGTGGTCGTAGTGGTTGTGGCTGATGACGACCGCGTCGATGCGCGGCAGTGCGCTCCAGGCCACGCCGACGGGCGTGATCCGGGCGGGAGTTCCGAGGATCCTGCGGGACCACACGGGGTCGGTGAGCACGGTGAGCCCCCCGATCCGGACCACCCAACTGGCGTGCCCCGCCCAGGAGACGGCGATCGTGCGGGCGTCCACCCGGGGCAACGGGCCCGGCTCGTACGGCAGTCGGGGAATGTCGGCGAGGCCCTCGGGGGCAGGCCGCAGCGCGCCCTCGCGGGCGAACCGGGCGAAGCCCCTCAGGCCCGGCAGCGGGGCGGTCAGCCGGTCCGCGAACGAGCGGGGCCAGACGCGGCGTTCGCCGAGCGGACGGGGTTCGGCGAGCGGTGTTCCGACGGCGGGCACGAACGCGGGTGAGGGCAGAGGCGAGGACAGAGGGGAGGACGGCGCCGGGTCTTCGGCGTGCGTGGTCGTGGTGGTCGTGGTCGACTCGGACTGCTGCGTCATCGAGGGGACTCCCGTCACCGAGCGTCATCGTCATCGCGGAGATCGGCGAATGCCGAGCCCAGCAGACTCAACGCGCGTTCCACATGCGGCAATTCCAGAGGTTCCGGTGACGAGAGAGACGCCATCCGCTCCTCGTGGGTTGTGCCGAGGAACGGGCCGGTGGCCAGGCGTACGCGCAGCGCGCCGAGGTCGTCGCCGAAGCGGTGGCCGCCGGGCACGGGCATGCCGAGGCGGTCGGTGAGGAAGTCCTCCAGTTCCTGGGCGTCGCCGACACCGCGCGCGGTGAGCGCGGAGCGCAGCGGGCCGAGGTCCGCGTACAGATGGCGGCCCGCGCGCGGGGGCCTGGCGAGGGCGCCCGCGGCCACGAGGGTGTGGTGCGCGGCGGTGGCCACGCGCGCGTGCAGACGTACCGACGCGGCGAGGCGGTGCGTGATGTCGTCGGGCTCGCCGAGCGCGTACGCGGCGGCCGAGGCTACCGGGGCCGCGATCCGGGCGTCGAGCGCGGTCAGCACGTCGAGGACGCGGTCGCGCAGCCGGGTGCCGGTGTCGTTGGCGGGGAAGCGGGCGATCGCGGCGGGCCAGCCGGGCGGCAGGAAGGGACCGGCGAGGTCGGTCAGGACCGTGACGTGCTCCGGCAGCATCTCGGCGGGGCTCAGGAACACGGTGTCGTGCGGTTCGTGCAGGGTGTCGCGCCAGGTCTCGTCGCTGACCACGTGCAGCCCCTCGCCCACGGCCGCCTCGATGGCCTCGTGGACGACCTCGGGCGGCGCGACGGTGGCGGTGGGGTCGTCGGCGACGGACAGGACGAGCAGCCGCGGGTCGCCGCCCTCGGCGCGTACTCGGCGCACGGTCTCCAGGAGGGCGTACGGGTCCGGGACGCCGCCGCACTCGGCGGGTGTCCCCACATGGAAGACGGATCTGCCCAACAGGCGTGCCTGCGGCGCCCACCAGGCCGCGCAGGGGCGCGGCACGAGAACGTCGCCGCCGAGCGCGGCGGTCAGCGCGAGGAGCAGTGCGGGGGCGCCGGGCGCCGCGGCCGTCCGGTCGCGGTCGGCGGACAGGCCGCGCCGGGCCCAGTAGGCGAGGGCTGCGTCCAGGAGCGCGGGTCCCCCGCCGGTCGGTTCGGTGTGCGCGCCCGTCGCGGCGGCTGCGAGTCCGGGCGGCACCGGCAGGTCATGTCCGGGGAGCGGTGGGCCGTAACGGACGGGGCCGTGGCCTTCCGGATCGGTCCGCCGCATACGTGCCTCCGCGCAGTGATCCGTGGACCGGCCGTCGTCCCGTGGACCGCACCTCCCTGGATCGCGGATCCGTGGACGCCGGTCCGTGGTCCGTCGTGGTTCCCACGGTGCCTGTCGTGCCCCTGTGCTTCGAGTACCCAAGGCTCTGCGTACCCAGTGGATCGCGTCGCCAACTCAGCCGTTCGAGGAGGACTCCCGGCGGCGCAGCCTGTGGACGGCGGCGCCCGCCGCGCCCGCGATGAGGACACCGCCCGTGACCAGGGCGGGGACGGAGTCGGTGAAGGTGCCGCCCTCGCCCGCCTGCACCCCGTGCTGGACCCCGGCTCCGCCGTCTCGGGAATTTTCGAGACGGGAACCGTCGTGGGAGTCCTCGCGGGAGGCGTCACGCGAGCCGTCACGGGAAGCATCGCCCGAGCCCTCGCGGGAGGCGTCGCCCGAGCCCTCACGAAAGCCGTCGCGGGACGCCGTGAAGGACGCGCTCCACTGCTTTCCCTGACCACCGGGCGCGGCCGGGCAGGTGCCGTCGACGCTCCAGTCGGAGCCCTTGCCCACCGCGTCGTCCCCGCCGACGGCACCGTCCTTGCCGACCGCACCGTCCTCGCCTACCGCGTCGTCCCTGCCGACCGCACCGTCCTTGCCTACCGCGTCGTCCCTGCCGACCGCACCGTCCTTGCCGACCGCGTCGTCCTTGGCGACGGTGTCGGGCCCGCCCTCCTCGAAGTTCGCGGCGGGCGCGATACGGGCGGTGCCGCTGTAGGCCGGACCGCCCGCGGCGTCCTCCCGGTCTCCGGTCCTGTGCAGCTGGACGGTGCCGTGCTCGAAGGCCTGCGAGGTGGCGTCGATGGTCTCGGGTGCGGGACCGCCCGTCGGTTCGCAGGACACGGAGACGGTGACCGTGCCGCCCGGGGCCACGGTGCGGGGGCTGACCTCCGCCCCCGGGTTCTCGGCGGCCGCCGCGGTGGTGGTGCCCAGGGCGACGGCGGTGAGTGCGGTGGCGGACAGGGCGCGGACGGTACGGCGCATGCGCATGGGCTCGGGCTCCTTCGGCCGGCGGCTGGAGACCCCCACGCCCGTGGACGGCGGCGGAGGCGGGGCACGACCGACATGCCCCGCAGCCCATCAGAGCCCGGCCGCCGCCCGGGCGCGCGCGGCCGGACACCATTCGTGCCACGCGGACGCCCGAGCGGGTGACACCGCACGGGCGCGCTACCGGTTCGGTTCGGCGTCAGTTCGACAGGGAGACCAGCTCCTGTTCCAGGCCGCGGCCCCGTGAGTCCACGAGGGCCGAGGCGACCTCGGACAGCTTGCGGTTGGTTCCCTGTGAGATACGGCGCAGGACCTTGAAGGCCGCGTCCGCGTCGCAGGCCAGCACATGCATGACGATGCCGCACGCCTGGTCGACGACGGGGCGGGTGCGCATCGCGGCGCCGAGCTGGTCGAGCTCGGTGAGCGCGGCGCGGTAGGAGCGGTCACGGACGAGACTGGTCGCGGCGAGATCACCGAGGGCCCGGGCGGGTCCGTGCGGGGCATCCTCCAGGCCGCCCGCACGGAAGCTGTAGAGGCTGAGGGTGACCGTCAGGCCCGCCCGGCGAAAGGGAAGGGTGACGCTTGAGCGCACGCCCGAGTCGAGCGCCATGGCCCGGTACTGCGGCCAGCGCTCCTCGCGCAACAGGTCGCCCGACTCGACGGGCTCACCGCGCTCCAGTGCGGCGGGGATCGGGCCCTCGCCGGAGCGGAGCTGCATCGAGACGAGCGCGGCGAGGTCCGGGTGCGTCACCGCGGCCGGCCTCTCCGTGCCGCCGTCGGAGACCGTGGTGCCCGCGCCGCAGCAGTCGGTCGTGCAGCGGACGGCCTGCTCGGCGAGTTCCGACAGCCGACGACCCGGAAGTGCAGATTCCGGGGATGCCGTCCCGCGGTGGCCGAGATTTTCCGTATCCGGCATGTTTCGCACCTCCTCTTTCCTCCGCCTTCCCGCTCACCTGCGGAGAAAACGACGTGGAGGCGTTCCACCCCGGCCTCCCCGGGCGCGCTCGTGACGAGCTACGTTCATGGCATGGCGCAGACGGAAGAATTCAGTGAGGAACTCGCGGATTTCGTGCGCCGTGTCGCGGAGCTGAAGGCGGCACGGTCCGTTCCCCATGACGATCTGCCCACCGTACTGGACGCGGCGATCTTCGAACTCGACCACGTGGCAGACCAGTTGTGGCCGTGGTACGAGCGGCTGACGGCCACCGGCACGGCGAGCACGTCCTCCGCCGACCGTCAGGAGCAGCAGCTTCTGAAGGGGATCTTCCAACGGCTGCCGCTGCCCGTCGCGCTGATCGACCGTGAGACGGTGGTCCGCAGGCTGAACTTCGCGGGGACCAACTTCACGGGTGTCAGGGCGGGTTACGCGACGGGCCGCCCCCTCTCCGGCTTCCTCGCGCACCCGGACCGGGCCGCGTTCCGCTCGCAGACCGCGGCGGTGGCACGCGGTGACGGCGACCGCAGTCTCACGGTCCACCTTCAGCAGCGCCCCGCCGTTCCCGTGCGCGCGACACTCACCGCGCTGCGGCCCAGCGGCGAGCCGCGTACCGCCGTCCTCGTGGTGCTCCAGTCCGCCGGGGCGCGGGCGCCGTCGGCCGAGGGCGGCCCGGGCCCCGTGCCGGACCTCGGCGAGACGACACGGCACGCGGCACTGATGGACCTGCTGGACGCGATGACCACGGCCCTGCTGGGCGAGCCCGCCAGGACCCGGGCCGCCGTGCTGGAGCGGGCGGCCCGGGTGCTGCACGGGCGGTTCGCGGACTGGGTGGTGGCCGACGAGGGCGCCGCACAGCTGTGCCGTACGACCGTCCTCGGACCGGCGGACCAGCAGGACGTACGGGCCGAGGATCTGGAGGCGCAGAACCCTGCCGCCTGCCCGCTCGTCGTCGAGGCGGCACGCGGCGGTTCCACAGCCCTCCAGGTACGCCCGGAGGACCCGGACGCCTTCGGCCGCGACGCCTCCGACGCCCCCGTCCTGGTCCGCGCGAACGTCACGTCTCTCCTCTGCGTCCCCCTCACCCTCGACGGCGCGGTCCAGGGCGTCCTCACCCTCTTCCGCACCGGCCCCCGCCTGGCCTTCTCCATGGCAGAGGCCCAGGCGATGGACATGATGTCCCGTCACATAGCCCTGGCACTGAGCAACTTGGACCGAAGGTAGCCAGGGCGGCCCACCTGGGCGCCCCCGAAAGGGGCGCGGGGAACTGCGCAACCAGCCGCAACGAACCCGCGGCCGACAACGGGACCGCAGTCCCCCCGCCGAACCGCCGGAGGCCTACGCGGCGTCCTGCAGAACCTGCTCCCGCAACCGACTGCAACACCGGCTGATCAGCCGGGAAACGTGCATCTGCGAGATCCCGAGCTGCTCGGCGATCCGGCTCTGCGTCATGTCCGCGAAGAACCGCATGTACAGGATGGCCCGTTCACGCTCGGGCAACGCCTGCAGCCGCGGCTTGACCGCCTCGCGGTCGATGACGATGTCCAGCGCCGGATCGGCGGAGCCGAGCGCGTCGCTCAGCGAGTATCCGTCCTCGCTGCCCGGGAGTTCGGCGTCGAGCGAGAGCGCGGTGAAGCTCTCCAGTGCCTCCAGACCGGCGCGTACGTCCTCTTCGCTCATCTGCGCGTGCTCGGCGATCTCGGCGACCGTGGGCTGCCGGCCCGGGATGGTCTGCGAGAGGTCCTGGCGGGCGAAGCGGACGCGGTTGCGCAGGTCCTGGACCCGGCGAGGCACGTGCAGGGTCCACATGTGGTCACGGAAGTGGCGCTTCACCTCACCCGTGATGGTCGGTACGGCATAGCTCTCGAAGGCGTTGCCGAGTTCGGGGTCGTAGCGGTCGACGGCCTTGACCAGGCCCATGGCCGCGACCTGCCGCAGGTCGTCGTAGCTCTCGCCACGGTTGCGGAAACGGCCTGCCAGGCGGTTCGCCATGGGCAGCCAGGCCTCGATGATCTGCTCTCGGAGGGTCTCGCGCAGCTGGCCCGGAGGCAACGAAGCGAGCCTGCGGAAGTCCTCCGCGGTGTCCGGGGCGTCGTCATGAGGGTGCTTGGCGCTCGCGTGAGTTCGCATGGTGCGTGCAACTCCCTTGAGGGGTGCCTTGGGTGGACGGTCACCGTGGGAGCGCACCCCGAGCCGGACGGGCACACCCGTGGTGGGGGGATACACCGCTCCCACGGACGTGCCTCCTGTCCGAAGCACTGTGCTTCGCCTGCCCCTCGCCCTGCCCTGCAAACTCGACTTGCCCGGCTCAATGGCTCAGGGGATCGGTCGCTCAGTGGCTCAGCGTGGCGCCGTCGGTCGTGCCCGGCTGCTGGGCGGGCTGAGCCGGTGGAAGCAGCCAGTCCTCGTTCGGGAGCAGCCATTCCTCGTAGCGGCCGAGTGCCAGGACGACGCCGAGCATCAGGACCGGAATGATCACAGCGAGTACCGCCATGGTCCTGTCCTTCCCCAAAGGGATCACAGTGGAGGGTGGAGACCGAGTCTCCTGGTCTCCGACGGGCAAACCTCCTGCGCACACGCCTGTGCCCGTGCCACTGCAAACCCCCGGTGCAAACCGTCCGTGTCGATGTCCGGGAGACGGGTACGCGGGGGTCCACCCCGAACATCTGGAGGGACACATGGAGCGAGGCAGCAACCGCCTCAGCGTCCACCGGGACGACGAGATGAAGCACGAACTGCAGGGCCTGCTGAGGTCCGGCCGTCCGACACGGGTGGAGGAGTGGCACGATCCGGAGCCGATCGCCGACGACGATCCGCCGGTCGCCGGCGGCCCGGTGACGCCGGGCTCGGACCGGGGCTCCGTGGCCGCCGTCCGCCTGGATCTGGCGCGCCACCTGGGACGTACGTCGTTCCCCGCGGGTCCCCGTGAGCTGACCGGCGCCCTGCGGGCCCAGTACGCGCCGGACGCGCTCGTCGAAGCGCTGGAGCGGCTGCCGGGCGGCGCGCGCTACGCGAACGTGCAGGAACTGGCCGAGGCCGTCGTGCGCTCCGCGGAGACCGGGGTCGAGGCACCCGAAGAGCGCGCGCCCGGCGCATAGCCGGCCGTCTCAGGGGTACTGCGGGCGACGTCAGGCCGACATGGCCGTACCCCTTCGCCGGGGAACGCAGGAAAGGCCCACAGCCATGGCTGTTTTCGTGAGGGAAGTCATGACGCCAGGCGTCGTCTCGGTCCGCCCGGACGCCTCGCTCGTCGAAGCCGCCCAGCTCATGCGGGCCCAGGACATCGGTGATGTCCTGGTGGCGGGCGACCACGCTCTCATCGGCGTCCTGACCGACCGCGACATCGCGCTGCGCGCGGTCGCGAACGGTGTCGACCCGCTGACGGTGAGCGCCCGGTCGGTGTGCACGCCCGATCCGGTCGTGGTGGGCCCCGACGACGGGGTGGCGGCGGCTGTCGCGCTGATGCGCGACCACGCCGTGCGCCGCCTCCCGGTCGTCGAGGACGGCCGTCCGGTCGGCATGGTCAGCCTGGGCGACCTGGCCATCTCCGAGAACCCGGATTCGGCCCTCGCGGAGATCAGCCGCGCCGCCCCGGACGGCCGCGGAAGCGGAAGCGGGACCCGCGCGTGACGCGAACGGACCAGGCGGCCGGAGACGACAGCACAGACCACGCAACAGACCGGGCGGCCGGACACGAGAGCACAGACCACGCGACGGACCGCGCGGCCGGAAAGGATGTGGGAGACCCATGCGCATCGCGTTTCTGATGGCGCCGGAGGGCGTCGAACAGATCGAACTCACCGACCCCTGGCACGCCGTCCACGACGCGGGCGGCGAACCCGTGCTGCTGTCGACGAAGCCGGGGCAGATCCAGGCGTTCAACCATCTCGACAAGGCGGACGTGTTCCCCGTGCAGCAGGTCGTGGGCGATGCCTCGGCCGACTCATTCGCCGGTCTGGTGCTGCCGGGCGGAGTGGCCAATCCGGACGCTCTGCGCATGGACGAACAGGCCGTGTCGTTCGTCCGCGGCTTCTTCGAGCAGGGCCGTCCGGTCGCCGCGATCTGTCACGCCCCGTGGACGCTGATCGAGGCCGACGTGGTCCGCGGCCGCACCCTCACCTCGTGGCCGAGTCTGCGTACGGACATCGGCAACGCGGGCGGTACGTGGGTCGACGAACAGGCGGTCGTCTGCGAGGCCGGCCCCGCGACACTCGTCACCAGCCGCAAACCGGACGACCTCAAGGCGTTCCGCGAGGCGTTCCTGCCGGAGTTCCTGAAGCGGCGCTGACCGCGGCCGTCGGAGCCAGGGCCGACACCCGTTCAGGAAGACCGCCATCCGGTCGTCGGGGGGCGGCCGTTCGGCAGGGCCGGCGCAGGCCTCACCGGCTCGCGTCCGGATGCCTGTCCCGCGCCCCCGCCCGCGTCCGGCCCAGGGCGACCGGGCGGCGCGGGTTCCGGCGCAGATACTCGCCCTCCAGTTCCGCCATCCGGACGTTGTGCGTGCGCAGCGCGTCGTTCGAGCCGTGCAGCAACGTGTCGTGGCGGGTGCGATGGATCGTCTCCAGCTCTTTCATCAGCTGCTGATCATCCAGGAGGCCCGGGTCGACTCCGGTCATGGCACTACCCCGATCGTCGTGTCTCCCTCCACCTTACGAACACCGGGGCGCACTCGCGCCCCCTTGGGAGCGCGGGGAACTGTGCGCCCGGCCCCGACGGACCCGCGCCCGAAGAACGAGCCGCAGCCTGCCAGGCCTGGCTGAGAGCTACCGAACCCGCTCCACCCGCCGCTCGTCCCACACCGGCTCCGCCGACTCCCGCACACGACCGTCGCTGCCGAACACCAGATACCGATCGAACGAACGGGCGAACCAGCGGTCGTGCGTGACCGCGAGCACCGTGCCCTGGAATGCCTCAAGACCCTCCTGAAGCGCCTCGGCCGACTCCAGGTCGAGGTTGTCCGTGGGCTCGTCCAGAAGCAGCGCCGTGCAGCCCTCCAGCTCCAGAAGGAGGATCTGGAAGCGGGCCTGCTGCCCGCCGGAGAGCCGGTCGAAGCGCTGCTCGGCCTGCGCGGTCAGCTCGTAGCGCCGCAGCCGGGACGCGGCGGCGCCGCGGTCCTGGGAGTGCTCGGACCACAGGATGTCGAGCAGGGTGCGCCCCTCCAGCTCCGGGTGGGCGTGAGTCTGGGCGAAGTGGCCGGGCACGACACGCGCGCCGAGCTTCCACTCCCCCGTGTGCGTGACGTCGCCGCCCGCGAGAAGCCGCAGGAAGTGCGACTTGCCGGAGCCGTTCGAGCCGAGGACGGCGACCCGCTCGCCGTAGAAGACCTCCAGGTCGAAGGGTTTCATCAGGCCGGTGAGTTCGAGCCCCTTGCAGGTCACGGCCCGTACGCCGGTGCGGCCGCCGTGCAGGCGCATGGTGATGTCCTGCTCGCGCGGCGGCTCCGGCGGCGGGCCGGCCTCCTCGAACTTGCGCAGCCTGGTCTGGGCTGCCGCGTACCGCGAGGCCATGTCAGGGCTGATCGCGGCGGCCTGCCGCAGGTTGAGCACCAGCTTCTTCAGCTGGGCGTGCTTCTCGTCCCAGCGCCGCCGCAGCTCCTCGAAGCGCGCGAAGCGCGCGCGCCGCGCCTCGTGGTATGTGTCGAAGCCGCCGCCGTGCACCCAGGCATCGGCGCCCGCGGGCCCGGGCTCGACGCTCACGATCTTCTCGGCGGAGCGGGCGAGCAGCTCCCGGTCGTGGGAGACGAACAGGACCGTCTTGCGGGTCTCCCGCAGCCGCTCCTCCAGCCAGCGCTTGCCCGGAACGTCGAGGTAGTTGTCCGGCTCGTCGAGCAGCAGCACCTCGTCGGTGCCGCGCAGCAGTGCCTCAAGGACAAGCCGCTTCTGCTCGCCGCCGGAGAGCGTGCGCACCTCGCGGAACTGCGCCTTGTCGTACGGGATGCCGAGCGCGGCCGTGGTGCACATGTCCCAGAGGGTCTCGGCCTCGTACCCCTGGACCTCCGCCCAGTCGGAGAGCGCCTGCGCGTAACCCATCTGGGCGGCCTCGTCGTCGACGGTCATGATGAGGTGCTCGGCGCGGTCGACGGCCTCGGCGGCCTCCCGGATCCGCGGCTGGGCGACCGACACGAGCAGGTCCCGTACGGTCGACTCGTCCCGTACGGATCCCACGAACTGGCGCATCACGCCGAGTCCGCCGCTCACCGTGACGGTGCCGCCGTGCGGCTTCAGCTCGCCGGAGATCAGCCGCAGCAGTGTCGTCTTCCCCGCTCCGTTGGGCCCGACCAGCGCGACCACGGCCCCTTCGCCCACCCGGAAGGACACATCGCCGAGCAGCGCCCTCCCGTCAGGAAGGTAGTACTCCAGGTGCGCGGCTTCCAGATGTCCCATGGTTGGGCATTGTCCGGGGTGGGCGGGGCGCGCGGCAAACGGGTTACCCGGTCGGCGGACCGGAGTGGCGGACCGGAGTGGCGGGCGGAGGACAGACACGTCACACAGCCGGTTCTCGTCGAACAGACATGCGCGGCAGAGCCCTGTCTGGGTACACGATGGTGCATGACCGCAGACCTGGATCTCACCGTCACCGGACCCGGCCACGCCCTGCGCGACCGGCTGCTGGCCCTCGACTGCCGCATGTTCGAAGCCGTTGCGGCCCGGCACTGGCCGGGCGCCGACCCGCTGCTGCCGAAGCTGAGCCGCAGCGCGAACCACGGTCTGCTGTGGTTCGGCACGGCGGCGGCGCTCGCGGCGACGCGTTCGCCGCGGGCCCGCCGCGCGGCCGTCCGCGGGGTCGCCTCACTGGCCCTGGCCTCGGCCACCATCAACACCCTCGGCAAGCGCTCGGTGCGCCGTCCGCGGCCTCTGCTGGACGCGGTGCCGATCATCCGGCAGCTGAAGCGCCAGCCGATCACCACCTCGTTCCCGTCGGGGCACTCGGCGTCGGCGGCGGCCTTCGCGACGGGTGTCGCGCTGGAGTCCCGCCCCCTGGGCGCGGTGGTGGCCCCGGTGGCCGCCGCGGTCGCCCTCTCCCGTATCTACACGGGCGCGCACTTCCCGAGCGACGTGCTCGTCGGGGCGGCGTTCGGCGCGGGCGCCGCCTTCGCCGTGCGGGGCCTGGTGCCGACCCGCGACCAGCTGCCGCCTCCCGGCCGTCCGCGCGCGGACGCGCCCGCGCTGCCGGACGGGGAGGGCCTGGTCATGGTGGTCAACAAGGCGGCGGGCAGCTCGGACCGCGTCCGCGCCCTCGGTGACGCCCTGCCGCGCGCCGAGCTCGTGGAGTGCGAACCGGCCGGTCTGCGGGCCGAGTTGGAGAAGGCGGCGGCCCGCGCCGAGGTGCTGGGCGTCTGCGGCGGCGACGGCACGGTGAACGCGGCCGCCACGGTGGCCCTGCGCCACCGCCTCCCGCTCGCCGTGCTGCCCGGCGGCACGCTCAACCACTTCGCGCAGGACCTGGGCGTGGAGGACGTACGCGATCTGAGCCAGGCCCTGCGGGAGGGCGACGCCGTACGGGTCGACGTGGGCCTCTTCTCCGCCGCCGGCACGGAGGGCTACTTCCTCAACACGTGCAGCCTCGGCGTCTATCCGGAGCTGGTGCGTGAGCGGGACCGCTGGTCGAAGCGGATCGGCGGCTGGCCGGCCGGAGTGGTCGCGACCCTGCGCGTGCTGCGCGCAGACCGGCACCCACTCAAGGCCGAACTCAGCGGCAAGGAGCACCCGTTGTGGCTCCTGTTCGCCGGAAACGGCACGTACCACCGGATGGGTCCGCTGCCCGCCCGCCGCTACGACCTCGCGGACGGCCGCCTGGACGTAAGGGTCGTGCACGGAGGCCGCTTTCCGGCCGTACGCCTCCTCGCCGCGGCCGTCGCCGGGCCGCTCACCCGCTCCCCCGCCCACGCGGCGGTCCGCGTCGGCGCGCTCCGCGTGGAGGGCGTCGAGCCCGGCACCCTGCTGGCCTACGACGGCGAGGTCACCACCGTGGAGGGCGAGGTGACGCTGCGGAAGCTGCCCGAGGCACTGACGGTGTACCGGCCGCTCCAGCAGCGGCACTGACCACGCACGACAAAGTCCGCATAGCAAGACGCGGGTCTCAACATTCGACATGGCGGCGTACGGTGACACTCATCGCTCGCGGAGCAGCTCCGCAGGCCCGGTCCGAGGGTTACGAGGGAATGGGGACGCCATGTCGAAGGAGACCGCCGTCTACACGCACGGCCACCACGAGTCCGTGCTGCGCTCGCACACCTGGCGCACGGCCGTGAACTCGGCGGCCTACCTCCTCCCCTCGCTGAAGCCGCACATGAGGATCCTGGACATCGGCTGCGGGCCCGGGACCATCACCGCCGACCTGGCGGAACTGGTCCCGGACGGGCACGTCACCGCCGTCGACCACGCGCCGGGCATCCTGGACCGGGCCCGGGCCACCGCGGCCGAACGGGGCCTGGAGAACGTGGAGTTCGCGGTCGCGGACGTCCATGCGCTGGAGTATCCGGACGACACCTTCTGCGTCGTCCACGCACACCAGGTGCTGCAGCACGTGGGCGACCCGGTGCAGGCGCTGCGCGAGATGCACCGGGTCACGAAACCGGGCGGCTTCGTGGCCGTCCGCGACTCGGACTACGCGGCGATGACCTGGTACCCGCTGTCGCAGGGCATGGACGACTGGCTGGACCTCTACCGGCGTGTGGCCCGCGCGAACGGCGGCGAGCCGGACGCCGGGCGGCGCCTGAAATCATGGGCGCTGGCGGCCGGCTTCACCGACATCGCCGGCTCGTCGAGCACCTGGTGCTACGCCACCGCCGAGAAGCGGGCCTGGTGGAGCGGCCTGTGGGCGGACCGTACGGTCGCCTCCGCGTACGCGGACCGCGCCACGGAGGGCGGTCACGCGACGGCGGAGCAGCTGAACGCGGTCTCTGAGGCGTGGCGGGAATGGGGCCGACAGGAGGACGCCTGGTTCTCCGTCCTGCACGGGGAAATTCTCTGCCGGAAACCGGTCTGATTTCCTTGATTCGGGAAACCCGGGACAGCAGGAGGTAATAGACTATGGTTCCCATCCTGCTGGTACTGCTTCTGGCGCTCATTCTTTTCGGCGCCGGATTCGCGGTGAAAATTCTCTGGTGGATCGCACTGATAGTGATCGTGGTGTGGCTACTGGGATTCCTGGTGCGCGGCACGAGCGCGAGCGGTTCCAGGGGCCGCTGGTATCGCTGGTAGATCTGCCGGGATTTCCGTATCCACCGGTGGTTCTACTCCCTGGGAAGTAGCGGTCCGAGCGGCCCGAGGTCCATATTCAGGTCCTCGGGCCGCAACCCGTAGCGGTCGCGCAGTTCGGCCATGCGCTCGTCCAGGAGCATCAGCGTGAGACCGATCCGCTCCTCCTGGTCCTCCGAGAGATCTCCCGTGTCGAACCGGCGCAGCGCCTGCCGTTCCATCAACTGCCGCAGCAGCTCGACCACGGTCAGCACGAGCTTGACCAGGTCCCGCTCCACGGTGTCCGGATCGAGATCCAGCCGGTTCCGCCGGGCCTTCCCGGCCGTTTCGCCGTCGCCACTCATGGCACCCCGGTCACTGGTATCGCTCACGTCACTGGTATCGCTCACGTCACTGATGTCACGCATGTCGCTCACTCCAACTCCCTCCAGGGCGAGGGGACCTGTTCGTTCACCGAGCTGATGAGCGCGTTCAGGTCGATGCGTACGAGATCGACGTCGGCGATCCGCAGCGTGAGGTCGCCGGTGATGACGACCCCGCCCGCGAGCAGCCGGTCGAGCAGGTCGACGAGAGCGATCTCCCGGCGTTCCACGACGGTCACGAGTCCTCCCCGCTGAACGAGTACGCCGCCCACGGCCCGGTGAGTTCGACACGGAGTCCGGGAGAGTCGTCCTTCGTGCGGTCCACCAGTTCCACGAACGCCTCGGATTCCGAACGCGGCACCAGATAGGCGGCGTTGAGCACGTTCCGGCCGGACGCGCGGGAGAGCGCCGCGTTCTGCGGCGCGTGGATCCGGGTGTCCTCCGCGTACCCGGAAAGCGTTTCGTGCAGCCGGCGCGAGAATTCCTCGCCCTGTTCCCATTTCTCCTCGTGCGCTCTGCGCTGACCGCGCCGCTGCCGCAGATAGTCGCGCCCCGAAACGGGTTTGGCGGGAGAGGGTGCCGGCCGGGCCTCCGAATTCCCGGAGGATTCCGTGCTCTCAGAAGACTCCGGGGATTCCGGGGATTCCACGTAGACCTTCACTCCCCATTCGACCCGCCCGTCGAGCCGGTCGAGCGTCCGCAGGAAGGTCTCCTCGCGCTGTTCCATCATCGTGCGGACACCGCTGTCGTCCCGGAACACGGTCGCGAGCCGGAGCGGCAGCGGCGAGGTGACGACGGTGAGCGCGTCGATCACGTTCTGGTGCGCCCGCGCTGTCGCGCTGAGCCAGTCCAGGTCCTCCAGATGGGCCCGCAACGGCCTCTCGGCGAAGTCCTCCTCCGGCACATGACCCACCACGGCGACCAGGCCGTGGTGGGTCAACTGCTTGGGCGGGACACCCGCGACGCCCGTCAGCTGGGCCGACAGCGGTATGCCGAAGGGGCGGCAGACGGCGTAGACGTAGCGCAGACCACTCATCCCTGAGCTTCCTCCTCCGTGGGTTCGCGCTCGCGCGCGGGGGCGACCTCACGACCGCGTTCGAGTTCGGCGACGTGCGCGCGCAGCTCGGCGTTCTCCCGGGAGAGTTCGTTCCGGCGGGCCGTTGAGGACAGAGCAGGGTCCGACTCCCACCAGTCGATGCCCATCTCCTTCGCCTTGTCGACGGAGCACACGATGAGCCTCAGTTTGATGGTGAGCAGCTCGATGTCGAGCAGGTTGATGCGGATGTCGCCCGCGATCACGATGCCCTTGTCCAGCACCCGTTCGAGGATGTCGGCGAGGTTGGCGCTGCTCCCGTCGTGCCCGTAGGGGTCCGGCAAGCGCTGAGCCGTGGTCATCGCCGGCTCCGGGGCTCAGCGGCCTCGGTCTCTTCCGCTTCCTCTTCGAGCGCTTCCTCGTCCTCCATGGCGTCCTCTTCCTCGGCGTACGCGCCGTTCTCCTCGTCGTCGTACGCCTCCTCGTCCTCTTCCTCGTACTCGCCCTCCGGGGCCTCCTGGTCCTCGGGGATCTCCTCGTCCTCGGGGACTTCGTCGGCCGCCTCGGTCTCGTCGGCGGCTTCGGTCTCCTCGCCGTCGTCGAGCTCCTCGGACGCCTCGGTGTCTTCGGCCTCCTCCTCCGCGAGCGCGTCCTCGTGGGTGACGACCACTTCGCCGTCGCGGATCTCGCCGCGCCAGCTGTCGCTCGCCTCGCCCTTGAGCGTGATGAAGCGGGCGAAGTTCTTGAGGTCGAGACGGGCCCTGCGGCCCTGGGCCCGCCAGATGTTGCCGGTCTTCTCGAACAGACCCTTGGGGTAGTACTCGACGATCAGCAGGACCCGGGTGAGGTTCTCTGCGAGGGAGTGGAAGGAGACGACACCCTTCGTCGTGCCCTTGGCGCCCTCGGACGTCCAGGAGATGCGGTCGTCGGGCACCTGGTCGGTGGTGTGCGACTTCCACCTGCGGTTGGACCAGAAGATCTTCATCTGCCAGTCGGAGGTGGTGTCGTCGGCGCGGTCCGCGCTCCTGACGCCCTTCGCGAACGTGCTGAAGTCCTGGAACTGGGTCCACTGGTCGTAGGCCGTACGCAGCGGCACGCCGACGTCGACGTACTCGAGGATGACCGTGGGCTTCTTGCCCGCGCCGCCCTTGCGCTTGCCCTTGCCGCCGGTCAGGTTCTTGAACGCGCCGACGACGCTGTCCTTGGCCCGGCCGGCGCCGAGTTCCACGGCGGACCTCAGCGGCCCCTTGCCCTCGGCCAGCTTGCGGCCGCCGTCGAGGGCCAGCTTGGCGAAGCCCGGACTGTTGCCCTCGGCGATGTCGTTGAGCTTGCCCGTCGTCTCGCCGAGCTTGTGCCCGACGCCGACCAGCAGCCGCTGGGCCTGGGCGCCCAGATACGCCTGGACCTCTTCCTTGAGCCGGTCGGCCGCCGCGCTCTGGGCGACGGAGGTGAGCGGGTTGTCCTTCGCGTGCTTCGTCGCGGATCCGAGGGTGTCAGTCATCGTCGCCGCCTCCCCTCATCGGCCGGCTCCGCGAGGCGCGGCGCCCGGCGGTCTTCGCCGCGGCCGTCTTCTTCGCGGGAGCCTTCTTCGCGGCCCTGGCCGCCGTCTTCTTGGCCGGGGCCTCCTTGCGGGGGCTCAGCTTCTTGGCGGGAGCCTTCTTCGCGGCCTTCTTGGCCGGGGCCCTCTTGCGCGGCCGCGGCCGTTCCTCGTCCTCTGCGGACTCCGCGGACTCCCGCTCGGCAACGCCGTCGTCCGAGGTGTCCGAGGCATCCGGGTCGCGTTCGTCGGACTCGTCGTAGTCCTCGTACTCGCCCTCGGGCTCGTCCTCCCGGTCGTCGCGGGACTTGCCGCCGACGCCGGGCACATCCGGAACCACGCCCGAGAGCTGGTCCCGTACTTGTGCGGTCCGTCCGTGCAGCCGGTCGGCGATACCCTCGATCTGCCGCTCCACGAGAGCTCCGGACGCGGCCTTGCCCACGCCTCGCAGGTCCTCGCGCAGCTGGTCCCCGATCTCCTTGAACTGCGGGTTGTTCTGCAGTTGCCCGGACACCAGGTCCGCGAGGGCCCGCGGGCTCAGGTGCATCCGTTTGCCGGCCACCATCGTGCCGATCGCGAACGCCAGTTTCATCTTCTTGGTACGCCCGAGGACGTATCCGGCCCCTACCGCGAGGCCCAGTCCCAGTCGATTCATCGTGTCGTCCCGTTGTTGCCTGTTCCGGTGCCCCTGGTCATGGCGATCTCCAGCCGGTCGAGGAGCTCGTCCTCCAGGCGGTCGAACTCCGCGTCGTCGATCTCGCCCGCCTCGAGCTGCTGCTCGAGGCGGGTCAGTTCGGCGCGGACCGCCGCCGGGTCGTAGTACTGGCGCTCTGCCTCGGCCAGTACCTGTTGCATGGCCCAGAGGCTGCCGCGCACGGGGGCGAACGGCAGCATCAGGACCTCTCCGATCAGCCCCATGTCCTCGACTCCTCTGTCTCGTCCGTCTCATCTGTCTTGTCTGTCTTGTCCGACTCGGCCGTCTCGGCTCTCAGTGGTGTGTCTCGGCGGGCTCGGACGGCCCGGGTTCGACGAAGCTGTAGGGCGGCAGCGGCCCGTGGAGCCGCACCTCGAGATGCGGTTGCCCCTTGCGGAACTCTTCGACCGCGGCGATGAAGCCCTCGGCCGACGCGCGCTCCACGAGGAACGACACGTTGGCCAGCCACCCGGTGGACTCCGGTCCGACGCTCACCGCGGTGGCGACCGGTTCCAGGGCGCGCTGAAGCTCGGCGGCGTCCTGCACCTCGCGGTGCTTCACGGCGGCGACCACCGCCTCGCCGAGCCGCAGCTTGTCGTCGTAACTGCCGCCGCCCGCCTTGCGGTTGGCCTCGGTGAGCGCCCGGACGTCCGGGTTCTCGGACATCACCCGGTGCAGTACGGCCTCTTCGTCGTGCGTGGCCTTGACGTTGTACTCGACCTTGCCCGACAGCGCCTCCAGGCGCTCCTTGAAGTGGTCGGCGCGCTCGGCGAGCACCCCGGCCACGGCCGCGTCGTCCGGTGAGAGGCTGCCGAACCGCATGGGCAGCACGGCCGCGGCCGCGCCGGTCTCGGCCAGCACGTTCTGGTGGGCGAGCAGGTCCCTGCGCTTGGGCCGCAGCCCTTCGGGCGCATCGCTGACGACCGCGGCGAGGTCGCCCTCCTTGATGATGCGCACCTGCCGGGCCGGCTCGCCGACGCCTTCCATGCCGTCGGGCAGCGAAGGATGCGAGCTTGTGGTGATGCCGTAGACGTACGTACTCACTCCTGCTCCTCCTTCCGGCGTGCCGCGGTGGACTTGCGGGCGCGCGGCCTGGACTCGGCCTGGCTCTCCTCGCGGGACTGCTTGAACGCGTCGGAGATGGTCTCGGCGGCGCCGGACAGCGCCCCCTTCGACTTGCCTCGCGCGCCGGACTCGGTGATCTCGCCGACCAGGTCGGGGAGTCCGGGGCTGCGCTTGGGCCCGGCCTCCAGGTCGAGCCGGTTGCACGCCTCCGCGAAGCGCAGATAGGTGTCGACGCTGGCGATGACGACGCGCACGTCGATCTTCAGGATCTCGATTCCGACGAGGGAGACCCGGATGAATGCGTCGATGACGATCCCTCGGTCCAGGACGAGTTCCAGGACGTCGTAGAGGCCGCTGGTGCCGCCTCCGCCGCCACTCTGTTGTGCCGGGACAACGGTCATGCCGACCGTGCCTCCTTGTCTGTTGTTGGGTGTGTGGGCGAAGCGGGAGAGGTTCCCCGCCCGAAGGACTGGAGACGGTCTCCTCGCCCGAAGGACTGGAGACCGAGCCCCTCCTCCGAAGGACCGGGGAAGGGGCCGTGGCCTACCGGCCGCCGGGCCTGTTGGAGTCGGACCTCCCGCGTTCGTAACGGCGGACACGCCGATAGCCGGTGAGCTCGCCCTGGAGGTCGCAGGTCGCCTCGTAGCTCGCGAGCAGGCTCATCGTGTCGGGGACCCTGACCAGTTCCAAGACCTCGATCTGCAACGTCCAGCCGTCCTCTGTGCGTTCGAAGGACGACACGGACTCGGCCACCATGCCGGTCAGCTCCGCGAGCTGGGTGCGCGCGTTGCGCAGCACCTCCATGGGGCTCGGCACGTCCTCGTCCGCCGCGTCTTTCTGCTTGCTCTTGGATGAGTTCGATGAACTCTGTGAACCTGATGTGTTGGATGTGTTCGACATGGCCACCTCGGAATCCGAGTGGCCAGGCGGACGTTGGCCAAACCTCCAAGGATGCGTTCCACGACCGGTTGTTCGTCCCCGGCCGGTACGCGCCTCAGCCGCGCAGCGCGTTCAGCCGGCGCCGGGCAGGACCGAGCGCGCGCCCTCTGCGGAGCAGACCCGCCCAGGGGTCGGTTCGGGCCTGGTCGACGGCGTCCGCGACGGTCCAGCGGCGGGGGCCGAGTGCGGGGTCGTCGAGCTGCTCCCAGGTGAGGGGGGTGGCGACCGGGGCACCTGGCTTGGCGCGGACGGTGAAGGGGGCGACCGAGGTCTGGGCGTAGGCGTTGCGCTGGATGTCCAGGTAGAGGCGGTCGCCGCGGTCCTTCTTGCGGGCGGCCGTGGTGAGCTGCTCGGGGTGCGCCTCGGTGAGGGTGTCGGCGACGGCCTTGGCGAACTCTCGTACCTCGTCGAAGTCGTGCCGTCCGTCGAGCGGTACGACGACGTGCAGTCCGCGGGAGCCGGTGGTCATCAGGGCGGACGGCAGCCGGAGTTCGTCGAGGAGCTCGCCGACCAGCCGGGCGGCCTCGCGCACCGGCCCGAAGTCGTCGCCGGAGGGGTCGAGGTCGAAGACCAGCCGGTCGGGACGGTCCACCCGGCCGTCCTGGGAGACCCGCGACAGCCACCGGTGCAGGGTCAGACAGGCCTGGTCGGCGAGGTACACGAGGGTCGCGGTGTCGTCGCACACGGGGTGGACGACGGTGCCGCCCTCCTTGGTCACCTCGACCCGCCTGATCCAGTCCGGGTCGTGGTCCTGGACGTTCTTCTGCATGAACCGGGGCCCGCCGAGCCCGTCCGGGTACCGCTCCAGCATCAGCGGCCGTCCCCGCAGGTGCGGCAGCATGTACGGGGCGACCTCGCGGTAGTACTCGACGAGGTCGGCCTTCGTGTACTCCTTCGCCGACCCGTCGCCGGGGAACAGCACCTTGTCGGGCCGGTGGACCTCGACGGTCCGCCGGCCGGCCCGTACGGACCGTGTGCCGGCCATGGTCACTCCTTCCGGACGCCCGTGTCCCGTACGGACCGGGCGGGACGCGTCATCGCATGTACCGGGCGGGACGCGTCATTGCATGTACCAGTCGGGACGGGTCATCGCACGATCGCGTTCTCCACCAGCAGCTTCGCCGAGGCCGCGATCGACTCGGCGTCGATACCGGCGGCGTGCAGTTGCTCCTCGGGCGAGGCCGAGCCGGGCATGGTGCGCACGGCGAGCCGGACCAGCCGGGGTGTGGGGCGTCCGTCGAGGAAGGCGTCGAGGACCGCGTCGCCGAGGCCGCCCTCCTCGTGGTGGTCCTCCACGGTCAGCAGGCAGCCGGTGTGGTCGGCGGCCTCGCGCAGGGTCCGACGGTCCACGGGCTTGACCGAGTACAGGTCGATGACCTGCACGGAGATGCCGTCGGCGGCCAGTGCGTCCGCGGCCTTCAGCGCCTCGTGCACGGTCGCTCCGGCGGCGACGACGGTCAGCCGGTCCTGCGGGGAGACCCGCAGCACCTTGCTGCCGCCGACCGGGAACTCCTCGTTCGGGCCGTACAGGACCGGCATCTCGCCGCGCGAGGTGCGCAGATAGCGGACGCCCTCGCAGCCCGCCATTTCGGCGACGAGCTTGGCCGTCTGGTTGGCGTCGCACGGGTAGAGCACGGTCGAGCCGTGCACCGCCCGGAACATCGCCAGGTCCTCAAGACCCATCTGGGAGGGCCCGTCCTGCCCGATCGCGACACCGGCGTGGGAGCCGACGAGGTTGATGCCGGCCCCGCTGACGGACGCCATCCGGACGAAGTCGTGGGCACGCGTGAGGAAGGCGGCGAAGGTGGACACGTACGGCACCCAGCCGCGCGCGGCGAGCCCCACGGCGGCAGCGACGAGCTGCTGTTCGGCGATGTAGCACTCGAAGAACCGGTCGGGGTGCTCCTTCGCGAAGAACTCGGCACGCGTCGAGTCGCTCACCTCGCCGTCGAGGGCGACGACGTCTCCGCGCGCGGTGCCGAGCGCGGCGAGCGCCTGCCCGTAGGCGTTGCGGGTGGCGACCTCCTCGCCGGTCTCGTAGCGCGGCAGTTCCAGGTGCCCGGCGCGGACGGCGTGGAGCATCCGGGCGGCGGGCGGCTGCCGGACCTCGATGCGGAGGTCGCGCACTCCGCCGAGTTCCTCGATCGCCTCGTCGGCGTCGGGCAGCGGCTTGCCGTGCAGGCCCTCGCGGTCCTGGACGGATGCGACGCCCTTGCCCTTGAGGGTGCGGGCGATGATCGCGGTCGGCTGTCCGGCGGTGGAGACCGCCTCGCCGTACGCCCGGTCGATCGCGTCCACGTCGTGGCCGTCGACCTCGACGGTGTGCCAGCCGAAGGCCCGGAAGCGGCGGGCGTACGCGTCGAGGTCGTGGCCGTGCCTGGTCGGGCCACGCTGGCCGAGCCTGTTGACGTCCACGATCGCGACGAGGTTGTCGAGATGCTCGTATCCGGCGTGCTCGGCCGCCTCCCAGACGGAGCCCTCGGCCATCTCGCTGTCGCCGCACAGCACCCACACCCGGTAGCCGACCCGGTCGAGCCGCTTGCCGGACAGCGCGATGCCCACGCCGACGGGCAGGCCCTGCCCGAGCGATCCGGTGGCCGTCTCGACCCACGGCAGCCGGCGCGGTGTCGGATGCCCTTCGAGGCGACTGCCGAGCCTGCGGAAGGTCATCAGCTCGGTGTCGTTGATGGCCCCGGCCGCCTTGTACGCGGCGTACAACAGCGGCGAGGCGTGTCCCTTGGACAGGATGAAGCGGTCGTTGCCGGGGTGGGCGGGGCGGTCGAAGTCGTAGCGCAGATGGTTGGCGAACAGGACCGCCAGCAGGTCGGCGGCGGACATCGAGGAGGTGGGATGCCCGGATCCCGCCGCGGCGGCCGCGCGGACACTGTCCACGCGCAACTGCTGCCCCAGTTCGGTGAGTTGACGGGTGTTCATGACTCTCCTTCGTCGGGGCGTACGGGGCTGGGGGCGGCGGGCTTGTCGGTGTCGGTGCCCGCCTGGTCGCCGGGGCCGCGAGACGTCGGGCTGTCGGGGGCCGCGCCTGCCGGGCGGGCGGAAGCACTGCCCGCCGGGCGGCTCCCGGCCGGACCCGCGGGACGGCCGGGAGCCGGAGGCCGGGGGGCGTCGGGATCCCGGGCCGCGAGGGCGTCCGGATCCGGGGCCGGGCGGTTGCCCGGGTCACGCACCGCAGACGCCTCGGCCTTGGACACCCGGGCCGCCCCGGACCCACCGGGGCCGCCCGCCCCGGAGTCCGCGGGGCTCCCGTCACCGCCCGCGGCGGCTGCCCGCTTCTCCGGGCCGCCCGCCACCCGCGCCAGCTCCGGCGAGGCGGACTCCAGCGGTACCGACCAGGAGCGGACCAGGCCCAACTGGACGCCCTGGCGCGGGAGTACGGCGTCCAGGAGCCAGTCGGCGGCGACCCGGACACGGTTGCCGGGCATCGCGGCGAGGTGGTAGCCGCGGGCGACGACTCCGGCGAGCGGCCCGGACAGCGGGATGCCGAGCGGATTGGCGGCGGCCTTCACCCCGCCGAGGTCGACGACGAAGCCCAGGTCGCGGTGCCGGTAGGCACGCCGGGTGCCGACACCGAACGAGGCGGCGACGTTGTGGCCCGCGACCTTGCCGTGCCGCCAGGCGTGCTGCGCGGTCATCGCCGTGTACTCCCCGGGCTTCTCCAGATCGGGCACGGCGGCCGCGTCACCGCAGGCGAACACCTCGGGGTGGCCCGGCACCTGGAGATACGGGTCGACGAGCAGCCGCCCGCGCTCCATCGGCCGCCCGACCCCTGCCACCAGTGGATCGGGCCGCACACCCACGCACCACACAAGGGTCCGGGTGTCGACGAACTCCCCGTCGCTCAGCCGCACTCCGGTCGACGTGGCCTCCTCGACGGACGTACCGGTGCGCACGTCGACACCGCGCTCGCGCAGCACCCGGTCGGCGGTGCTCGACAGCCGTTCGTCGAGTTCGGGCAGCACACGCGGGGCGATGTCGAGCAGCAGCCACCGCGGCCGCATCCCCTCCCTGAGCGGCCGCTTGCGCACCAGCTGGTCGGTGAACAGCTGTCCCTGCGCGGCGACTTCGGTACCGGTGTATCCCGCACCGACCACCACGAAGGTGCAGCGCGAGGAACAGTTCTTGGAATCGTCCGCGGCGGCGGCGAGTTCGATCTGCCGGGTCACGTGGTCACGCAGGTACAGCGCCTCGGGCAGTCCGCGGAAGCCGTGCGCGTGCTCGGCGACACCGGGTACGGGCAGCAGTTTGTTGACGCTGCCGACGGCCAGGACGAGCCGGTCGTACGACAGGGTGCCGCCGTCGCCCTCGGGGTCGGTGTAGTGCACGGTCCGCGCTTCGAGGTCGATGCCGTCGGCCTCGCCCAGCACCAGCCGTACGTGCGGCAGGGTGCCCGTCAGCGAGACGGTGACGCGGCGCGGCTCCAGGACACCGGCGGCGACCTGGGGCAGCAGGGGAAGGTAGAGAAAGTAGTCCGTGGGGTTCAGCAGGACGATGTCGGCCTTGTTCCGGGTCAGCCGGGACAGGGTGCGCGCCGTCTGGTATCCGGCGAATCCTGCTCCGACGATCACGACACGGGGTCGGCTCATGGGGCGCCTCCGGCGGGGTCGTCCTTCGGGGCCTTCCGCGTCCCCCCGGCAGGGACGCCGAAACGTCGAGATCCACGCGATCCCCGCGCGAGGGCGCTTCGCGCCGGGCGCCGGGCACACCGGAGGACCGGCGGGACCCGTCGGGCTCGGTCCCGGCCGTGCGGGGCCGCGGACGGTGTCTCCTCCCCGATTGTCCGGGGCGCGGCCCGTCACCGCATCCCACGCGACGGAGGCGCACCGCTTCGGTACGCCTCCGTGGGTTCACCGGGCCGGGTGATGCGGGCCCTCGGGATCCGTCGCACTCGGCATCGGGGTCGTGCCCGCACCGGAGGGGCCGGGCGCCCCGCTCACGCCGCCGGGAGCGACGGGCGGAACCGGCGGGGCGGAGGGCCCGGCGAGACCGCCGGGCGGCGTTCCGGGAGCCGTGCTGCCGGCGACCCTCGCCGCCTGCCCCTCGGCGGCCTGTCCGGCAGCTGCCTGCCCCGCAGCGGCCTGTCCCTCGGCGGCGTGCGTCGGCGCGGACCGGGGTGCGGTCGGCCTCGCCGCGTTGCGCAGCGCGTAGGCCGCGGCTCCGAGCAGGACGGCGGTGATCAGCGCGGCCACCCAGTCGGGCAGGCCGAGCGCGAGGACGAGGCCGACGGTCAGCGCGAGGGCCGCGCCCGCGTACAGGGCGACGGCGCCGGACGCGGCGTACAGCGAGGCCGTACGGCGCTGCTTGACGGTCTGCTCCCGCAGTTCCTCGCGTACGGCGTCGCGGGCCACCTGCGCCAGTTCGTCGACCAGGTGCTTGTCCAGATGTTCCATGTGTTCGATGCGGTCCATGGCGGCCGGGTACCCGCGCCCCTTCGCCCGTAACGCCGGGCGCCTCCGGCTCCGTTCGGCCGGCGGGACCCCGGCCCGTGTCCCGGGATCCGTACGAAACGATCTCGTTCCCGGCCGACCCCAACTAGGCTCGTCCGCATGGACATTCTGGGAGCCACGCTGCGCATCTGCGTCGACGACCTGGAGACTGCGGTCCCCTTCTACGAGAAGCTGGCGGGCGGACCGGCGCTCCGCTTCGAGCGCGGCGGTGTCTCCGTCGCCGCCGTCGGCTGCTTCCTGTTGATGAGCGGGCCGGAGTCGGAGCTGGAGGTGCTCCGCAAGGTCTCGGCGACCATCGCGGTGACGGACGTCGACGAAGCCCACCGGGTGCTCACCGACTCGGGCGCCCACGTCGTGGCGGGCCCGGTGGCGACACCGGTGGGCCGCAACCTGATCGCGATGCACCCGGACGGCTACGTGTACGAGTACGTGGACCGCCGCGCGGCCGAGTAGGCCACCCGGCGCCCACGCCCAAGTCATCCCGCGCTGTCGGTACCGGGCGGCCGCATCCGGAAGTCGTAGCGCTCCGGCAGGGGCTCGTCGGCGATACGGGACCACGTCACGCCGATGGCCTCGGCGCCCTCACGCAGGTCGGCCACCTCGAAGCCGGCGTCGAAGACGGCGCGTGCCGCAGCCCTGTCGCCCTCGGCGAGCAGCAACTCCGCCTCGATCAGCCGGAACCGGCCGCGTTCGCGGGTCGCCGGGCGCAGCCGCTCCCAGACGGAGCGCGCGTTCGCCGTCCGCCGCACCGCGAGGAGTGCGGCGATCGCCTCCCGGCCGAGCGCGGCCGTGGCCGCCGTCCAGGCCTCCCCGTCGTCGCGCCGCTCCCGGCACAGGTCGTCGAAGGCTTCCGTGTACCGGTCGGCGGCCCGTTCCCGGTTGCCCGCGTCCTGGTCGGCGACGGCGAGGCAGCGCAGCAACGGCCAGAGGGACGGGGCGAGTTCCAGTGCCCGCTCCCAGCTGCGCACGGCCTGTGCCCGGTCGTCGGCGTGCCACTGGGCGACGCCCAGGTGGTACTCGGTGAGCGGCTTCGCGGGTGCCGTCTCCAGCATGTCCCGCCAGTGCCGGGCGACGAGTGTCTCCCCGGGCGGTGCCACCCTGCGGGGCTCCGGGAAGGCCCCGGACCGGAGCAGCTCCGCCCAGGGCGCCTGTGCGTCCCCGAGCGTGTCCTCCTCGTAGGGCGTGCCGGGCAGCTTGAGCGCGCCGCGCAGGACTTCGAGCGCGCCCCAGCCGGATCCGACGGCCAGCACCTCACCGGGTTCGGTGTCGGCGGACGTCCGCCAGTTCTCGTACGCCGTCTCGAACTCCCCACGGGGCAGGACCTGTTGGAGCCGTTCCTCGACTCCGGAGCGTGCCGCGGCCCAGTCGGTGCCGTGCACGGTCTCCGCGTCGGCCGTCAGCGGCCCGTACGCCTCAAGCCACGCCACCTCGCTCTCCGCGTCGAGGCGCAGGTGCTCCAGCTGGGTGCGGGCGAGCCCGGCCTGGATCTCGCAGTAGCCGCCGGTGCCGGGCTCGGTGAGCCACTCCTGCCAGCGCCGCCCGCCACTGCCCGAGCCCCACACGAAGAGCTTGCGCCCGCGGAGCACGTCGGTGGACGTCTGCACGAGCCCCTGTCCCGTCTCGTCGAGAGCCGCGATCCAGCGCCGCTGTCCGTCGGGCACCTCGTAGAAGTAGTCGGCCGGGTACTCGCCGCGCAGCGGATACGTCCGGTCGGCGCCCTCGCACACCGGAACCGGCACCCGGCGCAGCCGGCGCTCGTATCCGAAGTGCCAGGCCTCCTCGGCGGGCGCGAGCACCCGGCGCTCCTCGGGGACCGCGGTGTTGGACCACCAGTACAGCGGCGCGGCCTTCTCGTGCGGGTTGCGGACGCGTACGCCGACGTACAGGAAGTCGGATCCCTCCGGCAGCCACAGGTCGACCTGGAACGGCAGGTCGCGCAGCCGTTCCCACTCCCACAGGCGCAGCATCTCGCCGCCGTCGGGCGCGGTGACGCGGGCCGCGTGCAGGGGTGCGCAGGCGAGGGGCGAGTGGCCGGTGGCGCCGATGTTCCATTCGATGCCGCCGGAGAACCAGGCGCCGTTGAGCGCGAAGTCGGCGGGCTGCAACACCGGGTTGCGGTAGAGGAGTTCACGGTCGGACGGCTTGTGGAAGAGGGACACGACACGGCCGCCGTAGCCGGGCAGCACGGTCGCGCGCAGCCGGTCGTTCTCGATGACGAGCGCCTCGACCTCGCGGGGCTCCCGCGTTCTCCCGTAGCCGTCGCGGACACGTTCGGGCAGCAGGCTGCGCAGCGGCTCGTAGCCGATCTGGCGGGCCATGTCACGGGGCAGGCCCTCGCGCTCCCGCTCGTCCACGTGGTGCGTCTCGTCGAGCGGACGCAGCGGAGGGAGGGGGTTGCTGGGGCCCAACTCCGCGACCGGCAGCGTCAGTACGTCACGTCGGATGGTCGTCACGTCGACCATGGAACAGCGTGGACGGCGAGCCGACCAGGGGCACTCCCGGTCAGGATTGCGCAAAGGCCGCGACGACGATGTCGGCGAGCAGGGCGCCGGCGGTCCCGTCCGGGTCCAGGTCGGGGTCGTAGATGGTGACGTTGAAGCCGACGCAGTGCGGGGAGTTCACCAACGGCCGCAGCAGCGCGGTCAGTTCGTCGGGCAGCAGTCCGCCGGGGTCGGGGCTGTCGACAGCGGGCATCACGGACGGGTCGAGCACATCGGCGTCGAGGTGCACCCAGAAGCCGTCCAGCTCCGGCACGTCGAAGGCCTGGGCGGTGGCCCGGGCCAGGGCGTCGGCTCCCCACTCGCGCACGTCGCCGACGGTCACCGTGGGGATCTTCAGCGCGGCGAGTTCGGCCCGGTCCTCCTCGAACTCGTCCCGGATGCCGAAGAACCGCACGTCCTCGTCCCGCAGATAGGGCTTCAGCCCCTCCAGGTCGGTCAGGTCGTCCTGCCCGCGTCCGGTCGCCAGGGCCACTTCCTCCCCGCCGGCCGCGCCGACCCTCTCGGAGTTGCCCGGGTGCCGGAAGTCGTGGGAGGCGTCCACCGCCACGAGCCCGTACCGGCCGATCCGCCGCAGCGCGAGCGAGGCGCCGAGCTGGATGGAGCAGTCGCCGCCGAGGACGACGGGCAGTTCCCCGGCCCGTACGTGCCCTTCGATGCGGTCGGCGAGCGTGCGCGTGTAGGTGGCGATCGCGGCGGCGTTGAAGACACCGTCGCCCTCCTGCCAGTCACCCCGGTCGTAGCGCGGCGGTACCACCACGCCGCCCTCCAGGGCGTGCAGCCGGGCCACGATCCGCTGCTCGCGCAGGGCTCCGGCCAGCTTGTAGCAGCCGGGGACGGTGCCCGGGGCCGACGGGCGAAGGCCCAGGTTCGACGGGGCGTCCAGGACGACAAGGTTCCGGATAGGACTCATGTTCGAATCATATCGGCGGTGACGGCCCATCGTTCGTGGTCCCGCCAGGCCCCGTCGATGAAGAGGAACTCCGGCGAGAAGCCCTCCAGACGGAAGCCGCAGCGGCGGGCCAGCGCGATCGAGGCGGCGTTGTCCGGCTGGACGTTGATCTCCAGCCGGTGCAGTCCGAGCCCGCCGAACGCGTACCGCACCACCAGGTCGAGCCCCTCCCCCATCAGCCCGCGCCCGGCCGCGTGCGCGAAGGCCCCGTAGCCGAGCGCCCCGCACTGGAAGGCGCCCTCGACGATGTTGTTGATGTTGATGAACCCGGCGATCCCCCCGCCGTCCTTCTCGCAGACGAGGAACCCGGCCTTCGTCGGGTCCTCGATCAGCCGTCCCGCGTACGAGGCGTAGGCGGCCGCATTGGCCGGCGGGAACAGCCAGGGCTGGTGCAGCGCCTTGCTCTCACGCGCCCGGGCGATGAACTCGGCACCGTCCTCGTGGGTGTAGTGACGTATGCCCACACGGGAGCCTTCGGCGAGGTATTCGGTAGCGCCATGCATCCCGCAACGGTACGCGGCAGGTCAGCTTCGGCGCTTCATGAAATACGCCCCGCACAGCGCGCCGATCACCGCCGTGCCGAGGAGTGCCATCCACAGGGGCATGGTGACCTCGGGGATCAGCAGGCGGATCTTGGTGGCGCGGGTGTTCTCGAAGATGAAGATCAGCGCGAGCAGGGCCAGCGCGATGACGGACACCCGCCCGGGCGTCATCAGGTTCCGTCCGCCTGCCTTGCCTCCGCCACCACTGCTCTCCGAGGTCTTCGGGCTCATGCGACCAGGATGGGCCGGGTAGTGGGGGTCACGCGCGGTGAGAGGTTCCTCCGGGTGAGGCGGGGGGCCACAGGGGTGACTCGACCGTCATGGCCCTCACGCCCCTCACGGCCGTCACCGGCGCCAAGCCGTTCAGTCGGCGCCACCGGCGTCAGGCCAGCGCGGGCACGTCCAGCGTCAGCGTCCCCGCCCCGGCGTCCAGCTCCGCCGGCACCCCGAACGGGACCGTCAGCGCCGCCTCGCAGTGCCCGAAGCCGAACTCCTCGGCGATCGGCACCCCGAGCCCGCCGAGCCGGTCGAGGGCGAGGGCCCTGATCCGGTCGTACGGGTCGCACCGCTCCCAGGAGCCGAGCAGGATCCCGGTGACGCCGTCGAGCCAGCCGGCGCGCAGGAGTTGGGTGAGATAGCGGTCCAGGCGGTAGGTCTCCTCGCCGACGTCCTCCAGGCACAGGAGGCCGCCGCGCGCCGAGGGCCGGGCGTGGGGTGTGCCGAGGTCGGCGGCGAGCAGGCTCAGGCAGCCGCCGAGGAGGACGCCCCTGGCCCGCCCCGGCACCAGCGCGCTCCCGGCCGAGGTGAGGGTCCGCACCGACTCCGGTTCGAAGAGCGTTGCCCGCAGGTGCTCCTGGGCGCGGGCGTTCTTGATGAAGTCGATGCCCGCGGCCATGGGTCCGTGCAGTGTCACGAGCCCCAGCCGGGTCGCGAAGGCCTCGTGCAGGGCCGTGATGTCGCTGAAGCCGAGGAACACCTTGGGGCCGGCGGCCCGGAGCGCGTCCCAGTCGAGCAGCTCGGCCATGCGCTGCACGCCGTAGCCGCCGCGGGCGCACAGCACGGCGTCCACACTCGGGTCGCACCAGGCGGACTGGAGGTCGGCTGCCCGATCGGCGTCGGTGCCCGCCAGGTAGTCGAACGTGCCGTGCCGGTCGAGGACATGAGGTGCCACGACCGGGTCCAGGTCCCAGCCGCGCAGGATGTCGAGGCCCGCCTGCAGCCGTTCCTCGGGCACGGGACCGCTCGGCGCGACGACGGCGACACGGGCTCCGGGAGCCAGCCGCCGAGGTCGCACGAGTTCCTTCACTTGGCGAGCTCCAGGGTGGGGACGCCGGGCGGATTCAGGCCGAACACCTGGGCGTACAGGGAGAGTTCGGACTCCAGGGCACGCACCATCGTGTCGGCCCGACGGAAGCCGTGGCCCTCGCCCTCGAAGGCGATGTAGGCGTGCGGCAGCGGCCGCGCCCGCTCCTCCATCCTGGCCAGGAACCGCTCGCACTGCGCGGGCGGGCAGATGACGTCGTCGAGGCCCTGGAGGAGAAGGAAGGGCACGGTGACGCGGTCGGCGTGCTCGGTGGGCGAGCGCTCGGCGTACCGCCCGGGGACCTCGGCGAGCGGTCCGACCAGGGTCTCCAGGTACTGGGACTCGAAGTCGTGGGTCTCGCCCGTGCCCCAGCCCGCCAGGTCGAGGATGGGGTAGATGATCGTCCCGCAGGCGTACACGTCGGTGCTCACCAGGGACGCGGCCGTGGTCCAGCCGCCCGCGCTGCCGCCGCGGACGGCGAGCCGGTCGCGGTCGGCGGTGCCCTCCTCGGCGAGGGCGAGCGCGACGGCCGCGCAGTCCTCGACGTCCACGACACCCCACTGCTCGCGCAGCCGGTTGCGGTACTCGCGGCCGTACCCGGTGGATCCCCCGTAGTTGACCTCGGCGACCCCGATGCCCCGCGAGGTGAAGTACGCGATGTGCAGGTCGAGGACGAGCGGGGCACGGCCGGTGGGGCCGCCGTGCGCCCACACGACGTACGGCGGAAGCTCGTCGCCGGGGGCGACATGGCCGGGGTGGTGCGGCGGGTAGATGTGCGCGTGGATCTCGCGCCCGGCGGGCCCGCTGAACGTGCGGATCTGCGGTTCCGGGTAGTGGGCGGGGTCCACCGGGTCGTCGTGCGGGGCGCCGATGACCCGTGCCCGGCCGGTTCGGGCGTCCAGTTCGACGACCTCGTAGGCGCTGCGCGGGCTGGCCGCGACGGCGGCGACCCGGCTGCCGTCGGCGGCGAGCGTGGCCGCGTACTCGGTCCAGGGTCCGGCCGCGTCGACGACCTCACCGGTCTCCGGGTCGAGGATGCCGAGCGCGGTGGCGCCCCGGCCGTGCACGACGGCGATCAGTCCGCTCTCCAGGGGCGCGAACCAGCGGCGGCCGACCGTCCACAGCGGCCCGGCGAACTCCTCCTCACGCGTGCAGATCGCCTCGCCGTCGCGGTAGAGGTTCCACCAGCCGGAGCGGTCGCTCGCGTACAGCAGGGTGCCGTCGGCGGACCAGTCGGCCTGGGCGATCGACTCGTCGGGGCCGCCGGCGGCCTTCCGGGCCCCCCGGAACGTGCCGTCGGGGCCGACCTCGGCCACCATCAGTTCGGTCCCGTCCCACGGCATCCGCGGGTGGTCCCAGGCCAGCCAGACCGCGCGCCGCCCGTCGGGCGAGATACGCGGTCCGGTGACGAACCGGTGCTGCCCGTCGGTGAGTTCACGTACCGCGTCCCGGTCCTGCGCGGCCGAACCGTCCAGCGGCACCGCGGCGACGACCCGCCGCACATCGGTCGGCCCGTCGCCGGTGAACTCCTCCAGTACGCACCAGACCTCGCCCAGTTCGAGATGCATCCGCGGGTCCACCCACCGCAGTCCGCCGCCCACGAGCGACACGGGCGTCAGGGGGCGCGGCTCCTTGTCGGGGCGGGCGGGCTCGTACGCGTACAGCCGCTGGTCGGCGAAATCGACGAACACCACCAGCGGGCCGTCGTCGCCGACCGCCCCGGCCCAGGGCTGTCCGCCGTACTCCATGACGCGGCTGCGCACGTTCCACGGGGCGGGCAGGACCGAGTCCTCGGTGCCGTCGGCGCGGCGGCGCACCAGGGTGCGGCGGCCGCCCTCGGTGGGCCGGGGCTCGGTCCACCAGACCTCGTCGCCGACGAAGCCGACGAAGTCGGGGTGTCCGTCGTGCGCGGCGGCGAGCGACGCGTCGATGGGCGAGGGCCAGGAACCGTAGGCCAGGGTCTGCACGATGTCCCCCATTTTTCCCTAGGCCGTGCGCAGAAAGCGGTCGAGTACCCGGACGCCGAAGTGCAGCGCCTCGACGGGCACGCGTTCGTCGACCCCGTGGAAGAGGGCCTGGTAGTCGAAGCCCGGCGGGAGCTTGAGCGGCGCGAATCCGTATCCGGTGATGCCGAGGCGCGAGAACTGCTTGGCGTCCGTGCCGCCCGACATGCAGTACGGCACGACATGCCCCTCGGGCGCGAACTCCTCCACGGCGGCACGCATGTTGGCGTACGTCGTCGAGTCCACCGGTGCCTGCAGGGCCACCTCTCGGTGGTGGAACTCCCACTCCACGTCCGGACCGGTGAGCTGGTCAAGGGTCGCGCGGAACTCGTCCTCGGTGCCGGGCAGATAGCGTCCGTCCACGTAGGCGACGGCCTCCCCGGGGATGACGTTGACCTTGTAACCGGCGTTCAGCATGGTGGGGTTGGCGCTGTTGCGCACGGTGGCCTCGACGAGCGAGGCGGCAGGACCGAGCTTGTCCAGCAGGGCGTCCACATCGTCGAAGTCGGGCGCGATGCCGTACACCGCCGCCATCTCGGTGAGCGCGGCGCGGACCGTCGGGGTGATCCGTACGGGCCACTCGTGGGCGCCGATCCGCGCGATGGCGGCCGCCAGCCGGGTCACCGCGTTCTCCCCGTTCACCTTGGAGCCGTGACCGGCCCGGCCGCGTGCGGTGAGCTTCAGCCAGCCGGTGCCGCGCTCGCCCGCCGCGACGGGGTACAGCTCGCGGCCGGAGCCGTCGTGGAAGGTGAAGGCGCCGGACTCGCTGATGCCCTCGGTGCACCCCTCGAAGAGCCCCGGATGCTCGTCGGCGAGGAAGCCCGAGCCGTCCTCGGCGCTCGCCTCCTCGTCCGCGGTGAAGGCGATCACGAGGTCGCGCCGGGGGCGCACGCCCGCGCGGGCCCACTGCCGTACGACCGCGAGGATCATCGCGTCCATGTTCTTCATGTCGACCGCGCCCCGGCCCCAGACGACCCCGTCGCGGACCTCCCCGGAGAACGGGTGCACGCTCCAGTCCTCCGCCTGCGCCGGTACGACGTCCAGGTGACCGTGGACGAGCAGCGCGTCGGCGGACGGATCGGTGCCCTCCAGGCGCGCGACGACGTTCGCCCGCCCCTTCGTGCGCTCCAGGAGCGTCGGCTCCAGACCCGCCTCGGCGAGCAGCGCGGCCGCGTACTCGGCGGCCGGCCGCTCCTGGCAGTCACCGCCGCCGCGGTTGGTCGTGTCGATCCGGATGAGATCGGAGGTGAACCGGACGACCTCGTCCAGGGCCTGCCCGTCGACCGCCCCGTGCCTGGCCGTGTGCTCGTCGGTCGCGCTCCTGCTGTCAGCCATAGGTCTCCTCCACGGCGGCCGAGACGATCGTGGTGACCGCCTTGAAGGTACGAATCCCCTCGTACATGGTCGGGCTGGTGTACGCGACCTTCCGCTCCCCGACGCGCTCGACGCCCGGGACGACGGTGGCCGCCATCGCGAGGTGCTCGGCGTCGAACTCCAGGGCCACGGTGAACGGGCCGCCGTCCACGGGCTCGTGCCGCACCGCGAGCCGCGTGGCCTCCTTGGCGGCGGCACGGATGTCGGACGCCGTACGCGCCGGTGTGCGGCACACGGCCGCGTACCGCGAGACATGGTCCTTGACGGCGACCTTCAGCGCCTCGGGGGCGTAACCGAGCGCGTCCTCGCAGGCCACGTCGTCGCCCGTGACGAGGACGACGGGGACGCCGTACTCGGCGACGACATGCGCGTTGAGCAGGCCCTCGCTGGCCCGTACGTCGTTGATCCAGACGCCGGTGATCGAGTTGGCGAGGTAGGTGTGGGCGAGGACGCCCTCCATGCCCGCTCCCGCGTGGTAGCCGACGAAGGCGATGCCGTCGACGTCGCCGTGCTGCACGCCCTCCACCATGGACAGCGACTTGTGCCGCCCGGTGAGCATCTGCGCCCGTTCGTCCAGCTGCTCCAGGAGCAGGTTGCGCATGGTCCAGTGGGCCTCGTTGATGAGGACCTCGTCGGCGCCGCCGTCGAGGAAGCCGAGGACGGCCGCGTTCACGTCCGAGGTGAACATCGACCGGCACCGCTCCCACTGCGGTGTGCCCGGCAGTACGTCGGCCGGCCAGGTCACCCCGGTGGCGCCCTCCATGTCGGCGCTGATGAGGATCTTTGCCATGTTCCAGTTGTATCGCAGTCGGGAGGAGCCCCACAGGGGAGGGCGGTCAGCCGGACGAACCGACCGAAACCTTCACTCGGCCGTCGGGGTACTCCTTGTCCACGGTGATCGTGGTGCCGTCGGGTCCGGCGAGGACCGGGACACCCGGCCGGGAGGGGATCGTCGTCTCCACGCCGTTCTGGTGGAAGGTGAGCGGAAGGGTGGGCCGGCGGCCGAAGGGAGCGTCGTACGTCTGGAGGCGGCTCCGGATGACGGCCCCGGAGGTGTCCAGGGCGGGCTCGGCGTGTGCGTCGACCGGCAGGATCTGACCGTGGCCGCCGTTGGCCTTCGTCCTGTTGTCCCGATACTTGGTGTTCCAGTACCAGATCAGCGTGCCGCTCTCGTAGTGCAGCCGCTCCTTGAGCCGGGGCAGTGTGGAACGCCAACCCAGCTGGAACGGTCCGGACTTGAGGTAGGTGTCCTCGCCGACGTACTGCCGGTTCTCGACGACGTAGTAGCGCGCGTTGCCGTCCGCGTCCGCGGGGAGCTTCACCAGGAGGGCTTCCTTGCCCTGCGTGGAGGAGTGGACCGACAGCGGGTTCAGGACGACGGTCGAGGCCGTACCGGCCTGTGCGGTCGCATGGTCGAGCCAGCCGAGTCGCAGCTTGGCCCAGGCGCCCAGGTCGGCGGGATGGGCGGACAGTTCGGTCTCCTCCGAGAGCAGTGAGCCGTGCGACATGGCCGACCAGAAGCCGGTCGAGTTCTCGCCGCCGGAGGTGTCGTACAGATCGGGCAGACCCAGGTCGTGGCCGTATTCGTGGGCGAGCGTGCCAAGTCCCCTGTTCTCGTTGGTCATCGTGTAGTCGTTGACCCAGATGCCCGAGTCGCCGACCTGGCTGCCGCCGTCCCGGTTTCCGTTGGCGGGGCCCAACTTGCCCGCGCCGGACTGCAGATAGCTGACGCTGCCGCGGTGGGAGCCGATGGCATCGGTGCCGTTGACACCGCCGCCGTTGGCCTGCGACTCCCCCGCGAACGTCAGCATCACCCGGTCGAGATAACCGTCGGGTTCGTTGAAGATCCCGTCCCGGTCGTGGTCGTTGCGGTCCCATGTGTCGTACGTGGCAAGGTACTTGGCCAGTGAGGCGGCGGTCCGGCCCGTCGCGCGCTGGTCCTCGTACCAGCTGTTGAGGCCGTCGGTGACGAGCTGCTCGTTGCAGTAGTACGTCGAGATGGCCACGCCGTTCTTCCGGCAGGCGTCGGTGCCGTAGTGCGCGAGAGGGTGGTCGACTCGGGTCCAGTCGTGGACGGTGCCGGTGATCGAGTAGACGCCGCTGGACTGGCGTTGGAAGTACGACCTGAGGGTGTCGCCCGCGGTCTCGTCCGCCGTGCCGAAGATCTGCCGCTGGTAGTAGGCCCTGCTGTAGTCCCGCGTCCACACCGTGGCGTTGTCGGTGGCGCGGTCGGGCTCGGGGATCCGGTTGTGCGTGTAGTCGCTGAACTCCACCGGAAGCACGAAGATCCGGTCCGCGGTGCGGGCCGTCTCCGCGTACGAGCCCTGGCGGTACTCGATGCGCTGCGAGGAACCGCGTGTCTCGGCCGTCGCCTGTCCGGCGGCGACCTTGGCGAGGGCCAGGGCCCGGGCGCGCTGGGTCCGCTCGCCCCTCCTGCTGAGCAGATCGTGGTCGGGGGCCTCCGCGGCGGCTTCGGTCTCGGGGGAGGCGACCGCGGCGGAGGCGCCCGGGGCGTGGACGACCGGCGCGGCTACGGCGACAGCAGCGACGGCCGCGACCAGGGATCCGCGCAGGCGCGGGGATCTGTGGAGGAGCGCGGATCTGTCGGGGAGCGCGGATCTGTGGAGGAGCGGAGACCTGCGGATGCGCTTGCTCAACGTGCGTCCTTCTCGCGGCTGCCGGGGCGCACTCAGGAGAGCATGGAGGTGCGGACGAGGCGGGTTGCCCGGCAGCGTGTCGCCGCCGAGGTCACTCCGCCGCCCACAACCCCCGTACGTGTCCGAGGTGACGGGTCATGACGGCCCGTACCGCCTCCTCGTCGCGGGCGATGAGCGCGTCGAGGATGTCCAGGTGCTCGGCGGCGGAGGCCTCCAGGCGGCCCGCCTTCACCAGCGCGTGCAGGCCGTAGAGGCGGGATCGCTTGCGGAGGTCGCTGACCACCTCGACCAGGTGTTCGTTGCCCGCGAGGGCGAGCAGGCCCAGGTGGAAGCGCATGTCCGCCTCGACGTGCGCGATGAGGTCACCGGTGGCGGCCGCGGTGACACTCTCCTGGGCGGCCGGGCGCAGTGCCTCCAGGGCTGCGGGGTCGGCGGTGGCGGCGAGCGAGGCGGTCGTGGGGATCTCGATGAGCGAGCGGATGTGCGTGTACTCGTCGAGCTGCTTCTCGGACACGGCGGTGACCCGGAAGCCCTTGTTCGGCACGGTGTCGACCAGGCCCTCCTTGGTGAGGTCGAGCATGGCCTCGCGGACGGGTGTGGCCGAGACACCGAAGCGGGTGGCGAGGCCCGGTGCGGAGTACACCTCGCCCGGACGCAGTTCCCCCGCGATGAGGGCGGCCCGCAACGCGTCCGCGACTCGCTCGCGGTAGCTGGGCTTCTTGCCGCCCAGCGTGGGCAGGGCGGGGGCGCTGGCGCGCTGGGCGGGCATCCGGGGGTCTCCTTGGAACGGGCGGTGCGTGAGGTGGAGCGGGCGGTGCGTGTGGTCGGGCGGGAATCTCGCGCGGTTCCGGGGGCTTCAGAGGACGAAGCCCGCCGGGAACGGGTCGCTGGGGTCGAGCAGATACTGGGCGGTGCCGGTCACCCAGGCACGCCCGGTGAAGCTTGGCAGGACCGCCGGGATCCCGGCGACCTCGGCGGTGTCGAGAAGCCGGCCGGTGAAGTAGGTACCGATGAAGGACTCGTTCAAGAACTCGGTGTTCAGGGGGAGTTCGCCGCGGGCGTGCAGCTGCGCCATGCGCGCGGAGGTGCCCGTACCGCAGGGTGAGCGGTCGAACCAGCCGGGGTGGATGGCCATCGCGTGCCGCGAGTGCCGGGCCGTCGAGCCCGGGGCGGTGAGCTGCACATGATGGCAGCCCCGGATGGACGGGTCCTCGGGGTGGACGGGCTCCCCCTCGGCGTTGACGGCGTCCATCAGCGAGAGCCCGGCCGCGAGGATGTCGTCCTTGCGGGCCCGGTCGAAGGGCAGCCCGAACCGGTCGAGCGGCAGGATCGCGTAGAAGTTGCCGCCGTACGCCAGGTCGTAGGTCACCGTCCGCCCGTCGGCGAGCTCGATCTTGCGGTCCAGGGCGACGGAGAAGGACGGCACGTTGTTGAGCGTGACCGCCTTCGCGGCGCCGTCCTCCACCGCCACCTCGGCGACGACTAGCCCCGCCGGGGTGTCGAGGCGGATGGTGGTCACCGGTTCGACGACCTCGACCATGCCGGTCTCCACGAGGACGGTCGCGACCCCGATGGTCCCGTGCCCGCACATCGGGAGATAGCCCGACACCTCGATGTAGATGACGCCGTAGTCGCAGTCGGGACGGGTCGGCGGCTGGAGGATCGCGCCGCTCATCGCCGAGTGACCGCGCGGCTCGTTCATGAGCAACTGCTTGATGTCGTCGCGGTGTTCACGGAAGTGGAGCCGTCGCTCGTTCATGGTCGCGCCCGGGACCGTGCCGATGCCTCCGGTGATCACACGGGTCGGCATGCCCTCGGTGTGCGAGTCGACGGCGTGCAGGACTAGTTTGCTGCGCATGGGTCTCCCTGAGGGTGAGGTCTCCCGCGAGTTCGCGATGGCCGGTGTACCGCCAGGCCGTGCCACGCCGCCCGGTGCATCACCGCCGGTGCATCGCCGGTGTGGTGGGACAGGCTCAGGCGAGCCCGGCCGCGACGGCCCTCTCGGTGGCCTCGCGCACGGCCTGCTCCTGCTCGGGAAGGAGCGGCACGCGCGGCGCCCGTACCGGACCGCCGTGCCGCCCCACGATGTCCATCGACAACTTGATGGCCTGCACGAACTCGGTCTTCGAGTCCCAGCGCAGCAAGGGGTGCAGCTGGCGGTAGAGCTTGCCCGCGGTGTCCAGGTCTCCCGCGACGGCGGCGCGGTACAGCGCGACGGACGCGGAGGGCAGTGCGTTCGGGTAACCGGCCACCCAGCCCTTGGCTCCCGCGACCGCCAGTTCCAGCAGCACGTCGTCGGCGCCGATCAACAGGTCGAGTTCCGGGGCGAGTTCGGCGATGCGGTAGGCACGGCGTACGTCGCCGGAGAACTCCTTTACCCCGTGGATGTGCCCCTCGCCGTGCAGCTTCGCCAGCAGCTCGGGCACGAGGTCGACCTTGGTGTCGATGGGGTTGTTGTACGCGACGATCGGCACGCCGGCCTTCGCGACCTCCGCGTAGTGGGCGAGGACCGAGCGCTCGTCGGCGCGGTAGGCGTTCGGGGGCAGCAGCATCACGGAGGCGCAGCCGGCGTCGCGTGCCTGCTCGGCCCAACGACGGGCCTCGGCGGATCCGTACGCGGCCACGCCCGGCATCACGCGCTGCCCGCCGATCGCGGCCACGGCGGTCTCCACGACCTTGGCCCGCTCCTCCGGGGTGAGCACCTGGTATTCCCCGAGCGAGCCGTTCGGTACGACCCCGTCGCAGCCGTTCTCGACGAGCCACGTGCAGTGCTCCGCGTACTTGCCGAGGTTGACGGAGAGGTCGTCGTTGAGCGGGAGGGCGGTGGCGACGAGGACGCCGCGCCAGGGCCGGTTGTCGGTGACGTTGTCGTCGGTCATGAGGGGTCCCATCCGGTTTCGGTAGACGGTTTTCGGTGGAGGGTGACGTGTCATGAGGGTTCGCCGGGCTCGCGAGCGAGCACCCCGAGGGGCACCGGCCGGGCGAACGGCCGTCGGGAGGGTGTCTCCGGACAGCGCGCGAGCCCCGCGACCGCCGGGCCGCACATCCGCCCCTGGCACCAGCCCATCCCGGCCCGGGTCAGCAGTTTCACGGTGCGTACGTCCCCGGCGCCGAGCTCGTCGACGGCCTCCCGGACCGCGGAGGCGGGCACCTCCTCGCACCGGCACACGACGGTGTCGTCGGTGACCTGCTCGGCCCAATGGGCGGGCGGGGCACAGACGGTGTCGACGGCGGCGAAGAACTCCCGCAGCCCGGCACGCGCCTTGGCTGCCGAGGCGTACGAACTGCGCTCGGGCGTACGAGAGTTGAGTCGCGCCGCGATGGACAGTCCGGCGATCCGGCCCTCGGCCGACGCGAGCACTGCGCCGCCGATCCCGGTGGTCTCGCCGGCGGCCCAGACGCCGGGCACGTCGGTGCGCTGTTCGTCGTCCACGGCGACGTCGACCCCGTCGAGACGGCAGCCGAGTGTTTCGGCGAGATCGGTGTGCGGGAGCATGCCGTGGCCGACGGCGAGGGTGTCGCAGGGGATGCGCCGCCCGGTTCCCGGCCGGACCCGCCCGTCACCGTCGAGGGCAGCGACGGTGACGGCTTCGAGCCGCCCGGTACCGTGCGCGGCGACGACCGTGCTGCGGACCCGGGTTCTGACCCGGTGACGTGCCAACTCGGCCGCGTACCGGGCGCCTTCGGCGAGTTTCGCGGGATGGGCCGCGAGCACGCGGGCCTGCCGGGCGAGGTTGCGGGGGTCGGCGGACTCCACGAGGGCCGCGACCCTCGCCCCGGCCGAGGCGAGACCGACGGCCACGGGCAGCAGCAACGGCCCGGTCCCGGCCACCACGGCGGTACGCCCCGGCAGCACGAGCCCGCCCTTGAGCATGGCCTGCGCCCCACCCGCGGTGACCACTCCGGGGAGGGTCCAGCCGGGAAAGGGGAGCACCTTCTCGTACCCACCGGTGGCGAGCAGCACGGCGTCCGCGTGAACGGTGACGGGCTCTTCCTGCTCGGGCCCGAGCAGAGCGTGGACGGTGAAGGAGCCTCGGCCGGTGTCATCGACAGTGGAGGCGCCGGACTGCCGCTCCACGAACCACACATGATGATCCGTCAGGTGGGTGACGCGGCCCGCGTCGATGTGCGCCGCGAGTCCGTCCCGAAGCCGTTCCCAGGTACGCCACTGGTGATGCAGGGCCTGCGGACGGCGGGCCCCCAGCCCCGGAGCGGTCTGGCGGTAGAACTGACCGCCCGCCTGCGGGGCGGAGTCGACCAGGGTCACCCGCACACCGCGAGCGGCGGCGGCGAGGGCTGCCGTGAGTCCGGCGGGGCCGGCGCCGATCACCGCGAGGCGCCGTCGTTCAGTCATGGTGACCGGTCCCTTCCTGCGTGCGGATCACGTCCCCGGCCTCGGCCCGGACCAGACAAGCCCGTTGGTTCACCCGCCCGTTGACGCTCACCAGACAGTCGAAGCACACCCCGATGCCGCAGAAGACACCGCGCGGCTCGCCGCTCCCCCGTGTCGTACGCCAGGACGTGATGCCTGCCGACCAGAGCGCGGCGGCGACCGTCTGACCGGGCAGGACGGCGATCTCCCGGCCGTCGAAGGTGACGGTGAAGGCGGGCCCGGGCCGGGCGTCGACCAGGTCGAGCGGAGTGCGGGGCGTCACGGAGCCTCCTGGTTCACCGGATCCGGAAAGCGGTCGGGGCGGAATGGCGCGAGGTCCAGATCGGGGGCCTTGTCCGCCAGCACCTGCGCGATCAAGTGGCCCGTCCCGGTGGCGAGTCCGATGCCCGCGCCCTCGTGCCCGCACGCGTGGAAGAGTCCGGGCACACGCGCGTCCGGCCCGATGGCGGGCAGGTGGTCGGGCATGTACGGACGGAAGCCGAGGTAGGAGCGCATGGCCCTGACCTCCGCCAGGAAGGGGAACAGCCGGGTCGCTCCCGCCGCGAGCGCCCGGGCGACGGGCAGGGAGAAGGAGCGGTCGAAGCCGACCCGTTCCCGGCTGGCCCCGATCAGTACCGGTCCCGCCGCCGTGCCCTCGACCACGGGGGAGGTCTGCAGCGCGGCCGAGTCACTGGCCACGTCGGCCACGTAGTCGGCGGCGTACACCTTGTGCCGCACCCGGCGGGGCAGCGGCTCGGTGACCAGGACGAAGCCGCGCCGGGGCAGCACGGGCAGTGACACGCCGGCCATTGCGGCCAGCTCCCCGCCCCAGGTCCCGGCGGCGTTGAGGACGGCGGGCGCGTGGACGTCACCATGCGATGTACGGACTCCACGCACCGCCCCCGCCGCCGTGCGCAGCACCTCCGTGACCGTCCAGCCGATCCGCAGCGAGGCACCGGCCGCGCGGGCGAGCCGTACGAGATGGGCGGCGGCCAGTGTCGGCATCACCTGGGCGTCCTGCGGATAGAGGACCCCGCCCGCGAGCCCCTTCGCCAAGCAGGGCTCCAGATCGTGGAGTTCACCGGCGGCGACGGACACGGCCTCGACACCGGCTGAGCGCTGCCCGACGGCAAACCGCTCCAGCGTCGCGAGCCCCTCAGGTGCGGACGCCACGACGACCCCGCCCTTGGCCTCGTACTCGACGGCCCCGGCCACTCCCGTCCCGGCGGCAAGATCGGACCACAACCGCCCGGAGAGCAGGGCGAGTTCGAGCTCGGGCCCCGGTTCCTTGTCCGAGACGAGCAGATTCCCCTCACCCGCCCCGGTCGTACCCCCGGCCACCGGCCCCCGGTCCACCAGTACGACACTCAGCCCCGCCCGAACCGCGTACAGAGCACTGGCCGCCCCGACCATCCCGGCCCCGACGACCACAACATCGCAGGTCAGCGACTTGGTCACGCCAGTACTATGTCACATACCTCTGTATCGGCCAAGGGTGCGCCGACTTGCCTTCAGCACGCGTCGCGACGCTCCGCCCCGATCACCGGCGCCCGTTCAGGCGTGCGGCAACCTGCGCCCCGACAGGGGCGCGGGGAACTGCGCGACCAGCCCCCACGCACCCGCACCAAACACCCGACGCGCAGCCCCCGACTGTCAGCCGCGCCCCACCACAACCCACTTCGACGGCAACTCGATCCGCGTCCCGTCCGCCAGGAACTCGGTCGTCGCAAGCGGCAACTCCCCACTCGCCAGAACGACAAGCCCAGCAGCCCGCAGATACTCGGGCACGGCGGCGTCAGCCACCTCCCCCGGCGCGATCCCGTGCCGAAACACGGGCGCCAGCTTGGCCGGCGGCCCATCGGGCCCCTGCGCAAGCCCTCGCAGGATCACCCCCGCCGCCTCCGCGAGCTCGACGACGAAGGCACGCCCCCGGTCACCCACAAGCGTGGCGAGCCCGTCCACCAGCGGCTGCCGGTCATCCCGTTCGCACTGATGCAGAACACCCCGCATATACACGTTCGCGTCACCGAGCTCCGCATGCAGCGTCTCCGCCTCGACCTTCTCGGCCGCGTCGAACAGCCGGTAGGAGGCCTGCGCCGCCGGGTCCGCGAGCCGGGCGTGGTCGAGGGCGGCAGCCGACAGATCGGCACCGATGACATGCGGATAACGGTCGGCGAGGAACCGGGTCTGGGTCCCGTTGCCGCACCCGAGGTCCATGAGGGGCAGGCCGGGAGCCGCCAGGTGCGGTTCGAACAGCGCGAGGTGGATCCCGGCCGTCACCGCGGGCTCGGCGTCCCAGAAGACGGCCCCCTGCTCACCGGGAGCCTCACGCCAGAAGCCCTCCCAGGCCTCTCTGTACCGAGTCGTCACACTCATGAAAGCTCCCCAGGACGCGACCGCGGACCGCCGAAAAGTGACGGGCAGTCCGGTTTATCGCGCCCGGAGTGAAGCGACAAGCACGCGGCGCACACCTTCACTGCTCATTCGACAGCCGCACGCCGATGTGCGCCCCTCGTGCCCCTCGCTCCCCAGGAACCGGCACTCACCAGGAACCAGCGGCGGGGCAGGACCGAGAGAGCTATCGGCGTGGCAAGGTCAGCTCGAACCACACCGTCTTGCCGGAGCTCGTCCGGCTGGTCCCCCACTCCCGCGCCAGCGTGCTGACGACACGCATCCCGCGCCCGGACTCGTCGAGCGGGCGCGCGCTGAGCAGCGTGGGCAGGGTGTGGTCGTCGTCGTCCACCTCGCACAGCAGCGTCTCGCCCCGGACGAGCCGCAGCTCGATGGGCCGGCTGTGGGAGTGCCGCACGGCGTTGGTGACGAGCTCGCTGACCATCAACTCGGTGGGATCGACAAGGGAGTTCAGCCCCCACACGTGAAGCTGTTCGCGGACCACCGCACGCGCCCTGCCGACCTCCATCCGGTCGTGGCCGATCCGCCACCGGGCGACGTCCTCGGGCTCGATCCCGTTGAGCCGGGCCATCAGGAGCGCCACGTCGTCCTTGCGGCCGCCGCGGGTGTTGAGGGCGCGGATGATGGTGTCGCAGGCGTCGTCCATGGAGGCGGCCGGGTGCGCGGCGGACTCGCAGAGCGTGGCGAGTCCGACACCGATGTCCTCACCGCGGACCTCGACCAGGCCGTCGGTGCACATCACGAGCCGGTCGCCCGGCGCCACCGGCACCCGTACGGACTCGAAGGGCACCCCGCCGACGCCGATGGGCGCACCCGTCGGCAGGTCGAGCAGATCGCTGCGGCCGTCCTCGGCGCGGACCAACACCGGTGGGATGTGGCCCGCGTTGGCTATCTGCAGCTCGCTCCTGATGGGGTCGTACACCGCGTACAGGCAGGTCGCGAGGTAGTGCTCGCCGAGGCGCTGCGCCAAGTCGTCGAGGTTGCGCAGGAGTTGGGCGGGCGGCAGATCGAGAGCCGCCATGGTCTGGACGGCGGTGCGCAACTGGCCCATCATCGCGGCCGAGTTGAGCCCGTGCCCCATGACGTCGCCGACGACGAGCGCGGTCCGTGACCCGGGCAGTTTGACCGAGTCGAACCAGTCGCCGCCGACCCGCCCCAGCAGCGTGCCCGGCAGATAACGGGTCGCGATGTCGCAGCCCGCCATGCGCGGCGCGATGTGCGGCAGCATGCTGTCCTGGAGGGTCTCGGCGACGCTCTCCTGGTACGTGTACATCCGGGCGTTGTCGAGTACGAGCCCGGCGCGGGCGGCGAGTTCGGCGCCGGTGACGCGGTCCATGTCGTTGAACTCGACGCGCTCCGGGTGGCGCAGCAGGATCATGAAGCCGAGGACCACGTTGCGGGCTTTGAGGGGCACGACCAGCATGGAGCGGCCCGTGATGAGGGGCCGGATGTCGCGCTTCTCGAACTGCGCGGCGATCATGTGCCCCATCTGCTCGCTGATGCGGGGCACCAGGACGGGGTCGCCGGTGGTCATGCACTGGAAGAACGGGGTGTGTGCCGGGAACGGCATAGCCTCGCCGACGGGCACGACATCGTCCCAGCGGCCCGGCTCGTCGGTGTGCTCCACGGCGACCCGGTGCCACATGGTGGTCGTGTCGGGCACGCCCTCGGGGAAGCCCTCACCCGCGACGACCTGTTCGCGGAGATAGGTGCCTGCCACGTCGGTGAATCGCGGGACCACGGCCCGGCTGACCTCGACGATGGTGCGGGACAGGTCGAGCGAGGTGCCGATCCGCCCGCTGACCTCGTTCAGGAATTCCAGGCGCTCGCGGACGGCGGCGTATTCGAGATCTTCGCCCTCATCCTCCACGCCCTGCGGCAGGGGTGCGCCGGATGCGACCGCCGCGGCGGCCCGCTCCTGGCGGGCCTTGCGCTCGGCGCGCCGGGGCATGCCCCAGTCGGGGGTGACGGGCACCCGGTCGTTCTGGCTGAACTCCAGGACGGGATAACCCAGTTCGAGGACCTGGGCGACGATGCGGGCGCTTTCTCCGACGCTCATGCTGGGGAGGATCTCGGGCAGCCTGCGGGCCAGTTCCTCGGCGCCGGGGAAGTCGGTGTGCAGCGCGAACCCTGGTGCGATGCGCTCCACGGCCAGCCCCGCGCCGGTGTTCTCGTGGCGCAGCCCGCCCGCGTCGGCGGCGAGCACGAGCAGCCGCTCGGGCCCCGGCCCCACCAGCGGATACGCCCACCACAGCACATCGATCCGGTCACTGTCGGGCGCCGACAACCGCGCACGCCCCGCTGCCGGGTAGGACAGCCGCCCGTCGAGGGACGACTCCAGGTCGGGTCCGAGGCCGTCGTACGGCGAGTACGCCCCGTAGGGAGCGACCTCGTCGTCATCGGGCAGGGCACCGGACACGGGCAGCAGATCGACTGCGGGCCGTCCGACCGCCTCGTCCTTGGCGGCTCCGAACAGCCGCCGGGCGCCCCGGCTCCAGTGCGAGACCAGACCCTCACGGTCGACGACCACGACTGCCAACGGAATCCGGCCCGCCGCGACCCCGTTACCGCCCGCACGGCCGTGAGCTGTGCCCCTCTCGGTGCCACGGTCCATGGCCCAGGCCCTCTCTCCCCACGGTCCGCAAGATCTGTACCGTCACAACCACGGTACGTCCGCGCCTGGTTGCCATGTGTGGCATTGAGGGAAATAACTCCGGCGCACACCAGCGCCCAGTCAGGGGCGCGGGGCAGTGACACTGCGCGGCTCCGCCGCATGGGCGCGACCAGCCCAGTACGCCCCGCGGCCGACAACGAACCCTCAGGCCACGGTCTTCAGTCCTCGTGCCCCAACTGAAGATCCCGCTCGGTCCGCCCGCCCCCGGCCACCTGCAGAACGGTGGCCACCGGCGGGTACCCCGCGGCGATCACCGTGTACTCCCCCGAAGAAAGATCAACGAACCGGAACGTTCCGTCACCTCCGGTGGTCAACGTGTCCACCACGTTCCCCGCGGCGTCCAGCAGCGTCACCCGCGCATCCTCGACGAGCCGTCCCCCACTGGCCCGTACGGTCCCCCGGAGCACCGCCCCGCCCGCGAGCTCGACATCCTGGCGAGCCTCCCGGGCGGCCTGCACGCTCACCGGCAGGGCGGCGGGCCGAAAGGCCGGCGCACTCGCGGCCAACGTGTACTCCCCCGCCACCAACTCCGTGATGACGTAACCCCCTTCACGCCCGCTGCGTGTCGTGGCGACCACCTCGCCGTGCACGTTGGTGAGCGTGACGGTCGCGTCCCGTACGGGCGTCCCGTCCGCCGTCACCACGCTCCCGGCCAGCCGTCCGGCGCCGCCGAGGACGACGTCCAGCTCGACCGGCCGCTCCCCGACGGTGACGCTGACGGCCTGCGGCTGATGCCCGCCGGCCGCGGCGATGAGGACGTACGACCCCGCGCCGGGCGTGGACAGCGCGTACCGTCCGTCGTCCCCGCTCGCGCCCCGTCCGATCTGTTGTCCCGCGACGTCGATGAGGGTGAGCGCGGCGCGGGGCACGACGGTGCCGTCGGGGTGCTGGACGGTGCCGCAGACGGGCACTCCGGCAGCGTAGGACGAACGGGCCGACGGGACGGAGGGGTTGAAGGGCGCGGCGGTCTCGGGGGCGGTGGGGGTGTGGTGGGACACCAGCGGTTTCTCCTTGAGGAAGAAGGCGACGAGCAGGCCCAGGACGAGCACCGGCACGAGGTAGAGGAAGATCCGCGGCATGGCGTCGGCGTAGGCCGCGATGTAGCCGTCGCGAAGCTCGGCGGGCAGTGCGTGGACGAGCTGCGGGGTGATGGACTCGGGGTCGGGCAGGCCGGCCCCGGTGGGCAGCCGTTCGGCGAGGGAGTCGGCGAGCCGGTCGGCGAAGAGCGTGCCGAAGATCGCGGCGCCGACGCTGCCGCCGATCTGCCGGAAGTAGTTGTTGGCGCTGGTCGCGGTGCCGAGGTCGCGGGGTTCCACGGAGTTCTGCACGGCGAGGATCAGTACGGGCATGATCAGGCCGATCCCGGCGCCGAGTACGGCCATCCAGACGCTGTAGTGCAGCCGGGGCGTGCCGACGTCGAGCCGTGACAGGAGCCACATGCCGAGGACGGACAGGGCGCCGCCGAGGATCGGGTAGATCTTGTAATGGCCGCTGTGGCTGATGAGTTGGCCCGAGACGACCGAGGCGCCGACGATGCCTGCCATCATCGGGAGCATGAGCAGGCCGGACTCGGTTGCGGTGGCGCCGTCGACCATCTGCAGGTACGTGGGCAGATAGCTGGCCGCTCCGAAGAGGGCGACCCCGACGATCACGCCCACCAGGGCGGTGACGTTGAAGACCCCGTCGCGGAACAACCGCAGGGGCATGAGGGGTTCGACCGCGAAGTGCTCGACGACGAGGAACAGGGTCGTCGCGGCGACGGCTCCCGCGCCGAGTCCGAGAATGACGCGCGAGTCCCACGCGTACTCCGTTCCGCCCCAACTGGTCAGCAGGACCAGGCAGGTGGAGGCGGCGGCGAGCAGCAGGGCACCGAGGACGTCGAGGCGGCGCCGGGTGGTCGGCTTGGGCAGTTTGAGCACGACGGCGACGACGACGAGCGTGACCAGGCCGAAGGGCACGTTGATGTAGAAGCACCAGCGCCAGGAGAGGTGGTCGGTGAAGTAGCCGCCGAGCAGCGGCCCCGCGACCGACGCGAGGCCGAAGGCGGCGCCGATCAGGCCCATGAAGCGGCCGCGTTCCCGGGGCGGCACGATGTCCGCGATGATCGCCTGCACGCCGATCATGAGTCCGCCGGCGCCGACGCCCTGGAGTGCGCGGAAGGCGATCAACTGGTCCATGGTGCGCGACCATCCGGCCAGCGCGGAGCCGATCACGAAGACGACGATCGCGAACTGGAAGACGCCCTTGCGGCCGTAGAGGTCGCCGAACTTGCCGTAGACGGGCAGTCCGACGGTGGCCGTGAGCAGATACGCGGTGATAGCCCAGGACATCCTGTCCAGGCCGTGCAACTCACCGACGATCTTCGGGAGGGCGGTGGCGACGATCATCTGCTCCAGCGCGGCGAGCAGCAGCGCCAGCATCAGCGCGCAGAACACCATCCGCACGCGGCCCGGGCTGAGCGCCTCGAACTGCGGTGGTTCCGGCGGCCCTTGGGGCGTGTCAGGTGCCGGGGTCGAAACGCCGCGTTCGCCCGCCGCCAGAGTCGTCCCGCCCACGTGCTGCTCCCCTCGTCGCGCCTGCGCGGCCCATTTCTCGCATTACGCGACAACTGGGAGCAAGCGCGACGAGTCGCCCGTCAGTGGAGCTCAACAGGCGTAACCGCCGGTGGGAGCCCTACGGCGTACGACGGAGCCATACCGAAAACCACTCGAAACGGTGAGCGTGAGAATCGCCCGGCCGAGCGCGTCCACGCGCTCACCGGGACGGCCCCGAGAGCTACTTCTCGACCTCGGTGGCGAGCTTCGCCAGCACCTCGTCGTAGATCCGCCCGAGACCCTTGGGCGCGAAGGTCTTCTCGAAGAAGCCGCCGATGCCGCCGGCGCCGTTCCACACCGAGGTCACGACGACCCGGGACCTGCCCTCGCCGGCCGGGGTGACCCGCCAGGTGGTCACCATCGAGGAGTTGCGGTCCTTCTCGACGAGCTCGCCGTCGGTCGGCTCGCTCACCTCAAGAAGGCAGTCGCGGACGCGCTTGCTCGTGGCCTGGAGCTTCCAGTGGACGAGGCTGCCCTCGCCGTCACCGCCCTCGCGCACCTCGTACTCGCTGAAGTGCTCGCTCAGGAGCTTCGCACGCGTGCCGGTGTAGTCGGCCAGCGCATCGAACACGTCGTCCGGCTGAGCCGCTACGACTCGCTCAGTGGTGGCCTCGACCTGCGCCATTGCGTTCCTCCAGCACTCGGGATCTCGGGGGTCAGCGCTCAGCCAACCATCAGGCGGCCGAGCCGCCCAAATCGGGGTCCCCTCAAGGCCCGGAGCCTTGGACGCCACGCCCGTCGAAAGTGAGTTCGCACGATCAAGGGAACATGTGTTCTATTCTGTGTCCAGTGCTACCGAGGAGGCGTCATGCGCTGGGAGAACCTCACAGTGGAGTCCGGCGGCAACCTGCCGAGGGACGCCGCGCTGTTCGGCGCGGACGCGGTGACCACACGTACGTTCGACACCCCGGAGTTCCGTGGAATCACGTTCCACGAGATCCGGGCCAAGTCGATCGTGAACCGGGTGCCGGGCGCCTCGCGCATGCCCTTCGAGTGGACGGTCAACCCCTATCGGGGGTGCACGCACGCGTGTGTCTACTGTTTCGCCCGCAAGACCCACAGCTATCTGGACCTCGACACGGGCCTCGGCTTCGACAGCCAGATCGTGGTGAAGGTGAACGCCCCTGATCTGCTGCGGCGGCATCTCGGCTCGCGGCGCTGGCTCGGCGATCACATAGCGATGGGCACGAACGTGGACTGCTACCAGCGCGCCGAGGGCCGCTACCAGCTGATGCCCGGCATCATCGCGGCCCTGCGCGACCACGCGAACCCCTTCTCGATCCTCACCAAGGGCACGCTGATCCTGCGTGACCTCGACCTCCTGAAGCAGGCGGCCGCGGTGACCGAGGTCGGGATCTCCGTCTCGGTGGGCTTCACCGACCACGAGCTGTGGCGGACCGTGGAGCCGGGCACGCCGGCCCCCGAGCGCCGCCTCGACGCCGTCCGCACGCTGAGCGAGCACGGCATCGACTGCGGGGTCCTGATGGCCCCGGTGATCCCCTTCCTGGGCGACGACCCGTCCCAGCTGCGCGCGACGGTACGGGCGATCGCGGCATCCGGCGCGACCTCGGTCACGCCGCTCGTGCTGCATCTGCGGCCGGGGGCGCGCGAGTGGTTCATGAGCTGGTTGGCACACCACCACCCGTATCTGGTGCGCCGTTACGAGCGGCTGTACGCGGAGGGCGCCTACGCCCCGAAGTGGTACCAGCGCCGGATCACCCGTCAGGTCCATGAACTGGCCGAGGAGTACGGGATAGGTCCCACGCGCGCGGAGATGCCGCGCAGGATCCCGGCACCCGCCGAACCGGCCGTCCCGGAGCCGACCCAGCTCACCCTTCTCTGACCGGCACCGGCACACGACGCCGGCACCCGCTCCGACCAGCGCGTCTCAGCTGCATCCGGGCGCATCGCGCGGGCCGATCGGGTCAAACTCTTGTCGGAATCACTTCTTCCGGGCGGCCGCTCCGGGACGATACGGCGAAGGCCGTGGCGTGCACGGCCCACAACCTCCGTCCTGGGAGGTCCGATGCTGCATCTCCCCGGGGGACAACCCCCGGACCCGCGGCCCGAGGATCAGGCCAGAATCCCTGCCCGGAACATCCATGCGAGGCAATTCATCGTGAACCGACGCGCAGTTGCTCTGTGCGGTGCCGCTGCCGTGGTGGCCGGAATGATCACCGCGATCCCGGCCGGCGCGAGCGCGGACTCCGCGACCGCACCGCGCACCACGCTCTCCGCCGACCAGGCGAAGCTCACCTGGAAGAAGTGCGGCACCACCTCCTATCCGACGCTCCAGTGCGCATCCCTGAAGGTGCCGCTCGACCACGCGAACCCGCACGGCGAGCGCATCACGCTCGCGCTGTCACGGGTCCCGCACACCGCGAAGAAGTCCCAGGGACCGCTCCTGGTGAACCCGGGCGGCCCCGGCGGCAGCGGTCTCACGCTCGCCGGGTTCGTCGCGGCCACGCTGCCGAAGGCGGTTGCCTCGCAGTACGACGTCATCGGCTTCGACCCGCGCGGCGTCGGCGCCAGCAAGCCCGCCCCGAACTGCAGGCCGGGGCACTTCAAGCCCGTACGCCCCGACTCGGTGCCGAGCACCCCCGCCCTGGAAAAGGCCAACCTCGACCGGGTCAAGGCCTTCGCGAAGGCGTGCGGCACGAAGTACGGCAAGCTGCTGCCGTACCTCGACACCGTGAGCGCGGTCCAGGACATGGACGCGATCCGGCACGCGCTCGGCGCCAAGAAGATCAACTACTTCGGGTACTCGTACGGCACCTACCTGGGCGCCGTCTACGCGAAGCTCCACCCGGACCGCGTACGGCGCATGGTGCTCGACTCCATCGTCGACCCCACCGGTGTCTGGTACGAGGACAACCTCGCGCAGGACTACGCCTTCAACGACCGTCACCGGGCCTTCATGGCCTGGGTCGCCAAGAACAACGCGAAGTACGGGCTCGGCACCGATCCGGAGAAGATCGAGGCCAAGTGGTACGCGATGAGGGCGGCGCTGGCGAAGAAGCCCGCGGACAAGAGGGTGGGCGCCTCCGAACTGGAGGACACGTTCGTCCCCGGCGGCTACTACAACGGCTACTGGCCGTATCTCGCCGAGGCGTTCGCGGCCTTCGTGAACGACAAGAACGACGACCCGCTGATCGAGGCGTACGAGAACTTCGGTGCCGTCGACCCCGCGGGCGACAACAGCTACAGCATCTACACCTCGGTGCAGTGCCGTGACGCGTCCTGGCCGCGCGACTGGGAGGAGTGGCGCGAGGACAACTGGGAGGTGTACGAGAAGGCGCCCTTCATGACCTGGAGCAACGCCTGGTACAACGCGCCGTGCGCGTTCTGGCCGACGGACTCCCTTGAGCCCGTGGACGTCTCCAACGACTCGGTGCCGCCGGTGCTGCTGTTCCAGGCGACGGACGACGCGGCCACCCCGTACGAGGGCGGTGTCATGGTCCATCATCTGCTGGGCGACTCCAGCCTGGTGGTCGAGCAGGGTGGCGGCAACCACGGCGTCACGCTGAGCGGCAACGCCTGCCTGGACAAGCATCTGGCCACGTATCTGGCCGACGGCAGGGTGCCGCGCAGTGGCGGTGAGGTCGACGCGGTGTGCAAGCCGCTGCCCGACCCGTCACCGCTGAGCAAGAAGGCCTCGGGCTCGTCGCGCGGCGCGACGCTGCACGGGCTGCTCGGATTCCGGGGCTGAGCCCCGGCAGGTGAGCGGCGGCGGCCCGTCGGGGGCGTTGTCAGTGGCGTGGTGCACGATGGATCCATGGCCGAACTGACGCGCATCTCCGCCCCCGACGGGGTCGCCCCCGCCGCCGCGTACACCCACGTCGTCATGGGCACGGGCCGCTTCGTGGCGGTCTCGGGCCAGCTCGCGCTCGACGAGGACGGCAAGCTCGTCGGGGAGGGCGACCCGGCGGCACAGGCCCGTCAGGTCTTCGAGAATCTGCGGCGCTGTCTCGCCTCGGCGGGGGCAGGCTTCGACGACGTGATCAAACTGACCTTCTTCGTCACGGACATGGCGTACATGCCGGCCGTCCGCGCCGCCCGGGACGAGCACATATCCGCGGACCGCCTCCCGGCCGCCTCGGCCGTGCAGGTCGCCGCCCTGGTGAGCCCGGAGTTCCTGATGGAGATCGAGGCGTTCGCGCTGCTGCCGGAGTGAGCCACGGGTGTCTCCCGGGGCGGTCCACGGGCCCGCCGGAATTCACGGGACCCCTCGCCCACGGCCGCCTAGGGTGCCGCCATGGACGAACGCCCCCGCTCCCCCTCTCCCGCCCTTCCTCCTGCCCTTCACGTGCGCGAGATGGCCCTGGCCGACTGTCCCCGCGTGGCCGAGATCCGCGTCCGCGGCTGGCAGACGGCGTACAGGGGGATGATGCCGCAGACGTACCTCGACGGGCTCGATCCGGCGGAGGACGTCGGGCGTCTGCGGGCCCGCTTCGAGCAGGCCGGTCAGGGCGTGGTGAGCCTGGTCGCGGAGTGGGACGGCGACGTCGTCGGCTGGGCGTGCCACGGCCCGTACCGGGACGGTGAAGTCCGCACCGAGGAAGCCGAGTTGTACGCCATCTACGTTGATTCGGACCGGCTCGCGCGCGGTGTGGGCCGCGCCCTGCTTCGGGAGTCCGTCGCCCGTTGCACGGCCGCGGGGCACGGCCGGATGCTGCTGTGGGTGCTCCAGGAGAACACGAGCGCGCGCCGCTTCTACGAGAAGGCCGGCTTCGCACCGGACGGCGCGGAGGAGCCCTTCGAGGTGGAGGGCGTCGAGGTGCCGGAGGTGCGTTACGCCCGTGTGCTGGGGGGCTCCTGAGGGAGGCTCACGTTCTGGGGCTCACGTTCTGGGATTCTTGCTCTGAGGCTCACGTCCTGGGGTCATTTCCTGGGGTCATGTCCTGGGGCTCACGTCGTCGGGCTCGCGTCGTCCTCGGGGCAAGCTCACGCAGAACACGGGCGCCGTTCGGCCGGCCGGGTTCGTACCAGGCGTCGCCGCCGTTCGCGCGGGCCAGGCTGCGGGCGATCCACAGGCCGAGACCGGTGCCCTCGGTGGCCGCCGCCGTGGCGGGGTCGCGGCGGTAGCGCTCGAAAAGGTGCGGGACGAAGGACTCGGGCACACCGGGACCGTGGTCCGCGACGGCAGTTCGATGCGTCCGCCGGTGGCGCGCGCCGTGATCTCCACGGGCTCCCGGCCGTAGGCGAGGGCGTTCTCCAGATAGTTGGTCACCTTCTTGGCCGTGAACGGCCGAGCTTGTGCACTCGGTCGTTCACACCTTGTCGCGCTCCCGACTGCCCCCTACGACGGGACGGTCACGGGTCGCATCTCCTCACGGTCCGGCCTGTTCAGGCCGGTGCGGGGACGGGTGTGGTGACGAACACCCACGCCGAGCGTGCACGGTTGCGCACGTTGACCCCAGCGACGACATCGGCAGGCCCAGCGAGGCCGCACCGACGACAGGAAAAATGGTCCCGGGCGGGCCGGTTGGCCCGCTCGGCGTGCCCGCAGCGCGGGCAGCGCTGCGAGGTGTAGGCCGGATCCACCTCCAGGAACGGCACCCCGGCCCGGCGGGCCTTGTGGGCGAGATGCTGTCCGAGCTGATGGAACGGCCAGGAGGAGAGCGTGGCCCGCTGGTCGCGACGAAGCCGTACCCGCTCGCGGATCCCGTCGAGCTGCTCGACTGCGATCCCACGACCGGTGCGTTTGGCGACGGACACGATCTCCTTGCTGATCCGATGGTTCACATCCGTGGCATGACGCTGCTCCTTCTTCGCACGAGCACCCAGACGGCGGGTGGCCGAACGGGTGCGCCTGGCCTGGAGTTCGGCACGTTTGCGGGCCTGCCAGCGCCGGTAACGGTTCAGACGGCGGCCCTGGTAATTGCTGCCGTCGCTGGTGGTTGCGAGGTTGACGATGCCCCGGTCCACACCGATCCAGTCAGCCGGCTCGTAGACCTCCGGATCGGGCAGGTCGCAGGTCGCAGGTCGCGATCAGAAACCACTTCCCGCCCCGCCGGACCAGGTCACTCTCGCCCCTGCGGTACTCGGCCAGGGTCTTGAGCTGGTCCGGTGAGCCGGTGTAGCGAATGCCCCGCATCCGCCCGCCCACCGTCCAGATCGACACCGTGCGCGCGTCCGTCTGCCAGGACAGGCACCGGTCGTCGAACGGCTGCGCGGCCTCCGGCCGGAAGCCGACCGGCGAACCGACGGCGCTGCGGTACCGCTTGGACCCCGGACCGCGCAGCCACCCGGCTTTCAGGCCGGCCCCGAGCGCACTGTAGGCGTCCACGACCTTCTTCACCACCCGCACCGCGGGCTGCGCCGACAGCCCGAACGTGGCATTGATCTCCGCGTAGACCAGCTTCTGCAGACCGTTGCGATCCTTCACCCCCGACCCGAACGCAACCTGCGAGACGTGGTCGGCGGCCCGGTTGAGAGGGCCGTTCGCCCCGACTGGGGGATGTCCGCCTCCGGGCCCACTGCCTACCGTGCGGAACGTGCGCCCTCCCACGACAACGGTCCGAGCCGTTGCCGAGCGACTCCCGAATCCCGATGCCGCGTCCAGCCGGGCGGTCGCACGAACTGGGGCCGCCGGGGAGCAGGACCCGGGCCAGATGCGCGGAGATGACGGCAGGTCGGATCCCGCGACGTTCGTCCGCCTGCCGGTCGCCGGTCTCCCGCCGGGCGAACCCCCGGCGACCCCGCCTTCTCCAGGGGCACTCGGCACCCCTCTGTTCTCAAGGTTCACAAGGCACCCCACCGTGAACGCCCATCGACGCCTATTCGCGTGGCGAGCGCTGTGCCGGCAGCCTCTTCAGCGCACCGGCCGCCGCCTGGGCCAGCGGCGGATGGGCGAGGGCCTCGTTCAGGACGGGGCGGGCCCGTTCGTCGCCCAGGGCGCCGAGGCCGTCCACGCACGCGATGGCGACACGGCGGTACGGGTCGTGCGGACGGAACCTGCGGGCCAGGGTCGTGATCAACGCGGGTACGGACTCGGGAGCACGCAGTTCGACCAGGAGCCGCACCGGATGGAGTGCGTAGGCGACGCGCAGTTCGTTGGTGGCAAGGGCGGCCGCCGCGCGGGCCGTGCGCGGGTCGCCGAGCCGGGCCAGGGCGTGCGCCGCGGACGCGCAGCGCTGCGGGTCGCGGTGGTTGAGCAGCAGGACGAGTGCCTCGAAGGCCCGCCGGTCCCCGGCGAGCCCGAGCCTGAACGCCGCCAACTCCCTTGCCCAGAGCCGCTGTTCGGGTGCGATGAGCACATCGGCCAGTTCGTCGAGGTCGTCGGTCGAGGCCAGCCGTTCGTACGAGTACGAGGCAGCGGCGCCCGCCTCGTGCCGTAAGCGCTGGGTGAGCGATCGCAACTCTTCGTCCATATCGCCGAAGCCTATCGGCGACGTACGTCACATTCACCGGGGACTGGCGCGCTCGTTACCCACGAGTTAAGCTCAATCGAGCGAGTTACCCACTCGCTGACTTGCTCGTGGTGGCCTGGTGACGCAGCCGCCGCGGGTGCTGGTCGGTTCGGTACTTCACGTACCTCAGTACGACACGGCTCCGGGACAGGGCCGGTCGGGTCTTTCTCACCGTTTCGTGGGATCGCGATTTCGCCCACTCACGGCGCCGGGCCTGTGCGCTTTCGTCGCCCGGCATCACCCGCAACCTCCGCACCGTGTGCGCCTGTTGGCGTATCCGGGTGCGTCCCTCAGTCGTCACTCATTCCTGGAGTCCCGCGATGGCCACTCCCCTGTCCGACCCTTCCCTGTCGCTCTCCGCGTCCCCGCTCAAGACCGTCGCCGTCGTCGGCCTCGGCACGATGGGGACCGGCATCGCCGAGATCCTGGCCAAGGCCGGCCGCGAGGTCGTGGGCATCGACATCAGCGAGGCCGCCGCCACGCAGGCCACCGCCGCCCTGGAGTCCTCGACCGCCCGCGCCGTGCAGCGCGGACGCCTCACCGAGCAGGAGCGCGACGACGCCCTAGCCCGCTTCGTCACGTCGACGGACCTGCGGGCCGCGGCCGACGCGGACCTGGTGATCGAGGTGGCTCCGGAGTCGTACGAGATCAAGCACCAGATCTTCCGGGAGCTGGACGGGATCGTGCGTCCGGAGACGATCCTGGCGACCGGCACCAACGCCCTGTCCGTCACGCGTCTGGCCGCCGACTCGGCCCGCCCCGAGCGGGTGCTCGGCCTGCACTTCTTCAACCCGGCGCCGGCGATGAAGCTGGTCGAGGTCGTCTCGTCCGTGCTGACCGCGCCGGCCGCCGTCGCCGCCGTCACGGACCTCGCCCTCGAACTCGGCAAGGAGCCCGTCGCGGTCGGCGACCGCCCCGGCTTCGTCGCCGACGGACTGCTCTTCGGCTACCTCAACCAGGCCGCCGCGATGTACGAGGCGAAGTACGCGAGCCGCGAGGACATCGACGCCGCGATGAAGCTGGGCTGCGGCCTGCCCATGGGCCCGCTGGCCCTGCTGGACCTGATCGGCGTCGACACCGCGCGTACGGTCCTGGAGGCCATGTACGCCGAGTCCCACGACCGGCTGCACGCGCCCTCCCCCATCCTCAAGCAGCTCAGCGAGGCGGGCCTGACCGGCCGCAAGTCGGGGCGTGGCTTCTACACGTACGACGGCCCGGGCAGCGCGACCGTCGTGCGGGACGCGCTGACTCCCCTGGAGGGCGCCTCCCTGATGCCCGGCCGTACCGTGCGCTCGGTCGGCGTCGCGGGCTCCGGCACCATGGCGTCCGGTATCGCGGAGGTCTTCGCGAAGGCCGGGTACGAGGTCGTGCTCGCCGCGCGCAGCGAGGAGAAGGCGCAGACCGCCAAGGCCCGTATCGGCAAGTCGCTCTCGCGCTCCGTCGACAAGGGCCGGATGACCGCCGAGGCCGCCGCCGAGACGCTGGGACGGATCACTCCGGCGGGCTCGTACGACGCCTTCGCGGACGTCGACCTGGCCCTGGAGGCGGTCGCCGAGGACCTGGAGATCAAGCAGCAGCTGTTCGCGGTCTTCGACAAGGTCTGCAAGCCGGGCGCGATCCTGGCCACCACGACCTCGTCGCTGCCCGTCGTGGCCTGTGCCCGCGCCACCTCGCGGCCGCAGGACGTGATCGGCATGCACTTCTTCAACCCGGCACCGGCGATGAAGCTCGTCGAGGTCGTGCGCACGGTCCTGACGGCCGACGACGTGCACGCCACGGTCCGGGAGGTCTGTGCGAAGGTCCGCAAGCACCCGGTGGACTGCGGCGACCGGGCCGGTTTCATCGTGAACGCGCTGCTGTTCCCGTACCTGAACAACGCGATCAAGATGGTCCAGGAGCACTACGCGACGCTCGACGACATCGACGCCGCGATGAGGCTCGGCGGCGGTTACCCGATGGGCCCCTTCGAGCTCCTCGACGTGGTCGGCCTGGACGTCTCGCTGGCCATCGAGAAGGTCCTGCACCGCGAGTTCCGTGACCCGGGCCTCGCCCCCGCACCCCTCCTGGAGCACCTGGTGGCCGCGGGCTGCCTCGGCCGCAAGACGGGCCGCGGCTTCCGCGAATATGCACGGCGCTGAACCGCCGCGCGACGCCGGGCCCGGGGACCGGCCCGGCGAGCCCGCCTCCGAGCCATGGGACCTGCCCGGAGGCGGGCCTGCGGGCGGGCCCTCGGCCGATGGCCGGTCCGGCGGCTTGTTCGCCGAACGCGCCGACTGGGGCGGGCTGCTCGATCCGGCCGCCGCCCCGGTCCCGGTCCCGGTCGGGGAAAGACCCGGTCATGAGCGCTCCGCCGCGTACATGCAGTACGTTCGGGGCATGTCCCAGCCCGCCAAGTCCTCCCGTACCCCAGCCACGCCCGACGCTCCTGAGAGCGCCGCGGGCAGTCGTGCGGCCGCGCAGCGGCTCAAGATGCGCCGCGAACTGGCGGCCGCCGCGATGGAGCTGTTCGCGACGAAGGGGTACGAGGCAACGACCGTCGACGAGATCGCGGCCGCGGCCGGGGTCGCCCGGCGCACCTTCTTCCGGCACTTCCGCTCCAAGGAAGAGGCGATCTTCCCGGACCACGACGACACGTTGATCCGGGCCGAGGCGGTGCTCAACGCGGCGCCGGCGCACGAGCATCCGCTCGACACGGTGTGCCGGGGCATCAAGGAAGTCATGAAGATGTACGCGGCGAGGCCGGAGATCTCGGTGTCGCGCTACAAGCTCACCCGCGAGGTACCGACCCTGCGGGAGGCGGAGATCGCGTCCGTGGCGCGGTACGAGCGGCTGTTCACCCGCTATCTGCTGGGCCACTTCGACGAGCACGCCCACGACGACGACGCCAACGACGACCCGCTGCTCGCCGAGGTCGCCGCGTCCGCCGTCGTCACGGCCCACAACCACGTCCTGCGGCGGTGGCTGCGGGCGGGCGGCCAGGGAGACGTCGAGAGCCAGCTGGACCACGCCTTCGCGATCGTCCGGAAGACCTTCGGTACGGGGATCGGGGCCGGGCGGGAGACCACTCCGCGGTCGGCACCCTCCTCCGCCGCGTCCGTGGAGGGCGAGGTGCTGGTGACCGTGGCCCGCGTGGACGCTCCGCTGGACCAGGTGATGCGCACGATCGAGCAGGCGCTCAAGGAACGGCCGTAGCAGCACCTCGCGGAACTGCGGCTCAGCCACTGTCCTCACCAAACACCTGATCGCCGGACGAGCTCAATGTGAGCGCGTCCGGCAGCTTTTTGCCCACATTCAGGCGTTTCCCGCCCCCACCTGATCGATCATCGCTCACGTGTTACGTAAAGATTTCACCTGAGCGCAACTTCTGGCACTCCGTGCCTTGCGGCGTGACACGGCGTGCCATACGTTGAAGTTGTCCGGGCGGCCGGCGTGCAGAGATCCTTCGTACGCCGGCTGTCCCCGCAAGCCAATGGCCTGCGCGCCCGGACGCCTGCGTCACAGGCAACCTTCCGCGCCACAACGCGCTGCCGAGCACCACCCTCGCCGAACCGACGGCACTGCCTCACACCAGCAGCAATCACCCCGACGTAACCCTCAGCGTTCCCCTCAGACGCTCATCGCCGGAGGCACCACCGTGAAGGAAATCCTGGACGCGATTCAGTCGCGGACGGCCACGTCCGCCGACTTCGCCGCACTGCCGCTCCCCGAGTCGTACCGCGCGATCACCGTGCACAAGGACGAGACGGAGATGTTCGCCGGCCTCGCCACCCGCGACAAGGACCCCCGCAAGTCGATCCACCTGGACGACGTGCCGGTGCCCGAACTCGGCCCCGGTGAGGCCCTGGTGGCCGTGATGGCCTCCTCGGTCAACTACAACTCCGTGTGGACCTCGATCTTCGAGCCCATGGCGACCTTCGGGTTCCTGGAGCGCTACGGCAAGCTCAGCGACCTCACCAAGCGCCACGACCTGCCGTACCACATCATCGGTTCCGACCTGGCGGGCGTCGTACTGCGCACCGGTCCGGGCGTGAACGCCTGGCGGCCCGGTGACGAGGTCGTCGCGCACTGCCTGTCCGTCGAGCTGGAGTCCAGCGACGGGCACAACGACACGATGCTCGACCCCGAGCAGCGCATCTGGGGCTTCGAGACGAACTTCGGCGGCCTCGCCGAGATCGCGCTCGTCAAGTCCAACCAGCTGATGCCCAAGCCCGACCACCTGTCGTGGGAGGAGGCCGCCGCCCCCGGTCTGGTGAACTCCACCGCATACCGGCAGCTGGTCTCCCGCAACGGCGCCGGCATGAAGCAGGGCGACAACGTCCTCATCTGGGGCGCCAGTGGCGGACTCGGCTCGTACGCCACCCAGTTCGCGCTGGCCGGCGGCGCCAACCCCATCTGTGTGGTGAGCAGCCCGCAGAAGGCGGACATCTGCCGCGCGATGGGCGCCGAGGCGATCATCGACCGCAACGCCGAGGACTACCGGTTCTGGAAGGACGAGCACAACCAGGATCCGAAGGAGTGGAAGCGCTTCGGCAAGCGCATCCGTGAGCTCACCGGCGGCGAGGACGTCGACATCGTCTTCGAGCACCCGGGCCGCGAGACCTTCGGCGCAAGCGTTTACGTCACCCGCAAGGGCGGCACGATCGTCACCTGCGCCTCGACCTCGGGCTACAACCACGAGTACGACAACCGGTACCTGTGGATGTCCCTGAAGCGGATCATCGGCTCACACTTCGCCAACTACCGCGAGGCCTGGGAGGCCAACCGGCTCATCGCGAAGGGCAAGATCCACCCGACGCTCTCCCGGGTGTACTCGCTGGAGGAGACCGGGCAGGCCGCGTACGACGTGCACCGCAACCTCCATCAGGGCAAGGTCGGAGTCCTGGCGCTGGCGCCCACCGAGGGCCTCGGCGTACGCGACGAGGAGAAGCGCGCCCAGCACGTCGACGCCATCAACCGCTTCCGGAACATCTGAGGGCCACCCCATGACTGAGCGCCAGACGCCGCAGGCGAAGAACGTAAGGGACCGGCCGTGGCTCATGCGCACCTACGCCGGTCACTCCACGGCCGAGGCGTCCAACGAGCTGTACCGGCGCAATCTCGCCAAGGGCCAGACGGGTCTGTCGGTCGCGTTCGACCTGCCGACACAGACCGGCTACGACCCCGACCACATCCTCGCCCGCGGCGAGGTCGGCCGGGTCGGCGTGCCCGTCTCGCACCTCGGTGACATGCGCCGGCTGTTCCAGGACATCCCCCTGGACCAGATGAACACCTCGATGACCATCAACGCCACCGCCATGTGGCTGCTGGCGCTCTACCAGGTCGTCGCCGAGGAGCAGGGTGTCGACATCACCAGGCTCCAGGGCACGACCCAGAACGACATCGTGAAGGAGTACCTGTCGCGGGGGACGCACGTCTTCCCGCCGGTGCCCTCGCTCCGTCTGACGACGGACATGATCTGCTACACGGTCAACAACATCCCCAAGTGGAACCCGATCAACATCTGCAGCTATCACCTGCAGGAGGCGGGAGCCACCCCGGTCCAGGAGATCGCGTACGCCATGTCCACCGCGATCGCCGTCCTGGACGCGGTGTTCGCGTCCGGGCAGATCCGCGAGGACCAGAAGGGTGACGTGGTCGCGCGCATCTCCTTCTTCGTGAACGCGGGCGTCCGCTTCGTCGAGGAGATGTGCAAGATGCGGGCGTTCGGTCGCATCTGGGACAGGATCACCCGCGAGCGGTACGGGATCGAGAACCCCAAGCACCGCCGCTTCCGGTACGGGGTCCAGGTCAACTCGCTCGGTCTGACCGAGGCCCAGCCGGAGAACAACATCCAGCGGATCGTGCTGGAGATGCTGGCGGTGACCCTCTCGAAGGACGCCCGCGCGCGTGCCGTCCAACTCCCGGCCTGGAACGAGGCGTTGGGCCTGCCCCGGCCCTGGGACCAGCAGTGGTCGCTGCGCATGCAGCAGGTGCTCGCGTACGAGAGCGACCTGCTGGAGTACGCGGACATCTTCGAGGGCTCGCACGTCATCGAGGCGAAGGTCGCCCAGCTGGTCGAGGACTCGTTCGCCGAGATCGACCGGATCCAGGAGATGGGCGGCGCGATGGCGGCCGTCGAGTCGGGCTATCTGAAGTCGCAGCTCGTCTCGTCGCACGCCGAGCGCCGGGCCCGTATCGAGTCCGGTGACGAGAAGATCGTCGGCGTCAACATCTTCGAGTCGACCGAGCCGAACCCGCTCACGGCCGATCTGGACGCCGCGATCATGACGGTCGACCCGGCGGTCGAGGCCGGGGTGACCGCCGCCCTCAAGGACTGGCGGGACACCCGCTACCAGCCCCCCTTCAACCACCCTCGCCCCTGCAAGGCGCTGGAGCGGCTGAAGGAGGCCGCGAAGGGCACCGGCAACCTCATGGAGGCCACCCTTGAGTGCGCCCGCGCCGGGGTCACGACCGGCGAGTGGGCCGGTGCCCTGCGCGAGGTGTTCGGCGAGTTCCGCGCCCCCACCGGTGTGTCGTCCGCGCCCGTCGCGGTGACCGCCGAGGAGGGCACGGCGATGGCGCTGGTCCGCCGCAAGGTGGAGCTGACCGCGAAGGACATGGGCGTCGGCAAGCTCCGCTTCCTGGTGGGCAAGCCGGGCCTGGACGGGCATTCCAACGGCGCCGAGCAGATCGCCGTACGGGCCCGTGACGCCGGCTTCGAGGTGGTCTACCAGGGCATCCGGCTCACGCCCGAGGAGATCGTGACCGCGGCGGTCGCCGAGGACGTGCACGCGGTGGGCCTGTCGATCCTCTCCGGCTCGCACGCCCAACTGGTGCCCGACGTGCTGGAACGTCTGCGTGTGGCCGGTGCCACAGACATCCCGGTGATCGCCGGTGGCATCATCCCGAATGGCGACGCCGAAGACCTGCGGGCCGCGGGAGTGGCCGCGGTCTTCACTCCGAAGGATTTCGACATCACCGGAATCATCGGCCGGATCGTCGACGAGATCCGGAAAGCGAACAAGCTCGACCCACTGGAGGTCCCCGCATGACCAGCCCCGTCAACCGCCTTCGTCCGCGGCGCTCCTGCCTCGCCGTGCCGGGGAGCAACCCCCGCTTCCTGGAGAAGGCGCAGGGCCTCCCGGCCGACCAGGTGTTCCTGGACCTGGAGGACGCGTGCGCGCCGCTGGCCAAGCCCGAGGCGCGGCACACCATCGTCAAGTTCCTCAACGAGGGTGACTGGACGGGCAAGACGCGGGTCGTGCGCGTCAACGACTGGACGACCGAGTGGACGTACCGCGATGTCGTGACGGTGGTCGAGGGCGCCGGTCCCAACCTCGACTGCATCATGCTGCCGAAGGTCCAGGACGCCCAGCAGATCGTGGCCCTTGACCTCCTGCTGACGCAGATCGAGAAGACGATGGGCTTCGAGGTCGGCAAGATCGGTATCGAGGCGCAGATCGAGAACGCCCAGGGTCTGAACAACGTCAACGAGATCGCGACGGCCTCCCAGCGCGTCGAGACGATCATCTTCGGCCCGGCCGACTTCATGGCGTCGATCAACATGAAGTCGCTGGTCGTGGGCGAGCAGCCGCCCGGTTACCCGGCGGACGCCTACCACTACATCCTGATGAAGATCCTGATGGCCGCCCGCGCCAACAACCTCCAGGCGATCGACGGCCCCTACCTGCAGATCCGCAACATCGACGGCTACCGCGAGGTCGCCGGGCGGGCCGCCGCCCTCGGTTTCGACGGCAAGTGGGTGCTGCACCCGGGCCAGGTCGAGGCGTCCAACGAGATCTTCTCGCCCTCCCAGGAGGACTTCGACCACGCCGAGCTGATCCTGGACGCGTACGACTTCTACACGTCCGAGGCGGGCGGCAAGAAGGGCTCCGCGATGCTCGGCGACGAGATGATCGACGAGGCCAGCCGCAAGATGGCCCTCGTCATCTCCGGCAAGGGCCGGGCCGCCGGCATGCAGCGCACGTCCAAGTTCGAAGCTCCGGAGGCCTGAGCACATGCAGTTCGGACGCACCTACGAGGAGTTCGAGGTCGGCGCGGTCTACAAGCACTGGCCCGGGAAGACCGTCACGGAGTACGACGACCATCTCTTCTGTCTCCTGACGATGAACCACCACCCGCTCCACATGGACGCCAACTACGCCGAGAACACGACCGACTTCGGGAAGAACGTCGTGGTCGGCAACTACATCTACTCCCTGCTGCTGGGCATGTCGGTGCCGGACGTGTCGGGCAAGGCGATCGCCAACCTGGAGATCGAGTCGCTGAAGCACGTCGCGCCGACCTTCCACGGCGACACGATCTACGGCGAGACCACGGTCCTCGACAAGACCCCGTCGAGGTCCAAGAACGACCGCGGGATCGTCCATGTCGAGACCAAGGGCTACAAGCAGGACGGCACGCTGGTCTGTGTGTTCCGCCGCAAGGTGATGGTCCCCACCGAGACGTACATCAAGGAGCGCGGCGGCGAGCAGCCCGGCCGCCCCCGGCTCAAGGAGCAGGAGAAGTAGCCATGGCGCGACTCGCCCAGACCGCCGGTCTGACCGACATCCAGCAGGAGATCCTGTCCACCGTCCGGGACTTCGTGGACAAGGAGATCATCCCGGTCGCGACCGAGCTGGAGCACCGCGACGAGTACCCGCAGCAGATCGTCGACGGGCTCAAGGAGTTGGGCCTCTTCGGCCTCATGATCCCCGAGGAGTACGGGGGTCTGGGCGAGTCGCTCCTCACCTACGCTCTGTGCGTGGAGGAGATCGCGCGCGGCTGGATGTCGGTGTCCGGCATCATCAACACCCACTTCATCGTGGCGTACATGCTCAAGCAGCACGGCACGCAGGAGCAGCGGGAGTACTTCCTGCCGCGGATGGCGGCGGGCGAGGTGCGCGGCGCGTTCTCCATGTCGGAACCGGCACTCGGCTCGGACGTTTCGGCGATCACGTCGAAGGCGGTCAAGGACGGCGACGAGTACGTCCTCAACGGTCAGAAGATGTGGCTGACGAACGGCGGAACGTCGACGCTCGTGGCCGTTCTGGTGAAGAGTGACGAAGGCCACCCCGAGGGCACGGCGCCCCACAAGTCGATGACGACCTTCCTGGTGGAGAAGGAGCCCGGCTTCGGTGAGGTCCGCCCCGGCCTGACCATCCCCGGGAAGATCGACAAGATGGGGTACAAGGGTGTCGACACCACCGAGTTGATCATGGATGGCCTGCGCATTCCGGCCAATCGGGTGCTCGGCGGGGTCACCGGCCGAGGGTTTTACCAAATGATGGACGGCGTCGAGGTCGGCCGCGTCAACGTGGCGGCGCGTGGCTGCGGTGTCGCTCAGCGTGCGTTCGAACTGGGCGTCTCCTATGCCCAGCAGCGTCACACTTTCGGCAAACCGATCGCCCAGCACCAGGCGATCCAGTTCAAGCTGGCCGAGATGGCTACCAAGGTCGAGGCCGCCCATGCGATGATGGTGAATGCGGCACGCAAAAAGGACTCCGGGGAGCGAAACGACCTCGAAGCAGGGATGGCGAAGTACCTCGCCTCCGAGTACTGCAAAGAGGTGGTCGAAGACGCCTTCCGGATCCACGGCGGTTACGGCTTCTCCAAGGAGTACGAGATCGAGCGCCTCTACCGTGAGGCCCCGATGCTGCTCATCGGTGAAGGTACCGCCGAGATCCAGAAAATGATCATCGGACGCAGGTTGCTCGAAGAGTATCGGACGCAGGGCTAGATATACCGATTCGGGGTGTTTTCATCGAGAAGAAGATCACACCCCGTCAGCACTCTTCGGACGCCGACTCGGCTTCCTGGCTTGCCCAGTTGTGGCCCGCGACCGGTACGATCCCGGGAAAGCCGCCGTCCCCCGTTACAGCGCGGCATCATCCGCTACGAAGGTCATCCATGCCCCACAGCCAAACCTCTGCACCACGCGACAGCCTGGCAGGCGTACGTATTGCGCGCGGAGCATCGCCGTGGCTCCTCCCGACCGTCGCCACCGCAGCCCTCAGCCTGGTACGCGCGCGCAAGTCCGGCGCCGCCAAGGCCGTCGCCGTACCCGCCACCGCGCTGGCGGCGGGCATGCTGTGGTTCTTCCGCGACCCCGAGCGCGAGATCGCCCCGGGCCGGGTCATCTCCCCGGCCGACGGTGTGGTGCAGAGCATCATGCCGTGGAAGGACGGGCGCACCCGCGTCGCGATCTTCATGAGCCCGCTGAACGTCCACGTCAACCGCGCGCCTCTCTCCGGCACGGTGACGTCGGTCGAGCACATCCCCGGCGGTTTCGTCCCGGCGTTCAACAAGGAGAGCGAGAACAACGAGCGCGTTGTCTGGCACTTCGACACCGAGCTCGGCGACATCGAGATGATCCAGATCGCCGGTGCGGTCGCGCGGCGCATCGTGCCGTACATCCCTCAGGGCACGAAGGTCGAGCAGGGCGACCGGATCGGGCTGATCCGCTTCGGGTCCCGCGTCGACATCTACCTCCCCGAGGGTGTCGAGGTCGACGTGGAGGTCGGACAGAAGACCGTGGCGGGGGTGACTCGCATTGACCGTGATTGATCCCGAGACACAGGCCGGCTGGGTGCCGGAGGCCGACGAGCTGGACGACGAGGAGGAGATGCCCCTCTCTCTCCGCCTCTCAATAGCGGACACCCTCACACTCGGTAACGCCACGTGCGGCTTCATGGCGGTGTACTTCACCACCACCGGCATCCTGATCCCGCACCTCACGGGCAGCCAGGAGACCGGCATGGCGCGGCACAGTGCCGCGACCGCCGTGATCCTGATGCTGTGCGCCGCGGTCTTCGACCTGTTCGACGGACTGGTCGCCCGCAAGCTGCGCTCCTCCCCCATGGGCGCGGAGCTGGACAACCTCTCCGACCTGATCAGCTTCGGTCTGGCGCCGGCGTACTTCGTGCTGGTCTACGGCATGGTCGCCGACGACGCGCACCAGCGGGTGGCGGCGGTGGGGGCCATCGTGGTCCTGCTGGCGGTCGTGCTCCGGCTCGCCAGATTCTCCTGCGTCACGGTCAAGGACGGCACCTTCCAGGGCATGCCCTCGCCGTTCGGCGCGCTGACCGTCGTCTCCATCGTGCTGCTCGAGCTGCCGTTCGTCGCCACGCTCATGGCGATCATCGGCACCGCGTGGCTGATGGTGAGCCGGGTCGAGTACCCGAAGCCGCGGGGGCGGCTCGCCGTGGCGATGCTCTCCTGGATCGTGCTCAGCATGGGTCTGCTGACGGCCTGGGCCTTCGAGGCCCCCGGCGGACAGCTCCTCCTGCAGACCGGCTGCGCCCTGCAGCTCGTCACGGGCGCGGTGATCCCCCTCTTCGCCACGGCTCGGAGGGTGAACAACTTCCGCGACAACCGCCGCGAGGCGCGGGCGGCGCAGCTGCCGTAGCGGTCGTACGACACTGAAGGGCCCCGAACCTCGTGGTTCGGGGCCCTTCGGTTGTGCGCGCTCACGTTGCCGGGGAGTACGCCTCCGCCACCTGTGACGCCTCGGCGTCGCGTACGACCTTCATGCCGCCTGTCACCGTCTTGTCGGGCTGGAGGATGACGCTCTGTTTGGAGGAGGGGGCGTTCGGGTCGGTGAAGTCCTGGGGGATGCCGAAGCCCGTGTCGAGGGAGTTGATGGTGAGGAGGGCCTTGTCCACACCCTCGCGGGTCAGGTCCTTGGACGCGCAGGCCTTCTTCAGGGCCTCGCCGAAGGCGTAGACCGCGGTCCAGCCGGCGACGACTCCGTTGTCGAGGGAGTCCTTCGGGTACGCCTTCTTGTAGTCGGCGACCAGCTTCTGGGCCTGAGGAGTGTCCGCGCCGATGGGCAGCGAGGGCGAGGCCACGTAGTAGTTCTTCATCAGGGCCGGGCCCGCCTGGGTCGCCAGGAGCTGCGGGGCGAAGGCCGAGTTGTTGCCGATGATCGGGACGTCGAAGCCGCTTGCCGCGGCGACACCGACGAGCGAGGCCGCCTGACGCGGGCCCGCGCTGATCACGACCGCCTTGACGCCGGCCTTCTTCAGCGCGGCGACCTGTGCGGTCATGTCGTTGTCGGTCGGCTTGATCTTCTGCTCGACGACGGTCAGACCGGCCTCCTTCGCGATGTGCTTCGAGCCGACCAGCGCGCTCTCGCCGTAGTCGCCCTCGAAGTAGACGTGCCCGATCTTGTCGCCCTTCTTGATGCCCTTCTCCTTCATCAGGAAGTCGACGGCGTTGATCGTCTCGATGTCGTACGTGGATCCGATGACCCGGATGTACGGGCTGCCGAGCAGCGTCGCCGACCAGGCCTGCGGCAGGACCAGGCCCTTGTCCTGGCCGTCGATGCGCTGCTTGACCGCGGCGACGAACGGGGAGCCGATGAACTGCGTGAAGCCGAGCACCTTCGGCTCAAGCTCGGTGTACCCGGCGAGGGCCTTCTGCGGGTCGTAGCCGTGGTCGCGGACGGTGAGGGAGACCTTGTAGCCGCAGACCCCGCCGTCGGCGTTCAGCTGCTTCACATAGAGCTGCTGGGCCTGGGTGACGCTCTTGCCGAGGGTCGCGTACACGCCGGTCATGTCGGTGAGGACGCCGAGCGTGATGGTCTTGCCGGAGATGCCGTCGCCGGTCTTCACCTCTCCCGCGGCAGTCCCCTTGTCCTTGTCGTCGTCCTTGGCCTTGGAACTGCACCCGGCCAGCACGAGCAGCGCGGCGAGCGCGCCTGCGGTCACCTGGGCCGCGTAAGTCGTCCTCATCGTTCCTCCCCTGGGATGGACCGTGGACCGGTCCTGACACGACGCCCGGCGGCCACCCTGACCAGGCCGCCGGGCAGGAAGAGCACCACCGCGACGACGGCGGCGCCGTAGAGGTACCGGGCTGCCTCGCCCGGTGCGATCCCGCCCGTACCGGGGGCGGAGACCAGGGGCAGCGCATCGCTGTAGCGGGTCAGCAGCTGCGGCAGCAGGGAGACGAACGCGGCCCCGACCACCGCCCCCGAGACCGAACCGAGCCCGCCGATGACGATCATGGCGAGGTATTCGAGCGACAGCGTGATGCCGAAGTAGTCCGGCACCGTCCGCTGGAAGACCAGGGCGAGCAGGACGCCCGCGAGGCCCGCGTACATCGAGGACAGGACGAAGACGGCGGCCCGGTAGCGGGCGACGGGCACGCCGATGACCCCGGCCGCGATGCGGTGGTCCCTGATCGCGTTCATGGCGCGTCCGGGGCGGCCGCGCAGCACCCCGCGGGCGAAGAGCGCGCAGCCGAGGAGGAGGACGAGTCCCGCGTACCAGAGCTTCTCCGCCGAGCCGAACGGCACGGCGGCGACGACGAGTTCACTGTCGTCGAAGGTGAGTCCGAAGAGGCTCAGGGGCGGTACGTCTCGGCCGTTGAAGCCGCCGGTGAGGTCGCGGGCGTTGAACAGCACGTGCTGACCGATGAAGATCAGCGCGAGTGTGGCGATGCCCAGGTAGGCGCCGCGCAACCGGCCCGCGATGGGGCTGAAGAGGCCGCCCGCAAGGCCCGCGACGAGGACGGCGAGGACGGCCGCGAGCCAGGTCGGCAGGCCGAGGCCGGTCAGCCCGTCACCGCCGTCGGCGGCGAACACGCAGTAGCCGTACGCACCGACCGCGAGGAAGAAGGCGTGTCCCATGGAGAGCTGGCCCGTGGAGCCGGTGAGGAGGTTGATTCCGATCGCCCCGATCGCGGCGGCCATCGCGAACAGCCCGGCCTGGAGCCAGAACCGGTCCAGGTAGAAGGGCAGGGCGAGCAGGAGGAGGGCTCCGGCGGCCCGGACGTACGGACGCACGTGGGTGGGCAGGGCAGGCCTGCGGCGGGCGGGCCGTGGCTTGTCGGCCGCCGCGTCACGCGTGAGGACCTCAGACACGGGCCAACTCCTTCGTGCCGAACAGCCCGGCGGGCCGGATGAGCAGGATGACGGTCATCACGAGGTAGGGGGCGAGGTCGCCCAACCCCCGGCCCAGGAAGGTCAGTTCGCTCTGGTAGCCGGTGGCCAGGGATTCGGTCACGCCCACTAGCAGACCGCCGACGAGCGCGCCCGTCGTGGAGTCGAGGCCGCCGAGGATCGCGGCGGGGAAGGCCTTGAGGGCGGCGAGCGACGTGGCTCTCTCCAGCCCTGGGGTCGGGAAGACGGTCAGGAACAGCGCGGCCACGGCCGCGAGTCCGCCGGCCACGGCCCAGGCCCCGAGCGACACCCTGCCGAGCCGTACGCCCATCAGCGCGGCCGTCTCCGGGCTCTCGGCGGCGGCCCGCATCGCGACTCCCCAGGAGGTGTAGCGGAACGCGAGCAGGAACACGGTGATGAGCAGGGCGGCGGCCACGAAGGCGGCGATGCGCGTGTGGGCCAGGGAGATGGGCCCGAGGGTGAGCACGGCGTCGCCCCACGGGTCGCCGAGGGGCAGGACGTCCGTGCCGATGCGGCGGGTCAGTTCGGTGGTGAGCAGGATGTCCACGCCGATCGTGACGATGGCGAGGACGCTGTGGTCGGACCCCCGGTAGCGACGCATGACCAGGAACTCCACGGCCGCGCCGACCACCGCGGCCCCGGCGATCCCGACCAGCAGCGCGGGCCAGAAGCCGATGTCGTCGTGGAGGGTCGCGGTGACGTACCCGCCCGCCAACAGCAGTGACGCGTGGGCGAAGTTGACGACCTCGGTGGCCCGGAAGATGACCACGAAGCCGAGGGCGATGAGGGCGTAGACCGACCCCATCGACACACCGTTGAGGAGGAGTTCGGCGAAGGTGCTCACGAGGCGTTCTCCTCTCCCCGGAGCTTCCCGGGTCTCTCGGGGTTCCTGGACCTCTCGGGGCTCTCGGGCCGGTCCGCCTCGCCGGTTTCCTCGGGGCGGCGCTCCCCCAGGTAGGCGCGTACGACCGCCGGGTCGTTCTGTACGTCGGCGGGGGCGCCGTCCGCGATCAGGCGCCCGAAGTCGAGTACGGTCACCGCGTCGGCGAGCCGCATCACCACCCCCATGTCGTGTTCCACCAGGACGATCGAGATGCCGAGGCTGTCGCGAACTCCCGCGATCACGGCGGAGGTTCGGCGGCGCTCGTCGGCGGTCATGCCCGCGACCGGCTCGTCCAGGAGCAGCAGGCGCGGCTCCATGCAGAGGGCGCGGGCGAGTTCGGCGAGCTTCTGCTGTCCGTACGGAAGTGAGCCCGCCGGGCGGTCGAGGTAGGGCGCGATGCCGACGAACTCGGCGATCTCGCGTACGCGTTCACGGTGGCGACGCTCTTCGCGGGCCGCCGCCGGGAGGCGAAGCCCCGCTGACAGGAAGCCGGTTCGGGTGAGCCGGTGCCGTCCGAGGAGCAGGCTGTCCTCGACCGTGGCGAGCGGGGGCAGCGCGAGGTTCTGGAAGATGCGGGCGACGCCCAGATCGGCGATGCGGTGCGGAGGCATGCCGGTCAGTTCGTGCTCGCCGAAGAGGACGCTGCCTGCGGTGGCGCGGTAGACCCCGGACAGGACGTTGAAACAGGTGGACTTTCCGGCGCCGTTGGGGCCGATGAGGGCGTGGACGGTGCCGGGGCGGACGGTGAAGTCGATGGCGTCGAGGGCGGTGAGGCCCGCGAACCGGACGGTCAACTCCCTTACGTGGAGCGGCGGGACGTCGGGAGTGGGTGAAGTGGCCTCCGGCGGTGGGGAGTCCGACCGGGTGAGGGCTGACCGAGTGGAGTCTGACTGGGTGGGGCCCGGTCTGGTTGTCGGGTCCCGTCGGCTGTGCGGCCGGGCGGGGTCCGGCTCGTCGTCGCTCGGTGTGCCGTCGCTGGGCGTGGCGTCGCTCGGCATGTCGGTGGTCACCCCTTCCAGCGGGTCAGTGCCGGGTGCGTGGTGCGGGCCCGTTCGGCGTCGGCCGCCGCGTCCTCGTCGACGACGCCCAGATAGCGGCGGCGTACCTCGTCGGAGGCGGCCAGTTCGTCCGCGGGACCCGACAGGGTGACTTCGCCGACTTCGAGGACGTACGCGCGGGAGGCGAGGCGCAGGGCGAGGGCGGCGTTCTGTTCGACGAGCAGGATCGAGGTGCCCTGGGCGTTGATCTCCCGCACGGTGTCGGCGATCCGCTCGGCCATCAGCGGGGCGAGTCCGAGGGACGGCTCGTCGAGGAGCAGGATGCGCGGGGTGGCCATCAGGCCGCGGCCGACCGCGAGCATCTGCTGTTCTCCGCCCGACAGCAGGCCGGCCCGCTGCTGGGCGCGGTCGGCGAGGACGGGGAACAGTTCGTGGACGCGGCGCAGGGCGGCGGCCCGGCCGGCCCGGCCCCCGGTGGCGCCCAGTGCCCCGGCGCGGAGGTTGTCGGCGACGGTCATCCGGGCGAACACCCGCCGCCCTTCCGGTATTTGGGACACTCCGGCGGCGACGACGCGGTCCGGCGACAGCCCGTCGAGGCGGCGGCCGTTCAGGCTCACCGTGCCGCCGGTGACCGCGCCGCCGTGGAAGGACAGCGTCCGGCAGACCGCCCGGAGCAGGGTCGACTTGCCCGCGCCGTTGCCGCCGAGGACGGTGACCACGGCTCCCTCGGGCACCTCCAGGGACACCTGGCGCAGTGCGCGTACGGGCCCGTATCCGACCGACAGCTCATGAACGACCAGCCCGGAACCGACCGAACCGACCGAACCACCCGAACCACCCATCGAACGCCCCCTGTTCTCGCCCCGTGTGGCGCTCACCACAGCACCGGCGGGGGCGTCCGTCCACGGGGTGCGGGCGAATCGCTGCGGGTGACCAGCGGGCACGGCCGTGCGTTGTGCGCGCGCACAACACCGCGTGTCAGGGGCCTGTGCGGGGCGGCCCACCAGTGGCATCCTCCGGCCATGGGAGCCCGCAGAAGGCGCACCGGTCATGACTGGAAGCTGCTCACCGAGTCCTGTACAGCGCTGCTGGAACGGCTGCCCGAGCTCGTCGACGAGCACATGCGGCAGCTTGCCGAACACTCCTCCGTCTACGGGGAGTTCCTCCCGTACGACCAGCAGTGGCGGGAGGCCGAGGAGGCGATGCGGATCGGGATCCAGACGATCTCCGCGCCCCGGGACTCGCCCCGCCGTGACCTGGAGTACGCGGAGGAGGCGGGGCGGCGGCGGGCCCAGCAGGGGCTGCCGCTTGAGCTGCTCGTGCACGCGTATCGCGCCGCGGGGTATCTGGTGTGGGACGCGTTGATGGAGGAGGGGGCGGCGGCCCTGCAGGAGCCGGAGCGGCTCGTGGTGCTGATGCGTTCGGCGACCATGGTGTGGTCCGCGGTGGACGCACAGGCCGCCGTGGCCACCGAGGCGTACCGGGCGACCGAGATGGAGCTTCGGCGGCGCACCGACGAGCGGCTTCAGGCGTTGCTCGACGCGCTCCTCGAAGGGCAGGAGGCGCCCGGACTCGCGGCTCGGGCCGCCGCCGGGCTCGATCTTCCCGAGCGGGGGCCGTATGCGGTGGTCGTGCTGCGCTCCGAGCGACGGGAACGGGAGTCGTATCGGCGGCCCGTGGAGGGGGCGGGGTTCCGGTTCATCTGGCGGATGCGGGCCGATTGTGAGGTCGGGGTGGTGGCCCTCGCGGACGGGCAGGGGCTCGACGGGGTCGCGCGGGCGCTCGACGGGCGGTGTTCCGGTCCTGGCGGGATCAGTCCCGTCGTCGCCGGGCTTGCCGAGCTCGGGCGGGCTCGGCGGCTGGCCGAGCTGGCCCTTCGTACGTGTCCGCCCGATGCGACGGCCGTTGTGCGGCTCGATCAGCGGATGCCTACGGCGCTCGTCGTCAGCCAGCCCGAGTTGGCGGGGCGGCTTGTGTCCGACGTGTTCGGGTCACTGCTCGAACTCGAACCGGCGGATCGGGCCGTGTTGCTGGAGACGCTGGATGTCTGGCTCGCGTGCGAGGGGTCTGCCGGGCGGGCGGCCGGGCGTCTGTACTGCCATAGGAACACGGTCTTCAACCGCCTGCGGCGGTTGGAGCAGCTCACGTCCCGGTCGTTGGCGCGGCCTCGGGATCTGATCGAGATGACGTTGGCGTTGGATGCGTATCGGCTGAGCTAGGGGTTTTCTCGCCCCCGCCGCCCCTACCCGTCCCATCCCTGGGGGCTGCGCCCCCAGACCCCCGCTCATCGGCCTGGACAGCCTCGTCCTCAAACGCCGGACGGGGTAGTAGTTAGCCCCTCCGGCGTTTGAGGAGCGGGGGTTCGGGGGCTGGCCCCCGAAAAGGGACGGGAATGGGTAGGGGCGGCGGGGGCGGAAAAGTGCCTTGGCTGGCGTCGGGCCCTCAGATCAGGAAGTCCTGGGCGATTCGTTCGCCGACGTCCTCCAGGATGGGGCCCGCTTCGGCGATGCAGCGGGAGACGTCGGGCTCGACGTCCGTGAGGGGGTAGGCACGCCGGATGCCGGCCCTGCCAAGGGCCTCCGGCGGCAGGGCGAGGCGGCCACAGACGGCGATGACCTCCTTGTCGGCGGCCCGCGCGGCGGCCGCGACCCCGGCGGGAGCCTTCCCGTGCAGGGTCTGCTCGTCGAGAGACCCCTCACCGGTGATCACCAGTGTGGCCCGCTCAAGCGCAGGGGCGAAGCCGAGGACGTCGAGCATGACCTCGATGCCGGGCCGGAAGCTCGCGCCGAGACCCACCAGAGCCCCGTATCCGATACCCCCCGCCGCCCCGGCACCGGGCGCGACCGCGTACTCCGCAGCCTTGGACCCGATCGCCTTCTCCAGCACCGCGGCGAAATGCGCGAGCCCGGTGTCCAGCACCGCCACATCGTCGGGCGAGGCCCCCTTCTGGGGCCCGTACACCGCCGGCGCCCCCTTGGGCCCGGTCAGCGGATTGTCCACGTCACTGGCGAGGACGACGTCGACGGAGGAGAGGCGGGGGTCGAGGCCGGACAGGTCCGCCGTGGCCAGCTGTCCCAGGGAGCCGCCCCCGGGCGGCACCGGCTCGCCGTCCTCGTCGAGGAAGCGCGCCCCGAGCGCGGCCAGCATCCCGGCCCCGCCGTCCGTGGTGGCGCTGCCGCCGACGCCGAACACGATCGTCCGGGCCCCGGCGTCCAGCGCGGCCCGGAGCAGCTCCCCTGACCCGTACGTGGACGACGTGAGCGGTGCGAAGGACCCGGCGGGCAGCCGCTGGAGGCCGCTGGCCTCGGCCATCTCCACGACGGCGGTGTCGTCGCGCAGCGCGAACGCGGCGGTGATCTCATCACCGAGCGGCCCGGCGACCCGTACCTCACGCCGCTCGAACCCGGCGGCGACCGCCGCGTCGACCGTGCCGTCGCCGCCGTCGGCGACCGGCAGCGCCTCGACCTCGACCCGCGGCGCGACCCTGCGCAGTCCGGCCGTCACCCGCTCGGCCACCTGCACGGCCGTGAGCGAGCCCTTGAACTTGTCCGCGGCGATGAGCACCCGCTGGTTCCGGCCCCGGCTCCGATTCACTGCAGCGTCCGCCACCTTGCATTCCCCTTGCTCTTCGGGCCTTGCACACGTCAAGGCAGTCGCGCCGCTGCGACCCTAACCGGAGGAGGGGGCCGCTGCCCAGGGCGGTTCTCACGTCCCGGACAGCGGCCGCGGGTCAGCCGGCGTCGGCGCCGCGGGAGTCGTACAGCTGATGCGTCAGTGTCCCGCTGCCCCCGAACGGCACGCTGATGTGCTCCAGGATGTCCTCCATGGCATCGACATCCCCCGTCCGCACACCGACGTCCCCGGTGTTCACCAGAGGCTCGGCGGGCGCCGCCTGCGCGGGCGCCGCACCGGTGACGGACAGGACGGCGACGGCTGCTGCGGCGGCACCGGCCGCCAGGACGGTCGTACGGCTCATCGACTTCATGGATCTCCCAGGCTCTCGGGGCCCCGGTTCACGGACCCCAACCGCAATACGACTAAAACCTGACGAGCCTCTCATGTGGTCCAGTGCCGGATTTGCGTACGGCGGGCAGGACGGGCGGGAATTCGGTACACCGGGTGTATGACCCCTGTCGGCGTTGACGATCTCGCGGACCGTGTCCTCGGCGGCTGGCTCGGCCGGATCGCGGGCAACATGCTCGGCAAACCGGTGGAGCGGGGTGACTACTGGACGCGGGACCGCATCGACCGCTACCTGCGGCAGGCCGACGCGCTACCGCTCACGGACTACCTGCCGGAGCCGGTCCGCCCGGGCGGCAGGAGCGACGAGAGCGACGAGTTCGTGCTGCGTCCCGAGTGGCGACAGTGCGTACGCGGCCGGATCCACGGCAGTTGCCGGGACGACGACGTGGACTACGCGATCCTCGGGCTGCACCTCCTGGAGGCACACGGTTTCGGCTTCAGCACGGAGCAGGTGGGCGACCTGTGGCTGCTGCGGCTGCCGTATCTGCAGACGTTCACGGCCGAGCGCGCCGCGTACCGGAACCTCGCGAACGGGCTGAAGCCGCCGCTGACGGCGACCTACGACAACCCGTACCAGGAGTGGATCGGCGCCCTCATCCGCGCCGACATCTACGGCTGGACCAGTCCGGGCCTGCCCCGCCGTGCTGCCTCGCTGGCCCGCCGGGACGCGGTCCTGTCCCATACGGGGAACGGCGTGTACGGGGCGATGTGGGCGGCCGCGCTGGTGGCCGCCGCGTTCACCGCGCCGACCGTGCGGGACGCCCTGGACACCGCGCTCACGGTGATCCCGGCGAGCAGCCGCCTGGCCCGTATCGTGCGCCGGGTGATGGCCCTCCACGAGAGCCGGCTGGGCTGGGAGGACACGCTCGACACGGTGGCGGAGGAGACGGCGGGCCTCGGCTGGATCCACACGGTCCCGAACGCCGCGGTCCTGACGGCCGGACTCCTGTACGGCGAGGGCGACTTCACCCGCTCCATCGCCCTCACGGTCCGCGGCGGCCTGGACACCGACTCGAACGGCGCGACCGCGGGTTCCGTCGCGGGTGTCCTGGGCGGAGCCGCCGCGATTCCCCCGCAGTGGACGGTCCCCCTGGAGGACACCGTGCACAGCGCGGTGTTCGGCTTCGACGGCGTACGGATCAGTGAACTGGCGGAGCGGACAGTGCGGTTGGCGGTCAGGGCCGATCTGCCCGCCGGGGCGGTGACCTCGTAGGGACTACGCCCGGGTGATCTTGCCCGCCCTCCGGGCAGGCCTCGTTACGCTGCCCCAATGACGACTCCTGACTACGCCACGTACATCGCGGGACTCCCCCGTGTCCTCGTCGGTGCCGCCGCGCTCTTCCGTGACGCCGAGGGCCGTGTGCTGCTCGTTGAGCCCAACTACCGCGACGGCTGGGCGCTGCCCGGCGGAACCGTCGAGTCCGACGACGGCGAGACCCCGCGGCAGGGTGCCCGCCGGGAGACACTGGAGGAGATCGGCCTGGACCTGGAGATCGGCCGGCTCCTCGCCGTCGACTGGGTGCTCGCTACCGCAACACGGCCGCCGATCGTGGCGTACCTGTACGACGGAGGCGTCCTGTCGGAGGACCAGTTCAAGGCGATCCGGCTCCAGGAGGAGGAACTGCTGTCCTGGCGTCTGGTCGCGCGCGAGGAGTTCCCCGAGTATCTGTCGGGTTCCTTGGGCAGCCGGGTGCTCGCAGCGCTGGACGTGCTCGCGTCGGGCGCGGGGACGGTGGAACTGGAGAACGGGCACCGGGCCGACTGACCCGGAACAGGTACGACCGAGGCCCGTGACAGGGTGCACCAGCCGGATCGGGACACGCGGGGCCAACGGCCTGCGGGCCATTGACCCAATGCCGGCCCCTGCTAACGCAGTTGGCCACGGTGCCGGAGCACAGGCCTCCTGGCACCGTTGATCGAAGGCCGTGGCCGCGCCCCCGATATCGGTTCGCTCCCGCGTGGACAGGCGACCTACCCTCGGCACATGAACAAACCTCTCGTCGCGATTCTCAGTGGCGCAGGTATTTCCACCGACTCCGGCATCCCCGACTACCGCGGCCCGAACGGGCTCTGGCAGCGGGATCCCGAGGCGCAGAAGCTCGTGACGTACGAGTACTACATGGGTGATCCGGAGATCCGGCGCCGGTCGTGGCAGATGCGGCGGAAGAACCGCACGCTGCAGGCGGAGCCGAACGGCGCGCACCTGGCCGTTGCCGAACTGGAGCGGGCCGGGGTGCCGGTCAGGGTGATCACGCAGAACGTGGACGGGCTGCACCAGCTGGCCGGAATGCCCGCGCGCAAAGTGCTCGAACTGCACGGCAGCGCACGGAGTTTCGTGTGTACGAAGTGTCACGCACGCGGGCCGATGGAGGACGCCCTCGCCCGGGTCGAGGCCGGGGAGGAGGATCCGCCGTGTCTTGAGTGCGGCGGGATCCTGAAGTCGGCGACGGTGTTCTTCGGTGAGCGGCTCGACCCCGTCGTCCTCGGCGAGGCCGTCGCCATCACCAAGGCGTGCCAGATCTTCATCGCCGTCGGCACCAGCCTCCAGGTCCAGCCCGCCGCCGGCCTCGCCGGAATCGCCGCCGACCACGACGCACGGCTCGTCATCGTCAACGCCGAGCCGACCCCGTACGACGACCGGGCCGACGAGGTCGTCCGGGAGCCGATCGGCACGGCCCTGCCCCGGCTGTTGCGGGGCCTGGCCGGCTGATCGGCGGCGGAGCAGGGAGTAGGGAGTAGGGGCAGTCACCCGGTTCAGAACAGTGCGGGGTCCGCCTCTCCCCGTTCGAAGTCCAGCAGTTGCCGCTTGCGTTCCAGGCCGCCGCCGTAGCCGGTCAGGCTGCCGGTGGCGCCGACGACCCGGTGGCAGGGCACGATGATCCCGAGGGGGTTCTTGCCGTTGGCGAGGCCCACCGCGCGGGATGCGTTCGGGTTGCCGAGGGCGTCGGCGAGTTCGCCGTACGAACGGGTCTCGCCGTACGGGATCTTCTGGAGCTGGGCCCAGACGGAGCGCTGGAACGGGGTGCCGTCCAGGTGGAGTTGGACGGTGAATTCCTTCAACTCCCCTGCGAAATAGGCCCGTAGCTCGTCGATCGTCTCGGTGAAGGGTGTGTCTTCAGGGTCGCCGAAGGTCTCCTCGGGCGGGCGGTGGCGCTGGTCGGTCATGTAGAGGCCGGACAGGACGCCGTCGGTGGCGACGAGAGTGAGCGGGCCGTAGGGGCTGTCGATCACGGTGTGCTGTTTCACTGAAGATCCTCGGGCCGGAGTCATGCGGGAAGGAAGTTGATCGGGTGGCTGTCGGTCGCCCACAGGTACTGGACGGCGTACGCGCGCCAGGGCCGCCAGTCCGCGGCACGTGCCGTGAGCGCGGCGGGGGTGGACGGCAGGCCCAACTCCTGGGCGGCGCGCCGGACTCCGAGGTCGGTGGGCAGGAAGGCGTCGGGGTCGCCGAGGGCGCGCATGGCGATGACCTCGACGGTCCACGGCCCGAAACCGGGCAGCGCGAGCAGCCGGGCCCGGCTCTCCGACCAGTCGCTCTCCACGCCCAAGTGGAGTGTTCCGTCGGCTAGTTGGTGGACGAGGGTGGTGAGGGTGGCCCGGCGGGTGGCCGGCATGGCGAGGGCCTCCGGGTCGAGGGCCGCCAGCGACCCGGCCGACGGGAAGAGGTGTGTGAGCCCGCCTTCGGGGTCGTCGACCGCCTCACCGTGCGCCGCGACCAGCCTGGCCGCGTGCGTACGGGCCGCCGCCGTGGAGACCTGCTGGCCCAGCACGGCCCGTACGGCGAACTCGGCCTCGTCGACCGTACGCGGCACCCGGCGGCCCGGCGCCTTGTCGACGAGCGGGTCCAGCAGTGGGTCCGTACGCAGTTGGTCGTCCACCGCGACCGGGTCGGCGTCCAGGTCGAGCATGCGGCGGCAGCGGCTGATGGCGACGGTCAGGTCGCGCATGTCGCTGAGGGTGAGTCGGCAGCCGATGTGGTCGGCCGTCGGGGTGAGCGCGACGACGCCGTGACCGTACGGCAGACGCAGGGTGCGCCGGTACGCGCCGTCGCGCCACTCCTCCACGCCGGGTACGGCGGTGGCGGCGAGGTGACCGAAGAGGTTGTCGGGGTTGAGCGGGGACCTGAAGGGCAACCGGAGGCTCAACACCCCTGGCGTTCCCGATGAGTTGGCGCTGCCGGCTCGGTTCTTCGGCACCCTGGTGCGCAGCTCGCTCGGTGAGAGGGCGAATACCTCACGGACCGTGTCGTTGAAGGTGCGGATGGAGGAGAAGCCCGCCGCGAAGGCGATGTCGGCCATCGGGAGCGGGGTCGTCTCGATGAGCAGCCGTGCCGTCTGGGCGCGCTGGGCGCGGGCGAGGGCCAGCGGTCCGGCGCCCAGCTCGGCGAGGAGCTGCCGTTCGATCTGCCGGGTGCTGTAGCCGAGCCGGGTCGCCAGGCCCGGCACGCCCTCGCGGTCCACGATCCCGTCGCCGATCAGCCGCATCGCGCGGGCCACGAGGTCGGCGCGCTGGTTCCACTCGGGCGACCCGGGGCTCGTGTCGGGGCGGCACCGCTTGCACGCCCGGAATCCGGCCTGCTGGCAGGCGGCGGCGCTCGGGTAGAACGTCATGTTCTCCGGCTTCGGCGGCACGACGGGGCAACTCGGTCGGCAGTAGATCCGCGTGGTCAGCACTGCAGTGAAGAACCACCCGTCAAAGCGGGCGTCCTTCGACTGGACGGCGCGTACGCAGCGCTCGGTGTCGGTGTGCATCCCGTTCTGCATGCCTCCCAGCATCGGCCATGGTCATGGCGCTGGCTGGCGAGAATCCGACATCTACCTGAGGGCGCCTCCCGCCGCTACTCGAGGACGCCTCCCGCCGCCCCCGCCGCCCCGCCGTGGGCACCGAGGGTGCCGAGGGTGCCGAGGGTGCCGATCCAGGCGCGGACCGCGGACGCCGTCGTACGGGCGTGTTCCCGCAGGAGGGTCAGATGGTCGCCCGGGACGTCCACACGCTCGTGCGGCAGCGGCCACGAGGTCCGCCAGCGGTCCGCGTCCGGCCCCGCCGCCATCTCCGGCGTGGGGTCCGTGGCACGTACCAGCAGGGTCGGCGTCGCGACCGGTTCCGGGTCCCAGTCCATGAAGATCCGCGTGTACGCCCCCATGGCGGCGACGCCGGTGTCCTCGTACAGGCGGGGCGCGACGGCGGCGGGCAGGGCGAGCAGCCAGTCCTTGCGGCTGGTGTCCTCGTCGATGAGGTACGTGTCGAGCAGGACCTGGCCCGCCGGAGGCGTCCCCAGCCCTTCGAGGTGACGGGTCACGGCGTGGGCGGCGGCACCGCCCGTGGACGCGCCGACGAGCACGAAGGGCCGGTCACCGACGTGCCGCAGCACCGTCTCGGCGTGGGTGCGCGCCAGCGCCTCCCGGTGGGCGGGCACGGCGGCGCCCGCGCCGAGGCCCGGGTGGGGGAGTTCCAGTACGTCTCGTTCGCCGTCGAAGCAGCGATGGAAGTCGGCGAACTCCCCTCCCGGTACGGCGAAGGGCGGATGGTGCCCGGCGAGGAAGACGAGCACAGGGTGGGCGGGGCCCTCGGCCCGGCGGAGGGGTGGGAGGGCGTGCGCCCGGCTCTCGTCGGCGCTGAACGTCGGCAGTGCGCGGGACGCGGAGACCAGCATGTGCATGCCCGCGGTCACCTCGCCCTTCGCGCAGAGCGTGCGGTAGAGGGCGGCGAGGGTCTGGGACGGGCGGGATACGGGTTCGGTGCGGGCGGGGGCGGGGGCGAGGGCGGAGATGGGGGCGGGGGCGGGCTGCCTCTTCGGATCCGGGCCGTGGTCCGGCCTCGGATCCGACGGCTTCTGCCTCAGCTCCGGATCCGACCTCTGGCCCCGCATCTGCATCTGCGTCGGCGCCTGCGCCTGCGCCTCGGGCGTTTCGCCGCTGATCAGGTCGAGCAGATGCCGGGCGAGCGCGTCGGCCGTGGGGTGGTCGAACACCACCGTGGCCGGCAGCCAGAGCCCCGTGGCAGTGCTGAGCGCGTTGCGGAGCTGGACCGCCATCAGGGAGTCGAAGCCGAGGTCGGCGAGGGGCTTGCCGGCCGGCAGCGCGTCGCCGTCGGCGTATCCGAGGACTACGGCTACCGCGTCACGCACCCGCTCTGCGAGCGCGCCTTCCCGTTCCCTGTCGGGCAACCCCGCCAACTGGTCGCGCCAGGCTCCCTGCTCCGCCGCGGCCTGCGCCCCGGCACCGGTTCCGGAGCCGGGGGCGGAGGCGGCCGCCGGTCGTCCCGTGCGTACCAGCCCCCGCAACAACGGTGGTACGAGCCCGTCGGCGGACCGGAGAGCGGACCGGAGTGCGGCCTGGTCCAGCAGGACGGGTGCGAGCACGGGTTCATCGGTGCGCAGCGCCGCGTCGAACAACGCCACGCCCTGCTCCGGGGAGAGCGCCCGGACCAGGTCCCGGCCCGTCGCCCCACGGAGTCCGGCCGCCATGCCGCCGTCGTGGCCCCACAGCCCCCACGCGAGGGAGACGCCGGGCAGCCCCAGCGAGACGCGGTGGTGGGCGAGGGCGTCCAGGAAGGAGTTCGCCGCCGCGTAGTTGCCCTGGCCGGGACGGCCGAGCAGCCCCGACGCCGAGGAGAACAGCACGAACGCCGACAGGTCCAGATCACGGGTCAGCTCATGAAGGTGCCATGCCGCGTCCACTTTGGGCCGCAGCACCGCCGCCATCCTCTCCGGCGTGAGCGAGTCCAGTACGCCGTCGTCGAGCACCCCCGCCGCGTGGACCACGCCACTCAACGGAGGCTCGCAGAGCCCGATCACCTCCGCCAGGGCGGAACGGTCGGCCGCGTCGCACGCGACCAGGCGCACCTCGGCGCCCAACTCCTCCAATTCCGTACGCAGTTCGGCCGCTCCCGGCGCCTGCGGGCCGCGTCGCCCGGCGAGGAGCAGGTGCCGTACGCCGTGACCGGTGACCAGATGCCGGGCCAGTTCAGCGCCGAGCGCGCCCGTGCCGCCGGTGATCAGCACGGTGCCGTGCGGTCCGAAGCGTCCGGTCTCGGGCGGCCCGGCGGCGGATGCCGCGACGAGCCGCGGTGCCGTCACCTGACCGGCCCTTATTGATAGTTGGGGTTCGCCTGTGGCCACCGCCGCGGACAGCATCCGCAAGGACTCCGGCCGTCCGTCCACGTCGACCAGGACGACACTGCCCGGCATCTCCGACTGAGCTGTGCGCACCAGGCCCCATACGGCGGCTCCGGCCAGGTCCGGGACCGGTGCGGTGGCGTCCCGGGTGACGACGAGCAGCCGTGAACCCGCCGCCCGTGGATTGGCCTGCCAGGTCTGGAGCGCCTCCAGGACGCTGCCGGTCAGATGGTGTGCCGCTGAGACGGGGTCAGGGGTCGCGGCGGGGGTGAGGGCCGTGAGCACCACGATGTCGGGCGCGGGGGGCCTCCCGACCGGCGAGACATCCGCGTCATCCGCCGGCGGAAGGTACGGGCCGAGGCCCAACTCGTCCGGCCCCAGCACCGTCCAGGCCCAACCCCCGGAATCGGCAGGCGGGTTGGCAACCGGGGCGCGGGGAACGGCAACCGGGGCTACCGGAGTCCAGTCGGGGCGCAGCAACGCCCGCCGCACCACGTCGTCCACCGAATCCAGTTGGCCGCCGGGCAGTTCTCGGGTGACCAGTGACTCGACTCCGGCCACCGGACGCCCCGCCGTGTCGGCGAGTGTCACGGTGACGGCCCCCGGTCCCGTCGGCGTCAGCCGCACCCGTACCTCGGACGCCCCATCGGCGTACAACTGCACGCCACTCCACGCGAACGGGAGCCGCACGGAACCGGAGCCGGGCCGGGAACGGGGACCGGAACCCGAGCCGGGCCCGGAGCCGAGCCCAGCATCTGAGCCGGGCCCGGCGAGCAGCATGCTGTGCACCGCCGCGTCCAGCAGAGCCGGATGTATGCCGAAGCGGGCGGCGTCCGCGGCCTGCTCCTCGGGGAGCCGGACCTCGGCGAAGAGCTCCGCTCCCCGGCGCCACACGGCACGGACGCCCTGGAACGCGGGTCCGTAGCCGAGGTCACCGTCAGCCAACGTCTCGTACGCGTCGGCGAGTTGTACTTCCACGGCGCCCTCGGGAGGCCACACCTTCAGGTCGCTCTCCGACGGGTCCGTCGTCGCCGAAGGCGCCCCGCTCAGCGACCCTGTGACATGCCGGGTCCAGCCGTCTTCCGCGCCCTCCGGCTCACCGGGCCCGTCCGGCCCGTCCGGCCGCGAGTAGACGTCCACCGAGCGCCGCCCGGAGTCGTCCCCCGGACCGACCACCACCTGGACCTGCACCCCCGCACCGCCGGACAGCACGAGCGGTGCCACGACCACGAGTTCGTCCAGGCGGGCGCAGCCGACCTCGTCGCCGGCGCGGACTGCCATCTCCACGAAGGCCGTTGCGGGAACGAGGAGTCTCCCCGCGACCACGTGGTCGCCGAGCCAGGACTGCGCGACCGTCGAGAGCCGCCCGGACAGTACCGTCCGGTCCGTGTCCGGCACCGTGAACGCCGGGCCGAGCAGCGGATGCCCCGGCGCGTCGGACCGGGCCCCAACACCCGCACCAGCGCCCGCACCCGCACGGGGAGCGTCCAGCCAGTACCTCCGGCGCTGGAAGGCGTACGTCGGCAGTTCGACCCGCCGCGCCCCCGACTCGGCGAACACCGCGGCCCAGTCGACACCCGCCCCGCGCACATGCAGCCGGGCCACGGCCGACAGCAGCGACTCGGGTTCCCGCAAGCCGGACCCACCCGACAACTGCCCAACAGCGGAGGTGAATTCGGTACGGCCACCGCCGATACCCGGACTCGACAGCACCCCCTCAGCCGCCGCGATGAGCACGGGTCCGGGACCGACCTCCAGGAAGGCCCCGACGTCCTCGTTCCCACCGAGCCACCGCACGGCGTCCGCGAACCGCACCGGCAGACGGGCGTGCCGTACCCAGTACTCCGCCGAGCAGAGTTCCCCGGCCTCGGTGTCTGCCGGACGCCCCGACACGGTGGAGACGACCGGAATCCGCGGGGGCCGGAACGTCAACTCCTCGGCCACGCGCCGGAATTCGTCGAGCATCGGCTCCACCAGCGGCGAGTGGAAGGCATGGCTCACCCGCAGCCGTACGGTCCTTTGCCCACGCTCCGCGAACGTGCCCGCAACGGCCAGCACAGCGTCACGTACACCGGAGATCACCACGGAGCGAGGCCCGTTCACGGAGGCGATCGCGACCCGGTCCGTGAGACCGAGTCCGGTCAGTACGGGGAGGACCTCCTCCTCGGCCGCGTACAGCGCGACCATCGCCCCGCCCTCCGGCAGCGCCTGCATCAGGCGTCCGCGGGCCGCGACGAGGGCGGCTGCGTCGGGCAGGTCCAGCACCCCGGCGACATGCGCCGCGGCCAGTTCCCCGACCGAGTGCCCCACCAGGAAGTCGGGCCGTACGCCCCAGGATTCCAGCAGCCGGAACAGTGCCACCTCGAAGGCGAACAGCGCGGCCTGCGTGAAGTCCGTACGGTCGAGCAGGCTGGCGTCCGGTGAACCGTCCTGCGCGAACACCACCGTGCGCAGCGGACGTTCGAGCCGTCCGTCGAGCGCCTCGCACACCTCGTCGAAGGCGGTCGCGAACGCCGGGAAGGCCTCGGCCAACTCCCTTCCCATGCCGACGCGTTGGGCACCCTGCCCGGTGAACAGGAATGCCGTGCGGATACCGGAGTCGGCGACACCCTGGACCGTTCCGGGGATGCGCTCACCCTCCGCCAGGGCCCAGAGCCGCCCCGCCAACTCCCCCTCTCCCGGGGCGCCCTCTCCCGGGGCGATGGCGGCGCGATGCGTCAGCGCCGACCTCGACACGGCGAGCGAGAGGGCGATGTCGGCCGAGTCTGCGGGAGTGAGCGCGGTGGGCCTGGCGGCCAACTCGGCGGCCAGCCGCCGCGCTTGGTCGCGCAGGGCGTGCTCGTCGGCCCCGGAGAGCAGCCAGGGCAGCCGGGGCAGTGGAGTCGTATCGGCCGCGTCCTCCTCCATGTCCATGTCGGCCGTCTCAGCAGGCTCGGCCGTTCGAACCGGCTGCCGTCGGTCCGTGGGCTGTGCGAGCGCCCCCTCCCGGGTCGTCGGCGCCCCTTCCAGGACCGTCGGCACCCCTTCCCGGATCGTCGGCGCCCCTTCCCGGATCGTCGGCGCCTCTTCCAAGACCGTCGGCGCCTCTTCGAGGATCACGTGGGCGTTGGTCCCGCCGATCCCGAACGCCGATACACCCGCCCGACGCGGCCGGTCGGGCGACGTCGGCCAGGGCCGGGCCGCGGTCAGCAGTTCCACCCGGCCCGAGGACCAGTCGACGTGCGGGGACGGCGTCTCGGCATGCAGTGTCGCGGGCAGCTCCGCGTGCCGCATGGCCTGCACCATCTTGATGACTCCGGCGACCCCGGCAGCGGCCTGGGTGTGCCCGAGGTTGGACTTGACCGAGCCCAGCCAGAGCGGCGACTGCTCCGGGGCACGGTCCTGCCCGTACGTGGCCAGCAGCGCGCCCGCCTCGATCGGATCACCGAGCTTCGTGCCGGTGCCGTGCCCCTCCACCACGTCGACGTCGCTCCCGCGGAGCCCGGCGTCGGCGAGAGCGCGGGCGATGAGCTGCCGCTGCGCCTGGCCGTTGGGCGCGGTGAGCCCGTTGGAGGCCCCGTCGGAGTTGACGGCCGAACCCCGCAGCACGGCCAGCACCGGATGCCCGTTGCGCCGCGCGTCGGAGAGGCGCTCCAGGAGGACGAGCCCGACGCCCTCGCCCCAGCCGGTGCCGTCCGCCGACGAGGAGAACGACTTGCAGCGGCCGTCGGGCGACAGCCCACGCTGCCTGCTGAACATGGTGAACGACCTCGGCGTCGCCATCACCGTGACACCGCCCGCCAGGGCCAGCGAGCACTCGCCGGAGCGCAGCGCACGTGCCGCCCAGTGCAGCGACACCAACGAGGCCGAGCACGCGGTGTCGAGGGTGATCGCCGGACCGCGCAGCCCGTACGTGTAGGCGATCCGCCCGGAGGCGACACTCCCGGCCGAGCCCAGCCCGAGATGCGCCTCCAACTCGTGGGGCTCGGTGCCGAATCGGTCTGCGTAATCGGCGTACATGACACCGACGAAGACACCCGTGTCGCTGTCGCGCAGGGACGCCGGGTCGATCCCGGCGCGCTCCCAGACCTCCCACGAGGTCTCAAGGAGCAGTCGCTGCTGCGGGTCCATGGCCAGCGCCTCACGCGGCGAGATCCCGAACAGGCCCGCGTCGAACTCGGCGGCCCGGTGCAGGAATCCGCCGCTGCGCGCGTACGACGTCCCGAGGCGGTCCGGATCGGGGTCGTACAGGGCGGCCAGGTCCCAGCCCCGGTCGGCCGGGAAGTCCGAGACGGCGTCCCTGCCTTCGGATACCAGTCGCCACAGGTCCTCCGGCGACTCGACGTCACCGGGGTAGCGGCAGCCCATGGCGACGACGACCACCGGGTCGTCGGCCTCGTTCTGGTCGGCCGCGGGGCTTTCGGTACCCGCCGTCCCCGGGGCGAAGAGGGCCGCCCGCAGATGGCGCGCCACCTCGGCGGGTGTCGGGTGGTCGTAGACGAGCGTGGTCGGCAGCCGCAGCCCGGTCGCGGCGCCCAGCCGTTCGATCAACGTGACGGCGCCCAGGGAGGTGAGCCCCAGTTCGATGAAGGGGCGCTCCGCGTCCCGCCGTTCGTACGGCTGCTCGCCGCGGACCTCCGCCGTCACGGAGAGCACCGTCTCGCGCAGCACGCGCTCGCGTTCCTCCGGGGAGAGGGGTACCAGCCGCTCGCGCAGCGCCCAGGTGCTCAACATGCCCGACTTTTCAGGCACTTCAGGCACTTCAGACCCTTCGTGTGCTCCGGGCGCTCCGAGTGCTCCGGGCGCTCCGCGCGCTCCCGCATCGAAACGGAGGTCGGGTGCGGGCCTCGCCAGCCCCGGGACGACCGCGCGGCGCGCGATCTTGCCGGACGCCGTACGCGGCACGGCGGCGATCTCGTGGATCTCCGCGGGCACCTTGTGGTCGGACAGCAGGCTGCGGCACGTCCTCAGTACGCGCTGCGGGTCGAGCCCACCGGGACCTGGCACGACGAAGGCCACCGGGACCTCTCCGAGGACGTCGTGCGGGGCGCCCACGACGACGGCGTCGGCCACTCCGGGGCAGCTCAGCAGGGCCTGTTCGATCTCGGTGGGGTGGATGTTCTCGCCGCCGGTGATGATCAGCTCGCTGACCCGGCCGGTGAGGGCGAGATGGCCGTGCTCGACCCGGCGGGCCAGGTCCCCTGTGCGGTACCAGCCGTCCTTGAGCGCGGCCGCGGTCGCCTCGGGCTGGTTGTGGTAACCGGTCATGAGCCCGGGTCCGCGCACCCACACCTCGCCCTCGTCGCCGTCCTCGACGTCGTGCCCGGAGTGAGGATCGACGAGCCGTACGTCCATACCGGGCGCCGGAAGCCCGCACGAGCCGTCGACCCTGGGCCCGTCCGGCCGGTTCACTGCGATCATCCCGCATGTCTCGGTGCTGCCGTACGCGTCCAGCAGGGGTGCCCCGAGCACCTCCTCGACGGCCCGGGCGAGCGACGGCGGACTCGGCGCGCCCGCGACGACGCAGTGCCGCAGCCCGGTGCGCGAGGGTCCGGCGGTCTCCCCGGCCGCCGACACCAGCCGGTGGTAGGTCGCGGGGACACCGGCCATCAACGTGAACGGCCCTTCAGGCCGCTCGTGCGCCCCGTGCACATCGGTCGCCTCGTGCGCATCGTGCGCATCAGTCACCTCGTTCGCCTCGTCGAGTACGCGCAACAGCCCACCGGGCGGCAGGAGTTCCCCGGTGATGTGCGCGCTCGCACCGGTGGCGACGACGCCCAGCACGGCGAGCGAGTGCCCGAAGCTGTGGAACAGCGGGAGCGGCCACAGCAGCCGGTCCCCGGGCGAGAGCCCGAAGATCGGCGCGTAGCAGGCCCCTGCCGACCAGAGGGCGGTGCGCTGCGTGGACACAACTCCCTTGGGCCGGTGGGTGGTTCCGGAGGTGTAGAGCAGCCACGCCGGCTCGTCGAGTCCGAGATCGTCCCGCGCCGGTCCGGCGCCCTCGTCCGCAACCGCCGTATCGAGGAGTACGGTCCCGTCGGGGGCCTCCGCGGGCACCGGCCCCGCCCCGGTGATCAGCACTCGCAGACGGCCGAACTCCGCGCCCAGCCGCGCCAGTTGACCGACGTGCGCCCGATCCGTGACGACCACCGAGGCGCCGCTGTCCGCCAGCAGGTGCGCCAGTTCCGCGTCGGAGGAGCGGGGGTTCAGCAGGACACCGACCCCGCTCGCCCGCGTGACTGCGAGGCAACTCTCCACCAGCTCGACGCAGTTGCCCAGCAGGATCGCCACCCGGTCGCCCCGGTGGAGCCCCGCCCCCGCCAGATGACCGGCCAACCTCCCTGTGCGCCGCTCCAGTTCTCCGTACGTCACACCACGCGCGGAGTCCGAGAACGCGACTACGTAGCCCGCCCTTCCGGCATGCCGCTTCAGCAACTCCGGTAGCGGCCGGATCAGTTCGTCGTCGTGCACCATGCCCCACCCCGTACGGTCCCCGAGCCGTTCTCCCCTGCTGAGGCGAGCCTACGTCTCACCAAACACAAGATCGAAAGAATCGGAGACCGGACGGTGGGCGTGTCGCCCTACCCGGAGAACTCCCCCGCCGTGGGCCGCCGTGAGGCCGCCATCGCCGTGTCGACGTCGGTGAGCGGACGCAGCCGGTAGGTGTAGGAGTAGTCCCGGTCGGCGAAGAGCTTGTACTCGTCGTGCGTGTGCGCGCCCCAGCTGTTGTCGCCGCCCACCCCCATCTGCCGGTGGTTCAGGCGGAGTACGACCTCCTCCCGCGGGGTCAGCTGATAGTCGTGGCGCGTGCCGACGGACAGGTCCTCCGGGGTGAAGTGCGAGGCGTTGACCTCAAGGAGCGGTTCGCCGGAGACGAGCAGCCCGGTGCCGCCGCGGTCGGTCAGGGCGGCCCAGCGGACGTCGGTCTTGTTGCCGTTCTCCTGCGGGCGGATGTAACTCGTCCACTGCCCGGAGACGGTCCCGGAGTAGAGGCCCACATCGGTGCCGGTGTTGCGGTCCCAGTGGTTCTCCTCGGGGCCGCGGCCGTAGTAGTGCAGGCGCTCCAGCCGGCCCGGCAGGAACAACAGGGTGCCGACCTCCGGGATGTACGGCAGGTTCGCCGCCCCCGGATGCAGGGTGTTGTCGACCTTGATCTCGCCGTTGCCGAAGACCGTGTACGTGGTGGTGTACGTCGATTCGGTGGTCGTGGGCAGCGTCCCCGCGACCTTGATCTCGACGGCCCGGTCGCGCAGGGCCCGCACGCTCACGTCCGTCACCTTGCGCAGGGCCCCGGCGTCACGCCAGGTCTGGTTGCGGACGTGCTGGCCGTTGCCCCTGTCGTTGTCGATCGGTGCCCGCCAGAAGTTCGGCACGGGCCCGGAGGTGATCAGCCGGGTGCCACGGGCCTCGTACGACGTGATGACGCCCGTGCGCTTGTCGACGGTGACGGAGAAGGTCTTGCCCTTGACCGTGATGGACCGTTCGCCGTCCTGGTGGCTCAGGGCGGGCACGCGCTCCAGTGGAACCGGCCGCACGGCCGGGCTGTCGGCGTCGACCGGGAGTTGCTTCTTGGCCACCTCGAAACCGGCCTTCGCCCACTTCGTGCGTTCCTTGGTCGTGAAGGACAGGTGCAGGAAGTACTCCGCGCCGGGCGCCGGGTCCGCCGGCAGCCCGAAGGGCACGGTGACGTCCTTGCTGCTGAGCGGCGGAACGTCCAGCTGGGCGCGACTCAGCTTTCCACGCCGTACGACCTCGCCGTCGGCCACGAGGGTCCAACTCCCGTCGAATTCACGGAGGTTGGTGAACAGGTACTCGTTGGTGAGGGTGACCGCGGCTCCGGCTGCGAGGGATGTGCCGAACGCCGGTGCGGCGTTGATCGCCTGGTAGACCTGCTTGACCTCCGCGGCCTTGCCGGTGTGCCCGCGGTCGGCGGTGACGATGCCGTCGGCGACGAAGGCCCCGTCGTTGGGGTGGTCGCCCCAGTCGCCGCCGTACGCGAAGAACGTGCGCTCCTTCGGCCGCTTCTCGGTGACCTTGACGGTGGCCGCGTCGAACCAGAACCGCACCCCGTCGTCGCCGGGTCCGCGTCCGTCCGAGGCGAGTTCGGTCGCGGAAAGGGCGCGGGCGTACACGCGCGCCCGCCGGATCTTGCCGCTGAACTCCCGGGTCGGGTTGTCGACATCGGTGGCGAGCGACAGCGGTGCTGTGTTGTTGGCGGGCCGCCGGGTGGTGGTCCTGGTGGCCTTCGCCGCGCCGTCGACGTAGAGGGTCAGCGTGCCCGCGTCCGCGTCGAAGACGCCCGCGACGTGGTGCTCCTTGCCGGTCCAGTCGTCCGGCAGCGTCCAGTTCGCGGTGATCCACTGGCCGCCGCCGTGGATGAAGAACTCCAGGGTCCGGTCCGACTGCTTCAGGGCGTACTGGGTGTCGCCCTTGGCGATGAGCGGCTGGTGGTAGCCGGTCACGGACGGGGTGACCCAGGCTTCCAGCGTCAGCGAGCCGGTGATGTCGAGGCCGGTGTCACGGGCGAAGACGGTACTGCCGGACAGGCCCTTCTCACGGTCGAAGGTGGCACTGCCTGCCTGGATCTCACCGCGCACCCTGCCGGGCCCGGCCTCGGTGAACAGCACGCGCCTCGGGGTCGGCCAGCTCAGTGACTGGTCGACGAAGTCCCAGATCCAGCCGCCCTGGAGGACGTCGTGGCGGCGGATGACGTCCCAGTACTTCTGGAAGTTGCCCGTCGAGTTCCCCATCGAGTGCGAGTACTCGATCATGACGTACGGGCGGGTGTCGGCCGTGTCCTTCGCCCGCTGCTCGACGCGCGCGGGACTGTCGTACATCTCCGAGCGGATGTCGCTGACCCCCGGGCGGTCGTCGCCCTCGTACTGGATGACGCGGGTGGGGTCGTAGGAGCGGATCCAGTCGTGCATGGCGACGAACGTGCTGCCGCCGCCTGCCTCGTTGCCGAGCGACCAGATGACGACGGAGGCGTGGTTCTTGTCGCGGTGGACCATGTTCTGGGCGCGGGCGACGCAGGCCCTGCTCCAGTCGGCGTGGTTGCCCGGGTACTCGCTCCGGATGCCGTGGGTTTCGAGGTTGGTCTCGTCCACGAGGTACAGGCCGTACTCGTCGGCGAGTTCGTACCAGAGCGTGTTGTTGGGGTAGTGCGAGGTGCGGACCGTGTTGATGTTCAGCCGCTTGATGATCTCGATGTCCTCGACCAGGTCCGCCCTGGTGAGCGCGGTGCCGCGCTCGGGGTGCATCTCGTGCCGGTTGGTGCCCCGGAAGGAGACGGGTCTGCCGTTGATGCGCATCAGCCCGCCCTTGAGCGCGAACTCACGCAGGCCGACCCGGTGCGAGAGCGTCTCGACGACCTTGCCCGCCGGGTCGCGCAGCCGCAGTACGGCCGTGTAGAGGTACGGGTCCTCGGCCGACCAGAGCTTCGGCGCGGGCACGGCCCTTGCGGCCCGTACGGTCACGTCCTCGCCGGCCGGGGCCGAGCCGAGGTCGACGGCCTGCTGCAGCGGACGGGGCCAGACGGCGTGCCCGCGCGCGTCGTAGAGCTGCGTCTCGACGGAGTACCGCCCGCTGCCGTCGACCTCGGCCTTGTCCGTGCTCTTGCCCTTGCCCGTGCTCTTGTCCGTGCCCGTGCTCTTGTCCGTGCTCTTGTCCGTGCCCTTGTCCGTGGCGTCTCCGTAGGCGCGCACGCTCGCGGTGACGGACAGTTCGGCGGCCTTGTAGTCGTCGCTCAGCGGGGTGTCCAGCTTGAAGTCGCGCAGGTGCACGGCCGGTGTGGAGTACAGGTGGACCGAGCGGAAGATGCCGCTCAGCCGGATCATGTCCTGGTCCTCCAGCCAGTCGCCGTCGGAGTAGCGGTACACCTCCACCGCGATCTGGTTGGTGCCGGGCTTGAGGTGCGGGGTGATGTCGTACTCGGCCGGGACGTAGGAGTCCTCGCTGTAGCCCACCAACTCGCCGTTGATCCACACGTAGTGGGCGGACTTCACACCCTCGAAGTGCAGGAACGTCCGCCGCCCCGCCCATCCCTCGGGGACGGTGAAGGTGCGCCGGTACTGGCCCACGGGGTTGTAGCGGGTCGGGGCGGCCGGCGGCTGCGGCTCCTCGCCCAGGCCGTTGGGACCCCAGTAGGGATACGTGATGTTGATGTAGATCGGGAAGTCGTAGCCGTGCACCTGCCACGCGGAGGGGACCGGGATGGTGTCCCAGGCACTGTCGTCGACGTCCGTGCGGTGGAAGTCGGTGTCCCGGTCGTCGGGGCGGTCGGCGTAGGCGAACTTCCACTTCCCGTCGAGACTCATCCGGTACGGCGAGCGCGTGCGGTCGCCGGCCAGCGCCTGTCCGACGTCCGCGTACGGGGTGAGTGTGGTGTGGGGCGGCTCGGTCCCCACCCGGAAGATGTCGATGGCGCCGTTCCACTCCGGTGTGGCATCGGCGGCCCCGGGTCTTTCGGCCGCGTGTGTCGGGGCGGACGACGCGGGCAGGGCGAGCACGCCGAGGACGGCGGCCCCTCCCTCAAGCAGGCGACGGCGGCTGACGGGAGGCATCTGCGCGTGCGGGTGCGGGTGCGGCATGACTGTGGCCTTCCTCGGTACGACATGTGGGGTGCGCGAACTGAGGGAGCGTCAGCTCTGTCGAGCTGGTCGAAGCGACTGACAGACGGAAGTTGATGTCAGGACAGAATGCGACCGCTGAGGACAAAGACACCTACTGAGCCACAGAAAACCCTAGGACCCGAACACAATCGGAGCAATGACCCTGTCGGACTTTGTGTGATCCTGAGGGCAGGTCAGCGGAGCTGCGCCGCGAACGCCTCGTACGCCCGCTCGTCGAAGAGGACGAACCTGGCCTCGGTGACCACCGTCTCGGTGTCCCGTACCGTCCCGACCGCGATGCGGGCGGCGTCGTCCATCGGCCATCCGTAGACACCGGCGGAGACGGCCGGGAACGCGACGGTCCGCGCGCCCAGTTCGTCGGCGACCCGCAGCGACTCCCGGTAGCAGGAGGCCAGCAGCTCCGAGCGGTCCTCGCTCCGGCTGTAGACGGGGCCGACCGTGTGGATCACCCAGCGCGCGTCCAGCCTGCCCGCCGTGGTGGCGACGGCCTGACCGGTCCGCAGGCCCTTGCCGTAGTGCGAGGCGCGGAGCTTGCGGCACTCCGCCAGGATCTCGGGGCCGCCGCGCCGGTGGATGGCGCCGTCCACGCCTCCGCCGCCCAGCAGGGAGGAGTTCGCGGCGTTGACGATCGCGTCCACGCTCTGCCGGGTGATGTCTCCCTGGACGAACTCGATGGCGGTCATGACTGACGCAGTCTCCTCCACACGGCCTTGGCCGCGTTGTGCCCCGACATGCCGTGCACGCCGGCGCCCGGAGGAGTGGCCGAGGAGCAGATGAACACCGCCGGGTGCGGGGTGCTGTACGGGAACAGGGACAGCTTGGGGCGCAGCATCAGCTGGAGGCCGGAGGCCGCGCCGCAGGCGATGTCGCCGCCCACGTAGTTGGCGTTGCGCGCGACGAGCTCGGGCGGGCCCGCCGTGGCGCGGGCGAGGATGCGGTCCCGGAATCCGGGCGCGAACCGCTCCAGCTGGCGCTCCATCGCGTCCGTGAGGTCCCCGGTCCAGCCGTTCGGTACGTGGCCGTACGCCCAGAACACGTGCTTTCCGGCCGGTGCCCTGGACGGGTCGACGACGCTCGGCTGCACGGTGATCAGGAACGGCGAGTCGGGGGCACGGCCCTCCCGGGAGGCCGCGCGCAGGGCGGCACCGATCTCCTTGCTGCTCGCGCCGACCTGGACCGTGCCGGCGGCGCGGGCTTCCTTCGCGGTCCACGGCACCGGTCCGTCGAGGGCGTAGTCGACCTTGAAGACGCCTGCCCCGTACCGGAACCGCTCGTAGTACCGCCCGAAGCCCGCGATACGGGCCAGCGCGGTCGGCGAGGTGTCGAAAATGTACGCGCGCGCGGGCGGCAGGTCGTCGAGACGCTTGACCTCGTAGTCGGTGTGGACGGCGCCGCCGAGGTCCTTGAGGTACGCGGTCAGCGCGTCGGAGATCGACTGGGAGCCGCCGCGGGCGACGGGCCAGCCCCGGGCGTGGGCGGCCAGCGCGAAGACGAGGCCGACCGCGCCGGTGGCGATTCCGCCCAGCGGGGCCATGACGTGCGCGACCAGTCCGGCGAGCAGGGCCCTGGCCCGGTCGTCGCGGAACCGGCGCATCAGCCATGTCGAGGGCGGCAGCCCGGCCAGGCCGAAGCGGGCGAGGGTGACCGGGTCGCGCGGCAGCGCGGTGAGCGGCAGGGACATGAAGTCCCGCGCCAGGGTGTCCCAGGTGTGGGTGAACGGCTCGACGAGTCTGCGGTACGTGCCCGCGTCACGCGGTCCGAACGAGGCGGCCGTCTCCGCCACGGAACGCGACAGCACGGCCGCCGTACCGTCCAGGAAGGGGTGCGCCATGGGCAGTTCGGGCTGCAGCCACTCCAGGCCGTATCTCGCCAGCGGCATCGCGCGGAACGCGGGCGAGTTGATGCCCAGGGGATGCGCGGCGGAGCACGGGTCGTGCCGGAAGCCGGGCAGGGTCAGCTCCTCGGTACGGGCGCCTCCCCCGACCGTGTCGCGTGCTTCGTAGACGGCCACGGAATGGCCGCGCCGGGCCAGCTCCACGGCAGCCGTCAGTCCGTTCGGCCCCGCACCCACCACGACGGCATCGAGCATCGACGGCACCTTCGGACTCCTTTGTCAGCCGACGGCCACTGGGGATCAGGATATGCCGGACCTCCGACGGCCCCGCCTCAGCCCCGGGGCGCCCTCAGTCCCGGCCCGCCTCAGCCCCGGCCTGTCACGGGTCGGGCCCCGCCCGACAGCAGTCCGAGGACCCGGCGGGCCGTGGCCGCGTCCCGTGCCGCGGTGAACGGGAGCGTGTTGCCGCCGGTTATACGGAAGGGCTCACCGGCGAGCGTCAGGTGCGCGCCGCCCGCCTCCTCGACGAGCAGGATGCCCGCCGCGTGGTCCCAGGCGGCCTCCCAGGAAAATCCAACGGCATCCAACTCGCCCCGGGCGACAGCGAGGTACTCAAGTCCGGCCGAGCCGCACGCGCGCGGGCTGACGCCTTCCGTCCAGAGGCCGAGGAGCGCGCGCTTCTGGTCGTCCGTCGTGTAGTCCGGGTGGGACGTGGCCACTTCGAGGTCACGGTCGGGAGCGGGCGAGCCGGCGCGGAGCGGTTCGCCGTCGAGGAGTGCGCCCTTGCCCCGGACGGCGACGGCGAGTTGGTCGCGGGCCGCTGCGTACGTCCAGGACGCCAGCAGGACTCCGCGGTGGGCGAGCGCGACCAGGGTGCAGAAGCCGGGGTCGCCGTGGACGAACTGGCGAGTGCCGTCCACCGGGTCGACGATCCAGACCGGCGCCTCGCCCTTGATCGCCTCGTACGTCGCGGGGTTGGCGTGGACCGCCTCCTCACCCACGACGACCGAGCCGGGCAGCAGCTTGACCAGCGCCTCGGTGAGATACTCCTCGGCCTTGCGGTCGGCATCCGTGACCAGGTCGTGCGGGCCGGTCTTCTCGTCTATCTCGTGGGCGGCGAGCTGCCGGAAGCGCGGCATGATCTCCGTGGCGGCCGCCGTGCGGACGGCCTCTTCTACGTCGGCGGTGCGGTGCGCGAGAAACTCGTCGATGGTTTCGATGTCCTGGATCATGCCTCCATGAGAGCACGCGCCACTGACAATCCACACCCGGCCGGTGTATCCCGGGTGGAATCACCATGAACAACGGGTGTTACGAGATCAGCGCCGCGTGACCCCTGCCGGGACCGGGACCGGGAACCCTGCCAGGACCGGGACCGGCCTCAGCGTCCGACCGCGTACCCCTGCATCCCCCGCGGATTCGCCGCCGCCGAGAGCACTCCGGTCCGCGGGTCCCGCGCCACCGCGCACAGCCGGCCCTCGGACCAGGCGTCGCCGACCTGGACGTCGTGGCCGCGCCGGCGCAGCTCCTCCACCACCTCCGGGTCGGTGCGTGACTCGACGGTGACGCTGCCGGGGCGCATTCCGCGCGGGTAGAAGGAGCCGGGGAAGCTGTCGTTGTGCCAGTTCGGGGCGTCGATGGCGCCCTGGAGGTCCAGGCCGCCGCGCACCTCCGCCCGCAGGGCGACGGCCAGGAAGAAGTGCAGCTGCCACTGGTCCTGCTGGTCGCCGCCGGGCGTGCCGAAGGCCATGACCGGCACCCCGTCCCGCAGCGCGAGCGAGGGCGTGAGCGTCGTACGTGGGCGGCGGCCCGGCGTGAGGGAGTTGGGCAGCCCCTCGTCCAGCCAGGCCATCTGGAGCCGGGTGCCGAGCGGGAAGCCCAGCTCGGGCACGACCGGGTTGGACTGCAGCCAGCCGCCGCTGGGCGTGGCCGCCACCATGTTGCCCCAGCGGTCGACGATGTCGAGGTGGCAGGTGTCGCCCCGGGTCGTCCCGTCCGCGGAGACGTCGGGCTCCCCGGGCACGGGCGAGGTCGGCGGCTCGGCGACGGCCGGCGCTCCCAGACCCGAACCCGCCAGGCCGGCATCCACACCCGCCGCACCTGCACCCTCACCCGCACCCGCGTGCCCAGCTCCAGCTCCAGCTCCAGCTCCAGCCACCGTCGACTCCCCGGCGCCGACCGCACCCCCTGCCCGCGCCACCGTCGGTTCCCCCGCCCCCGGCACCCCCAGCGCGTCGAACCCGTCCTCCCCCGCGGCCACTACGCGCGCGTGCCCGCTGAGCCGCGGTGCCCGCCCGCCGGGGCTGCCCGGCCGCAGCTCGTAGGAGGCCTTCTCCCCGACCAGCGCCCGCCGCCCGGTGTTGTACTCCGCCGACAGCAGCTCCTCCAGGGGGACCTCGCCCGCGTCCCCGTACCACGCCTCCCGGTCGGCCATCGCGAGCTTGCAGCCCTCGATCAGCAGGTGCACGTACTCGGCCGAGCCGTACCGCGGCATCTCCGGCGGCAGCAGGGCCAGCTGCTGGAGGAGCACCGGGCCCTGGCTCCAGGGGCCTGCCTTGCACAGGGTCCAGCCGCGCCAGTCGTACGTGGCCGGGGCTTCGTAGGACGCGGACCAGCCGGTCAGGTCGGCCGCCGTCAGCGTGCCGGGGTGCCGTTCCCCGCTGGTGTCCATCGTGGGCCGGGCCGCCTGCCGTACCAGGGCCTCGGCGATGAAGCCCTCGCGCCAGATCCGCCGCGCGGCCTCGATCTCGGCGACACGCTCACCCGCATCCCGCGCCCCGGGCTCCTGACCGGCTCCGTACTCGTGACCGACTCCGGGCTCCCGACCGGCATCGGCCTCCCTGCGGGCCCCGGCCTCCTGCGCGGCCTCGGCGACCAGCCGCTTCCATGTCGCGGCCAACGCCGGATTCCGGAACAGCTCGCCCGGCCGCGGGGGCCGCCCGTCCGGCAGGTACACGTCGGCCGAGGACGTCCACTCGGTCTCGAAGAGCTCCCGTACCGTCTCGACGGTCTCGCCGACGCGCTCCACGGGCGCGTGCCCGTCCTCCGCGTACCCGATGGCGTACTTCAGGACGTCCGCAAGGGACTTCGCGCCGTGGTCGCGCAGCAGGAGCATCCACGCGTCGAAGGCACCGGGCACCGCGGCCGCGAGGGGCCCGGTACCGGGTACGAGATCCAAACCCAGTCCCCTGTAGTGGGCGATCGTGGCCCCGGCCGGTGCGACGCCCTGTCCGCACAGCACCCGTACCTCCCCGCCCGCCGGGGCAAGGATGATCGGCACCTCGCCGGCGGGTCCGTTGAGGTGCGGCTCGACGACGTGCAGCACGAATCCGGCGGCGACGGCGGCGTCGTACGCGTTGCCGCCGTCCTCCAGCACGGCCATCGCCGACTGCGAGGCGAGCCAGTGCGTGGAGGACACCATCCCGAAGGTGCCCTGGAGCGTGGGTCGGGTCGTGAACACGGGGGAACTCCTCACTGCGGCGCGGGCATCCGGACTGCGAGCGGGCGTCCGGCAGGCGTCCGGCGATCGTACGCAGCCCCGCCGCGCCCCCTGCTCCGAGGGCTACTGCGAGGGCTGCTCAGAGGACTACGCCGAGGGCTGCCAGGCCGTCGTCCCCAGGATGTTCTCGGGGCCGATGTCGAGCGGATACGGAGGCCGCACGGTCACGGTGTCGTCCCCCTTCTCCGGAGCGACCCGGAGGTAGACACCGTCCTGGTTGTGCATCCGCCAGTACAACGCCGCGTGCGCACTCTCACCAGGGGCGAGGGTCAGCGACCGGGGACCGGGATCCTCCGGTGCCATGGACACCTTGTCCGTGCCCTCGACGGTCCGTACGCCCGGGAAGGGGTCGCCCGAGGCGTCGAGGACGGTGACGGCCGGGTAGCCGTTCAACTTGTACGGGTGGTCACCACAGTTGGTGACGTCGAGGCCCATGGCGCGCAGTCCCATGGCCGCGTCGCCCTCGTCCGCCCGGAAGCGCAGGCCCGACGGCGGGCACCCCTGCCCCTCCTGGACGGGTACGGACGGAGAGTGCGTGGGGATCCCGGACGGGGGCGGGTTCGCCGCCCTGGTCGGCACGTCCACGGTCGGCGTCGGTGTGGGCCTGCGTTCGGGGTTGCGCTCCCGGTCCAGCTCGGCGGAGAGCCCGCAGCCGCTCACCCCCAGCACCAGCAGACAGGCGAGGGCGACGCTGTGGACCGATCTCGGGCGTATCGCGATCACGCGCCGATCATCACACGGGACCTCGCCGGAAGCCGTCACTCCGCTCCCCGGCACCCTCGCCCCGCTCCCCAACCCCGCTCCCCCTCCCCGGTTGCCCCGGTGCCCCTCACTCCACCTGCCCGCGTGCCGCGACCAGCCCCGACTCATAGGCGAACACCACCAGTTGGGCGCGGTCCCGGGCCGCGAGCTTGGTCATCGCGCGGCTGACATGGGTCTTGACCGTGAAGGGGCTGATGACCATGTGGGCGGCGATCTCCTCGTTGGTGAGGCCGCGGGCGGCGAGCGCGGTGACCTCGCGCTCGCGGCGGGTCAGGCACTCCAGTCCGGGGGCGCTGGCCCGGTCCGGGGGCCTGGCCACGAACTCGCCGATCAGCGTGCGGGTGACGGACGGCGACAGCAGGGCCTCGCCGCGCGCGACGACCTCGATGGCCTGGAGGAGGTCGGCGGGCTCGGTGTCCTTGAGCAGAAACCCGCTGGCCCCGGCCCGCAGCGCCTCGAAGACGTACTCGTCCAGGCCGTAGTTGGTCAGCATCACCACACGCACGCCGGACAGTTCCGGGTCCGCGGCGATGCGGCGGGTCGCCTCGATGCCCGTCATCACCGGCATCTGGACGTCGACGAGGGCGATGTCCGGGACATGCGCGCGCACCAGCGCCAGGCCCTGTTCCCCGTCGGCGGCCTCGCCGACCACCTCGATGCCCTCCTCGGCGTCCAGGAGGGCCCGGAACCCGGCGCGCATCAGGGCCTGGTCGTCGACCAGCGCGACCCTGATCAGGCCGCTCACGGCAGGTCCAGCGGCACTCGGGCCCGTACCGAGAAGCCGCCCTCCGCGCGCGGGGCGGCGTGCAGGGTGCCGCCGAGGGCCGCGACGCGTTCGCGCATGCCGGTGAGCCCGATGCCCTCGGAGGGCGGCCGGGACGGCTCGGCGGTGCCGTCGTCGTCGACGCGTATCGTCAACTCGCGCTCTTCGTAGTCCAGTTGGACGGCCACCTTGGCGGGCCCCGCGTGCCGGGCGGCGTTCGTCAGCGCCTCCTGGACGATGCGGTACGCGGCGCGGTCCACGGTCGCCGTCAGCGGGCGCTCGTTTCCGGTCACCGTCAGGTCGACGGCGAGGCCCGCCGCCCGGGCGCGCTCCACGAGCAGGGCCGGGGTCCCGGTCGGCTCGTCGGTGCGCAACACCTCAAGGGTGGCGCGCAGTTCGCGCATGGCCTCGCCGCCGGCCTCCTGGATGGCGAGCAGGGCCGGGGGTATCTCCTCGCCGCGCTTGCGCGCGAGGTGGACGGCGACTCCCGCCTGGAGCTTGACGATCGAGATGCTGTGCGTGAGGGAGTCGTGCAACTCGCGGGCGATGCGCAGGCGTTCCTCGCCCGCCCTGCGCAGCGCCGCCTCCTCGCGGGTGCGTTCGGCCTCCAGCGCGCGCTGTTCGGTCTGGCGCAGATACGCCTGCCAGTTGCGGCCCGCGAGACCGGTGACGACGGCGCACAGGAACCAGCCCGCGAGCAACGCGGTCTGCTCGACGGTGTCCTGGGAGGTGACTCCCGTCGCGAGCCAGGCCCCGAGGAACACCCCGCCCGCGGCCGCGCCCACGCCCCGGTGCCCGGCCTGTGCCGCCGTGTGGACCGCGGCCATCACCGGGAGGGCGGCCACCGGCCCGGGCTCGGCGTGCAGCACATGGCCGGCCAGCGCGGCCGTGGTCACGGCGAGCACCGCGCGAGGCGCCTTCCGGTACGCGGCCAGCGCGAGCGAACCGGTCACGATCAGCACGTAGTCGACCGTCCCGGTGTCCTTGTCGAAGGCCGCCACGGACACGACGATCGCGCCGATCACGACGGCGAGCGCCACGTCGGCGAGCCGCTTGAGGGTGACCTGGTCCGCGTCCATGCCCGTACCGTAGACCGCCGTACCGACAGGGTCGTCAGCCCTGTGGACGGCCCCGCGACTACTCCCGGCGCAGTAGTCCGGTGCCCGGCGCGGTCGCGTCGGACCAGCGCCAACTGCCTTCGGCCGTACGACGCCCGGAGGCACCCCCGGGAGCGAGGGTTCTCGGCATGACCACACCCTTCAGCTACCCGTTCGTAACCACGCCCTTTCGCTACACCGAACCTCCGCCGCCCAGGTCCGCCACCGGCCGGACCGCCGAGGTCTACCGACAGCTCTCCGAGGACTTCGGGATCGACGGCGCAGTCACCTTCGTCGTCCTGTCCTCCGCGCCCGAACTCCTCGCCGCCACCTGGGCCCTGATGCGTGAGTCGCTGCTCGCGGGCGACGGCAGCCGCACCGGCAAGGAGCTGGCCGCGCTCGGGGTCTCCCGCGCCAACAAGTGCCCGTTCTGCGTGGACGCGCACACCGTCCTGCTGCACGCCACCGGCAACCACGCCCTCGCGGAGCGGCTGGCCCGCGGTGGTACCCCGGACAAGGAGGTGCAGGCGCGCATGGTCGCCTGGGGCGAGGCGACCCGCGTCCCGGGCCACCCGGATCTCACCCCGCTGCCCTTCTTCGCCCGGCACACCGCCGCGTACGTGGGGACCGCCCTGTCCTTCCACTTCATCAACCGGATCGTCTCGGCCCTGTTGACGGAGAACCTGCTGCCGGGCAACACCCAGCGGTTCAGGCCGGTCCGCAGCCTCGCCGGCCGTTCCCTGGCGAAGACCCTGCGCCGGCGTCTCACCCCGGGCACGAGCCTCGCCCTCCTCGACGGCGACCCAGGCCGCGGGCCGTCCTGGGCGGCGGGCACGACGGTCGGCCCCGCCTACGCGGCACTGCGGACGGCGGCCTCGGAGGGCGCCGGCCTGCTGACCGAGGCCGACCAGGACCTCGTACGAAGCGTCGTCGCGGCGTGGGACGGTACGCATCAGCCGTTGGTGTGGGACGCCCTGCCCGACCGGCGGGACAGGCCCGGGGCGCGGCTGGCGTTACTGGCCGCGCTGGCTCCGTACCGGATCACCGACGAGGATGTGGCGGCGTGGAAGCAGCCGCCGTACACGGACCGCTGTCTGGTCCGGCTCGTCGCGTACGGTGCGTTCGCCGCCGTTGACCGCATCGAGCGGGCATTGCCCCTCGGTGCACCGGTATCGAACGAGGTCATGGACCGTCAAGGGTGAGTCCCTGTCACCACCCGGGCACGGAGCGAGTTTGTACTACCGCCCCACAGGCAGGCATGTGACACTGGCGTCCCGTCCGCTGTGCGGACTCTCCGCACCGTCCCCCACGAAATGTGCGCCGTGCGTTCTCTTCCACTCGCTCTCACCGCGCGTCTGCTGCCGGTTGTCGTGCTCGCCCTGGCGGGCTGGTCGTTGTCGTCCGGGCCGTTCGCCGCGACCCCGGCCGCGGAGAAGAAGGCGGCCCCCGACGGCGGGGCATCACCGTCCGCGCCGTCCACCGCCGCGGCGAGCCGCACGTACCGTGCCTCGCCCGCGCCCTGTACGGGCGTGTCGAAGAAGACGGTGACCTCGCTGGTGCCGGACGCCAAGACGGCCGGCAAGGAGATCCCGTCGACGGACGAGTCGCTGCGCCGCACCTGTTCGTGGAACGCGCTCAAGGGATTCGACTACCGCTGGCTCGACATTTCGTACGAAATCAAGAAATCGGACCAGGCCGCGCAGGCCGCCTACAAGCAGCGCACCACGGAGAAGAGCGGCGGAGGCGTGGTTCCCGGTCTCGGGGACGCGGCCTACTCGGTGGTGAACCTCACCACCGAGGACAAGCAGCAGACGCGCGAGGGCCAGGTGTTCGTCCAGGCGTCCAACGCCGTGCTGGTCGTCACGTACAACGGCAGTGACTTCGAGTCGAAGAAGGCGCCGAGTACGGACGAGATCAACAAGGGCGCCATCAAGGCCGCCAAGGAGGCGATGGCCGCGCTGGAGGCCGCTCAGTAAGAGGGGCTCCCAACGCGGCCCGTCGTCGTCAGACGACCTGGTCGGCCTTCACCGCGCGCTCCTCCCGTTCCGCCCGTGCGAACGGCGCCATCAGCGCGACGTACAGGACGAGCGACGAGGCGAGGCCGATCGCCCATCCGTAGTCCGCGAGCGGCTTGAGGAACGGGATCAGTCCGTCCGTCGGGAACGGGCCCAGCTTGGCACCCTTGGCGTCGACGTTCGAGTACGAGCCGCCGATCGCCAGAACTCCGCCGACCGCGAAGGCCAGCACCGCGCGCCAGTTCCAGCCGTTCGAGTACCAGTAGCGTCCGCCGGGCGTGTACAGGTCGGCGAGGTGCAGGACCGTACGGCGGATGATCCAGTAGTCGGCGATCAGGATGCCCGCGACCGTGCCGAGCAGACCGCCGACCACGCCGAGCCAGGTGAAGATGTAGAACTCGGGCGTGGAGATCAGCTTCCACGGGAAGATCAGGATGCCGATGACACCCGTGATCAGCGCACCCGTACGGAAGTTGATGAACTTCGGGGCCAGGTTGGACAGGTCGTAGGCCGGAGAGACCACGTTCGCCGCGATATTGACGGAGATCGTGGCGATCAACACGATGAAGAGCGCGAAGAGCAGACCGAAGGCGTTGTCCGTCTTTGCCGCGAGGGCCACCGGGTCCCAGATCGCCTCTCCGTAGACGGCCTCGGAGCCGGAGGTGACCAGCACGGCGAGGATCGCGAAGAGCGTCATCGTCGTGGGCAGACCGAGGGACTGCCCCCAGGTCTGCGCCTTCTGGCTGGCGCCGAAGCGGGTGAAGTCGGGGATGTTGAGGGACAGGGTCGCCCAGAAGCCGATCATGCCCATCAGGGACGGGAAGAAGACCGGCCAGAAGTCCGCGCCCCAGCCCAGCTTGGAGGGCTGGTCGAGCAGCGCGCCGAAGCCGTCGGCCTTGACCGCGATCCAGATGAGCAGCGCGAACGCGCCGACAATCACGACGGGTGCGGCCCAGTTCTCGAAGTGCCGCAGGAAGTCCATGCCGCGGTAGATGATCGCGATCTGCAGCGCCCAGAAGAGCAGGAAGCAGAGCCACAGCGGCCATGGGTTGCCCGCGATCTTCCCCGCGTTCTCCCACTCACCGCCGGTGAGCTTGGAGCCCAGGGCGAAGATTCCGCTGCCGCCGATCCAGGTCTGGATGCCGAACCAGCCGCAGGCCACGGCGGCGCGGATCAGCGCCGGAATGTTGGCCCCGCGAAGACCGAACGAGGCGCGGGCGAGTACGGGGAACGGGATGCCGTACTTCGGTCCCGCGTGACCGGTGGCCAGCATCGGCAGCAGCACGATGATGTTGGCCAGGGCGATGGTGAAGACGGCCTGCTTCCAGTCCATGCCGAGGGCGACCAGGCCGGAGGCCAGGGTCCAGCTGGGAATGCAGTGGGCCATGGATATCCACAGCGCCGCGAAGTTGTACGTCGTCCACTTGCGCTCGGAGACGGGGACGGGACGCAGGTCCTCGTTGGCGAAGGGACTGTCGGCGGGGAAGGCCCCGGGGCTGAGTTCGATCCGGCCGTCGGCGTCGGCGGACTGGGATATCGGCGGCCCCGTGGGGACGGTTTCGGTCATGGGCAGGCCAATCAATGAGGCGGGACGGGAAAGGCCGTGCGGGTGGCGCCGTGGGGGTGGTGGTGCGGTGTGCGGTGGTGCGGCCCCCTTCCCGGGGAGGTGGGAAGGGGACGACTTGAGTGGATGGAGCAGGGTGGAGCGAATGCCGTCAATGGTTGATGGATGGGTCGACCATCAACCACTGGGACAGATCGTCAACGGCCGCGGCCGGCCCTCAACCGTTGACGGCGGGAATGACCGTTGATCCATACGCCTCGATGACCGCCTCTTGAGCGTCATGCATGTCGTACAGGGCGAACTGGTCGACGCCCAGCTCGCGCAGCGCGTTCAGCTTCTCGATGTGCTTCTCGGCCGGGCCGATCAGACAGAACCGGTCGACGATCTCGTCGGGCACGAACTGGGTGTCGGGGTTGCCGCTCCGTCCGTGGTGCGAGTAGTCGTATCCCTCACGGGACTTGATGTAGTCGGTGAGTTCGTCGGGTACGGCGGCGGAGTGCTCGCCGTACTTGGAGACGAGGTCGGCGACGTGGTTGCCGACCATCCCGCCGAACCAGCGGCACTGCTCACGCGCGTGGGCGAGCGCCTCGGGCGAGTCGTCCTCGGTGACATAGGCGGGCGCGGCGACACAGATCTTGACGTCGTCGGGGTCGCGTCCGGCCTCGGCCGCCGCGGTCTTCACGGCCTTGACCATGTACTCGGTCAGGTAGAGGTCGGCGAGCTGGAGGATGAAGCCGTCGGCCTCCTCACCGGTCATCTTCAGCGCCTTGGGGCCGTACGCGGCCATCCAGACGGGGAGTTCGGCGCCCGGCTTGATCCACGGGAACTTGATCACCGTGCCGCCGAGGTCCGCCTCGTCACCGCGTCCCAGCGCCCGGATGACCTTCATGGCCTCGCTGATCCGGGCGAGCGTGTTGGGCTTGCGGCCGGCCACGCGCATCGCCGAGTCGCCGCGCCCGATACCGCAGACCGTGCGGTTGCCGAACATGTCGTTGAGCGTGGCGAAGGTCGAGGCGGTGACCTCCCAGGTGCGGGTGCCCGGGTTCGTCACCATCGGGCCGACCTTCAGCTTCGTGGTGTTGGAGAGGATCTGGCTGTAGATCACGAACGGCTCCTGCCAGAGCACGGCGGAGTCGAACGTCCAGCCGTACGTGAAGCCGTTGCGCTCGGCCCGTTTCATCAGGCTGATGACGCGGGAGGCAGGGGGGTCGGTCTGCAGGACGAGTCCGAAGTCCATGGCGCCACTCCTAGTCGCTCAGAGAAGGTACTGACAGGTGGAGCGGGGGGTGTAGACGCCGTGCCCGGCGCGCCCGGTGAACTCCCGCTCGGTGATGACGAGTTCGCCGCGCGAGAGGACCGTCTCGACGCGGCCGGTGGTGCGCTTGCCCTCGTACGCCGAGTAGTCGACGTTCATGTGGTGCGTCTCGGCGGACATGACCTGCTCGGCGTGCGGGTCGTAGATGACGACGTCCGCGTCGGCGCCCGGCGCGATCGTGCCCTTCTTCGGGTACAGGCCGAACATCCGGGCGGGGGTGGCGCAGGCGATCTCGATCCAGCGGCGGCGCGAGATGTGTCCGTCGACGACGGCCTGGTGGAGCAGGTCCATGCGGTTCTCGACACCCGGGAGACCGTTGGGGATCTTCGAGAAGTCGCCGCGGCCCAGCTCCTTCTGGCCGACGAAGCAGAAGGGGCAGTGGTCGGTGGAGACGACCTGGAGGTCGTTGGTCCGCAGGCCCCGCCACAGGGCGGCCTGGTGCTCCTTGGGCCGCAGCGGAGTCGAGCACACGTACTTGGCGCCCTCGAAGTCGGGCTCCGCGAGGTTGTCGGTCGACAGGAACAGGTACTGCGGGCAGGTCTCGCCGAAGACGTTCAGGCCCTCGTCGCGTGCGCGTGCCAGCTCGGCGACCGCCTGCTGCGCCGAGACGTGCACGACGTACAGGGGGGCTCCGGCGACCTGGGCGAGCTTGATGGCGCGATGGGTGGCCTCGGCTTCGAGGAGGGCCTTGCGGACCTCGCCGTGATAGCGCGGGTCGGTCTCGCCCCTGGCCAGCGCCTGCTCCACCAGCACGTCGATCGCGATGCCGTTCTCCGCGTGCATCATGATCAGTCCGCCGTTCTCGGCGGAGCGCTGCATGGCGCGCAGGATCTGGCCGTCGTCGCTGTAGAAGACGCCGGGGTAGGCCATGAACTGCTTGAAGGAGGTGACGCCCTCCTCGACCAGCAGGTCCATCTCCTTGAGCGTGTCCTGGTTCACGTCGGAGACGATCATGTGGAAGGCGTAGTCGATGGCGCACTTGCCGTCGGCCTTGGCGTTCCAGGCGTCGAGGCCCTCGCGCAGCGAGTGGCCGACGCTCTGCACCGCGAAGTCGACGATCGTGGTCGTGCCGCCCCAGGCCGCGGCCCGGGTGCCCGTCTCGAAGGAGTCGGAGGCGAAGGTGCCGCCGAACGGCAGCTCCATGTGGGTGTGGGCGTCGACGCCGCCCGGGATCACGTACTTCCCGGTGGCGTCGATGGTCCGCTCGGCCGTCCAGGCCTCCGCGGCGGGGGTGCCGCTCGCGGCGAGGGCGGCGATGCGGCCGTCCTCTACCAGGACGTCCGCGTGGAGTTCGTCCGACGCGGTGATCACTAGGCCACCGCGGATGACTGTACGGCTGCTCATGGTTTCCTCTCCTGTCGTGGCACCCCGGTGGAACGCGTGCGGTGCATGTGGGCACGTGCGGGTGCGTCGTGGCTGGTCGCGCCCACGCGGCGGAGCCGCATGATGTCGCAGCCCCGCGCCCCTAAAAAACCCGGGGCGCGGGGAGCCTCCGACGTGATCCCCGGTCAGGGAGCCGTCAGCGGCTCGTACGCCTCGGGGCGGCGGTCGCGGTAGAACTGCCAGCGGTCGCGGACCGTTCGGAGCTTGGCCATGTCCAGGTCGCGGACGACGAGTTCGGTCTCCTTGTCGCTCGCCACCTCCCCGACGAACTGGGCCTCCGGGTCCACGAAGTACGAGGTGCCGTAGAAGTCGTTGGAGCCCAGCTCCTCCACACCCACACGGTTGATGGCACCCACGAAGTACTCGTTGGCGACGGCCGCGGCCGGCTGCTCCAACTGCCAGAGGTAGGCGGACAGTCCGCGCGAGGTGGCCGACGGGTTGAAGACGATCTCGGCCCCGGCAAGACCCAGGGCGCGCCAGCCCTCCGGGAAGTGCCGGTCGTAGCAGATGTAGACGCCGACCTTGCCGACCGCCGTGTCGAAGATCGGCCAACCGGCGTTGCCGGGGCGGAAGTAGAACTTCTCCCAGAAGCCCTCGACCTGCGGGATGTGGTGCTTGCGGTACTTGCCGAGGTACGAACCGTCGGCGTCGATCACCGCCGCGGTGTTGTAGAGGACGCCGGGCTGCTCCTCCTCGTACATCGGCAGTACGAGGACGATGCCCAGTTCCCTGGCGAGCGCCTGGAAGCGCTGGACGATCGGGCCCTCGGGGATCTGTTCGGCGTACTCGTAGAACGCCTTGTCCTGGACCTGGCAGAAATAGGGCCCGTAGAACAGCTCCTGGAAGCACAGGACCTGAGCACCCTGTGCGGCCGCGTCGCGGGCCGCCTGCTCGTGGACCTGGATCATCGATTCCTTGTCGCCCGTCCATGCGGTCTGGAAGACGGCGGCGCGGATCACTCTGCTCATCGGGACCTCCGGTCGCTCGGTGTGCGGCGAGCTTAGGAAGACCAGCGAGCGGCTTTGAGTTGCAGCGTGTCACGTCTGAGGGCGTGTGGCGTTCCACGGTGTCACCCTTGCCAAGGCCCATGTTTCACCACCGTTTTCCCAGGTCTTCCCATGTTTCGGAGCTGTTGCGCGTCGAGAGTCTCAGCCTTGTTGCGCGTCGTGCGCGAGGAGGGCGATGTGCACGGAGGCTGCCTGCTCGAAGTCGTCGAGGTCGACCCGCAGCCGCGCCTCTATCGCCTCCAGCCGCCGGTACAGCGCGGGTCGCGAGACGTGGTGGAGCTGTGCGGTGCGCGACTTGTTGCGGCCGGTGGCGAGATACGTCCGCAGCACGGGCAGCAGCTCCGACTCGGCGTCGGCCCCGCACAGCAGCCCGTCCAGCTCGCGCTCGGCGAACGACTGGACGTGCGGGTCGTCCCGCAGCAGCCGGACCAGCCCGCGCAGATGCACGTCCCGCAGCCGCACCACGACCGGCAGGTCGAGCCCCGCGGGGCTCTCGGCGACGGCGTCGGCCACGTGCTGGGCCTCGCGCAGCCCGGCGGGCACGTCGTCCCACCCGGTCCGCGCGTCCGCCGCCGCGACGACGACCGCCTTGCCGCCGTCCGCGACACCGACACCGGACTCCGTACGCAGCCGGGTGGCGAAGTGGGCGGCGAGCGCCTCGGCGTCCTGGTCCCTGGCCAGGCTCAGCAGTACGGCGATGACCCCGTCGGCCAGCTCTGCGACGAGCCCGGGGAGCCCCAACAGGCGCAGTACGCGGTCGAGTTGGGCCGCCTCCGTGTCCCGTACGACCAGGGGCACGAACGTCCGGCGGTTGACCGGCAGTCCGGCCGCCCGGGCCCGGGGCAGCAGTTGACGGGCCGGTACGACTCCGGAGACGAGGTCGGTGAGCAGGCTCTCGGCGGACTGCTCCTCCCAGGAGTGCACGGTGCCGCCGAGCATGCGGTGCAGGACCAGTGCCTCGGCCCCGCGGTCGGCGAGCAGCCGTCCGGTGGCGGCGTCGCCGCGGTAGCCGCACAGCACGATGCGGCCCCAGCGTTCGCCGCGTCCGCCCAGTTCGGCGCGAACCCAGCCGTCGCCCTCGCTGCCGCCGGCCTGCCGCGCGATGCGCTCCCAGTCGCGCAGCACGTCGTCGACCGCGGACCGCTCCCCCGCCGTGGCGAGGACGCGGTGGGCGAGGTTGGTGACGACGACGGGGCACGCGCTGTGCGAGGCGATCTCGTCGAGCATCCGCTGCAGCGGAGCGCCCGCCGTGATGAGCCCGGTCAGCGCCGTCCGGACGGACTCCGAAAGGCTGACGGCCGCGAACTTCCTCCGTACGAGCCGGGACTGGACCTCTTCGGTCAACTCCGCGAAGGGGAACGGGCGGTGCAGGACCACCATCGGCAGCCCGCACCGCTCGGCCGCCCGGCGCATCACCTCGGGCGGGGTCGGGAAGGCCCGGCCGAGTCCGAGGACGACGGCCGAGGCCTCCGCGCGGTACAGGGAGCGGATGTACTCGGCCTGGGCCTCCGGGTCGCCCGCGAGCAGCACCCCGGTGGTGAGGACCATCTCGCCGCCGCTGAGCATCACGCCGACGTCGGCGGCCTCGGCGACGTGCACCCAGCGCACGGGCCGGTCGAGCTGGCTCGCGCCGGCCACCACCTCGGGTTCCCCGGCGAGCACCCGCTCCAGGGCGAGGACCTGACGGACAGACAGGGCGGGTTCCAAGGCGGTGGACATGCGGCGAACCTTCAATCTTGCGTTGCTGAACGCTCCTCGGAACTGACTGCTCCCCAGAACTGACTGACCGTCAGAACCAAGTGCCTCAGAACCGAGTGCCTCAGAACTGAGTGCTCCGCAGAGCGCGCTCCAGGATCGCGGCGCCCTCCTCGGCCTCCGCGACGGTGAGAGACAGCGGTGGGGCGATGCGCAGGACGCTGGTGTTGTGCCCGCCGCCCTTGCCGATCAACAGGCCTCCCTCGCGGGCCGCTTCGAGCACGGCGGCGGCCGCGTCCGGGTCGGCCTGATCCGTGCCGGGCTTCACCAGCTCGATGCCGATCATGAGACCCCGGCCCCGGACCTCCCGTACGCCCGGCAGTTGCGCCGCGATGGCCCGCAGCCGCTCGATGAGCAGGCCGCCGACACGGCGCGCGTTGCCCTGGAGATCGTGTTCCAGGAGGTACGTGAGGTTGGCGAGGCCCGCGGCCATGGTGATCTGGGTGCCACCGAACGTCGAGATGGAGTTGGAGTCCAGGCAGTTCATGACCTCGGCGCGGGCGACGACACCGCCGATGGACATGCCGTTGCCGATGCCCTTGGCGAAGGTCAGCATGTCCGGCGGACCGTTCTGGCCGTGCGCCTGCCAGCCCCAGAAGTTGTCGCCGGTCCTGCCCCAGCCGGTCTGTACCTCGTCGGCGATCCAGAGGATGCCGCGCTCCTGGAGGACCTCGCGGAACGCCGCGTACAGGCCGTCCGGTGGTGCGGTGAAGCCGCCGACCCCCTGGATGGGTTCGGCGATCAGGGCCGCGGGCGGGCGGACATGGCCGAGCAGGTCCTCCAGGTCGGCGACGCAGGCCGCGATGAAGCCGGCGTCGTCGAGATCGGCGTACGGGCCGCGGGTGCGGACGCCGCCGTGCACGTAGAGCGTCTGGAGGGGCGAGAGGCTGGTCGGCGACCAGCCCTTGTTGCCGGTGATGCCGACCGCGGTGAACGAGCGGCCGTGGTAGCTGTTGCGCATCGCCAGGATCTGGTTGCTGCGGCGGTACGCGGTGGCCAGCAGCAGGGCCGTGTCGTTGGCCTCCGTGCCGGAGGTCGTGAAGAACACGCGCGCGTCCGGGATGCCCGACAGCTTGGCGATCCGCTCGGCCAGGTCCACCATCGGCCGGTTCAGATACAGCGTGGAGGAGTGGATGATCCGGCCGGCCTGCTCGCTGACGGCCTTCGTCACCTCGGGCAGGGCGTGCGCGGTCATCGTGGTGAGGATGCCGCCGAAGAAGTCGAGGTACTTGTTGCCCTCGGCGTCCCAGACGTGACGGCCCTCCCCGTGCGTGAGCTCGATCGGGTCGGCGTAGTAGACGGCGAGCCAGTCGGGGAGGACGGCCTGGTGGCGCTGGTACAGGTGCTTGGCCGAGCCGTGGGCCTGGCCCTGGGAGGCGTCTGTCGTCACGGCTGCACCAGCCCTTCGTAGGCGTCGGGGCGGCGGTCCCGGTAGAAGGCCCACTGCTGGCGGACCTCCTCGACCAGGTCGAAGTCGAGGTCGCGGACGACGAGCTCCTCGCTCTTGTCGCTCGCGGTCTCCCCGACGAACTGGCCGCGCGGGTCGACGAAGTACGACGTCCCGTAGAAGTCGTTGTCCCCGTACTCCTCCTCGCCGACACGGTTGATCGCGGCGATGAAGTACTCGTTGGCGACGGCCGCGGCCGGCTGCTCCAGCTGCCAGAGGTGGGCGGACAGGCCCCGGGAGGTCGCCGACGGGTTGTAGACGAGCTGCGCGCCGTTCAGGCCGAGCTGGCGCCAGCCCTCCGGGAAGTGCCGGTCGTAGCAGATGTAGACGCCGACCTTGCCGACCGCGGTGTCGAAGACCGGCCAGCCGAGGTTGCCCGGTTTGAAGTAGTACTTCTCCCAGAAACCCTTGACCTGGGGGATGTGGTGCTTGCGGTACTTGCCGAGGTACGTGCCGTCGGCGTCGATCACCGCGGCCGTGTTGAAGTAGAAGCCGGACTGTTCGACCTCGAAGACCGGGACCACGACGACCATGCCGGTCTCGCGGGCCAGCTCCTGCATGCGGGTGACGGTGGGGCCGTCCGGTACCGGTTCCGCCCAGCGGTAGTGCTCCGGCTCCTGGACCTGGCAGAAATAGGGGGCGTTGAAGACTTCCTGGAATCCGATGATCTTCGCACCCTGACGGGCCGCCTCGCGGGCGTGCTCCTCGTGCTTGGCGACCATGGATGCGGTGTCGCCGGTCCAGGTGGCCTGGACCAGAGCGGCGCGTACGACGTTGGCCATGAGCTGCTCCTTCGACGGGACGTCAGAGAGCTTCTACGCCCGTAGATGGTGGGCGTAGAGCCCCGAAAGTAGGCGGAGGCGCTGCGCTGGGCAAGACCATCGTCGTTAACCGGCTGAGTCGATCTTGTTTCCTACCCTCGTGGGTTAGCGAGGGGGTGGGGGTGGGTGACGGTGAGTGGGTGAGTGCCGGTGGTCGTGGGCTGGTCGCGCCCGCGCGGCGGAGCCGCACAATGTCACAGGCCCGCGCACCTGAGATGTTGGGCCGAAGCCTTGGAAGGTGAACCATTCCCCGGTCCAGGTCGGCTCACGCCGTGTAACCCGCCACCCTCAAGGCGTGGATCAGGTCCCAGTGGCGTTGCTGTGAGACGTGGCGGGCCGCTTCGAGGAGGAGGGGGATGAGGCGGGGCGGGTCGGTCTCGACGCTGCGGGCGGCCTCTTCGGGCGTGCGGATGCGGACGTACGCGTCAAGGAGGGCCCGGACCTCGCGGTGGCGGTCCTCCCCGACCAGGCCCAGTACCGCCTCGCCTATTTCGGGGGCGGGGCGCACGACGCCCTGGCGGAGCATCTGGTCGCCGTCCGCGGTGCGTCCCGCCACCGCGAGCGCGTCGGCGGCGGCGACCAGGCGGTCGGCGGGCAGGGAGGCGGCCTCCCAGAGGAGGGTGGCCCAGTCGGCGCCCAGGCCCGCGCGGTGGAGCTCTGCGGCGAGGAGCGGGAATCGGGCGGCGGGCCAGTAGGCCGCCTCGACCAGTACGGCGTGCGCCTCGCCGCTGTGGCCCTCGCGCCGCAGCCGGACGAGCCGCTCGACGGTCTGGACGGTGGTCCGGCGCGCCTCGTCGTCCAGGGGCTCACGCCGCTGCTTCGGCCGCGCGGGCTCCTCGGCGGCTCCGGCGAAGCGGGCTCCGCGCAGCGTGGGCTCCGCGGTGGAGGGCACGGGCATGGCCGGTGCGGCAGCCGCGGCGGCGTCCTCGTCCATCATCCCGGCGAACCGGGCGCTGCCGCGCGCACGGCGCTTCGAGCGCTGCTTGGGGGCGCGGGCCTTTACGGGCTCGGGAGGTTCGGGGGCTGCCCGCTCGTCCTCCTGGGCGGCCGTGGGGTGCGGGGAGGTCTCGGGAGCGGGTGCCGTGGCCTGCCAGGCGCTCTGTTCGGCCGCCTGCCTGGCGGCCTGCCCTGCGGCCCGTTCCGCGGACGCGTCGCGCCAGAGGTCCGGCCAGTCGTCCTCGTCCGGCGCGGGGCGCTGCGGGCCCCCGCGCCCGGTGGACGGCCCGCCGGTCCCGCCGTCGTTCCGGTCGTTCCGGGGCTCTTCGTCCCAGAAGACGTCGGTGCCGATTTCGCCGGGCGGGATGGTCAGTGCCCCCTGCGCCCGGCCGCCGACCGCGCGTCGGTCCAACTCGTCCATGCGGGAACGGAGTTCGGTGCAGCGGGCCGTCGCGCGGTCGTGGTCGTCGCGGGCCCAGGCCAGGTCGATGCGGTAGGACTCGGCCTCTTCCGGGCCAGTGGCCGTACGGAGCGAGCGGTCGAGTTCCGAGAGCCGTTCGGCGGCGTAGCGCTGTTCGCGGAGCATGACGTCGAGGCGGTCACTGAGAGAGTCACGGCCACCGGGCCGCCCGTCGTACGCGGCCAGCGACGCGCCGTGCAGCGCCCGCGCCCGGTCGGACTCCTGGGCGGCGGCCCGGTCGCCGAACTCCGCGGCGACGTCCTGGAGGAGCGCCTGCACGACGTCCCAGGGCGGCACCTCCGTGCCGTCCAGACAGGCCCGCATCCCCTCGGGGTCGCGCTGCCAGAACACGCCGCACCAGCCGCCGCCCTGGTCGAGCCGGGACAGCAGGCCATTGAGATACTGCGCGAACTCCCGCACCTGGCCCGGGAGTTGTTCCACCGCCATTGCCTTCACCCCACGCCAGACTGGAGTACTCCGGTTCGATAGAAAACACCGTTCGTGTTACGGAATGGCTACAACGAGTTTTCGACCCGGACGCAGAGTGCGGTTACTGACCCGGAACGTGACGTGAGGAACCCTGGACATGACGGGGTGTCACCCGCGCATCACGCCGGAGCGAGTGCACAACTGCCTGCGATCTCGTCCATCGAGAGACCCAGCACCCGCGCCAGCGCCGCCACCGTGAAGAAGGCCGGGGTCGGCGCGCGGCCGGTCTCGATCTTGCGGAGGGTCTCGGCGGAGATGCCCGCACTCGCGGCGATCTCCACCATGCTGCGGCCACCGCGGGCCTCACGCAGCAGCCTGCCGAGCCGCTCGCCGCGTTCATGCTCTTCGGGGGTCAGCGGGGTTCGCACCATGCGCCCACCCTAGTACCGGCGACCGTTATTTGAATAGGCGGGCGGAGGCCACCGCACACACCTCGACCGGTATAGTAATTGGCATGGTGGAACTGAAGACGGACACGTCTATCGACGCGATGTACGAAGCGGGCCAGGTCGTGGCACGGGCCCTCACGGCGGTGCGGGAGGCCGCCGGCGTGGGCGTCTCGCTCCTGGAACTGGACGAGGTCGCCCACCAGGTCCTGCGGGACGCGGGCGCGGGCTCACCCTTCCTCGGCTATCGGCCCTCGTTCGCTCCCGTGCCCTTCCCTGCTGTCATCTGCGCCTCCGTGAACGACGCGATCGTGCACGGCATCCCGACCGGCTACCGGCTGCGCGACGGCGACCTGGTCTCGATCGACTTCGGCGCCGAGCTCGGCGGCTGGGTGGGCGACTCGGCGATCAGCTTCGTGGTCGGCACACCGCGTCCCGCCGACCTGCACCTCGTCGAGACCGCCGAGCGGGCCCTCGCGGCGGGCATCGAGGCGGCCGTCGTCGGCAACCGCATCGGCGACATCGCGCACGCGATCGGCACGGTGTGCCGCTCGGCGGGGTACGGCATTCCGGACGGCTTCGGCGGCCACGGCATAGGCCGCCGTATGCACGAGGACCCGCCCGTCCCGAACGAGGGGCGGCCCGGCCGCGGCCTGCCCCTCCGGCACGGCATGGCCCTCGCCATCGAGCCGATGCTCATCGCCGGCGGCACCGACGAGTACCACGCGGCCGCCGACGGCTGGACCCTCCGCACGAACGACGGCACCCGGGCGGCCCACGCGGAACACACGGTGGCCATCACGGACGCGGGGCCGCGCATCCTGACAGCCCGCTGACCGGCTGACCCGCTGCCGCCCTCCTGCCGCCCTCTTGCCGAGCTCTCACGGATGTGACGGCCCGCTGCCTACGGCGCCGGCCGCACCACCATCGCCGACCCGCCGCCCCGGCGTACGGTCTCGGCCGCCGCCAGCCACTTGCCGTTCGGGAGGCGTTGGACGCCGGTCGCCGCGCCGATCTCCGGGTTCTGCCGGAAGCCGTGGCCCAGCGACTCCAACTGGGTCCTCAACTGGCTGTTCCACAGGCCCGGTTCGAGCTCGGTGGTCGTCTGGTTGCGCTGGCTGGCACGCGGGGCGGCGATCGCGTCGACGAGCGGGAGGCCCCGGTCGACGAACCCGGTCAGCGTTTGGAGGACCGTCGTGACGATGGTCGCGCCGCCGGGCGAGCCCAGCGCCACCACCGGCTTGGCGTGAGCGTCGAGGACGATCGTCGGCGAGATCGACGAGCGCGGGCGCTTGCCAGGACCGGGCAGGTTCGGGTCGTGCACGGCCGGGCTCGCCGGTGCGAAGGAGAAGTCCGTCAGCTCGTTGTTGAGGATGAAGCCCCGGTCGGGGACGGTGATCCCGCTGCCGCCGGTCTGCTCGATGGTGAGGGTGTACGCGACGACGTTGCCCCACTTGTCGGCCGCCGTCAGATGCGTCGTGTTCTCGCCCTCGTACGTCGTCGGCGCGGCCGTGCCACCGGCCGCGCACGCCGCCGGATCGCGCGGATCGCCGGGCGCCAGCGGGCTCGTCAGCACCGCGTCGTCCTTGATGAGGCACTCGCGCGAGTCGGCGTACTTCTGCGAGAGGAGTTCCTTCGTCGGTACGTCCTCGAAGGCCGGGTCGCCCACCCAGCGCCCCCGGTCCGCGAAGGCGATCCGGCTCGCCTCGATGAAGCGGTGCAGGTACTGGACGTCCGTTGCCTTCGAAAGGTCGGTGTTCTCAAGGATGTTGAGGGCCTCACCGACCGTGGTGCCACCGGAGGACGAGGGCGCGATCGAGTAGACGTTCAATCCGCGGTACGAGGTCTTCGTGGGCGCCTGCCGCTTCGCCTCGTACTTCGCCAGGTCCTTCAGGGACAGCTGGCCGGGGCGCGCGTGGTAGCCGGAGGCCGGGTCCACCGGCGGCTTGTTCACCGTGGCGACGATGTCCTTGGCCAGTTCCCCGCGATAGAGCGCACCGACGCCCTTGCGGCCCAACTCCTCGTACGTACGGGCCAGATCGGGGTTCTTGAACGTCGAGCCGACCACCGGCAGCGCACCGCCCGGCAGGAACAGCTCGGCCGTGTCGGGGAAGTTCCGGAACCGCGCCTCGTTGGACTGGGTCTGCGAGCGGAACGTGGCGTCGACGGTGAACCCGTCGCGCGCGAGCCGCTCCGCGGGCTTCAGCAGCGATCCGAGCCGCTTGCTGCCCCAGCTGTCCAGCGCCTTCTGCCAGGTGGCGGGCGTCCCAGGCGTGCCCACGCCCAGACCGCTGGTCACGGCGTCGGCGAACGGAATCGGCTGCCCGTTCTCCAGGAAGAGCCCCGAGTCGGCCGTCAGGGGTGCCGTCTCACGGCCGTCGATCGTCCGCACCGTACGGGACTTGGCGTCGTAGTAGACGAAGTAGCCGCCCCCGCCGATGCCCGAAGAGTACGGCTCGGTGACGCCGAGGGCGGCCGCCGTGGCGACGGCCGCGTCCACCGCGTTGCCGCCCTTGCGGAGGATCTCGATCCCGGCGGCCGAGGCGTCCGCGTCCACGCTCGCGACGGCCCCGCCGTACCCGACGGCGACCGGCACCTTCTCGGCCGGACCCGAGCCCCCGGAAGATCCTGAGGAGGGGGGTGCCGCCCCCACCGACATCACCGCGGCCGAAACCGCCACCACAGCCAGACTCCGCGCGCCCGAGCGCCCCATCCGTACCTCCAGTAAACGACCGTCTGCGCAGCGTAACTTCCTCGGCATGGCCGCGTCAGGTCCCTCTCGAACACCGGTGCAGGTGCCCGCTAGCATGCGCGCCCATGAATGACGACGTGCGCAACATCGTCCTCGGCGTGGTCGCGGCCGGCCTCAGCGCCGCGCTGGGCTGGCTCGCCCGTACGTACCTGTGGAAGCGCAAGCTGCGCCGCAAGCAGGCCTTCTTCGGCCTGCCCGACAACTCCGAGTCGCTCCTGGTGGTCAACCGCGAGGCCGGCGGCCCGGAACTCTCGGTGATGCGCCATGACGTCTTCGCGCTGCTCGAACTCTCCGCCCTGATCAAGGACTGCGGCGCCCACGCCCAGGTGATCGCGCACGACGCGGCGCAGCAGGGCTTCGGGGAGCGCACGGAGTTCTGCGTGGGCGGGCCGTCGTCGAACCGGCGCATGGCCGCGCATCTGCACTCGCTGCTTCCGGGCATCCGCGTCAACGTCGACCCCGAACCGGGCCCGGACCGCGGCGCGTTCCAGATAGGCAGCGAGCGCTACCGGCTGGAGCCCGGCAAGGGCGAGTACGTGATCCTCGCCCGACTCACGGCGGGCAACACGGCACGGCCCGTGTTCCTCTTCTGCGGCCAGCGCGCGATCACCAACCAGGCCGCGACCCGCTATGTCGCCCGCAACCACGAACGGCTGGCGCGCAAACACGGCAACAACTCCTTCGTGATCCTCCTGAAGGTCGTGAACTCCCAGGCGTATGGGCCGGATGTGGTCGAGCTCGTCGCGGACGTCACTCGCGCCTCACAGACCGCACTGCCTGCGGTTCCCGCACGGAGCAGCCACCGCGCCTCCTAGGTTTCAACACATTTCAACAATCGTTACTCGCGCGTAACTTACCGACGGGTTACTTGCGGTAAGCCAACGAGGTTACCGTCGGGTCACTTTGGCACTTACACGTGTGAGGAGTGACCTGTGGGACACCCGCGCAAGGCCCTGCGTACCACCGCCGTAGGTGTCGTCTCGGCGACGCTGATCGCCGGCACGGCTCTCGGGCTCGCCCCCGCCGCGCAGGCGGCGCCCGCCGCCGTCCGGTTCGTCGACATCACCGGGGACGGCGGCACCGTCCTCAAGGCCAACGTCGTCATGCCCGCGAACGCCGACGCCTCCCGCGCCTACCCGCTCATCGTGCTGCCCACGAGCTGGGGCCTGCCCCAGGTCGAGTACCTCGCCCAGGCCCAGAAACTCGCCGACTCCGGCTATGTGGTGGTCAGTTACAACGTCCGCGGCTTCTGGCAGTCGGGCGGAGAGATAGAAGTAGCGGGTCCACCCGACATAGCCGACGCGTCGAAGGTCATCGACTGGGCCCTCGCCAACACCCCGTCCGACGCCCGGAACATCGGCATGGCGGGCGTCTCGTACGGCGCCGGCATCAGCCTGCTCGCCGCCGCGCACGACAAGCGCGTCAAGGCCGTCGCGTCCCTCAGCGGCTGGGCCGACCTCATCGACTCGATCTACTCGGGCCGCACCCAGCACTCCCAGGCCGCCGCCCTGCTGAACGGCGCCGGACAGATCACCGGCCGCCCCAGCGCCGAACTCCAGCAGATCTTCAAGGACTTCTTCGCCTCCAACCTCTCCAAGGAGCAGGAGCTGATCGCCTGGGGGAAGAAACGTTCCCCCTCGACCTATGTCGACCAGCTCAACAAGAACGGCGCGGCGGTCCTGCTCGCCAACGGCTGGGGGGACACGATCTTCCCGCCCAACCAATACGCCGAGTTCTACGAGCGGTTGACCGTCCCGAAGCGGCTGGAGTACCGGCCGGGCGACCACGCCACCGCCGAGGTGACCGGCCTCTTCGGACTCCCGAACGATGTGTGGACGGACACGAGCCGCTGGTTCGACCACTACCTCAAGGGCGTGGACAACGGCATAGACCGCGAGCAGCCGGTACAGCTCAAGTCCCGTTCCACCGGCGGCTACGAGGGCTACCCGGACTGGAAGTCGGTCGGCGCGACACGCAAGAAGATCGCCCTCGCGGGCTCCACCACGATCCGCGCGAACGTCAACTCGGGCGCGGACGGCGGGATCATCTTCCTCTCCAGCATCCTCGACCAGCTCGCACAGCTGCCGCCGGTGGCGTCGATCCCGCTGCTGCCGCGCCGGTACGCGGCTGTCTGGCAGTCGGAGAAGTACGCGAGCGCCCAACGGGTGCGCGGCACCACGAAATTGCACACAACCCTCACGAGCACCAAGGAGAGCGGCACCCTCGTCGCGTACCTCTACGACGTGGGCCCGCTCGGCCTCGGCAAGCTGGTCAGCAACGCGCCGTACACCTTCCACGGGCAGACGCCCGGCAAGCCGTTCGGCGTCGACCTGGAGTTGTTCTCCACGGCCTACGACGTCCCGGCAGGGCATCGACTCGCCCTAGTGGTCGACACGGTGGACCCGCTCTACATCGAGCACAACCCGACCGGCGCGCAGCTGACCTTCTCCTCGCCCGCGGCCGACCAGTCGTACGTGTCGGTACCGCTGCGCGAGCAGTGATCTCCGGCTGCTGCCGGGCGGGCCATTGCCCCTCGCTACCGCGTGCCCGGCAGCAGCGTCCCTGGTTCGGCCGGGGTGGTGTCCACGGCCTCTGTCCCCATCACCACGGCAGTGAACGGCATATCGTAGTCGAGGTTCGATGCGGTCGGCCCGTCGGCCCGGAGGGACTCGGCGGTGGAGCCGGGCAGCGGAATCAACTCCGTTCCGTGGGCGTGGAGTTGGGATGGGAACGGGAGTGGCGGCGGGAGTGTGATCATGATCTCGCTCCCCCCGCTCAGTGCTTGAGGATCTTCGACAGGAAGTCCTTGGCGCGGTCGCTGCGCGGGTTGGTGAAGAACTCCTCGGGGGTGCGGTCCTCGACGATGCGGCCGTCGGACATGAAGACGACACGGTTCGCGGCCGAGCGGGCGAAGCCCATCTCGTGGGTGACGACCACCATGGTCATGCCCTCGCGCGCGAGCTGCTGCATCACCTCCAGGACCTCGTTGATCATCTCCGGGTCGAGTGCCGAGGTCGGCTCGTCGAAGAGGAGCGCCTTGGGGTCCATGGCGAGGGCACGGGCGATGGCCACGCGCTGCTGCTGGCCGCCGGAAAGCTGGGCAGGGTACTTCGGGGCCTGCGAGACGAGGCCCACGCGGTCCAGGAGTTCGAGCGAGCGTTTGTCGGCATCGGCCTTCTTGCGGCCGCGGACCTTGATCTGACCGAGCGAGACGTTCTGCAGGACCGTCTTGTGCGCGAAGAGGTTGAACGCCTGGAAGACCATCCCGACCTCGGCGCGGAGCATGGCGAGATCCTTGCCCTCCTCCGGCAGCAGCTTCCCGTCGAGCCTGATCTCCCCCGAACGGATCGTCTCCAGCCTGTTGATGGCCCTGCACAGAGTCGACTTCCCCGACCCCGAAGGGCCGATGACCACGACCACCTCCCCCTTGCCGACGGTGAGGTTGATGTCCTGGAGGACATGCAGTTCCCCGAAGTACTTGTTGACGTCACGCAGCTCGATCAACGGATCGACGGCCATCCTCAGCCCTACCCACTCTCAGCTGTGTCGCGATTCCCGCAAGCTATCCACACAAGAGTGGAGTTAATACCCGACACGCACTTTTCGGGCATTAGCCGTATTTAAGGCGCCAGCCAGGGCCAGAACCTTACGCCTCCGCGACCTCGGCGTACAGCTGGGAGAGTTCGGGAGCACCACTGGCTGCCCACTCGTGACCGACGGCGACCACGTCGAACTCACGGCCGGAGGCCAGTCGTACGACCGGCTGGCCGCCCGGCCAGATGTCCCAGACCGCGCCGGGGACCGTGCGCACGATGACCGTGCCGAGATAGAGGCCGGCGTCGTTGCCCAGCCAGGGCAGGCTCTCCTCGTCGTCCCGCCAGCGCGGCACCAACTGGTCCAGCGCCTCCAACGAGGCCGCGGAGTCGTCGAGTTCGACCCCCGCCTGATGAGCCTGGGAGCGCAGCAGTTCGCACTCGGACAGCAGTTCGGCCACCCCCTCGCGGTCGCTCTCACTGTCGGAGAAGACCGCGACTCCTCCGGCAGGGCCCCGCCTCTTGCGCCAGTTGCCCAGGAAAGGGATGTTCATACACCCAGCCTGTCATCTCTGTCGCCCGGCGCACCACAGGGCACGCGGAACGCCTGTTCCCAGGGAGTTCGCGCCGAGTTCGCGCCCGGATCATTGACGAGTCCCTGCCGCCTCCTTAGCTTCACGGTGCACCTGTCACCTCGTCCGTGAACCGTGCCCGAACGGTTCGTGAGCCGTTGGTCCGTGAGTCGTAAGTGGGAGGAGTCGGTGTGCGCCGACGTGTCTGGGGTACGACCGTCGTTCTCGCTCTGCTCTCGGCGGTGGTGACAGTTCCTGCGACGACCGCGACGGCCGCCACGGCCGAGTCGCCCGCGGTGTCCGAGGCGGCCGCGGTGCCCGCCAAGGAGCGGACGCTGCCGCTGGAGCGGCACTTCGACAACACCGCGGTCAGCGACGACGCACGGCCCCGTGAGGCGGACTTCGACGGCTCGGGCGGCTCCCTGTCGGCGCAGGACCTGACCGCCGCGGGCTGGACGCCCGGGCGCTCACTGACGGTCCAGGGCGCCCGGCTGGCCTGGCCCCGCCGAGCCGCGGGCGAGCCCGACAACGTACGCGCCGACGGCCAGTCCGTACGGGTCGGCGGCCGCGGTGACGCGCTCGCCTTCCTCGTCGCGGGCACGGGGGGCGGCGAGGAGAGCGGTACGGGGGTGGTGCGGTATACAAACGGCTCGCGCTCCTCGTACCGGCTGACCGCGTCCGACTGGCGCGGCGGCCCGCTCGCCACCAAGGCCGTGGCCCTGCCGCACATCAACACACCCGGCGGTCAACTCGCCGAGAAGGCACGGCTGTACGTCGTGACCGTGCCGCTCGTCCAGGGGCACGAGGTGGCGTCGGTGGAGCTGCCGCGCAACACAGACCTCCATGTGTTCGCACTCTCGGTGCGCGCCGACTCCCGTGGCTGGGCCGGGAGTTGGGCCGCCTCGGCCTCCGGCTACCCGGCGGTCGGGCCGTGGACGGACCGGACGCTGCGGCTCGTGGTGCACACCTCGGCGGGCGGGCCGCGGGTACGGATCCGGCTCGACAACACCTTCGCCACCACGCCCGTACGGATCGGCAGCGCGACGGTGGCGGTGCAGGCGTCCGGCGCGAGTCCGCGCGGTGCGCCCGTGCCGCTGTCGTTCCGGGGCGCGACGGGCACCGAGATCCCGGCGGGAGCACAGGCGTTCAGCGATCCGCTGGACTTCGACGTGCCCGCGGACGCCAATCTGCTCGTGAGCTTCCATCTGCCCGGGACGGTGACGGCGGCACCCGTGCACAGCCTGGCCGTCCAGACGTCGTACGTCAGCGCGCCGGGCGACCATGCCGGCGACGGCGCCCCGGACGCGTACACCTCGACGATCACCAACTGGCCGCTGCTGACCGGTGTCGACGTGGGCGGCGGGCCCGGATCCGTCGTGCTGCTCGGCGACTCGATCACGGACGGCGAGAAGTCGACGCGGGACGCGAACCGGCGCTGGCCCAATGTGCTCGCCGGGCGGCTGCTGAACCAGAGTGGGGTCCCGCGCTATGGGGTCCTCAACCATGGGATCTCGGCGAACCGTGTGGTGAGCGACCGCTACACCGGCGACGGTGTCTCCACGGACACGGGTGGTGTGAGCGCGCTGCACCGCCTGGACCGGGATGTCCTCGCCCAGACGTCGGCGCGTACCGTCGTCGTCTTCCAGGGGGTCAACGACGTCCGCTGGGGAGCGAGTGCGGAGCAGGTCGTGGCCGGGCTGCGGGAGATCGCCGAGCGGGCGCGGGGGCGTGGGCTGCGGGTGTTGGTCGCGACGATCGCGCCCTGCGAGGGGGAGGCGCGGTGTACGGCTGCGGCTGACGCCCAGCGGGTTGCCGTGAACCAGTGGATCCGGGGCGGGGGCGGGTCCGGGTTCGACGGGGTGCTCGACTTCGATGCGGTGTTGCGGGACCCGGAGCGTCCTGCGCGGATGCTTCCCGCCTATGACAGCGGGGATCATCTGCATCCGGGGGATGCGGGGTTGGCTGCGCTCGCGGAGTCTGTGGACCTGAGGCTGCTGTAAGTACGGGGCGGGGCGCTTCGCGGTGGGTCGTACCTGAGCTGCGGGCCGCCGTGGCTGGTCGCGCAGTTCCCCGCGCCCTGAAGGAGCTACACGTCCAGGTCGACCACCACCGGGGCGTGGTCCGAGGCGCCCTTGCCCTTGCGTTCCTCCCGGTCCACGTAGGAGTCGGTGACGGCCTTGGCGAACGGCTCGTTGCCGTAGACGAGGTCGATGCGCATGCCGCGGTTCTTGGGGAAGGCGAGCTGGCGGTAGTCCCAGTACGTGTACGGGTGGTCGTACTTGAGGGGGCGCGGGACGACGTCCGAGAGGCCGGCCTCGCGCAGTGAGGCGAGGGCGGCGCGCTCGGCCGGGGTGACGTGGGTGAGGCCCTCGAAGGCGGCCACGTCGAAGACGTCGTCGTCCGTCGGGGCCACGTTGTAGTCGCCCAGCACCGCGAACGGGCGGCTGCCGGTCGCGTCGCCCGCGACTGCTGCCTTCAGGGCCTCGAACCACTGGAGTTTGTACGCGTAGTGGGCGTGGTCCACCTCGCGGCCGTTCGGCACGTAGACCGACCAGACGCGGACCGGGCCGCAGGTCGCGGAGATGGCTCGGGGCTCCGCGGCGCCGTCGTAGCCGGGGTCGCCGGGCAGGCCCTTGACGACGTCTTCGAGGCCTACGCGGGAGATCACCGCCACGCCGTTCCACCGGCCGGTCGCGTGGACCGCCGCCTCGTAGCCCAGCTCGCGCAGCTCGGTGACCGGGAACTTCTCGGCGGCGACCTTGGCCTCCTGGAGGCACAGCACGTCCGTGCCGCTGCTCTCCAGCCAGGCCAGCAGCCTCGGGAGACGGGCGGTGATCGAGTTCACGTTCCAGGTGGCGATACGCATGCCCACAACTTACCGGGCACCTCTGACACTCAGAGGTCGGCGGTCTCCCCCGGTGCCAGCCGCAGGTGCTCGGAGCCGCCCAGGGCGCCGATCTGGCGATCGTAGATGGGACGCGCGAGGTCGGTCAGCAGGGCGTCGTGGATGTCGTACGCGCGCTGCGGCTTGACCTCGCGGACGTAGTCGATGACCTCGGAGATCTTGCTCCAGGGGGCCATGACGGGGAGCATCAGCGTCTCGACGGGGTGGTCGGGGACGGTGAGGGCGTCGCCGGGGTGGAAGACGCGGCCGCCGTCGACGAGGTAGCCGACGTTCGTGATGCGCGGGATGTCCGGGTGGATCACGGCGTGCAGTTCGCCGTGGACCTGTACGTCGAAGCCCGCGGCGGTGAAGGTGTCGCCGTGGCCGACGGTGTGGACGCGGCCCGGGAACGCGGCCGAGAGCTGGTCGGCGACGGACTTCAGGGTCCAGATCTCCGCCTCCGGGTTGGCCTCCAGACCGGCGCGCAGGTGCCCCTCGCTGAAGTGGTCGGGGTGCTCGTGCGTGATGAGGACCGCGTCCACGCCGACCGCGGCGTCCTCTTCGCTGAAGACGCCGGGATCGATGACGAGCGTGCGGCCGTCCTTTTCCAGGCGGACGCAGGCGTGCGACTTCTTGGTGAGCTTCATGGTTCCCATCCTGCCTCCGGGCGGGGGCGCGGGCTCACTCCAGGAGGCGCGCCTGCGGGTTCTCACACCTGCTTCTCATCCCGGGCGCTCCACTCCTGGCGCCGGTTTCTGGCGCCGACATTGGAGGCCGGCTTTGGAGGCTGGCTTTGGAGGCTGGCTTTGGAGGCCGGCTTTGAGGGCTCGCTCCTCGTGCTCACTCCTGCGGGGTGGTCTCCTCGCGGATGACCTGCTGGGCCACCTTGAAGGCGCTGTTCGCGGCCGGTACGCCGCAGTAGACGGCCGCCTGGAGGAGCACCTCCTTGATCTCGACCGGGGTGAGGCCGTTGCGCAGGGCGGCCCGGGTGTGGAAGGCGAGTTCGTCGAGGTGGCCGCCCGCGACCAGGGCGGTGAGCGTGACACAGCTGCGCGAGCGCCGGTCGAGGCCGGGCCGGTCCCAGATCTCGCCCCACGCGTAGCGGGTGATGAACTCCTGGAAGTCCCCGGAGAACTCGTCGGCCTGGGCCAGCGCGCGGTCGACGTGCGCGTCCCCCAGCACCTCGCGACGGACCTTGATGCCCGCGTCGTACGGGTCGGGTCTGCCCAGGACCGCCTCGGGCTGCACGGCGGGGGCGATCTCGGCGACCGGCGACATCTGCTGCGGCGCGGCCACGACCGGGCTCGCCTGCGGCACCTCGACCGCCATCTGACCGGTGGACGAGTCGTAAGCGGGCTGCTGCCACGCGGTGGAGAAGTGCCGTACGAGAAGGTCCGTGACCGCGGCGGGCTGCTCCACGGGGACCAGGTGCGAGGCGCCGGGTACGACGGCGAGGCGGGCGTCCGGTATTCCGGCTACCAGGGTGCGGGCCTCGGCGGGGCCGGTGACCTGGTCGTCGGAGCCGACCAGGACGAGTGTCGGCACCCCGATCCGGCCCAGCTCGGCATGGATGTCGAACGAGGCGAGCGCCTCGCACGCGGCGATGTAGCAGCCCGGGTCCGTGGTGCGCACCATCTGCACGGCCCACTCGGTGATCGCGGGCTGCGCCGCGGCGAAGCCCTGGGTGAACCAGCGCTCCGGGGACGTCCGCGCGATCGGGTCCAGGCCGTTCGACCGTACGATCACGCCGCGCTGCCGGAACTCGTCGGCCGTGCCGAAGCGCGGTGAGGCCGCGATCAGCGTGAGCGAGGCGAGGCGCTCCGGGTGGCGCAGCGCCAGTTCGGCTCCGATGGCACCGCCGAGCGCACAGCCCGCGTACCCGAACCGCTGGACGCCGAGCCCGTCGAGCGTGACGAGCAGCCGCTCGGCGAGCTCGGTGACGGAACCGGCCGGGTAGGCGGGCGCGCCGCCGTGGCCCGGCAGGTCGAAGCGGAAGACCCGCCATTGCTTGGCCAGCTCCGGGACCTGCCGGTCCCACATATGCCAGGTCGTACCGAGCGAGGGACCGAGGATGAGCACGGGGGCGTCTTCGGGGCCGTCGAAGCGGTACTGGAGGGCTGGGGACTTCATCTCACTCACCGCTCCACGCTAGCTTCCACACCTGTGGTCACGGAAACGAGCCCGATTTGTCCACGCGGCCTGCACGGAGCCGCCACATGCCGCGCGGCGGGCCGGAGGGCAGGTCAGCGGAGCGTTACCGCCCTCCGGGGCCTCGGAAAAAAGTTGGCGGCGGGCGAACGGGTCGCGCTCACAGGTCGGTGGGGGAGCCCAGGCCCGTGAGGGCGCCGACCGGGTCGAGGTCGGGGGTGCCCCTGGGCCACCAGTCGTCGTGGCCCGGTTCCGACTCGTAGGCGTACCAGAGGCCGTCGTGGCCCAGCCGGAGCTGTATGTGGCCGCGGGGGTGGGTGAGGTGGTTGTGCCAGGGGCGAAAGGCTGGGAAATCCGCGGCCAGGAGGAGCGGGCGGGCCCGGTCGAAACGGCCCGCCGGCGGGTCCCAGGGCTCTTCGAGAACGGCGAGCCCTTCCAGTCCGCCCTGACGCCAGGCGGCGACCGCCCGCGCCAGGTCCGCCGGGGTGCGGCCGGCAGCGGTCGCCAGGGATGCGTACAGGGAGCGGGTCGTGGCGGTGAGACCGGATCCGGGTCGGGTGGCCGCGAGGCGGACGGCGTCCTGCCAGAGGGTCAGCTCCGCCACGGGGTCCCGGCCCGTCGTGAGCAACGCGTGCGCGCGGGCCGCCGCGTCGGTGGCCAACTGGTCCAGCGCGAACGGGTCCGGGCCGCCGGGCGATGCCGGGTAGGCCGGGGGCTGCTCGGGGTGCGCGGGCGGCGGCAGCGGGGCCGGGAGCGGCGGCAGCGTCCGGAGCGCGAGGGCGTCGGTGGCCCGTACGCCGGGCAGTGCCGGTTCCCGCTCGGCGCGGGCCGAGCGTGCCGCCAGGGTGGCGCTGCGGCGGGACAGCGCGTCCAGCAGCTCGCGTTCGCCCCGGCCTCGTGACAGGAGGAGGACGAAGGGGTCTTCGTCCAGCAGCCGTGCCGTCTGGTAGCAGAGCGCGGCCGCGTGTTTGCAGGGGTGGCCGGAGTCGGGGCAACTGCACTGCGGTACCAGGTCACCTGGGCCGGGAAGCAGGCCCACCCCGCTGTCGGCGAGCGACTGGGGCAGGTCCTTGTCGAGCAACGCCGCGATGTGCCCCGGCCGTTCGGCCGCGGCATCGAGGAACCGCTCCCAGTCGTCGTCCGAGAGCGTACGCATCCGGATCTGCACGCGGTACGGCCGCGGTCGGCTGCCGTGCACGTACGCGAGTACGAGCCCGGGCGTGACGGTGATGGCGTCCACGTGCCCCGCCCGCGCGTACGCCTTCCCCCGCCCGAGCCGCGCCGCGTCCAACGCCGTCTCCTCCAACGCGGCCACCCAGGCGTTCCCCCACCACGTCTCGGCGAACCCGTCCGCACCCTGCGGCCGCGCGGGCAGCGCGGGAAAGGTCCGCCGCAGCTCGCCGTCACGGCCCGGGGCTGCCATCGAGCGCGCGGGCGCTGCGATGGGGAGCTGGGCGGGCGTGGGGTGAGGGGCGGCGGGGCCGGGGGTGGCATCGGAGTAGGTGGTGGGGGTGGGGGCGACGCCGGGGTGGGGTGCCTGGGTGGTGCGGGGGTCGGGCTCGACGTGAGAGCCGCGGGCTGCCTTGGCCATCGCGGCCCGCACGGCGTCGGCGATCGAACCGCCGCCGGGTGCTGCTGCCGCGTCGGAGGTGGGTGCGGGCGCAGACGCCGGCCCGCGCTCGGGCTCCGGCCTCGGCTCCAGCCCGAGCCCTGGCCCCGGCTTCTGCTCCGGCTCCGGCTCGGTGGACGGCGGCTGGTCGTCAGCAGCGGCCTGGGCGGTGTCGGGCGGCACGGCGTCGGCGTCCGTGCCCATGGGCCCTGTGACGGCCGGAGTCGGCCGACCGGCGGGCCGACTCCGAGGCTGGTCTTCGGGGGCGGGAACCGCCGCTGGAGACGTGCTGCCCGGCGCGGCGCCGGGTCGCATCGGTGGGTCTTCGGACTCCCTCTCCAGCCGGGCCGTCAGGTCGAAGGCGTCGCCCAACCGGTCGGCCAGCTCCCGGACCTGTGCCGCGGCGCGGCGGTTCGCCATGGTCGGACGGGGCGTGGAAGTGCTGGACTCGGCGCCGCCCCGCCGCCGCCGGGCCTCGACTCCCTTGTCCCGGGCGGCAGTTCGCTCCCGCTCCGCCTGAATCCTCGCGGCACGCAACGCCTCGCGGGCCACGTCACCGGGTCGCGGGGTTCCGGAAGCCGCGTCGGATCGCCCGGGCGCCGACGGCTCGACGTCCGACTCGGAACCCTCGCCGCCACCGGCGTCCGGCGCCCCATGCGCGTCCGATGCCCCATGCGCGTCCGGTGTCCCTTGCACATTCGAGGGCCAGGCCGGCTGAATGCCCGGCTCCCCCTGTGCGCCTGGCGTCGCCTGCACGCCTGGCGTCCCTTGCCCGCCTGGCGCAGCCTGCCTGCCCAGCGCCCCCTGCCCACCTGGCGCAGCCTGCCTGCCCTCTGCCCCCTGTACGCCTGGCGCAACTTGCCTGCCCTGCGTCCCCTGTGCGCCTGGCGCAGCCTGCTTACCCTGCGTCCCCTGTACGCCTGGCGCAACCTGCTTACCCTGTGCCCCCTGCGCCTCCTCCGCCCGCGGGGCAGTAGCGCCACCCGTGCGACCGGCCGCAGCCGCCCGCCGCAGCGCCTCGCGTGCCTTGTCACCGGGCCGGGGACCCGGCGATGCGGTCCCCTCGGCGGCTCCCGTTGCCCTTCTGGGCCCAGCCGGGCGCGCCTCCGCCTTCGTGGGGTGCCCCTCCCCCGCGCCGGCCGCCGGTCCTCCGCCATCCCCCCGCCGCGCCGCCCGCAAGGCACGCCGAGCGGCGTCGGCGGGCCGGGCCTCACCAACCGGTGCTTCACCCGCCGGGGGCGTCTCACCGGCCGAGGACGTCTCACCGGCCGGAGACGCCTCGGTGCCGGACGAGCCCCCCGGTTCCGGCTGATCCAGCTGTTCCCCCTCATCCGGCCGATCCCTCAGTTCCGGCTGATCCGGCCGATCCGGCCGATCCAACCCATCCGGCCGATCCAGCCCATCCGGCCCATCCGGCCGATCCAGCCCATCCGTCGAAGACATCACGCCGACCTCCTCAGCGAGACCAGGTCGGACAGTTCACGGTCGGTCAGTTCCGTCAGGGATGCCTCGCCGGAGCCGAGGATCGCGTCGGCCAGCGCCCGCTTGGAGGCGAGCATCTCGGCGATGCGGTCCTCGACGGTGCCCTCGGTGATGAGGCGGTGGACCTGGACGGGCTGGGTCTGGCCGATGCGGTAGGCGCGGTCGGTGGCCTGCTCCTCCACGGCGGGGTTCCACCAGCGGTCGAAGTGGACGACATGGCCCGCGCGCGTGAGGTTGAGGCCCGTGCCGGCGGCCCTGAGGGAGAGGACCAGGACCGGCGTCGCTCCGCTCTGGAAGCGGTCGACCATGTGCTCGCGCTCGGCCACCGGCGTACCCCCGTGAAGGAGCTCGACGGGGACCGCGCGGGCCGCGAGGTGGTGGGTGATCAGCTTGGCCATGCCCACGTACTGCGTGAAGACGATCGCCGAGCCGTCCTCGGCGAGCAGCGTGTCCAACAGCTCGTCCAGGAGGGCGAGTTTGCCGGAGCGGGCGGCCTGGCGGGAGGCGCCTCCGCCGCCGGGGTGGCCGCCGGTGTCCTCCTTCAGATACAGCGCGGGATGGTCGCAGATCTGCTTGAGCGCGGTGAGGAGCTTGAGGACCAGGCCGCGCCGGGCGATGCCGTCGGTGGTCTCGATCGCCAGCATCGACTCGCGGACCACGGCTTCGTACAGGGAGGCCTGTTCGCGGGTGAGGGGGACGGGGTGGTCCGTCTCCGTCTTGGGAGGCAGTTCGGGGACGATGCCGGGGTCGGACTTCTTGCGGCGGAGGAGGAAGGGCCGGATCAGCCGGGCGAGGCGGGTCACGGCCTCCTCGTCCTCGCCGTTCTCCACCGCGCGCGCGTGCCGGGCGCGGAAGGACTTCAGCGGGCCGAGCAGTCCCGGAGTCGTCCAGTCGAGCAGGGCCCACAGTTCGGAGAGGTTGTTCTCCACGGGGGTGCCGCTCAGGGCGACCCTGGCCGGTGCGCCGATCGTCCGCAGGGCCTTGGCCGTCGCCGAGTACGGGTTCTTGACGTGCTGGGCCTCGTCCGCGACGACCATGCCCCACTTCTGCCGGGAGAGCTGCGGTGCCGTCGACCGCATCGTCCCGTAGGTGGTGAGGACGAACCCGCCGTCCGTGTTTTCCAGGGACTCCAGGGATCGGCCAGGACCGTGGTAGCGGCGCACGGGCACGCCCGGCGCGAACCGCTCGATCTCCCGCTGCCAGTTGCCGAGCAGCGAGGCGGGGCAGACGACGAGGGTCGGCTCGGGGCGCGCCCGCTTCAGGTGGAGGGCGATGAGGGTGACGGTCTTACCGAGGCCCATGTCGTCGGCGAGGCAGCCGCCGAGGCCGAGCGAGGTCATGAGGTCGAGCCAGGCCAGTCCGCGGAGTTGGTAGTCCCGGAGGGTGGCCTTCAGGCCGGGCGGCGGTTCGGCGGGCCGCAGTCCGGCGGTCAGCCGGTCGCGCAGTGCGGCCAGCGCGCCGACCGGCACCGCCTCGACCGTCTCGCCGTCGACCTCCGCGGTGCCGGTGAGGGCCACGGAGAGGGCGTCCACCGGGTCGAGCAGCCCCAGTTCGCGCTTGCGCGCCTTGCGGACGAGGGCCGGGTCGACGAGCACCCACTGGTCCCGCAGCCGCACGACAGGGCGGTGTGCCTCGGCGAGCTGGTCCATCTCTGCCTCGGAGAGCGGGTCGCCGCCGAGCGCCAACTGCCAGCGGAACTGGAGCAGTTCCTCGCTCTCGAAGAAGCCCGTGCCGTCCGTGGCCGAGCCCGGCGCGGGGCGGACGACCGCCGCCGCGCTCAGGTCCTGGGCGAGGTCGCGGGGCCAGTGCACGGCGACCCCGGCCGCGCCCAGGCGGGTCGCGGCGACACCGAGCAGGTCCGACAACTCGTCCTCGGACAGCGCCAGTACGTCCGGCACGTCCTGTCCGGACAGCCGGTCCAGGGGCGGCCAGACTCGGGCCGCGCGGCGCACGGCCAGAGCGGCGTCGACTCGGGCACGCGGTCCGAACGCCGTGTCGGCTGCGCCCGCCCACAGGGCCGCGGCGTCGACCACGAGGGTGGGGTCGGCGAGGCTGTGCACCTGGACGACGGCCGCGCCCGCGCGCCGCGCGTCCTCGCTGTCGTCGAAGAGCTCGTACGCGGACAGGTCCAGGCGCAGCGAGATCCGTACCCCCGCGTCCATGCCCGCGGCGACCTCCGCCGCCCAGTCCTGGGCGCCCGGCAGCCGCTGGGGCCCGGCGGCCGCGAAGGGCTTCCCGGTGGCGTACGGCGCGGCCGCGGTGCGGGGCAGTGCGTCGGCGACCGCGTCCACGAAGGCGCGCATCAGCGCTTCCCGGTCGGGCAACTGGAGTGGGCCCCGGCCCGGCAGGGGTACGGCGTGTCCCTCGTACGGAAGGGAGGCGGCCACCGCCCTCAGGTGGGCGATGTCGTCCGGGTCCAGGGGGCCTGCTCGCCACGCGTCGTATCCGTCGGGCGTCAGGCCGGGCAGCAGCCGACCGCGCGCGACGAGGCGCAGGGCGTGCAGTGCGGCGGCGCCCCAGCAGGCCGTGGCGGGATGTGCGGCGGGGTCCCGCCGGGCCCGCACGAGCAGCGGCAGCGCCTCGACGACCGGCAACGTCAGCGCGGGCACCGATCCCCTTCGGACGCCCGCGCCGTGCCTCCGTGCGACCGTGAGCTCGGTGTCCGGGCCCAGCAACGGTGCGTCCCCGTCCGGGTCCCAGAAGGCGATCCTGCCGTCGCGCGGCAGGGCGGCGGGCAGGAAGACGGCGGCCAGCCGCACGGACACCTCGGGCTCGGTGCCGACAGCGGCACGCATCTCCCCCACGCTCATGCTCCCGGCCACCTCCCTCGCCCCGGTCCGACTCGACGACCCGCCCTCGTCGGATCACCCGTCTTCGACTCTACGGGCCGGGTCTGACAACGCGGCCCGGCGGCGGAGCGGGGCGGGTCAGGGTGTCGTTCTGGAGACCACGTAGACCATGGGGTGGCCGGGCTTCGACCAGTCCACGACGATGTCCTGGGTGGGCGTCGGATTCTTCTGCGCGTGGGTGAGACCCGACCAGGGGCCCGGTCCGGTGAACTCCCAGCCGACGACCCGCCGGTCGCGCGCACCGATGGCGACGTCGTTCTTCTTCAGGGCGGCACGGCTGGTGCCGATGGTCTTGAGGAACTTGTCGAGGCCCTCGTCGCTGGTGAGGAACTGGACGTAGAGGCGGCTGGTCTTCCAGTTGTTCGTCTCGTAGTACGCGACCTCGGCCGAGGACCCCGGGATGGGGATCCGGTAGAGGCGGCGCTGGACTCGTGAGGGCCAGCCCGGGGTGAGGCCGGTCGCCGAGTACTTCTCCTCCTTGTCCTTGCCGCTGTCGCGGCTCTGGTTGGCGGAGATCACCAGGTAGCCGGCCGGGACACCGATGAGCAGCACGATGATCAGCAGGGTCAGGGAGCGGCGGCGGATCATGTGGCCGCGGTCCTCGGCCGGCCGCGGTGGCTCGTCCGGGGGCGAGGCCTGGCGCGGCAGCGAGGCCGTCACAGCGAGTCCTGTGCGGAGCGGCGCGACTCGGCGTAGCGCTCGTACCGCTCGTAGCGCTCCACCCGGCGCCGGTTGGCGCGCCGGAAGCGGCGCGCGACGAGCCGGGCGAGGTCCGCGGCGCCGACCATGCCCGCCTCGGGGCCGAGCTGGGCGCGGGCGATCCGGGCCTCGGGGCGGTAGCCGCGGCCGGTCAGATGCCGTCGGAAGGCGTCGCGGGCCGGGCCGATCAGCAGGTCGTCGGCCGCGCTGACGCCGCCGCCGATGACGAAGCACGAGGGGTCGAGGGCGGCGGCGAGGTTGGCGATGCCGACGCCGAGCCACTGGCCGATGTCCTGGAGGAGCTCGATGCACATGGCGTCGCCCTCGCGGGCCAGCTCGGTGATCATCGGGCCGGTGATCTCGGAGATGTCGCCCTTGACGTGCTCGATGATCCCGTACGCCACCGGGGAGTCGGCGGCGGCGAGCTCGCGGGCCTCGCGGACCAGCGCGTTGCCGGAGCTGTACTGCTCCCAGCAGCCGCGGTTGCCGCAGGGGCAGCGGTGGCCGCCGGGCACGACCTGCATATGGCCGAACTCGCCGGCGACGCCGAACTTGCCGCGCTTGACCTGGCCGTCCTCAAGGATCGCGCCGCCGATGCCGGTGCCCAGCGTGATCATGACGAGGTGGTCCTCGCCGCGGCCGGCACCGAAGCGCCACTCGGCCCAGGCGGCGGTGTTGGCGTCGTTGTCCACCAGGACCGGCACTGCGAGGCGGCTGGAGATCCGGTCCCGGAGGGGCTCGTTGCGCCACGACAGGTGGGGCGCGAACAGGACGCGGTTGCGGTCCGCGTCGACCCAGCCGGCCGCGCCGATGCCGACCGCGTGCACGTCGTGCCGGTCGGAGAGGTCCAGGACCAGCTCGACGATGGTGTCCTCGACGACCCGGGGGCTCTTGGACTTGTCGGGGGTCTCGGTGCGGACCTTCTCCAGGATGTTGCCGTCCGCGTCGACGACTCCCGCCATCACCTTCGTACCGCCGATGTCGATGCCGACGGTGGGGACGCGCGGCGCCGTCAGGTGTGAACGGCGCTCGCGTGTGCCCACGGTGCGCAGGACGGTGGCCCGGCGGGAGCCGATGGGGGCGCCCGCGGCTCTGGCGGAGCCGAGCGCCCTGGGGAGTGCGAGGTCGCGGTAGGTGCTCATCGCGCCGATTCTGCCGCACGTGGGGGTTTGGCTGCACGGCGGCGTCCCTCGCCGTGCTCGGCGCCGCCCTGGAATGCTGCCGTTCGTCTGCTGTCCGCGGGACCGCCGTGGCTGGTCGCGCCCACGCGGCGGAGCCGCACATCGATACAGCCCCGCACCCGTCACGGGGCGCCGCCCGCCAGCTCGTGGCGCAGGTCGTCCAGCTCCGAGCCTCCGGCCATTTGGCGGGTCAGTTCGTCCAGGGTGATCTCGTCGCGTGTGTGGCTGCCGGTCATCGTGCCGCGCTTGAGGAGGACGAAACGGTTGCCCACGAGGTAGGCGTGATGCGGGTTGTGGGTGATCAGAACAACGCCCAGGCCCGCGTCGCGTGCGGCGGCCACATATTTGAGGACCATGCCGGACTGCTTCACCCCGAGGGCGGCGGTGGGCTCGTCGAGGACGAGGACCTTGGCCCCGAAGTGGACGGCGCGGGCGATGGCCACGCACTGGCGCTCGCCGCCCGAGAGGGTGCCGATGGGCTGGTCGACGTCGCGCAGGTCGATGCCCATGCGCAGGAGTTCCGCGTGGGTCGTCCTGCGCATGAGGCCGACGTCCAGACGCTTGAAGGGGCCCTTGCCCTTCCGTGGCTCGGAGCCGAGGAAGAAGTTGCGCCAGACCGGCATCAGGGGCACTACGGCGAGGTCCTGGTAGACCGTGGCGATCCCGCGGTCGAGGGCCTCGCGCGGGGACGCCGGACGGACGTCCTCGCCCTCGATGCGGAAGGTGCCGGCGTCGTGCTGGTGCAGCCCCGCGACGATCTTGATCAGGGTCGACTTGCCGGCGCCGTTGTCACCGAGGACGCAGGTGATCTCGCCCGCGTGGACCTCCAGCGAGACACCCTCCAGGGCGCGGACATTGCCGTAGTACTTACTGACGTCGTCGAGCTCGACGAGGGCTGCACGCCGGGTGTCCGGCGGCGTCCCGGTCGTTTCGGTCGCGTGCGTCATTTCGTGGCCTCCGCGCGCTTGCGGACCCAGGCGTTCAGCAGGGTCGCGAGGAGCAGCATCGCTCCGAGGAAGAACTTGAACCAGTCGGGGTTCCACTCGGCGAACACGATGCCCTTGTCGGTCATGCCGAAGATCAGCGCGCCGACCGCCGAGCCGATGGCGGAGCCGTAGCCGCCGGTGATCAGACAGCCGCCGATGACGGCCGCGATGATGTACGTCAGCTCCTTGCCGACGCCCTCTCCGGACTGGACGACGTCGAAGGAGAAGAGCAGGTGCTGTCCGGCGATCCAGGCGGCGAGGGAGACCCCCATGTAGAGGCCGATTCTGGTCCTGTCGACCGGGACGCCGACCGCGCGGGCCGCGTCTTTTCCGCCACCGACCGCGAAGATCCAGTTGCCGACCCGGGTGCGCAGCAGGATCCAGGAAGCGAGGGCCACCAGACCGAGCCACCACAGGATGGTGATCTTGAAGTCGACGCCGCCGACCGTGAGGACGGAGGCGAAGACGGCCCTGGCGGACGCGAAGCCCTCCATGTCGGCGATCGTCTTCGTGGAGACCGTGCCGCTGATGAGCTTGGTGAAGCCGAGGTTCATCCCGGTCAGCATCAGGAAGGTGCCGAGCGTGATGATGAAGCTGGGCAGCCCGGTGCGGGTCAGCATGAAGCCGTTGAAGAAGCCGATCGCGAGGGTGACCAGGAGCGAGACGCCGACGCCGACCCAGACGTTCGCAGTCATCTGGTAGCTGAACATCGAGGAGATCAGCGCGGACGACGTCACCATGACGCCCGCGGACAGGTCGAACTCGCCGCCGATCATCAGCAGCGCCACGGGCACCGCCATGATGCCGATCGTGGAGGCCGCGTACAAGACAGTGCTCAGCCCGGCCGCCCGTACGAAACTGTCGGCGACCAGCGCGAAGAACAGGAAGACGGCGAGCGCGCCGACCACCGAGCCGAGTTCGGGGCGGCCGAGCAGCCTGCGCGGCGGCGAGGTCCGCAGGAGCCGTTCGTCCACCGTGAGGGCCGTCGCGGTCATCGGGTCCCCCGCTCCGCGTACTGCTCCAGCTCGGCGGCCTGGTCCTTGGTGATGATCTGCGGTCCGGTGAGGACGGGCCTGCCGCCGCCGAGCGTGTCGGCGTTGTACTTGTGGAGCCAGAGCAGGTCGACGGCCTCGTAGCCCTGGAGGTACGGCTGCTGGTCGACGGCGAAGCCGAGGGTGCCGTCCTTGAGCGAGGCAGCCACCTTGGCGTTGAGGTCGAAGGTGTCGATCTCGGCCTCGCTGCCCGCGTCCTGCCGGGCCTTCACGGCGGTGTCGGCATAGGGGGCGCCAAGCGTGACGACGGCGTCCACGGACCGGTCGGCCTGGAGCTTGGCACCTATGGAGGCCTGTACCGCGGACATGTCGGTGCCCTCTACGTACAGGTTTCGTACGGTGCCGTCGAAGGTCTTCCCGACACCCGCGCAGCGTTGCTCGTGGCCGACGTTGCCCTGTTCGTGGAGGACGCAGAGGGTCTGTTTCCGGCCACGGCGGTTCAGCTCTTCGCCGACTGCCTCGCCGGCGATCGTCTCGTCCTGGCCGATGTGGGTGAGCGCGCCGAACGCCTTGGACTCCGCGGAGCCGGAGTTCACGGTGATCACGGGTATGCCGGCCTTCGTGGCGCGCGCGAGGGCGGCCTTCATGGCGTCGGGCTTGGCGAGCGTGACGATGATGCCGTCCACGCCCTTGTCCACGGCGGCGTCGACGAGCTGCGCCTGCTGCTGGGCCTCGTCGTCGTGCGAGTACAGGAACTTGATGTTGTCCTTGACCGCGGCCTGCTCGGCGCCGTTCTGGACGATGTCCCAGAACGTGTCGCCGTCACCCGAGTGCGTGATCATCGCGAAGGTCCAGCGGGGCGTGTCCACCGCGGCCCTGCCCTGGGCGGACGCCGCCTCGCGGGCGTCCTCGGCGCGTTTGCCGCCGGTACTGCTGCACCCGGCCAGGGACGCGCCGAGCGCCCCTGCCACCGCGATGCCGACCCAGGTCCGAAACCGTGCCACGAAGCCGTGCCCTTCTTGATGCCGATACATGGAGGTACCAAGTATCGGACACGGCGATCACCCATTCGGACGGCGGGTACCGCGCGGGCACATCCCGGCGACCGGGGCGCACCCGAGGGGCACACCGAGTCGTACGAGGTCAGCGGCGTACGCGGTCAGGGATCTGCGCGGTCAGGGGCGTACGAGCAGCTGGAACTCAAAGGAGTAGCGCGAGGCGCGGTAGGTGTGGGTGCCGAACTCGACGGCCCGGCCCGTGTCGTCGAAGGTGGTGCGCTGCATGGTGAGCAGCGGGGCCCCCGCGGGCTCACCGAGGCGCTCGGCCTCCACGACCGTGGCGGCGCGGGCGCCGACGGACTGCCGGGCGCTGTGCAGGGTGATGCCCGCGGCGCGCATCAGCCGGTACAGACCGGTGGCCTCCAGCTGCGAGCTGTCCAGGTCGAGGAGGCCGGGCGGCAGATAGTTGCAGAGGTAGGCCATCGGCTCGCCGTGGGCCAGGCGCAGCCGCTCCACCCTGTGTACGTCGCTGTCCTCGGCCACCGAGAGGGCCGCGGCGATCTCGGCCGAGGCCGGGACGACGGTGTTCACGAGGACACGGGTCGCCGGGCGCTGACCGGCCGCCTCCAGGTCGTCGTAGAGGCTGCTCAGCTCCAGCGGTCGTTTGACCTGGCTGTGTACGACCTGGGTGCCGACGCCTCGACGGCGCACGAGAAGGCCCTTGTCCACCAGCGACTGGATGGCCTGGCGGACCGTGGGCCGGGACAGGCCGAGGCGTCCGGCGAGCTCGATCTCGTTGCCCAGCAGGCTGCCCGGAGTCAGGGCGCCGTGCTCGATCGCCGCTTCGAGCTGCTGGGCCAGCTGGAAGTACAGCGGCACCGGGCTGTTCCGGTCGACGCTGAGCTGAAGCGGCACGGTCGGGTCCACGTCTGGTTTGGGCACGGGGCCGAGCGTAGCTCCGGGGGGTGATGACGGGAAGTTGTGAAGTTCGATTGTCCGGACAAAGCGTTGACAGGGTGTAGGGTCCGCCCTCAGTTTGGTCCCATGCGCATCGGACTCATCGGGACGGGTCGAATTGGTACATTTCATGCGACCGCCCTCAGCCGGCACCGCGAGGTCGGCGGCTCTCTCATCGTCACGGACGCGGACACCGCACGCGCCCGTCGGCTCGCGGACCGCTTGGGCGCCACGGCGGCGCCCGGCGTGGACGAGATCTTCACCTGGGGTGTGGACGCCGTCGTCATCACGGCTGCCACCTCAGCACACGGCGAACTGATCGGTCGGGCAGCACGGGCCGGGCTTCCGGTGTTCTGCGAGAAGCCGATCGCCCTCGACCTGCAGGGCACATTAACGGCGATCGCGGAGGTCGAGACTGCCGGAACGATCCTGCAGATGGGGTTCCAGCGGCGGTTCGACTCCGGGTACACGGCCGCGCGGGAGGCGGTGCGCTCCGGCTCGCTCGGGCGGCTGCACACCGTGCGCGCCATGACCTCCGACCAGTCGCCGCCGCCGGTCGCCTACCTGCCGCTGTCCGGCGGGCTGTACCGGGACACGCTGGTGCACGACTTCGACATGCTGCGCTGGGTGACGGGCCGCGAGGTCACCGAGGTGTGCGCGATGGGCTCGGACGCCGGGCCCTCGATGTTCCGCGACGCGGGCGACATCGACACGGCCGCGGCCGTCCTCACCCTGGACGACGGCACGCTCGCCTCCGCCACGGCGACCCGGCTCAACGGCGCCGGATACGACGTACGCATGGAACTGGCCGGTGAGCTGGACCAGATCGGGGTCGGGCTCGACGACCGTACGCCGATCGCCTCCACGGAGCCGGCGGGGCCGCCTGCCGCGACGAAGCCGTGGACCGGGTTCCTTGAGCGGTTCGGGCCCGCGTACGAGGCGGAGCTGCATGCGTTCGTCGAGGTCGTGCGGGGGGAGCGGGCCAATCCGTGCGACGGGCGGGAGGCGTTGCAGGCGCTGCGGATCGCCGAGGCGTGCGAGTTGTCTCGGCGCGAGCGCCGGGTCGTGCGTCTTGGGGAGATCGCGGGGGCGCGGGACTGAGGGGGCTTTCGCCCCCGCCGCCCCTACCCATTCCCGTCCCTTTTCGGGGGCCAGCCCCCGAACCCCCGCTCCTCAAACGCCGGAGGGGCTGAACTTCAGCCCGTCCGGCGTTTGAGGACGAGCGCGTCAGCGCGATACGGGGGTCTGGGGGCGGAGCCCCCAGGGACGGGACGGGTAGGGGCGGCGGGGGCGAGAATCATCCCCAGCGGAGCGGCAGGGTTCGTACCCCCCGCATCAACATCCCCGGCAGCCAACCCCCGGCCGGGCCGTCCAGGGCCAGGTCTGGGCAGCGGTCGAGGAGGGAGCGGAGCGCCACCCGCGCTTCGAGGCGGGCCAGCGGAGCACCCAGGCAGTAGTGGATGCCGTGCCCGAAGGCGACATGGCCACGGGCGTCGCGCCGGATGTCGAAGCGGTCGGGGGCCGGATAGCGGACCCCGTCGCGATCGGCCGCGGTGAGGCCGACCATCACCGCCTCCCCCGCCCCGACGGCCGTACCGGCGATCTCCAACGCCTCCGCCGCGTACCGGAACGTCGCGTTCTCCACGGGCCCCTCGTACCGCAGCATCTCTTCCACGGCACCGTCGAGCAACGTCATGTCGGCGCGCAGCGCGGCGAGTTGGTCGGGATGGGTGAGCAGCGCGTGGACGCCCCCGGCGAGGAGGTTGACCGTCGTCTCGTGACCGGCGATGAGCAGCACGAACGCCATGCCGCGCAGCTCCTGCGGCGAGAGCCGGTCGCCGTCCTCGGCGGTCGTCCGGATGAGGCTGCTGAGCAGGTCGTCGGCGGGCCCGGCGCTCTGCTTGTACTCGATCAGGTCGTTGAGATACGCGGCGAGTTGGACGAACGCCTCGTACTCGCTCTCCCCGCTGGTCGGCGCGACGGCCTCCGACGAGATCGCGCGGAACGCCGCCCGGTCGATCTCCGGCACCCCGAGCAGTTCGCAGATGACGGTGAGGGGCAGCGGGTAGGCGAAGGACTCCACGAAGTCGGCGCGGCCGCGCGGCAGCATCTCGTCGAGCAGGGTGTCCGTGATCTCCTGGACGCGCGGCCTGAGCTTCTCCACCCGGCGCGCGGTGAACTCACGGGCGATGAGGGACCGCAGCCGTGTGTGCTGCGGCGGGTCGGCGACCAGCAGGTACTTTCCGATCAGCTGCTCGTCGAGGAACGTCACGCCGATCTTCTGGCCGTCCTTGGCGAGGCGGGGGTCGGCGAGCGCGGCCCGTGCCTCCTCGTATCCGACGATCAGCCAGGTCTCGTGGTGCGCGTCGGGGGCCGGCAACCGCACCCGGTGGACCGGTCCGAGCGCGCGCAGTTCCGCGTACACCGGATGCGGGTCCTGCGTGAAAGCCGGCCCGTACTTCCCCAGATCGATCACGTCCACCATGCGCTTCCCCCTCCGTCCATACCAACGCCCACGGCCGCCGGCTAGTGCCCGTCCTCCTCCAGGAGTCCGGCGTCGTACGTCAACAGGGCGATCTGCACACGGTTGTTGAGGTCGAGCTTGGCGAGGATGCGGGAGACGTGCGTCTTGACGGTGGCGACGCTCATGAACAGTTCGGTCGCGATCTCGGCGTTCGAACGGCCCTGGCCGACGGCGACGGCGACCTCGCGCTCACGGTCGTTGAGCGTGGCGACGCGCGTACGGGCGCTCGTACGCCGGGTGTCGGCGGAGGTGCCCGCGGCGTGGGCCATCAACTGCCGGGTCACGATGGGCGAGAGCACGGGATCACCGGCCGCGACCCGGCGTACCGCGTCGAGGATCTCCGCGGGCGGGGTGTCCTTGAGGACGAAGCCGGCCGCGCCCGCGCGCAGTGCCCGCAGCACCTGGTCGTCGGCGTGAAAGGTGGTCAGGACGATGATCTGCGGGGCGTCCTTGCGGCCCCTGAGCCGTTCGGTTGCCGCGAGGCCGTCCACCGTCGGCATGCGGATGTCCATGAGGACGACGTCCGGGCGGGTGCGGTCGACCAGCGCCTCGACCTCGCTGCCGTCGGCGGCCTCGCCCACGATCTCGAGGTCGTCGGCGCCGCCCATCATGAAGGAGAGGCCGGCCCTGACCAGTGGGTCGTCGTCGACGAGGAGCAGACGGATCGGAGTCATGGGCTTACCGTAGTGACCCTTCTCCGCCTGACCTTGTGCTTTTCCCCGGCTCATCGGCGGAAGTGCCCCCTCACTCGGTCGTCGTGGCCGCGTGCCCGGCTCACGTTCCGGCGCGGACCTCAGGGCGCGCTCACCCCCAGGGCAGCCACGCGCTCACCTGGAAGCCGCCGTCCTCCCCGGGTCCGTGCTCGAAGTGCCCGCCCGCGAGCGTGGCCCGTTCGGTGAGGCCGATGAGCCCCTGCCCTGAACCGGGGACATGCGGCACGTCGCCGGGCGGCGGCGGGTTGCGTACGGAGATGGTGAGACCGTCGCCCGGCGCCCCGGCCACCGTGACCGTGACCTCCGCGCCCGGGGCGTGCTTGCGGGCGTTGGTCAGGCCCTCCTGGGCGATGCGGTAGGCGGTGCGGCCGACGGAGGCGGGGACCGTGCCGGCATCCGTGACGCGGTTGTCCAGCGTGACCTTCATCCCGGCCTCACGGCTCTCGGACACCAGCCCCTCCAGGGCCCCGAGGGTCGGCTGCGGCCGCCCGGACTCCTCCGCGCCGTCGCCGGAGGCACGCAGTACGCCGATGATCTCCCGCAGATCCTGCAGGGCCTCGTGCGCGCTCTCCCGGATGACCCCGGCGGCCCGCGCCACCTCGACCTGGGGGGCGTCCGGGCGGAACTCGAGCGCTCCGGCGTGCACACTGAGCAGGGTCAGCCGATGGGCCAGGACGTCGTGCATCTCACGCGCGATCGCCTCCCGGGCCAGCCGCTGGGCCTGCTCGGCTCGCAGCGCCGACTCGGTCTCGGCCCGCTGCGCCCGGTCCCGCAGACTCAGCATGAGCTGACGCTTGGAGCGCGCGAGCGTGCCCCAGCCGACCACCGTGGCGGTCAGCAGCCAGCCGAGGGCGACGATCAGGACGTACGGGACCTCGGGATCGGGGCGCAGCCAGTAGAAGAGGGGAAGCAGGGCGGCGGAGGCTCCGCCCGTCCAGGCGGCGTACTTGAAGGGCCGGTGCACGGCGACCGTGAACAGGGCGACCAGGCCCGCGCCGCCCGCGGTGTTCGAGATGAAGCAGACCGGGACCATCGCCACGGCCAGGCCGACCGGCCAGCGCCGCCGGAGCCAGACCGCCGCGCAGGCGAGCGCGCCGAGCCACTGGTCCACGGCTTGCAGGGCGTACGGGATGTCGGTGTTCCCGGACATCTCGTCCGCGCCGATCAGTCCCACCGTGACGGCGATCAGGAAGCAGGCGAAGTCGACGAGCCAGTCGCGCGCGGTGCGCTTGGGGCGCCCCTTCCGGCCGGACCGGTCGGGGTCGAGCTCGGCGGTGACCGCCGACGGCAGAAACCACCGGCGCCCTGGGACGGGCGGGGGCTTCGGCAGTGGCGCGGTATCACTCACGGTCGACAAATCTACGCATCGCTGTCCGTTCGCACCGCCCCTGCCACCTGATCACCGACCAAAGTAGTCACACGAGCGACTTTGGACGCAGCCGCGGCGAACCGGCCGGGGACTTCCGTCAGGCGTACCTCGCCCCGCGGCCGATGAGCGTGGGGGGTCCGCGGGGCGAGGATCCTTGCATGAAGCAGGTGCTGGAGTTTCTCGGTGTGATCGCCCTCGTTCAGGGCGTGGCGGGCCTGGTGTACGAGTTCACCGGCCGGCTGCGCGGCTGGGGCCTCGTACAACGGCTCGACTTCCTCGACGGCCGCGAGATCTACGGGAGCGTTGCACTGCTCGTACTGGCGTTCGCGCTGTTCGCGGCGGCCGAGAGCCGGAAGCCCTGACGAGCGGGAACCGGGCCTCCGGCGAACGGCCCGCCGTCGCCGACACCGATTGGAGGTCGGTTCCGGACACCGCCCGTCTTTTCGGCGGGTCTGGATGGCGTCCCCGTCCTTGCGAGACGACCTCACCGTGCCACGCCACAGCAACCAGGCAGAACCCAGCGACAAGCCGCTCGCCCGCAGAGCCGAATGCTTCACCATCGACCCCGCCCAGGCGCAAGCTCCGCAGGCGATCCGGCGCAGGGCGGATCTCGAAGTTAACTTCCGGAAAACTCATCGGACTTGACGGGAAAATCTTCAAACTTGACATTGACATGCCACTGTCTACGCGCGTCATCATGAAGGCATGAGATTCCCCCCACGAATCACTCGCATCGGCGCCGCAGCCGCCGTCCTGTCCGCCCTCCTCGTCGGCGGCACCGTCACCGCCAACGCCGCGGACACGTCCGCCGCAGCAGTCGGCAGCATCTGCTACGGCAGCCTGCCGTCCCAGGCACACGACACGCTCGACCTCATCGAGCAGGGCGGTCCCTACCCCTATTCGCAGGACGGCAGCGTCTTCCAGAACAGGGAAGGCATCCTGCCCAGCCAGTCCACTGGCTACTATCACGAGTACACAGTGATCACGCCCGGTTCCTCCACGCGCGGTGCCCGTCGCATCGTCACCGGTAACAGGAACCAGGAGGACTACTACACCTCCGACCACTACGCCTCGTTCAGGCTGGTCAACTACAGCTGCTGACCGGCACGTACGAGCGATCCACGGAACACACGGTTGACCGGAGGCCCGGTTCGAGCTCTTCCGGGCTTCCGGCTCTCGGTGGCCGCGAACGGCGGCATCGGCAGCGCACTCTCGTGTGTGTCTCGTAGCCGTCGCGGAGGTCGAGCCGCCGCACGAGGCCCCAGCCGCGCAGGCGACCGGTGAACTCGTGTACCAGGCCGGCCACGCCCTGAACGAGGACGATCGCACCGAGCGGCTCCAGCACCTCCTTCGCACAAGGACCCTCGCCCCGCGGACCCCCCACGCCATCGGCCGCGGGGCGAGGCACGTCCGGAGGATGTCGCGGACCAAGAGGTGGTCCGCTCCGCGAGGACGCATCCATCAGAGCCACGGCAGGCCCCCTCCCGCCCGAAGCACACCTGCGCTGGGCATGGGACGGCAGGAATCGGCTGCCGTCGCGTGTCAAGGATGCTTCAGGCCAAGTTGGTGCACATGTACACGCACACCAAGTTGCCTTCTCCGGCCCGCCCTCTCGGCGGTCGGCCGGCCGCGGTCCGGCGCGCCCCAGGCCTGTCGGCCAAGGAAGTCCAGGTCGTCTCAGGGCCGTTGGTCGAGATCTCGGGGCGCGGGCAGACGCTTCGCCTCCCCCTTGGGGCAGTTGACGAATGAGCTGTGGATTTCCTGCTCGGTGAGTGATCTCATTGGAGGGTTTTCCGGGAATTGATGCGCCCGTATCCGGGGTGTCCAGGCACGGGTCGGGGTGGGCAGGCGCAGTTCGGGGGGAGCGAATGGATTTCCGGCACGTGCACTCGGCACGGGCACGCGCGGCACTGCGTCATGTGGCGACACTGTCCTCGGGCCCGGGTGTCGGCCCCGACGTGCGGGTGACCCTCAACTTCCATCCGGACCGGCTCTGCGACGGCCTGCCCATCCTGGAGGCACTGGCCCGGGACGGGCGGTACGTCTCACAGTTCGTCACGAGAACCGGCAACGGCAAACTCTCCGCCCACCCCGGCGGGGGCCGCTGGCTCTGGGAGAGCCGGATCTTCGCCGGGGCGTACGACGACGCCCCCGCGGCCGAGCGGCCCGTGTACGGCGCGCTCAACTTCCGAGGTCAAGTCGTCGGCGCCGCCCCGCGGTTCGGCTCCTCGCACTTCCGGCTCACCGGCGCCTCCCTCGCCCGCGCCACGTTCTGCTACCCCGACAGCGCGTTCGAGCCGACCGATTTCGGGGTCGCCGCCGGCATGTCCCTCATCGCACTGGCCGAATCGGACGAGCACGACGCCCTTGACGACTACATCGAGGCCCAGGTGCACGGCGCGGTCCTGCTGGCGAGAGACGTGGAGGCGTTCGTCCTCGACGAGAGCTACCGCGGCACACCCGTCGAGACCGCGGCCCGCATGCTGCCCTGTCCCGTAGAGTGGCATCCCGGCTACCGGCTCACCGTCGAGCGACTGCGTCGGCACGCGGACTACCGCGGCCCCGAGTTCGCAGACCTGGGTGCCCGCATAGCAGAGGACGACCTGATCAACCCGCGCATCATCGGCGACGCCGCCCGTACCTGCCGCCACGCGCCGCAGGATCTGAAGATGGTGTGGCACACCCTTGCCCGCTTCGGGGCGCCCGAGGGGGCGGGCACGGCATGCACCCGGCGTTCGTTCCTGACCCGCGCGCCGGTTGCTGCGCAGGCCGGTGCGGTCCGCCGCATCCGCGGCGTCACCACCCGCGGCGCATAGACGCGGAGCGCCCGGTTCCTCGATCTCGCCGGACTCTCGCCCGGCCGCCGTGCTCGGCCGCGCACGTCCGTGTCTGCGGCACGGCGCGTCCCGGCGGACTCGACGATCCCGCCGACCGCCTGGCCCACCTCGTCCCACCGGGCGGCAGCACCTACAACACCGTCCGGGAACGCTGTCTCACCGGCGGCACCCGCTACGTGCTGAAGCTGACGCCTGTCCCGGCCGTCCCCGGTCCGCGGCCAGGGAGCGCGAACTCCCCCCGGTGAGGCGGAGTTCTGCCGGGCAGCGACCGTGGCCGGAGTCCGGCCCCGCGGTTGGTGGCCGTCGGCTGCGACACCGGGGGACGAACCCGGGCGGTCCCTGCCGGTGCGGCGAAAGCTCGCAGCGACGGTCATGTTCGCGGGTGGCGATGAACATCGTGACCCACTCGAACCGGACGTGCGGCAGGACGAGCGCGGCGGATCAGGGAACCAACCGGGCTCCCGCACAGGTGGGTTGAGACGTCGGACATCTCACTCCACGGCGCGGGAGCCTCATGATTTGCCTCTTTGGCGCGGGAGCCTCACGCGTTGCCTCCACGGCGCGGAAGGCCTCGTCCGTTGTTTCTACGGCGCGGGAGCCTCGCGCCTTGGGAACACCAACTCCGTTCCCGCCCGGCCTACAACAGGCTGCTGAGAGATGTCTGGATCTCCTCGTCGCTGGGCTCGGAGTCGACCATCTCTCCCGAGAGGAACTGTTCGTAGGCCCCCAGGTCCAACAGACCATGACCGCTCAGGCTGAAGAGGATCACACGCTTGCGCCCTTGCCGACGGGCTTCGACGGCCTCTTCCATCGCGTGGGTGACCGCGTGCGCGGACTCCGGCGCCGGGACGATTCCCTCAGCCCTGGCGAAGGTGCGGCCGGCTTCGAAGACACGCGTCTGGGCATAGGCCGCCGCCTCAACCAGCTTGTTGTCGTACATCGCGCTGACGATGGGAGCGGCGCCGTGGTACCGAAGCCCTCCGGCGTGGATGTGGTACGCGGCGAACCTGTGCCCCAGGGTGTACATCTTCGTCCTCGGGGTCACGCCGGAGAAGTCGGTGTAGTCCAGCAGGTACCTGCCCCTGGTCATCTTGGGGCAGGCCTCGGGCTCGACCGCGATGAAACGAAGATCGGGGTTCTGTGTCCGTGCCTCTCGATAGAACGGGAAGGTGATGCCGGCGAAGTTGCTTCCCGCCCCCATCGCGGCGATCACGACGTCCGGGAACTCCCCGGCCAGCTTCATCTGCAGCAGGGCCTCTTCACCAATGACCGTCTGGTGGAGCAGAACGTGGTTCTCGCCGCTCCCGATGGAGAAGCGCGCGGCGGGCCGGGTGGCGGCGTACTCGATGGCCTCGGCGTTGGCGATCCCGAGACTGCCCGGTGCGTCGGGGTTCTCCCGCAGCGCCGCACGGCCCACTTCGGTCAGCGTGCTCGGGCTCTTGATGACCCGGGCCCCGTTGAGCCGCATGAGTGTTCCGCGGTAGGGCTTCTGCTCGTAGCTGCACCGCACCATGAAAACGGTGCATTCCATTCCGTACGGGTGGCAGGCCATGGCGAGGGCAGTTCCCCACTGGCCCGCTCCCGTTCCCGTCACCATTTCCTTGACACCGGATCGGCTGTAGTAATACGCCTGAGGCAGGGCCGTGTTGATCTTGTGGCTGCCCGACGGGCTGGTCCCCTCGAACTTGAAATAGATGTGCGCGGGCGTGTCGAGCGCCCTCTCCAGCCTGGTGGCCCGGTGCAGGGGCGTGGGCCGCCAGCGCTGGTACTCGCTGCGGACCTGCTCGGGGATCTCCACGAACCGCCCGCTTCCGGTGCCCTGCCGGTACAGGGACAGCGGGAGCTGGGGACGCAGTGTCCGGGCTTCTTGCGCCCCCGTGTCCTGGACCAGGGGCGGCTGGGGCGCGGGGACCTCGACCTGCAGGTCGGCGAGGACGTTGTACCAGTGGGTGGGCACCTGGTCCTTGTTCAGGTAGAACACATCGCCGGTCACCGGCATGCCTCAGACCCCCGGACCGTCGTTCACGGGTCCGGCTGCCACTGCGCCCCGGCCCCGCTCCGCCACGTCCACGACCAGATCTACCAAGCTGCCCACTGTGTCGAGGCTCGCGTTCATGACGTCCTCGTCGTCGATCTCGAAGCCGAACTCACCCTCGAAGGTCACCAGCAGATGGAGGAGTGTCATCGAGTCCATCTTCAGGGTCGACGAATACAGCGAAAGGTCGTCGGCGAGTCCCTCTGAGTCGATACCCAGGTCAAGGACGTCGACAATGACGCTCTTCACCCTCGTCGACCATTCGTCACTGCTTGACATTCCCATCAGACCTTCCTCGTCCCCTGTCCGACGCCGTGTTGGGGCGCGCGAGCTCACAGAATCTTGCCGGGATTCATGATCCCGAGCGGGTCCAGGGCGTTCTTGATCGCTTGGTGGATGTTCATTCCGTCGTCGCCGAGTTCGTCCCGCAGCCAACGCCTCTTCAGCGTCCCGACGCCGTGTTCTCCGGTGAGAGTGCCGCCCATGCGCAGGGCGGTCCGGAACATGTCGTCCGCGGCGGACCAGATCCGCGCGGGTATCTCGGGTTCGGTGCGGTCGAACAGCAGGGTCGGATGCAGGTTCGCGTCGCCCGCATGCGCCACCGTCGCGATGAGGACGTCGTGCCGCGCGGCGATACGTTGGATCTCCCGCAGCATGTCGCCCAGCCGGGAGCGCGGCACGACGAAGTCCTCGACCATGGTTCTGCCCATCCGCTCCAACGCACCCAGAGCACGCCGACGGACGTCGAGCAGCCGCTCGGACTCCACCTCGTCGGTGGTGACCTGGACCGCGACCGCGTCCAGCTTCCCGCACACCCGGCCCATCTCGACTGCGGCGCGGTCGGCTTCGACGCCGTCGAACTGTGCGAGCAACAGCGCGACCCCGTCGCCGGGCAGGTCGAGCGGCTGCCATTCGTGCAACGCCCGCAGTGTGACCTCGTCGACCAGCTCCAGAAGGCTCGGCCTCAGACCGGCACGGGCGAGGGCCAGCGGTGCCTGTGCCGCGGCGGCGGCACCCGGGAAGTAGGCGGCGACCGTCGCCCTGGGACCGACGTCCTTCGACCGCAGCCGAAGAGTCGCACCGGAAATGACGCCGAGCGTGCCCTCCGAGCCCACGAAAAGGCTCGTGAGGTCGTAGCCGCTCACCCCCTTGGACGTCCGGTGCCCCGTCGTGACGGTTCTCCCGTCGGCCAGGACGACCTCCAGGCCGAGGACCGACTCACGGGTCACGCCGTACTTGAAGCAGCGAAACCCTCCTGCGTTCGTGGCCATGTTCCCGCCCAGTGTCGATTTCATCGCGCTGCCGGGGTCGACCGGGTACATCAGCCCGTGCGCGTCCGCGGCCCGGGCGAGGTCCGCGGTGATCACCCCCGGCTCGACCACGGCCAGTTGGTCGTCGACGGACAGCTCCCGGATGGCCGTCATGCGCTCCAGCGAGAGCACCACGGCCCCGTCTCCGGCCAGTGTCCCGCCGGCCAGGCCCGTGCCCGCGCCTCGGGGAACGACGGGGACCCGGTGCCTGGTCGCCCAGCGCATCGTCTCGACGACGTCCGCGGTGCTGTGTGCGTACACCGCGCACAAAGGCCACCCGGACGGCGTCAGATACGCCTCGTCCGTTCGATGTGCCGCCAGCACACCGTGCTCCGTGCTGACCTCACCATCGACGAGACGATCCGCCAGCTCCGCCACCGGTGCTGTGTCACGCACTTGCGTGCCCCTTCGCTCGCGCCGTCCGCCTCCACCGGCCGCCCACCGTGCCCGTTCCCGTCTCCGTCTCCGTCCGGGACGCCCGGGCGCGGCGGCGGGCCAGGGATCTCACGACTTGAGCGATGCCTCGATCGCCATCCGGATCAGCGGCATCGACCTCACGAGTTGTTCGGTGTCGACGGACTTCGCCAGGTCCTCGTGGCCCTTCTCGGTGAGCAGCGCGGGCAGCTCCAGCAGGCGCCGCTCCGTCCAGTCGAGCGGGTTCGCGGACAGCTCCTCGTCGAACACACGAGGCCCGACATCACCGTCACGGAAATCGGGGTGGTGGTGGTAACGCTGTCGCGGAACCTCGGAGTCGATCCGGTGCGACAGATCGACGCGCCAGATACCGCCGTCGCCCACGGGAAGGACGCGGTGGCCCTCGGCTCCCTCGCGGTGGTGGCTCCCCTCGTACGATTCCGCCCGCCGCACGTCGATCCGGGCCCCCGCGTCCACCTCCTCGTACCGCTCCACGCAGTACCGCACCGTGATGGCCACCTGGCCGTTGATGAAGGTATAGATCGTGCTCATGCCACCCTCCCCTGGTGAGAGTCCAGACCGTCGCCGCATCAGCGCGGTCACACGAAGCCAGCCGCCACGGCCCCGGATCCCGGTGCCGTGCGACGGATCTCCGACGTCAGTTCCCGGATCGTGGGTGCTCGTATTTCCGAGGCCATCTCAAATGCGCCAGGACCCAGACGGAAGTAACGCAAAGGAACGGGAAACACAGCAAGTCTGCGACGAGTTGAAGAGAACAGAAAAGGCACCGTCATGACGCCGGCTCCTCTTGTGACGCGCTCTTCAGGAACCGCTTCCCGACCGTCCAACGATGTCTCATGGGCGCCTGCGAAGCAACGCCTCTCCGGGCGGCGGAGGCGGCGTCCGGCGGCCTCCCGGTGCGCACAGCGGCCTTTCCCGGCGTCCGGTGTTCGACTGACCATCAGGCAGCAGTTGAACAGTGACCAACCGTCCTCCCGGCGGTGGACGGTCCGGCCGAAGCGAGCCCGAATCATCGCTTTGCCCCTGCGCATTCGGCTGCTTACCCTGCCGATGCAGGCCTGCAATCAGGACGGCGGCAGCATGCCGTCGACTTCCCGACGACCCGCGCTCCCCTGTTTCGCGCTGACCGTCCACCGTACTCATGGTTTTGTTGCTGCGCCCTGAACGGGAGGCACATCACGTCGGGGCGAATGGAGAATCATGACGTTCAAGTGGAACGACAGCCATGACGGACTGTTCGAGGACCTGAAGAAACTGGGCTCGGAATTGCAGGAGGACATCTCCGAGCGCGACCGGTCGGGAACATTCGACCACGAAGGATGGAAGCGCTACGCGGAACTCGGGGTGCAGGGCCTGCTGCTGCCCGCCGCGTACGGGGGCAGTGGATACGACCCTCCGCGATACGCGCACATCATGGAGGAACTGGGCCTCAGCTGCCCGGACAACGGGCTCCTCATGGCCCTGGGAGCACACATCCTCGCGGTGGAGCTGCCGATAATGGAGTTCGGCGACGAGGAACAACTCGCGTCGTACCTGCCGGCTCTGGCGTCGGGTCAGGTGATCGGCGCGCATGCGATGACCGAGCCGGGCACTGGTTCGGATGCGCTCGCGCTGACGACAACCGCTCGGCGCGACGGCGACTGGTACGTCCTCGACGGACACAAGCGATACGTCACCAACGCCCCGGTCGCCGATGTCTTCCTCGTCTACGCCACCCTCGACCGGAGTCTCGGCTTCACCGGTGTCACAGCGTTCCTCGTCGAACGGGGCGACGCTGGGATCGAGGTGACACCGGGCAGCGAGAAGCTCGGGCTGCGGACCGCCTCCTGGGGAGACGTGGTCCTCGACAACTGCCGTGTCCCGGCGTCACGGCGGCTGGGCGCCGAGAAGCAGGGCGCGGCGATCTTCGCCCGGACGATGACCTTCGAGCGGGCCCTCATCCTCGCGCCGTGGCTCGGCGTCATGCGGCGCGAGTTGGACGAATGCGTCCGGTACTGCCGCCGGCGGCGGCAGTTCGGCAAGCACATCGCCCATTTCCAGTCCGTGTCCAACCGGCTGGTCGACATGCGGATGCGATGGGAACTCGCGCGCCTGATCACCCGTTCCGCCGCAGCGGCACTCAACGGGCCGGACGCGGGGATCCATCCCGAGCTGAGCAAGCTGTACACGAGTGAGGCCGCCGTCGAGATGTTCACCAGTGCTCTGCAGATCTACGGTGCGCTGGGATACACCCACGACGGACGCGTCGAAAGGAACCTGAGGGACGCCCTCGGCATGACCCTGTCCTCGGGTACCTCGGACATGCAGCGCAGCATCGTCGCTGGGCGCATGGGACTTACCTGGCCGGATCGAAAGAGCTGACGGGAGCCGCATGCGCACTCTCACCGACTATCTGGACGATGCCGCGGCCAAGCAACCGGATGCTCTGGCAGTCGAGTTCCAGGGCGAGACCCTGACCTATGCCGACCTTCACGCGCGGAGCACCGCGTTGGCCGAAACGCTGCTCGGACAGGGCGTCGGCGCCGGTGACCGCGTCGGCCTCTGGCTGCGCAAGTCACCCGAGTCGATCGTGAGCATCTACGGAATCCTCAGGACCGGGGCAGCCTACGTTCCGATCGATCCCAGCGCGCCGCTGGACCGGGCCGCGAAGATCATCGCCGACTGCCGTATGGCCTGCGTCATCTCCCATGACGAACACGTCCCCTGGCTGCTGGATCAAGCGTCCGTCGACGCGCCTGACCGTCCGGTCGTCGCCGTCGGCGCCGCACGGGGCGCCCCCGCCGACCCTCGGGTCATCGCGTGGCCCGACGCCGTCGACGGGGCTGCGGTGACGCCGGCGCGGCCCGCCGGACCGGGTACCGACCCGCAGGCTCCCGCGTATGTCCTCTACACGTCGGGGTCCAAGGGCGTCCCGAAGGGCGTGGTGCTGTCCCACGCGAACGCCATGGCGTTCGTCGAGTGGACGGTGGCCGAGTTCGGCATCACCGCGCACGACCGCGTCTCCAGCCATGCGCCGCTGCACTTCGACCTGTCCGTGCTGGACGTGTTCGCGACATGTCTGGCCGGAGCATGCGTCGTGCTTCTCCCAGAGAGCCAGGTCGGGTTCGGCGGCGTGCTCAACCGCGTCGTCGTCGACCGGAAGGTGACGGTCTGGTACTCGGTGCCCAACGCGCTGAACCGCATGCTGACGGCCCGGAACAGCACGCTCCTCGGCGCGTCCTCGCTGCGCGTCGTCCTGTTCGCCGGGGAGGTCTTCCCCCTGGGCTCGCTGCGACGGCTGCGCGAACTCGTCCCCCAGGCCGACCTCTACAACCTCTACGGCCCCACGGAGACGAACGTCTGCACCTTCCACCACGTGCGTGGAAGCGATGTGGAGCCGGGGCTGACGGAACCCGTTCCCATCGGGCAGCCCTGCCCGTACGCGAGAACGTTCGTCATCGACGAGTCCGGGAACGCGCTCGGCCAGGAGCCGGGTGTCACGGGGGAACTCTGTGTCGCCGGCCCCTCCGTCATGCTCGGCTACTGGCGGGACGACCTCCTCACCGCCGAGAAACTGCTGCTTGTCGCGCAGGCCGACGGCACGTCCGTGGAGGCGTACCGGACCGGAGACACGGTCCGGGTCGACGCCCGGGGCGCCTACGCCTTCCTCGGCAGGAACGACGACATGGTCAAGGTACGCGGGCACCGCGTGGAGCTGGGCGAGGTCGAGTCCGCCCTCTCGGAGAGGGTGCGCGAGGTCGTGTGCGTCGCGGTGGGCGATGCCTCCGGAGAGAAGCACATCGAAGCGTACGTGGTGCCGTTCTCACCGGCCTGTGAGGTGTCGGAGCTGCGCCGGCACTGCCTGGCCGTCCTTCCGCGCTACATGGTTCCGGAGCGGTTCCACATCGTGGCCTCGCTGCCCAGGACGCAGTCCGGAAAGCTCGACAGGCAGGGTGTGCTCGGCCTCTGACAACGAAAGCGGGACACGCGCGATGCGAGTGGTGACCGAGACGTGGTGGAGCGAGGCCCTGGGGAGGCGGAAGTCCGTCACAGTCGTTCTGCCGCCGGGCTACACACCGACCGGCAGACCTTTTCCTGTTCTCTACCTGCTGCACAGTTACGGCGGGAACCGGCGCACCTGGCTCGCGTGCCCGAGCCTGGCCGACCGTGTCGCGGCCCATCGGCTGATCCTGGTCCTGCCCGAATCGGGACGCTACTGGCTGATCAACGACGCGGGCGGGCGACGGTACGAGGACTACTTCATCCATGATGTCGTCGGCCAGGTCGAGAAGCGGTACAACACCGTGGCGTCCCGTTCGGGGCGCGCCGTGGCCGGATTCTCGATGGGCGGAGCCGCGTCCATGTTCCATACGCTGCGCCACGGGGACCTGTTCTCGGTGGCGGGCAGTCACAGCGGCGCCTTCGAGGCGCCGCTGCGCGAGGGCGATCCCTACGCTCCGTACCGTTCGGACCGGCGGCTGATGATGCCGACGGTCAAGGACCACGAACGCGTGTGGGGTCCCGTCGGCAGTGCGGTCCGGCAGGCCTACGACCCGTATCGACTCCTCGCGGACAAAGATCCCCGAGCGCCGCTGCGTCTCTATCTCGATGTCGGCGTGGACGACTACGAGCGCATGATCGAGATGAACAGGAGCATGCGGGACGCCCTGACCGCCCACGGGGTCTCCCACGAGTACCACGAACGCCCCGGCGGTCACGACTGGAGCTTCGTCGACGCGGGCCTGCACCGGCTCTTCGGCTTCGTACGGGAGAACATCCGCACGGCGTGACACCGGCGCCGCGGGCCGCCGGCGCTCAGGCCACGATGCGGACGCCGTAGAGCTCCAGCCAGCGGTTCAACTGGAGCAGGTAGGACAGACCGATGGCCGGTGTCACCGCGGTGATCGGGCCCGGCAGTGTGTCCAGTCCTGACGTGACCGCTGCGCGGACCTTCGCCCGGTCCATGAGGTCGAACACCGGCGCGTTCGGCTCCCCCAGCATGTCGAGGACCAGACCCCGCAGCCGCTCGACGTAGCCGGCGTCACGGCTGACCGGGTACGCGCTCTTCGGCCGCTCGACGACCTCGCGGGGCAGCAGATCCGCGCAGGCCCGGCGGAGCAGTGCCTTCTCGGTCCCGCCATGAGCCTTCAGCTCCAGCGGAACGTTGAAGAGGTACTCCGCCAGTCTGTGATCGGCGAAGGGCACCCTCACTTCGAGGCCGACCGCCATGCTCATCCGGTCCTTGCGGTCGAGCAGGGCACCGAGCCAGCAGCTCAGTCCGAGGTGGAAGACCTCCCGCTCACGTCGGCGGGCGCTGTTCTCGCCCGGCAGTCGCGGGACTTCGGCGAGGGCCTGGCGGTAACGCTCCGCCTCGTAGCGGGCGGGTTCGAGTTCGTCGCGTACGTCGTCGCGGAGCAGCAGCGCCGGCTGACGCTTCGCGTACATCCAGGGGAAGGACGTATGCCCGACGTAGCCGCTGTCGAGCTGCCAGGCGTACCCGCCGAACATCTCGTCGGCGGCCTCGCCGGACAGAGCCACGGTGCACTGTTCCTGGACCCTGCGGAACAGGTGGTACATGGAGGTGTCCAGGTCTCCCCAGCCCGGCAGGTCCCGTGCGAGAAGTCCGCAGTCGATGCCTTCGACGAGGTCGTCCACGCCGACGTCGGCCACGAAGCGCTTGATCCCGAGGTGTTCGGCGACCAGTTTGGCGAAGGGCTCGTCGGCACTGGGGCGCCAGGTGTCGCTTCCCGGGTGCTCCGACGTCCCGACATTCACCGAGTAGCTGCCCAGTTCAGCGTCGAGTTCCTGGACCGCCAGGGCGGTGATGGCACTTGAGTCGATACCACCGGAGAGCAGTGTTCCCACGGGGACATCGGCGACGACCTGCCGCTGGACCGTGTCGCGCAGCAACGATCGCACCTCGGCCGCGGTGGTGTCGAAGTCGTCGGTGTGCGGTCGCGCCTCCATCTGCCAGTACCGGCTCTCGCGACGACCGGACGGTCCGGCGACGACAACGCACCCCGGCTTCACCTCTCGCATCGTGCGGTAGACACCGTGGCCCGGTGTCTTCGCCCGGGGCAGGACCAGGAGTTCGGCGATGCCCTCGCGGTCCACCTCGGCCGCCATGCCGGGATGGGCGAGCAGTGCCTTCGGCTCGGATCCGAAGACGATCCCGTCCCCCACGGGTGCGTAGAAGAGCGGCTTGATCCCCAGCCGGTCCCTGACGAGGAGGAGCTCCCTGGTCCGCTCGTCCCAGAGGGCGAACGCGTACATGCCGTTGAGCCGGTGCACGAAGTCCGCGCCCCAGTGCAGATAGGCGGCGAGGAGCACTTCGGTGTCCGAGCGCGTGGAGAAGTGGGCTCCGTGCGAGCGCAACTGTTCCCTGAGCTCCTGGAAGTTGTAGATCTCCCCGCTGAAGGTGATCACGGCCTGGCCGCCGCCGCGCCCCGTGCGCACCATCGGCTGCCGTCCGCCCTCGATGTCGATCACGGCGAGCCGTCGATGCCCCAGAGCGGCGTGGTCCGACAGCCATGTGCCCTGCGCATCGGGGCCGCGCGGAGCCATGGTTTGCGTCATGGCCGCGATGACGTCCTCGCGGTGCTTCAGGTCCTGCTTCCAGTCGATCCATCCGGCAATGCCGCACATGAATTCTTCCACTTCGCAGAGAGTGAACTAGAGGAGAGGGAATTTCCCGAAGCATCAGAAACACCGGACCGAAGAGGCGCCGTCCGTGACCGCACCGACAGCGCCTCGCCCCTGGCGGCGGTCTGCAGGCAGCGCCTTTACCGGTGTTCGTACGACGCGGAGTCACGGCATCGACGAGCCGTGGTTCACGTGTGGCCCGAGGAAACGGCAGCGCGCCGAGCGGACCGCCGCGTCCGTTCGCGGATCGGCCGTCAGCCGGCGTTTGCGCGCGGCAGTTCCGCTTTGGCCGGCTGGGCGACTTTCAGCTCCTCGCCGAACGTCTGCAGTATCTGCGCATAGCCGCAGCTGAGTTCGGACATGATCGTCCGGCAATGCGGGGGGAGGCTCTGCAGTACCTCTTCCTGCTCCCGCAATGCGACGCGGACGGCGTCGAACATGCGCAGCAGCGAGCGGCCCGTCTCACTGAACCGAAGAGAGGGGTCCCTCCGAAGCCGGTCGAAGATCGAAGTGAGATCGGGCGGTGTCGCGCTGTCCTTGCCGGACCGACTGCCCGCGGAGGGAGCCGCGGTGAGGACCTTCGCGCGCGCCGCCTCGGGCCCGGCACCGCGGGGCACGGGAAGGTCGCCGCGGTCCAGACGGTTGCGTACGTCGGCGGCGGTCGCGGGGGAAATACCTGCGGCTTTCGCGATCTGCCGAAGCGAGGCCGCGGGATTCTGGCTGATGATCTCCGCGGCGCGCTGCCGCCCCTGCGCACTGTCCACCGGCCGCGATCGGCCGTCCCTGCCAATGCGACGCGAGGGCTGTGGGGCTCCTTGCGTGATCTCATTCCTCATCGCGGCCACTCTTCGCGGCGAGAGCCCGGTCAACGAGGCAACCATGCGGTCGCTCCACTCCGGGTGAGTGGTGAAAACCCGCTGGGCGGCTGCGACGCGGTCGTCCCGTGACAGCGGCAGACCGTGTTTGATGTTCGCGGACACCGAGAGCAGGAATACGTCCGCCTCGCTCCCGTGGAAGAAGCGGACATCGATGTCAGTCATGCCACGGATAACCGCTGCGCGCACCCGGTGCACGCCGTCGATCACTTTGTAGGTGGGTTGGTGGACCCAGATCGGGGGTAGATCTTCGCCTGTTTCGGCGATCATTTGAATGTGCTCGGAGTCCTCGCCCTGCAGGCGCGGCGAATCCGAAATTACGAGTGAGTCGATAGGCACCGCGGACACTGTGGAATTTCTGAGAAGTTCCTGTTGACGGGTAAGAGAACTCACCGGACCACTGTCGGCGACGAATCCCCGATAGCGCATCTCTGCCACGTAGACCCCCCTGTTGTCCACTTCTGGACGCCTGTTGCCTCGTGCAATTCCTCGATCACCTGTCCCACCAGTCTCAGTGCTAAATCACCCACCAGCAAGATTGCCGGCAGCTGGAAACGGTTCTCCGCGCCAAGTTGGCCTGTTCGCGTTCCAAGAATGCGGTGACTGTGAATGCTCTTACCATCAAGTCGCCACTTTGTCCCCAACGTGCGCCGTTGACATCAACGGTGTGACGTTGTGTAACCCCGTGCAGGTCGCGGCGACGTTCTGTTCCCACCACGAGAGGCTCCGCGCCATCCGAACCGCTCACAGATCGTCACGGCGCATTACCGTCGCCAACAGCTCGGCGGTGTCGGTTCCCTACACCGTCCGTCCGACCGTGGCGCCCTCTCCACTAAATCACCACCAGCTCTCCTCTGGTTGAGAGAAGCGCTCCCGGACACAAGAGGACCCGATTCCGGACAAGGGCTGCTGCCCACATTCAGGACGTAAGACGTTGACGGCTCGAAAGCGCGAAGTCTTCGGGTCAGGTGCGTGGCTCTCGGCTCGTGGCCGGTTCCGCGACGGGCACGCGGATCCGTTCGATCTCCCGTGCCAGCTTCTCGACCGTGGGGTGGTCATAGAGGTCCTGCACGGTCAGCTGGACGTCGAAGGCGACGCTCAGCCGATCCACCAGGCGCATCGCGGTCAGCGAGTTCCCGCCTTGCTCGAAGAAGTGGTCCGCCCTGTTCAGCGATGCCGGACGCAGGGCCGTGCGCCAGATCTCGGCGACTGCCTGCTCGACCTCACCGACGGGTTCGAGGCCGTCGCTGTCCTGGGCTGCGTGGGCCGGTTCGGCCGGCTCCACTCGTACGGCCACACCGGAACCCACGGCGGAGAGGACCGCCTGGCGGACGCGGTCGCCCGACGCCTCGCCGCGGTAGGACACGGTCACTTGCAAGGGGCCCAGGAAGGCCGGATCGAGCTCGCGCGCGATGTGCTCGTTGCGGTCGTCGAGTCCGACGAGGACGTGCTCGGCGGGGTCGGCGAGCGCGGTACGGAACAGCTGCACACCCTGCTCCGGGTCGATCTCCCGGTAGCCGTGCCGCCGCAGGGCCTCCAGACCGGCCCCTCCGTCCTGGTCCGTTGTCCATCTGCTCCAGGACTGGCATTGGACAGGCCTGCCCAGGCTGCGCCAGTACGTCGCGAACGCGGGCAGGAACCCGCTCGCCGAGGAATACGCGCCGAAGGCCGTGCCTCCGAAGTGGCCGTTGACGGAGGAGAACAGGACCAGGAGCGTGTCCGGCCGGTCCCGCAGCACTTCGGCGATGACCTCGGTACCCGTGACCTTGGCGTGGAACATCCGCTGGAACTCGGCCGTGTCCTCCGTGGTGAGCAGGTGTGCCCCCAGGTCCTGCCAGTAGTGACCGAAGCCGGCACCCGCCAGGTGCACCAGTCCGTCCAGCGCCTGCCTGAACCGCTGCTCGGCCGCGGTGACCACGGCTCGCATCGCGTCCAGGTCGGTCACGTCCGCCTCCTGGAAGATGACGTCGCCGAGCGTGGCGAGTTCGGCGAGACGGGCGGCCCGGTCACCTGTCGGAGCGGAACGGCCGGTCAGGACCAGGCGGACGCCGTATTCGGTGATCAGGAACCGCGCCAGCCGTACGCCGATCTCGCCGAGACCTCCGGTCAGCAGGTAGAGGCCACCGGGGCGAATGCGACGTGCCGCATCCGACGATCTGTCGTGCAGCGGCGTGAGCCGGGGCACCAGCCGTCGCCCGTCGCGATGGGCCACCACCTCGTCCGCGCCCCGGTCACCGAGTTCGGCCAGGACGGACGCTGCCGGATCGAGGTCGTCGAGGCGCAGATCCAGCTGGCGGACCCACGGCACGCCGCCTTCGGCGTTCGCCGTGCGGACCAGGCCGTTGACGGTTGCGCGCACCGGTTCGACGGGGTCGCCCGGTGTGGCGAGCGCACCGTTGGTGACCACGTACAGCGGGGTCCGGTCGTCACCGAGCGCCTTGACCAGCCTGTGCAGGGACCCCACGGACAGGTCCTGGCCGCCGGTGCCTGGGGAGGAGGCGGGGGGCGCGGCGCCGGTTGCCCAGGCGTGCACGATGGCGCCGAGCGTTCCGTGGTCACGCCGGACCGCGGCCAGCAAGTCCACGTAGTGCGCCGGATCGAGGGGGTCGACCCGGTAGGCACCCTTGTCCCGTAGAAAGCCGGTACCGGTCGTGACCGAGACGACCGGGCCCCCGTCGGGGCGGGCCGCGCGCAGACGCGCGCCGAGATCGCCTCTGTCGAACACCAGCCAGACGCCGGAGTGTGCTCGTCCCGGGTCGGCGGCTGCCTGTATCCACGTGGTACCGAAGAGCCATGACGCCGGTCCGTCACCATCGTTGTGGTCGCGACCGCCGGCGGACAACCCGGCCAGCTCGTGGTCGAACGCACCGGCCTGGTAGTCGGCGAGCAGCCGCTTGCGTTCGATCTTCCCCGCCGATGACTTGGGGAACGCCGCCCGCGGAACCGGGACCACCGTGCGGGGCAGCAGACCGACCTCCTTCGACAGCCGGGCACGGATCTCGGAGACGACCTCGTCGCGCTCCCGCGGGGATTCCGCGGTCAGCACGCAGAGCACGACCAGTTCGTCGGTTCCGGCGTCCTGGTCGTACTCACTGCAGGCAGCCACGAAGGTGGGCAGCACACCGTCGACCCGCTCGACCACGGACTCGATCTCGTGACAGGAGTAGTTGGCGCTCCGTACGACGACCAGTTCCTTCTCCCGTCCGGTGATGACCAGCCTGCCCTTGTGGACGAAGGCGAGATCACCGGTGATGAACCAGCCGTCGGCGGTGGACGACTCCTCGTTGGCCGCGGGGTTGTTGTGGTACCCGGTCATCCGGGTGATGCCCCGCACCTGCAGGTGGCCGATCCGGTTCTCGGACACGACCCGGCCGGAGTCGTCGACGACCCGCAGCGACGTTCCCGGGATGGGAACACCCACCTCGGCGAAGGTGGGATGGCCGGGCGCCGGCCCGGCGAGTGGCACGAGGGTCCCGCTGAGCGTCCTGGCGTCGACGGTCAGGACGCCGGTCGGCTCGCGGTCGGCCCGTAGTGTCGAGTGCACCATGCCACCGCACACCTCCGACATGCCCCAGGCAGGCCGCATCACGTCGGGGGCGAGGCCGTGCGGCGCGAGCATCCGCAGGAACTCCTGTGTGGTGTGGCCGACGACGGCCTCACCACCGTTGGTGATGTCGCGCAGGCTGGACAGGTCCCAGGTCCGCTGTGCGATCTCCGCCGCCAGGTTCGTCATCAGTGTGATGACGAAGTTGGGGGCCGAACTGTTGGTGACCCGATACCGTTCGATCCAGTCCAGCCAGCGCAACGGATCGGCGACGAAGCTGTCGGTGCGCGCGTTGATGTGCTCCCACTCCATGATCACGTCACGGACGTTGTGCATCACCATGCCGGCGACATGGTCCAGCGGCATGAAGTTGAGGGTCACCTCCTCCGGACCGAAGCCGTTGGCGGCGACGTTGACGTACGCGCGGGTGATGACGGTGCGGTGCGTGTGCCGGACGCACTTGGGCACCCCCGTGCTCCCCGAGGTGAGCAGGTGGACGGCGGGATCATCAGGCAGGGCGCGGCGCGGCTCCGCCGGTTCCGCGGCGCGCAGTTCCTCCACCGCGAGGACTCGGAGACCGGCCGTGTCCCACAAGGTCCGCAGCCCGGCCACCTGACCGGCCAGGGCGGCGTCGGTGACCACGGGTGCCCGGTCGAGCAGTTCCCAGGCGCCGCGCAACCTGCGCGTCACGGCGGTGTCCCAGCGGTAGGTCGGCGCCACCCCGATCGGTGTGGGCACGAAACCGCCCAGCACGCAGGCCCAGAACCCGGTGACGAAGTTGCGGTTGTCGTCGCAGTGCAGCAACACCGAATCGCCCACGGCCAGCCCGTTCGCCCGCAGCCCGGACAGCACCCGGGTGGCGTCGGCCAGCAGCTCCCGGTAGGTCTGCCGGTACTCGCTGCCGTCGCCGAGGACATACGTGGTGCCGCGGTCACCGTCGGCTGCCCGCGTCAGCGCGTCGGTGAGGGTCGCGGGTGCGGTCGACGGCGGCTCCCAAGGGCCGCCGTCCAACTGCGCCGGTGGGAGTTCGACGGCCCCCTCGTGTTCCACCGGATCCGGCACGCCCGCCCGAGACGGGGCCCGCCTCGGGCGTGGGCCGGGAGGTCTGCCGACGGTGACCGTCAGGGCGGCAACCCCGGGCACGGCGCGCCCGGCCGCCTCCGACTGTTCGGCGATGTCCGCGAAGGACCGACGTTCTGGCCCGGTGGGCATGACGCTCTCCTGTCCCAGTCGCACTTTTCACTTCCCCGCTCGCTGCCGAACCAAGGACGTACGTATCTCCACCCGGCGCCCCGAGCTGTTCAACTGCGGCTGAACACGCAGTTGAACCGGGGCCGGTGACCAGGTGCGGGCCGGCGCCGTCGCGGTGGCCCTCGGCGCCGGGGCCCCGGCGGTCCGCTCGGTCAGGGCGCGAGCGGCCGGAAGTCCTCTGCCACGGTGAAGAACGCGGGTGCCTCGGCAGGTGACCGGGTCGGATCGGCGGCCAGGAACTCCACGATCGTCTCCAGGTCGGACGCGACCCGCTTCGCCATGTCCTCGCTCACCGGCGGGTCGACATAGCGCAGGGTCGCGTCCACCCGGTCCGTGCGCAGGAAGAGGTTCAGCAAGAACGTCGTGCCTCCGTTCTCGCAGTAGGCGTCTTCCAGGAAGTCGGGGGCCGGTACGACCTCGTGACCGTCCATGGCCTCCGGTGCCGGGGCCTCGTACATGCCGTTCAGCTCGACCTCCCACGGCCCGGGTGAACCCGACCGCCAGCCCGTGTTCAACCCCGCCCTGAGGCACATCTCCTCGACGGGCAGCCTGCCGAAGTGCGCCATCTCCCGGCGCAGTTCGTCGCGCCGCGTGGCGAGGAAGGACCGAACGTCGTCGTACTGGCTGTTGTCGACCACGTCCACCACCTGACTTCGCAGCAGTCCCACGACGTCGAACGCGTGCCGGCGGTGGCGACCGCTGTGCGTGACGGCCAGCCGGATCGGCAAGCCGTCCTCCCGGCGGAAGTAGAGGCCGACACCCGCTGTCAGGATCTCGTAGGGAGTACAGACGTACTTCTTGGCGAGTGACCGGAGCCGTTCGTTGGTGGCATCGGAGAAGCTCAGCTCCATCTCCCGGGTCCAGGCATCGCCACTGGGCCGTTTCCGGTCGAGCATCCACTCCGGCACCGCGGGCGAGGAGGACTCGACCGCTCGCAGACAGTCGTCGTAGACCTCCAGTCCGTCCTGGAGCATCGGCGCGTAGTAGTCCGAGAACTGCGTCACCTGATCGGGACGGGCTTCTCCGCTCGGCCGGTTGTACTCGGCCCTGATCAGGTCGGTGACGATCTCCGCGGATATCCCGTCGCAGCAGGCATGATCCAGGACACAGGCGACGAGTGTCCTCGGGCCGGGTGCGCGACCCAGCACCACGTGCATCGCGAGCTCCCGGGGAACGGCCCATCGGTTGTCCTGGCCTCGGATGACCTCGGCGACCGAGTCGAGCGAGCCGTCCCAGTCGATCGTCGTCATGGGTGCCTCGGTGATCTCGGACAACTCCCGGATCACCTGGTTCAGTTCACCGTCGACGTCGTCCAGCGAGGTACGCAGCGCCTCGTGCGTGGCGATCGCGTGGCGGATCGCGTGCTCCAGCCTCCCCGCGTCGACCGGCCCTTCGACGACGAAGGAGTTGAAGAGCCTCTTCGCCGGGACGGATGTGTTGGGAGCCACGATGAAGTCGTGGTAGACGGACTGTCCTGCCGATGCCTTGCGCAGCTTCATGTCCCATCCATTCTCAGAGTGACCAGGGCAGCGCCCAGAAGCCTGCCTTGGCCAAGGTCCGGGCCGGGCCGTGCGGCAGCAGTGAGCGTTGCCGCAGGGCACTCGCCAGCTCGTGGCCGAAGGCGTGGTGGCCCAGGTACCTGCTCAGTACGAGGAGCTTTACGGCCTGTTCCAGCCCGGTCGCCTCGGCGCCGCCCACCAGGTCGTCCTTCATCCAGAGTCCGCGGTATTCCACGGGCTGGTGCCGTACCGCGCTTCCCCATGCCGCGTCCGGTCGCGACCGGGTGCTCAGGTCGATCAAGGAGTAGCCGAGACCCCGCAGCAGTGGGGCGACCACCGCCAGCGGGTACTGGCCCACGTAGTTGTCGACCAGGCCGCCCGTCACATCGATGCACACCGCGTCCCGTACCGAGTCCAGGTCCGAGCTGAGCAACGAGTACTCCAGCCCCTGGGCGGTCAGCCTCAGCACGTCGAACGAGTCGTACGTCCGGGCCAGTTGGCGCAGCGTCAGGGAGGGGACAGCACGTCGTTCGCACACTTCGAAGTCGGCCGCGCCGCCGTACCGGGCCACCACGGCACGGTTGGGTTCCAGCAAGGAGGAACGACCGGGATCCCTGGTCACGTTGAGCTCTTCGGGACCGCCGTGCACGGAAACCGCGACGGCACTCACCACGCTGTCGACCGAGTCCGTCGTGGCGTCGGCCAACGGGTCGCAGACGACGTTCCGGACGAGGCCGCTCAATGGGCTCCACGAGGCAGGGAGTCCGCGAGCCCCGACGTCCAGCACCCGGATCGGAGTGAGCTTCGAGGACAGCCACGCGAGTGTGTCGGACGCCTCGGCGTCGGACACGACGCTCGGTGCCGGTATCGGCGAATCAGTCACCATTCCCCCTCGGGCGCGTCGTCGCGAAAGGCGTTGGAGTAGCCGCCCAGCGTGTACAGCAACGTCGGCATATGGGTGCTCACCAACGGAACATCCGCCTCCACGAGCGCACGCAGGAGCTTGTTGTCCTCGCCGACCACATTGCGCCAGTCGTCGACGTCGTAGGCCTCCGGGAACGGGATGGCCAACAGGAGCGCTCGCTCGAACAGCCACTCACTGGTATCGGCGTTCTGCACACGGCCGGCCACACCACGCGCCTCGACCTGGTCGCGCAGGACGTTGGACCAGGGCACGTACACACAGGGCCTGCGCAGCTCCAGGTACCGGGCCCGGGCAGCGTCGACATCGCGGACCCATGGATGCAGCGCGTCCAGGTACGGCGTGCCGTCCTGATGGATCAGACGGCACTGGGAGTGCACAGCCGGGCCGCCGCTGCGCCGCATACACCTGAACAGGCTGGACAGATGGTGCGGCTCCAGCAGGTTGTCGTCGTCGAGGAAGCTGATCAGCCCGGTGTCCGCCAGTGCGACCGCGGCATTGCGGAGCCGGGACAGCACCGGAGGTCCGGAGACGTCTCCGGGCGATCGGGGCCTGAAGTGCCACACCGTCGATCTGTCGTGGACCGTGTCACCGTGGGCGGTCTCCTCGGCCAACGGCCGGTAACGCATCTCGTCGTCGTCCACGACGACGAGATGCGTTACCGGGCCGGCAAAGTCCTGCTTTCGCACTGTGTTCAGGCAACGGCGCAGCAGGTCCGGACGACCCCGGGTAACGGTGATCACGGTGATCCCCTCGGCGCCCCCATGGGCTCTCATGGGCGGCTGAACACCACCTTGGCCACCGCACTGGCGATGTCGGCCATGTCCTGCTCGTTCCCGAGCAGGGTGGAGTGATGAGTGAGAACCGAGTGCCGGACCAGGTATTCGGCGTTCGGGTACTCGCGCCCGCGGTGCTCGGCGACGAAGCGCTCGGCCAGCGGACCCAGCGTCGGCTTGGTCCACGGCTGGAGCAGTCTGCTGCGGCTGAGCGGTTCCCGTGGCGGATAGAAGAGGGTGCCCAGTTCGGCGGTCAACGCGTCGGCCACGTCGCTGTTGGTCATGCCCGGGGGCAGCGGATCGAACACGATCGGCAGTTCGTAGACGGAGATGCGGGTCTGCTCGGAGTGCTGGCGCAGCAGCCGAACGCCGGGGATAGCGTCGATCAATCCGCTGAGGGCCGCATAGTTGCGGTTGCGGATCTCGTGTTGTTCGTCCAGGACTTCCAGTTGGGCACACAGGAGTGCCGCACCGAACTCGCCGAGGCAGAAGTTGGCGCCCATCATGCTGGCGCTCTCCTCCAGTTCAAGTCCCTGCGGCGCATCCTCGGCAGTGGTGTACCGGCGGGAGTCGGCGCGCAGTTCCTGCATCACCGAAGCGAGCCGGTCGTCGTCGGTCACCGCCGCGCCACCCTCGCCCGCGGTGAGCACTTTGGACTGCTGCATGCTGAAGCAGCCGATCAGTGCCAGTGATCCCGCGGGCCGCCCGAGCCACTCGGCGCCGTGAGCCTGTGCCGCGTCCTCCACGACGCTCGCACCATGGGCCGCCGCCACCGCCGAGATCGCGGGGATGTCGGCCATCGCACACGACCAGTGGACCGCGAGCACCGCGCGCGGCTCCGTCCGGAAGTCCAGGTGCTCCGGCGCCATGCACCCGGTCAGCGGATCGACGTCCACCAGCACGGGCACGAGTCCGGCCCGCAGCACCGCGCTCGCCGTGGCCACCCAGGTGAGGCTGGGCACCAGTACCCGGTCGCCGTAGTCGAGCCCCAGCGACTCCAGGGCCACCACCAGGGCACTCGATCCGTGGTCGACCGGCACACAGTGCCGCGCCCCGACGTAGTCGGCGAACATGCGGGAGAACCGGCGCTCGAACAGCTCTTGGCCGGCCGGACTGGTGATCGCCCACCGCTCGCCCCGCAGCACCGATTCCAGGAAGGGCCCGGCGTTCCGCGCCGGTATCGGCCAGGTCGGCCAACGACGGTCGGCCAGGCGCACCGGAATGCCACCGTCGACCGCCAGTCGGCCGACCACCGGCCGATCGGCCGCGGGCCGCCGCCTGGAAACGCCGTGCCCCTCAGTGTCGACCTGCCGAATCGAACGTCCCATTGCGTACCTTCCGACGTTGGGAATTCTCACGAAAGACCGATGACTGTCACAGGTCCCGTTGGCCAGGCATACCGTCAGGATGCCGAAGGATAAGCACTGTTCAACTGTCGAAGGGGCGCAGTTGAACGTCGAGTCCGCCCGGCGAAGCGGACAAAGTCAGGAATTCTTGACCGGGATGAAACCGTCGTACAGAATTTCCGTGCCGTGCGGCAGGGCCGAGGTCGGCACCGCGGGAGCACAGCAGGCCCCGGGACACCCCGCAGCCTGCGACACGCAGGTCGGAGAGTATGGGGCGACCCTCCTGGTACGCCAGTCCAGTACCTCTTGAACCAGTCGGCACCGGTTCTTCTGCGAACGGGGCGCCTCTTGTGCTCATCGACATTCGACATCGCTACTCAGCGACATAGCAACCGAAACGGGAGCCGTACGTGCGGATATCCGAAGGACTCCACAGTCAAGGGAAATTGCCGGAGGGTTGCTCGGTCCTGGTCGTCGGAGCCGGCATGAGCGGATTGAGCACCGCCCTGGAACTCGGCGAACGGGGTGCGCGCGACATCGTCGTCGCCGACCACGGGCCGTTCACGGGTTTCGAGCACCGCACCCGAACCCCGAATACCGTGCCGCTGCCCGATTCGCCCCCCTGGTGGCGTACCGCTTCGCCACACTACGCGGAACTCCCTGGCGTGAGCGCTCCCGTCGGCGGTCGCTCGCGCTGCTGGCACGGAGTGCTTCTTCCGGTGAGTCGGCGAGTGCTCAGGCAACACTGGCCGAACGACACGGCGAGCCGCCTGCTCGCCGACGGACCCGGGTCGTATCAGGCGGTGATGCGGGAACTGCGGGAATGGCAGCGCGCCTTCGGCGATCCGCGTCCGGACAGGACGCATGACGATCCGCGCGCGGAACTGAAGGCGATCTGGCCGGACCTGTCCCTGGAACCTGTCCCCCAAGCCGGCTGGTCCGTCGACGGTCCGGACGGTCGCCTTGTATGGGCGTACTCCCCGCTGCTGGCCTGGGCTCGCCGCGGGCTTGCCCGGCACGCCGACCTCGATCTGCCAAGAGTGGTGCCCGGCCTGCGGGCGATCAGCGTCCTGGTCGAGGCGGGAAGCGTCCGAGGGGTGCTGTTCGCGACCCCGGACGGAGGGACCCGGGAAGTCCGCGCCGACGTGGTGGTACTGGCGGCGGGCACGCTGGAGAACACCCGGCTCTACGCCCAGGCGCTCGCCGCGGCGGGGGACGTGGTGAGCCGCTGGCCCGGCCTCAACGACCACGTCACCCACGGATACGCGATACCGCTGCCCAGCGCACTCGCCGAGCGCTGGACCCGCTCGAACCACCGGTTCCTGTGGTCCGACCACGAGGACGAACTGAACGCGAATCTCTTCATGGAGGTGCACGCGGCCGGCCTGGCCGAACCCGTGCTGGACCTGTGGTGGATGGCGCAGCAGGAGGAGCCCTTCCGCGACGAGATCCGCTTCGACCGTCCGGACCGTGCGGCCTCACGCGAGAACTCGGGGTGGGCCGGGCAGGTGGATGCCTCGTTCTCCTCGGCGGACGAGGAGGCGATCCGCAGGCGCGACGAGATCACCGGCAAGCTGCTCGAAGCGCTGGACGTCGACACCGCGACGGAGGGGCAGTTCGTCGACTTCGATCCTGCCGCGGAAGCAGCTCTCGCCACCGGTACGGCGAACCACTACGTCAGCAGGCTGGGCACCTCCGACCACGAGGCGGGCACGGTGCCGCTGGGACAGAAGGTGACCTTCGGCGGCCGGTCCCCCTCGGTCGGCAACCTGTTCGTCACCGGCCCGGCCGTCTTCCCGACGGCCGGCGCCGCCAATCCGTCGCTGACCATCCTCGCACTCGCCACGCATACGGCGGAGGCCGTCATCGGTGGTCGAACGTTGTCGCGTGACTGAGGCCGGCTGCTCCGGCGAGCCGGCGCCGGCCCTGTCGGCATGGTGGGTGTGGTGGGTGTGGTGCACGGCGCCGGTGAGCACCGCCGGGACGCCCGTCCGGTCGGCGACGGTTCGGTCAGGCGGACTCGCGGAGGACCAGACGGGTCGGAACGATCACGGAGGACAGTGGCTGGATGCCACCGTCCTCGGACGGGTCCGAGGTCCGTTTGAACAACAGCCGGGCCATCAGGCGCCCCATGCCCTCGATGTCTTGGTGCACGGTCGTCAACGGCGGGTTCATCGCCTCGGCGAGGGGCTCCAGATCGTCGAAGCCGATGACGGCCACGTCGTCCGGCACACTGCGCCCGCGTTCCCGCAGGACACGCCGGGCGCCGCCGGCCATCAGGTCGGAGGCGACGAAGACGGCGTCCAGGTCGGGACATTGCTCAAGGAGCACGGACATGGCGTCCGCACCCCCCTGGAGAGTGAAATCGCCTTCGACGATCAGCTGGGGCGCACTGTCCAGGAGGACGTCCCGGTAGCCGTCGAGGCGGTCCACCGCAGCCGCCTGGTTGAGCGGCCCGGTGATGGTCGCGATTCGAGTGCGGCCCAGGGACACGAGATGGCGGACGGCCTCTCTGGCTCCGCCGCGGTTGTCGGCGTCGACGTACGCGTAACTGCCGCCGCTCTCTCCGATGCCGAGGAAGGGGCGGCCGCCGAACACGGCCGGCAGCCCCATCCGGGCGACCATCTCCGGCAACGGGTCGTCGGCGCGGAGCGAGAAGAGCAGCGCGCCGTCGACGTGGCTGCCACCCAGGAAGTTGCCGACGCGAGCGTAGTCGTCCGGCTCCTCGATCAGGAGCAGAACCAACTGTGCGCCCCGCTGGACGAGTTCCTGCCGGATGCCCCGCAGGTGCAGGTCGAAGAACGGGTCGACGAAGAGCCGGTTCTGCGGCTCCGTCACGACGACGGCGACCGCGTCGTTGCGGCGGGTGACCAGGCTGCGCGCGGCCTGGTTGGGCACGTAGCCCAGTTCGGCCACCACCCGGCGGATACGCTCGGTCACGGCGGGGCTCACCCGTGGCGAGCCGTTGATCGCGCGTGACACGGTGGAGCGCGACACCCCGGACTTGCGGGCCACGTCTTCGAGCGTGGGGCGCTGTCCGTTGGGCCGGTGCGTCAAACGCGGCCTCCCAAGCGCAGCAGTTCCTCGAGCACCCGCTGGGCGCGGTAGCCACTGCCGAAGTCTGCCATGTTTTCCGGGTGTTGGGACGTGGTCACGGCACCTGCCCAGGCGTGAACCTGGTCGAGGAAGGAGTCCGCCCAGCCGGGTACCTCACCCGGTGGATCCTCCAGCCGACCGGAACCGAGCAGTTTGATCTGCTCCCAGTCCACCCCGGTCCGCAGCTGGAGCACCGGACCGTCCTGGGAGTCGTGGACGAGGTCGCCGCGGCTGCCGGTCACGGTGAGAGTGAACCCGGTCTCCTCCGGCTGTGACGCCTTCGAGGCGGTCAGGGTGAAGGACGGACCGCTCTCCAGGCGGCCGCCGACAAAGGCGTGGTCGTCAACCATCACCTCCATGCCTCCCTTCCTGGGGACCTTGGTCTGCAGCCCGACCCGACAGCAGGTGAGGTCGATCCAGCTGTCGAAGAGGAAGTGCAGCAGGTCGATCAGGTGCACGCCCAGATCGCCGAGAGCACCGCTGGTGAACCGTTCCTCCTCGCTGTCGCGCCAGGTGAAGTGCTTGCGTGTGAGCGCGCTCTGGCGTTTGAAGGCGATGTCGACGTGCAGGAGGCGCCCCAGCGTGCCGTCGGCAATGCGTCTGCGAGCCTCTTGAACAACCTTGAGATAGCGGTAGTTGAAGCCCATGACACAGACCGCGGACGCTGCTGCCGCCCGGTTGCGCATGTCGGCGGCCTGGGCCAGGGACACGGCCATGGGCTTCTCGCACAGCAGACTCCGACCGTGGTCCAGCGCCTCCAACGCGTAGCCCGCGTGGGTCCGGTTGGGTGAGGCGATGACAACGCCCGTGGACGCTTCGTACAGCTCGTACGGGGAGGCGAAAGCCGGCACGCCCAGGGAACCGGCCATGCGCCGCGCCTTCTCCCCGTCCACGTCGTACACGCCCACCAGTGACACGTCCGTGCCGGCCAGCACCGCTTCGGCGTGGACCCTGCCTATGTTGCCGGCGCCGATTATTCCGACTCGCAAGCCTGTAACCCCTTTCGCAGTTCGAACAAGATGGCATCCGTGTGACTCCACGCGGACACGTGCGGATGCCGGCGCCGGGCCTCCCCGGTGCAGTTGCCGACCAGCACCCCCCGGCCCACGGCGGCGAGCATCTCCAGGTCGTTGCCGCTGTCCCCGAAGGCGAAGGCATCCGCGCTGTCCACCCCATGTGCGCGGCAGACGTACTCGACGATCTGGCGCTTGCCACAGCCGGGCGGCAGGAAGTCGACGTCGTAGCAGTTCTCGGGGTCCCCGGCCGCCGGACTGCAACGGCTGAGGCTCACCCCGAGACAGAGCGCGCCCGCCACCCGTCCGATCAGGGCGAGATGGCGGGCATCTCGCTCGGGGTCCTGGGCGTAGTAGTAGTGGCTGATCACCATGCTGCCGGGCGGGCGGCCCCTCTGCGGTACGAGCGGCACACCCAGTAGGCGCAGTTCACGCACGGCCCGTTCCGCGAGAGCGGCGATGTACCCGCTGTCTGGAAGCCCCCGCTGCCAGCCCTGGTCCGGGCGGAAGCTCCCGTCCTCCTCCACCACATACAGCTCGGTGCCGAGGGAGCAGGCCATGAAGTGCGGCAGGGAACCGAGACCGTGGGCCTCGGCCTTGCGCAGCACGGAGTCGAACGAACTGCCGGTCACCCATCCGAACAGCAGGCCGTGCCGCTCACTCGCCTCGACGAGGTAGGCCTCCAACCGCCGCCGTGCGCGCACCTGTTCGGGAGCGCCGGCGTGAGCCAGATAGGTCTCGTCGAAGTCGGAGAACACCACGGTACGCACCGTGCGGGGCGTCGGCAGTGCGCCGATGTCAGTGGACGGTGGCACGGACGGCGGCATGCAGGGCCTCGATCACTCGGTCCTGCTCGACGAGGGACAGGTTGTTGTGCAAGGGCAGGTGAAGGACGGTCTCGTGGAGCTGTTCGGTCGCGGGCAGCACCATCTGGTCGAAGAGCTCGCGGTGCAGGGGTGTCTGCTGACGGTGGGTGAGCACGGGGTAGTAGATGTCCGTCTCCACCCGGCCCGTCGACCGCATATGGGCACGGACCGAGTCACGCGCGGTGCGTCCGGCGGCAACGCGCACACCGAACAGATGCCAGGCGTGATCCGGCACGAAGGCGGGCACGAGGACCGAACCGTTCGCTTCGAGCTCCGCGAGGCCGTCGATGTAGCGCCGAGCCAGGAAGGCCCTTCGGTAGTTGTTCAGAGTCAGGCGAGGCAGCAGGCCGAGGCCGACCGCGGCGGTCGAGTTGTCCATCCGCGCGTTGAGGCCGTACCCGTCCTCCTTGACGTTCTTCCGCTTCGGGTCGAAGCCGTGGTAGGCAAACCTCCGTGCCTGTCCGGCGAGTTCGTCCTCGCAGGTCAGAACAGCGCCCGCCTTGCCGGTCAGTCCGAAGTTCTTGTACGGGTTGAAGCTGAGCGCAGCTGCGTCCGCGTGCTTCCCCACACCGGTGACGCCGATTGCCTGGCAGGCGTCCTCCACGACACGCAGGCCATGCCGTCGAGCGACCTGCGCGAGGGCCGGTACGTCGGCGAGGCGGCCGTAGAGGTGGACGGGCAGGATCGCCCGGGTACGCGGGCCGACCGCGGCCTCGGCCAGGGCCGGGTCCAAGGTGTGTCGGTCGGGGTCGACATCGACGAGGACCGGAGTGGCCCCGCAGGCCCACACGGCGTTCTCGGTCGCGGCAAAGCTGTTGGCCGGCATGACCACTTCGTCACCATGGCCGACACCGACCGCTCGCAGGGCGATGACCAGTGCGTCGGTGCCGCTGCCCGTCCCCACCACGTGCGGTACTCCGAGGAAGTCCGCCAGGGCGTCCTCGAACTCGGCCACGGCCAGCCCGCTGGTCAGCTCGCCGCTTGCCAGCACGCGGGCGAAACACTCCGCCGCCGTGCGCTGCTCGTCCGGCGTCAGCAGCCGTTCCCGGGGCAGAAACTGCACCAACTGCTCTGCTTGAGGCCGGGGTTCGGTGGCGAAGACCGAGTCGGGGGCAGCCGGGTCCAGCCGTCCGGGGGCACGGGTGAGGAGATCGGCCAGGGCCTGATTGGCACGGCTGTCGGTGGGGTCGTAAGACGGGACCTCGCCCTGCCGTACCTCGGCCACCAGTCGGCTGATGCCGACGCTGTCTCCGGTGAAGGAGCCGTTCGTGAACGTGGGCATCGCAGTACTCAGACCCCCGTCGTACGGTCGAGGAGTGCGCCGCACCCGAAGGACTTCGCCGCCTGCTTGAGCAGTTCCGGACCGGGGTGTTTGAAGTAGAGCAGCTCACGGCCGGTCATCAGGGTCTGGACGACAACGGGCAGTTCGCGGTCGTCCGTGGTGTCGACCACGATGAGGTCCTCCGCCGCGCCGCACCTGCCGATCTCCGGTGCCGCACCGTCCAGGTTGCTCTCGTCCACCACCAGTACCTCGTACGATCGCCCGATCGGCAGTCTGCCGGCGACCGCTCGGCAGGCGAACTCGAAGCGGAGGTAGGCGTCGAACCAGCTGGAGCGGTCCTCGCGCTCAGGGTCGAAGTAGGAGTCGAGGATCCACTGGAGCCGGACCTCGAGTTCGGGGTGCTTGGCCGTGAAGTACGCGAAGTTCTCCCGCCAGTCGGCGTAGCGCTCCGCGTCGGACTCGGGGTGGGACTGGTGGTAGACGCGCGAGAACGGGTTGTGGACGAGGGTCAGTCCGTGCCGGTGCAGCCGATAGCCCAGCTCGACGTCCTCGAAGCTCCACTTCCTGATGCCCTCGTCGAACCCTCCGACCGCCAGCAGATGTTCTCTGCGCACCGAGAAGTTGCATCCGTACACGAAATGCCACCCGGTGGCCAGGTTGCCCAGGTTCTCCGACAGGGCATCGGTGACTTCGGCGCGCTCGTCCGGTGCGACGACCGGCGGGAACGCATCGGGAGTGAAGGACTGTCCGAGCAGGGTCAGATCGACCGGCCCGGGTGCCAGGTAGTCCCGGAAGCCGATGGCCACGAGATCCGGGGTCGTCCGGTGGCAGTTGATGTGTTCCTGGACGAAGAGGGGGTCGATGATCTGGTCGCCGTCCGCGAAGACAACCAGGTCTCCCTCGGCGGCGCGAATGCCGGCGTTGCGTGCCGCGGACCGGCAGGACTCCTCGGTGCGCGGCAGATACAGACGTCGTATCGGGTAGGTGAGGGCCAGCGCGTCGACGGCTTCCCCGGTGCCATCGGTGGAACCGTCGTCGACCAGGACGACCTCGAACTCGTCGGTTTCCTCAAGCCGCTGATGGTTCAGCGACCAGAGGCAGGGAATGACAAGGTCCTTCGAGTTGTAGGTGGGGATGACCAGGCTGGCTTTCACGGAATTCTCCGAAGGGTGAACTAGAAGGGCACACGAGCGTTTTCAGAAACCCGCGGAACATCTCTCAGATGCCGACGGACGGAACTTCCTTCGCCTTCTCGACGATCCGCCCGGCTCTTTGCGGCGCCGAGACATAGCGCCATCGAACACTGAGCAGCAGGGCTCGAAGGTTTTCGTCCACGGCCATCGCGATCATCACGCCGAGAATGGCCAGACCGAACGGCAACGACAGGACGTAGGCCAGGGGAATGAAAACACCCCACAGCACCAGGATTCCGGTCACGGCCGGGTAGTTGACCTGTCCCACGGCGCGCAGTGTGCTCGCCGTGGTCATGATGAGCGAGGAAGCGGGGAGATAGAGCAGGCCGCACCACAGGAGGAGTCGGCCCGCCTCGGCGACCTCCGGGGAATCGGTGAAGCCGTCCATGATCCAGTGGCTCGACAGCGCGGCCACCAGTGCCAGGACGAACGCCGCCGCGACTCCCCCCAGCCGGGCCGCCCGGGAGATGCGCCGGATGCGGTCCAGGTCGCCGGCCCCGGCGAGATGGCCGATGGCGATCTGCAAGCCCTGCGAGAGCGCCGACGAGACCATGCCGATCATGTTGGTGATGCTCAGCGTGTACATCCGGGCGGCGAGTTCGTTCTCTCCGACCTCGGCGATGATGCGGGTGGTGGCGATCTGGGCGGCCTGCCAGAAGGCGGGCTCCAGCATGGTGGGCAGCGAGAAGGCGACGAGAAGTGCACCGTGCGCCTTCGCCTGCCGTGAATCGGCAGGCCGACGGAACCGGATCCGGATCCGTCGGAAGACCAGCCACGCGCTGAACAACAGGCCGGCCGCCGTGGCGAGGGCCGTGGACAGCGCGACACCCCGCACACCCCATTGGGGCCCGGCCGGGAGCAGGACCAGGACACCGATCAACGCGATGTTGACGACGTTGGTGAACATCGCGGCGAACATGGCCGCCCGGGTGTGGCCGTTCGCGGCCATGACGCCGCCCAGCATCGCCCCCAGCGAATGGAGCAGGCAGCTCCCGCCGACGATGCGGAGGAAGGCAGTTCCGTAGTCCAGGTGCTGGCCTCGGAGACCCAGCAGCCCCGCCACGTCCTCGGCCCACAGGAACAGCGCGGCGCTCACGGCCACGCCCAGCACGATGTGCAGGACCAGTGCCACGAAATAGCATTCCTGGACCCTTTTGACCTCGCCCTGCCCCAGCATTCTGGCGTATACGAGGCTGCCGCCCTGCCCCATGAAGGAGAACATCATCAGCACGAAAGTCGTGACCGTGTTCGCCGAACCCACGGACCCCGCCGCGGCATCCGAAATCATCCCCAGGGCCCAAATGTCCACGAGCCCCATACAGTAAGTGAATGCCAATTGGAAGAATATTGGCCAACTCAGGGAAAAAACCCCGAGATTCACCTTGGACGGCACGCTGATGTTTCTCTCCGCTTCCCCCGCGGCCAGAACCAGGCCTTCGAACTCCATGAAACGCAAACGCGTTGGATGCTAGCGGCACGCAGTGCGGATCGGAAAGGTTGTGCCGAATCCGCGGCGCCGACACTTCGATCTTCAGCCACGGGTGGTGAGCCCGGCATCCGCATGAACATCACCCGACGTGACTTCCCGATTACAGGGGATACGCCTGCAAACCATCTGAACTCATGCCCGCCGTCGGACGCCGCACCCGACGGCGATGACGGGTCGTGACAGCGGGGACGTCCTGAGCGTGGCCGATCATCGAGGTCCGTCGTCCGGGCGCGGCGACCGCGGCGAGTCCAACCTGTGTCAGGCGCTCCAGTTGAACGGCGGCGAGCTGTACGACCATTGACCCGACCTCCGGGCGCGGGGTGGGCGACCGATCCCCGGTGACCGTCCGCCCGTGCCGCGGCCGACGGAGAACCGCTTCCCTTCATGGAGCCGGGTATCCCTGACGAGGAACTGACACCCCAGCAGCGGACGGGGCCGCCGACTCGCCCCCGCATCCGGACAGGACGCCCGTGATCGAGCTGCTGCTGCCGCCGGGGGTTGAACATGCTGAGGCGTTCGGCGACCTCGCCGAAGCGTGGCTGTTCCCCGCGGAGGAACCCGCTGTCGACGGGGCCGGTCCGGAGCGGCGTGGCGAATTCACCACGGCACGCCACCTGGCTCGCCGTGCGCTCTCCCGCGTCGGGGTCGCGCCGGTACCTCTGCTGCCCGGCCTGCGTCGGGCGCCGGACTGGCCGGCGGGTGTGCTGGGAAGCATCACGCACTGCGTCGGCTACCGCGCCGCCGTGGTGGCGAAGCGAACAGCCTTCGTCGCTCTCGGCGTCGACGCCGAGCCGAACGAGCCGCTGCCTGCGAGGGTCCTGCGACGGATCGCAACGGCGCGAGAGCTGGCCCAGGTCGCCGAACTCCTGTCCCTGCGGCCCGATGTGCGCTGGGACCGGCTCCTGTTCAGTATCAAGGAGTCGGTCTACAAGGCATGGTTTCCCCTGGCGCACCAGTGGCTGGGCTTCCAGGACGCCGACGTCACCGTGGACGCCGACGGGCGGGCCTTCACCGCTCGGCTGCGCGTACCCGGTACGCGACCGGAACACCGGTCCTTCCAGGGCCGCTGGCTGGTACACCACGATCTGCTGGTGACCGCCGTCGCCCGGCCGGCGCCCCTCCGCGGCGATCTCCCGCACACCAACCTGGTGGAATAGGGCGGCCGTTGTCGGTATCGGGGGCTGTGCGGCATCCTCGGCTCACGGCATGCGCCACTGTCCCTTGCCGACTTCGACGTCGACGCGAATCACACCCGGCGAGAACAGCACGATTCATCTCCGTGCCTGTCGTGAATCCGTAGGGGTCTCGTATGTCTCGGCGAGCTGAAAGGGCTGTCCATGAGCGGACTTCGTTCCCGAGCAACGCTGCACGACGCCGTGCCCAATTTCGTCCGGACGCCGGATCCGTCCTTGATACAGCTTGCCGCCAACGAGGCGGCCTACGGTCCCCTGCCGTCGGTCGTGGAGGTGCTTGCCCGGGAGATCAGATGTGTGAACCGGTATCCCGACGACGGTGCCGTTGAACTGCGGCACACGATCGCCGACTGGCTCGGGGTGGAGTTCAACGAGGTGGCGCTCGGTGCCGGGTCGCTGGGTCTGCTCGAACAGGTGATGTTGGCGCTGTGCGACCAGGGCAGCGAGGTCGTGTATCCATGGCGATCCTTCGACGTGTACCCCCAGTTGATCTCCGTCGCCGGCGCGACACCACGCCCGGTGCCGCTTCGTGAGGAGCGCAACGACCTGGACGAGATGCTGGCGAGCATCAACGAGAAGACTCGAGTGGTGATCGTGTGCAACCCCAACAACCCGACCGGCCCGGGAGTGAGCCGCTTCGAGCTGAAGAGGTTCCTCGACCGCGTTCCCAGCACCGTGGCGGTGCTGCTGGACGAGGCCTATTTCGAGTACGTGCGTGATCCCGGCCTGCCGGACGGGCTCACGCTGTTCCGGGATCATCCGAATGTCCTCGTGCTGCGCACCTTTTCCAAGGCGTACGGGCTGGCCGACCTCAGGATGGGATATCTGGTCGCGCGGCGGCCGATTGTCGAAGCGGTGGACAAGACACACGTGACGTACTCGGTGAATCGGTTGGCCCAGGCAGCGGCATTGGCGTCGATCAACGCCCGAGACGAGTTGCACGAAAGGGTCGAGGCAACCGTGCGGGAGCGGAACCGGGTGCGCGACGAGTTGCTGTCCCAGGGGTGGAGGGTGCCGCCGAGCGAGGCCAATTTCGTGTGGTTACGGCTCGGAACCGCCAGCGCGGGCTTCGGGAAGGACGTCGAGCGGTTCGGTGTCGCGGTGAAGGTGGTCCCGGACGAAGGCGTTCGGATAACCGTCGGCACACGAGAAGAGAACGATGTACTGCTCGAAGCAGCCGGTGCGATCCGCGAGGATCTCGTGTCGACCGGTGCGCGGCTGTTCGCCGATTGAGCGTCAGCGGGGTGAGAACGCCAACCGACTCCTGACACCGGACAGGGCGCACCGGCACGTCCCCGCAGCCGCGCCCCGGGATTCGTTCAACTGTCGCCGCCAATCAGTTGAACGGATTGCGGAGTGGCAGGCGCATTCTCATGGGCGCCTGCAGAAGCGCCCGGTCACCGTTCGATCTTCTGCCTGCGGTCGTAGGCGGGCTACTGTGGTCCACGTGGTCGGGCGGGGAGTCACCTCCACCACGAGCTGTTTCTCTCGCAGTATCGGCACCGCTCGCCGGGATCGGCGGGCTACCAGCGAGCGCACATTCGTTCCGTCAGCGCAGTCGGCGCGGCGAGCGGTGCCGTCCGCGTTCGCCGCTTCCCCATCAAGTCAGCCGCACAGGGCCGCCGTTCACCAGGCCTGCTGACAGACGTGACGCAACACGAGTTGGAACGGCCCGATCGGCGCCGTCGTCCGCAGCTGGACGGTCGGCGTTCGCGACAAGCGTGCAGAGGTGCCACGTACCTGCCCCGGGCATCGGAGCTCGCCCCGCTGTCGCTCCACCCCCTGATCACGGTGTGCGCGGACGTCGGCCCCACCATCGGGCCCCGGCTGGTGGTGACGGTGGGAGCGCACGCCACCGACGCCACCACCCGGTCGAACCGGTGCACGCCACGTTGGGCGGCCTGGTGCGCAGGGCGATGCTGAAAGGGACTTGCCATGCTGACGCTCGGAATCTCCGCCTACTACCACGACGCCGCTGCCTGTCTCCTCGACGACGGCCGGATTCTCGGAGCAGCCCAGGAGGAGCGGTTCACACGCAAGAAGTACGACTCGGCACTGCCGGTCAACGCCGTCCGCTACTGCCTGGAGCAGGCCGGGGCCACCATTGCCGACGTGGACCGACTGGCCTTCTACGAGGTTCCCCGCCACAAGGGATCCAGGCAGGAGTGGCAGGCCGCACGGCGTACCGAGGGGCCTGCGGTCAGAGTGACCGCCCGGGACACCGAGGCCCGGCTGCGCGACGGTCTCCAGTGGACCGGCGAGATCCATTTCGTGGACCACCACCGTGCGCACGCGGCCAGCGCCTACTACGTCTCCGGTTTCGACGATGCTGCGGTGCTCGTCTGTGACGCGGTGGGCGAGTGGGACACGACCACGTTCTGGCACGGCCGGGGTCCAGAACTCACCCGGCTCGGCGGTGTCCGCTTCCCCGACTCCCTCGGCTTGTTCTACTCCTGTCTCACCTCGTACCTGGGCTACCGTCCGAACTCGGACGAATACAAGGTCATGGGTCTGGCGAGCTACGGAAAACCCACCTACGAGGCGAGCCTTCGGAAACTGCTGGAGCTCGACTCCGACGGCGGGTTCACGATGGACACGCAGGTACTGGACTTCATCAGCGAGCCGGAGGGTTACTGCGGCAACCTCGCCGAACTGCTCGGCGTCCCGGCACGCCGCCCGGGTGAACCCGTGCGGCCGCACCACGCGGACATCGCCGCTTCCGGACAGGTGGTCCTGGAGTCGGTCGTGGCCGGCCTGCTCGACTGGCTCTCCCTGCAGCGGCAGACCACGGACCTGTGCCTGGCCGGGGGCGTCGCGCTGAACTGCCGTGCCAATGCTGTCGCCTTCGAAGCGTCGGCGTTCAAGCGCATGTTCGTTCAGCCCGCAGCCGGAGACGCGGGCACCGCTCTCGGTGCGGCGCTGTGTGCCGAGCCGCCCGAGATCCGGGCGGCCGCCGCCCCTCCGGTGATGCGTCACGCCTACCTCGGCCCCAGTTTCGGCAGTGACGCCATCGCCGAGTTGCTGAGCGGGGCCGGCGTGTCCTTCCGGGACTTCAGGGGCGACGAGAAGGGCCTCGTGGAAGCGGTGGCCGACGCACTGGCCGAAGGTCGCACCGTGGGCTGGTTCCACGGCGGGATGGAGTTCGGGCCCCGGGCACTGGGTGCGCGCTCGATTCTGGCCGACCCCCGCCGGGAGGACATGCGGGACCGCCTCAACAGCAAGATCAAATGGCGCGAGGAGTTCCGGCCCTTCGCCCCCGCGGTGCTGGAGGAACGGGCGGAGGAGTTCTTTGCCATGGGCCGCACGTCGCCGTTCATGATCGACCTGTTCAAGGTGCGCCGGCCGGACGTCCTCGGCGCGGTGACCCACGTCGACGGCACCGCCCGCGTGCAGACGGTGAACGCCGCCGTGGCACCCCGGTACCACCGGCTGATCCACCGCTTCGGGACGCTGACCGGTGTGCCCGTGCTGCTCAACACCTCCTTCAACCTGAGCGACGAACCCGTGGTCTGCACTCCGGTCGACGCGCTGCGCACCTTCCTGCGTTCCTCCCTCGACCTGCTGTGCCTGGAGGACCTCCTGGTCGACGCGGCATCGGTACCCGCGGAGCTGCGGGAGGCGGCGACGGAGGAGCACCGCTTCGTGGCCGGTGCGGGCCTCCAACAGGGCGGGGAACTGTACAGCTTCTTCTGACGCGAGCGAGTTCTTCTGACGCGAGCGAGCCCCCGAATCAGTCACGGATCTCTCGGCGTGCCGGGCGGATCGCATGGACCACCTCGACAGGCCAATGAAGGGTGTGAGAGATGGGTACGGTCCGCCGGACCATTGATGAGGGAATCGGCCCCTGGGCGCTTTCGGACGACGGGACCGACCTGGTCCGCCGTGCCGATCAGCCACTGGGCGAGTGGCCCAGGCAGAGCGGCTGTTGGCCCAGGGACGAGCGGATCGCAGTGCGACCGGAGAAGCCGTTCCGAGTCGCCGTCGTCGGTGAGTCGGTCGCTCGGGGCTTCCTGCTCGACCCGGTGGTGACGCTGCCCGACCTGTGCCGCGCCGCCTTTCGGGAGGCCGGCCTCGACGACCGGCTGGAACTGGTCGACTTCACCGTCAGCGGGCTCTCGGCCGCAGGCGCGGCAAAACTGTGCCGGGCCGCCACGGAACTGCAGTGCTCGATGATCGTCCTGTACGTGGGCAACAACTTCCCGCGCTCGACCCCGTGGCTGGAGGACCCGGACGCCCGGCAGGATGCCGCCCGAACCTTCGACAGCCGTGGGTACGAGGGCTATCTGGCCGCCCGGCGGGAGGCGATGGCCGCGTTCGCCCAGGGCTTCCGCCTGGAGGTGGAGGAGATCTGCCGAACGGCGGGAGTGCCACTCGTCGTGGTGATCCCGGCGACGAACCAGCTGGACTGGAACTCCCCCTGGGTGGTGCCGACGTGGCTGTCCGACGACCGCCTGGCCGAGTGGACGGCGACACGCGGGCAGCTGGACGAGCTGACCGACGACCCGGCGGACCGGGATCCGGTCCGGCAACTGGCCCTGGCCGAACGGATGATGACGCTCGACGGCGGCACCACCGCACGGCCCATGGAGCTGGTCGGCCGCTCTTTGCTGCTGCTCGGGCGCGAAAAAGAGGGCGTCGAGCTGCTGAGCCGGGCGGTGAGTGTCGGCGCTGATCCGGCCAACTACGAGCGGCGTTGCCCGACGGAGGTCGCGGAGCAGTTGCGGCTGCTCGGCCGCGCACCCGGATGCCGAATCGTCGATGTCCCGGCCCGCGCCCGCGAGCGGTACGGGATTGCCGCGTTGGGCAGAGAGGTCTTCCTCGACTACTGTCACCACACGCTGGAGTCCCTCAGGGACATCTCGGTCGACATCGCCACCGAGGTGTGTGCCGGCATCGGCCTCACTCCGGAGCCCGGGTGGCCCGAACGGTTCGCGCGGGCCGTGCGCCCGCCGGCACGGGAGATGGCCGTCGGCTACCTGCTCTCCGCGTTGCACAATCAACACTGGGGCCAGTCCGCCGGCACGGTCGAGCACTGGTTACGACGTGCTGTGGAGACCGATCCGACGTGCGTGGAGGACCTGGCCACGTATTTCACCCTGTCTCTTCCGGACGCGCAGTTCTGGCTCCGCGGTGACTCCCTCGCAGCCCGCTCGGAACGCATGTACTGGTTCCTGAAGAACTTCTCCCATCTGCCCGTGCTCGACGCCGGGTTCGCCGACCGGGCGCTGCGGGTGCTCCCCGAGGACGGGAGGCAACGGCTGGCGAAGGAACTGGACACGCTCTGGCGGGAGATCGGGGTCGAGCAACGCGGCGAGATCAATCTGTTGGAGACCTTCTGGCGGGAACGGGACGGCGGGCCCGAGCCGTTCACCGTCTTCGCGGGGGAAGGCGGCCCGGTCAGCCGCTACGGCTTCATCTCCTCGGGGGAGCGGCCCCTCAACCTGGAAATAGTCCTCGCCACCGGGCCCGGGCTGGCGCCGGGCCGCTTCGACCTGCAGCTCAACGGCCGTCACTGCTGCACCGGGCAGGTGACGGCCGAGTGGCAACGCAAGCGTGTCGTGCTGCCGAGCACCCTGCTCAGGGCGGGCGCCAATGAACTGACGTACACGTGGACCACCGCCGCGAGGGACGTGGACGTCGCCACCGCAGCGGTCTCTTCGCTCGGAAACGGACCGGAAAATCTGCACCTGGTCCGCCTGGCGCGTATGCGGCTGACCCCGTGAGTGCCTCCGGAGCAGCAGCCGCGGCCTCCTCGGAGGGCCGCCATGACCCCGGCGACATGGCGTTCCCCGGCGTGTCGGAGCGCCTGAAGCACGTCTGCTCCGCGGCGGCACTGGTCCCCAGCACTGAGCCGCACTGGATCAAGAGCCATTCCAACGACATCTGGGTGCTGGACGACGCCCGGCTGGGCTCGGTCGTCCTGCGCATCTGCTGGCGCGGGGACGTCAGCCGTCTGGGGAGGGAGACCGCAGTCCTCCAGCGGTTGCCGGACTCCGTTCGCCGCCCCGTGGTGGTGGGCCACGGGGACACCACCGCGCGCGGCCACCCGCTGTCCTACTCGCTGACCCGTCGGCTCACCGGGCAGTCGCTGGCGGACGGCTGGCCGCAACTCGGCATGACCGAGCGCCGTTCGGCGATCCGCCAAGCGGCCCCGATGTTGCGCGAGTTGCACCGCTGGGTGCCTCCCGCCGAGCTGGCGGACGAAGTGTGCGCTCGGCCCGGTCTGGCGGCAGGAACGGCCGACGACCTGGTGGGAGCGGACATCGCTCCCCTGCCCGTCGCTCGTGCAGTGACTCTCGCGGAGCACGTGGCCCGGTCGCCGTACGTGGATACGGGGCTCATGTCGGCGGCGGTCCAGTTGTTGAGGACGCTCGGGGATCCGGGGCCGGTCGTGGACGACCCCGGGCGAAACGGGCTGATCCACGGTGATCTCAACCTGAGCAACCTGTGGTGGGCGCCGGACGGCACCGTTTCGCTGATGGACTTCGAGTGGACCCGGCTGGCGCCGCCCTCGCTTGACCTCATGCGGATGTGCGAGTTCGCCGACGACGACGTGGTCAACGGGACGGACACGTATCCGCCGGTGCTGCGGCTGCTGGAGGCGGGGTACCCGGAGCTGTTCCGTACCGCGGACATCGCCCGGCACGTCCGGTTGTACGTGCTGGCCTACTCGGTACGGCTACTGGCCATCGCCCCTCCCGACGGGCCCGCCGATTCCCTCCCGCCCGACCACGCGCTGAACCGGGTGCGGCGCATCGTCGACGGCCGGTGGCCGGCCTCCGGCGCACTGCCGGACTCGCTCGTGGCCACCGGCTGAGGCGAAGGGGGGTCGCCACGCTCGCGCTGGACGCTGTCGCGTCGGCGTGGCAGTCGAGCACGACCCGCCGCCATGAAATCGGCACCGGGCTCGCTCCGTTGGCCGACCTCAAAGCCGCTGAAGATCAACTCATCGGCCTTGTACGTCGGCACGGGGCGAGCCCGGTGCCTGCTGTCTCACTGCCCTGTCGGCTGCCAGTAGCGGGCGTAGGCCGCTGGGACGCCGGAGGGCTGTTCGTGATGGACGTACAGGACGTCGCGTGCGAACACGACCTGTCCACGTGGGTCGACCCAGAACAGTTCGTAGGTGCCGGCCTCGATGAGCCGACGACAGGTCTCCGCCGTCTCGGAGTGGTAGACCGCCGGATCGAAGATGAACTTGTCGGCGCTCCACGGCACCAGGACGACGACCTGCGGCCAGTTCCGGGCGGTCTCGAAGAGACCGTCCTGACCGTCGACGTGCAACACCTCGCCGTCGAATTGCGGTGCTTCCCTGTCCCCCACCAAACAGATCGCCGGCACGCTCACCACCTGCTCGCGACGGAGGACGTCCATGGTGCGCTGCACATGGTCGGCATTCTCAAGAGCCACCAGGAGTGTCGGCCTGTCAGGGAGCCTGCGGCAGTTGATACCGAGCGGATCGAGGTCGTTCACCCGCGCTTGTCGCTTGTCTTCGAACACCCAGTCCCCGATCACCAGGACATCCATGCCCGACGACCCGAACAGGCGAAGCGCCTGCTCGCACGTCTGCACAATGGGCTCCCCCCTGTCGTTGAACGAGGTGTTCAACACCATCCCGATCCCGGTTCGGCTCTTGAACTCCTGAATCAACCGGTAGAAGAGGGGGTTGAACGACTCACTGACCGTGCCGACCCGCGCAGTCCCGTCCACATGGCAGATTGATTCCAGCTTCTCCCGCCACTCCTCGCGGACCGGCGCGACGACTGTCATATAGGGGATCGGATCGGTCGCCTCGAAGTAGGTGCCCAGTTCTTCTTCGAGAACCGATGGCGCGAACGGCCGCCAATTCTCCCGGTGCTTGACCTCCGCGTTGATCCGGGGCTTGATTCCCGGAATGGCCGGATTGCCGAGAATGGACCTGTTGCCGAGCGCCCGGGGCCCGATCTCGCTTCGCCCCTGGATCCACCCGACGATCTGCCCCGCGGCAAGCCGCTCCGCAGCGAACGCGGCCGGGTCATCGCACTGAACCCCTTCGATACCGGCAGCTGCCGCCGCCTCTTGTACCCGGTCCAGGTCGATCTGCCGCCCGAGAAACGGATGCCCCATCTCCCAGAAGCGACGCGAACCCGGCTGCTCCCGATGGTGGTAGGTGTAGAGCGCCGCGCCCAGGGCCGCGCCCGCATCGGTCACCTGGGGGTAGACGGCGAGCTGCGGGAAGATTCCCTCCCTGCGAATAACGCCGTTGCCCACCGAGTTCAGAGCGACGCCGCCGGCGACAAGCAGGGCGTTCGACCCGGTTCGTTTCTTCAGGGTGGCGGCCAGCCTGACCATTACCCGTTCGCACAGGTACTGTCCGGCCGCCGCCACATCCATATGACGCTGCTCAAGCTCGTCGTCACGCTTGCGGCGCGGCCCGAAGAGCTCCTCGAAGACCCGACCGACCAACTCCTGCGTGGAGTACGAGAAGGTACCGTCCGTCAATCCTGCGTCGAACTCGAACAGGCCGTCGCCATCTATGCGGAGGAGACCGGACAGGTCGGCCGCATATCGCTTGGGATCACCATAGGCCGCGAGCGCCATGGTCTTCCCTTCTTCGCCGAAGCCCCATCCGAGCCAGTTCGTCACGGCTTCGTAAAATCGGCCGAGCGAATGCGGAAGACCGATGGTTTCCAGAATGCTGATGCCGTCACGCCTTGAGCAGTGCGCCAGCATGGCCGTATCGGCTTCCCCGCTGCAGTCGAGACTGAGAACGGCAGCGTCGTCGAACGGGCTCGCGTAGAAGACACTCGAAGCGTGACTGACATGGTGCCTGACATCGACGACACGATCTTCCTCGAAGCCTGCCGCAGCCATGACTCGATGGAAGGTCGGGTGTCGCCACTTCACGTTCTCGGTGGCCTTCTCGAGCGCCGCCCCGGTCAAGTACCCGCGCGCCTGCCGCAGTCGCTCAGGGATGAGGCCCAAGTCCCCGCAATTCGCCACCAGATCAATGTCACCTGGAGCAATGCCGTGCTCCGCAAGGCCCTCGAACAGGACTGACACGTCGCTCGACATCCCGTGCTTTACGCGATTGAACCGTTCCTGTTCGTACACGAAAACCGGTTCGCCGTCCCTGACCAACGCGAAGCACGCATCGTGCTCGCCGCCCTTGGCTCCCAGCACGATCATCGTGATCCCCTCATTCCGTCCAAGGGCCCGCGTTCACGGTCCAGAGCGAAGTCAAATTGCTGCCGCACAATGAATCTCGAAATCACGGGCACCCCCAAGGCATTGCCTTCCAGGTCGGGTTCCAGGATCAGTTCGGTCGAAGACAGAGAGGTCCGCGGTCGGGTAACGCCGGCAGAGCGCGGCCACGTCTCATTGGTCCAGCAGCCTGCGAATTCAGGCCGTCGAAGAATTTGCCTCTACGAGTTCGGCGAATATCTCGGAGGGCTTCTTCCAGTTATGGATTTTAGGGGATCGCTCGTCGGTGTCGCAAGCAAAGGCGGGTCGTGCGCCATTGGTCAGTCGCCTGCCGACGAGACGGCTTCGTGGGCTCGCTCGTTCGATGCCTGCTCCGGCCATCGGGCGAGACCGGCGCACGTTGCCACCAGGAGCATGGCCGCCACGACGACGGCCATCCCCCATTCGAGACTCGATTCGTCGGCCACGAAGCCGATCACGGGTGGCCCGGCCAGTAGGCCAATGGTTCCGAGCGACGCCACCAGCGAAAGGGTGTCCGGACCCACCCGGGCGGCGGCTACGTAGATGCACGGCGTGACCGCCGCCATGCCTGTGCCCACGAAGGCGAAGCCGATCAGGGCCGGTCCGAAACTGCTGGTCAGCAGTGCCCCCGTGAGCCCCACCGCAGCCGTGGTCGTGCCTGCCAGCACCACTCGCCGATCGCCCCAGCGTTTGCGGAAGTTGTCGACGAAGAGCCGGGCGGCCAGCATCGTGCCGGAGAAGACCGCGATTCCCAGCGGCGTCAATTCTGCCGAAGCCCCGGTCACATCCCGTAGGTAGAGCGCCGACCAGTCGTTCATCGCCCCTTCGGTGAGTTCCGCGAAAACCATCGCGAGGGTCAGGAACACCGTGACCGCGGCGGGGATGCGCCACGTCCGTCCCTCTCGTGCCGTGACCGGCGCGGGGACGTCCTCGGTGCGCATCCCCGTCGACGAGAAACAGAGAAGCAGCGCGAGGACCGCCCCGCCGATCGCGAAATGAACCGGCAGCGAGCCGCCGGCCGCTGCCACCGCGGAGGTCAGCAGTGCGGCGCAGAGAATGCCGCCGCTGAAGACCGCGTGCAGCCTCGCCATGGTGTTGCGCTGATACTCGGCCTCGAGCCGGGCACCCTGTGCGTTCATCGCGACGTTGAGGCAGGCGATGGCGACGCCGTCGGCAGCGAGCACGAGCAACGCCACCGGGAACGTTCGCACCGCCGCCAGCGCGGCCAGCACGATCAGCAGGACGAGCGCCGACGCACCGGCCAGCCGACGCGAACCCCACCGTTTCATCAGCCGCGCCACCAGGGGGAACGACACGGCGGCACCGATACCCGGTGCGAGCAGGAGCAGACCGAGTTCGCCCTCGCTGAGATCGAGCCGGCTCTGCAGCGCCGGCACCTGCGAGATCCACGTGCCGTACTGGAAGCCGAGGAAACAGAACAGTGCGGCGACCGCCAGCTGCGAACGCAGGAACGACGGAGCGGAACGGGTCATACGGCTTCGACGCCCTTTGCTCAGAGAGGCCGGGACATGTACGTCGCGCCCGGGCCGTAAGTGGCCGGAAGCGTGATCTCGGAATGCCGGAGGAAGCCCTGGGCCGCCCAGAAACCGGCGGCGTCGCCCACGGCGACGAGCGACACCACCTCGTACTCCTGCCGGCGCGCCTCGGTCATCAGATGGCCCAGCAGCCGCCCGCCGGTCCCCAGCCCGCGATAACCGGGTGCGACGACGAGATCGTGCAGGTGCAGGTTGGTGGAGGCGAAGGACGTGGTGTCGGCACGGGCCAGGTCCGGGAATCGGAACCGGGGGTACGGCAGGGCGAGGGCGTAGCCGGCGATCTCCCTCCCGTCCGCGAGGACGAAGGAGGTACTCCTGCCGAGCCGGCTCGCGAGTGCGTCCGGCTTCTCCGACAGGCCGCTTCCCTCGTACGTCTCGGCCTCAAGCGCCACGATGCCGGGCCAGTCCTCCTCGGTGACGGGTCGTGGCACGACGGTCATCGGCTGCCCGCCCGGTCCAGCACCGCACCGTGCACGGCGCGGTGGGGCAGCGGTGGGAATCCGTTGAATCCGTTGGTCAGATAGCTGACCGAGTAGGCGCCGGCGGCCAGGATCCACACCGGGTCGCCGGACTTGACGGCGGCCGGCACCCGTACGGGGTGCTCTGCCGCGTACGCGTCGTCGCTGTCGCAGGTCGGACCGGCCACCACGGCGGTTACCGTCGGGCCGTCCGGATGCGTGGGGAAGACCAGCGGGTACTGCAACTTGTCCATCTCGTACAGGCCGTTGAATCGGCCGCAGCTGAGGTACAGCCAGTGTTGACGGTGCCCGTTGTGCTGCCGGCGCTCGGTCAGGCGCGTGACCCGGGCCCGGATCGCGCCGTGGTCGGCGACCAAGTGCCGGCCCGGTTCGAGAACGAAACGAAGCGGGCGTGCACTCGCGCGGCGGAGTTGCCGCATACCGTCACGGATCTCCGCGACGATGCGGTCCATGCGCGGGCGGAGCGGAATCCCCTGCCGGTCGTGGTAGCCGAGGGCGGGAAGACCTCCGCCGAGATTGACGTGGTCGAGGTGGATGCCGCGCAGCCGCAGCGTGGTGATCGCCTCGGTGAGGGCGGTGACGGCGGACCGCCACGCGCCCGGGTTCATCTGCTGAGATCCCACATGCAGGGACAGCCCGCCCGGGGTGAGGCCGTACGCACGGGCCGTCTCCAGCACGGTGACCGCGTCCCGCACACTGCACCCGTGCTTTCCGCTCAACGGCCAGAGGGCGCCCACGCCTGTGGTGACGAGCCGACAGAACACCCGTGCCCCGGGGGCGTGCTCCGCGATGGCCCGTACGTCCGGGACGCTGTCGGTGGCGAAGTCGCGTACGCCCATGCGGTGGGCGGCGGCGATGTCCTGGTCCGACTTGACGGTGTTGCCGTAGTGGATCAGGTGGGCGGGCCCGCCCGCACGAAGCGCCTGTGCGATCTCGTGAGGGCTCGCGGCGTCGAATCCCGCACCACCGTGGGCCAGCACGGTCAGAACCTCGTCGACCGGGCACGACTTCACAGCGAAGCGCACCTCCATGCCCGGCAGTTCGCGGACCAGTCGTGCCAGGCCGTCGTCGATGCCGGCGAGATCGAAAAGGATCTCGTCGTCGGTGGCTGTCGTCAGTGCGGCTCGCAACTCGGTGCTCATCGGCATCGGCGGGGCTCCTCACCGCGGCAGCGGGGTCGGTCCCGCCGCCTTGGCCGCGGCCACCAGCGGTGCCCATGCGTCGATCAGCAGGGCGAAGTCCACCATGTCCTGTTCGGCCTCGGCCAGAAGCCGGTCGCGTCGCGCACAGAGGCGCTCGGCGAAGACGGCGTAGCGCCCGCCCAGCGTCCGGTACGCCCGTTCGAGTTGGTCGAGCCGTCGGATGTTCGGTGCCCGGTCGAGGTGGCTGCTCTCCCGGACGATGGCGGCGATGCGTTCAGAACGGATCCGGTACCCGGGGCCGAGCAGGCGATGTCCCTCCTCCTGCATACGCCGGTAGATCACATGGAGGTAGAGCATCGACAGGAAGAACTTCGCCAGCCGTAGATGGTAGGGATGGAACGCCGCGTCCGTTTTGCGTTCGGGTGTGTGCCGGTTGATGACGTGCCGGTTGTGCAGCACACCCGGGAGGTGGCTGTCCGGGACCAGGTGGATGAGGAAGTAGTCGCTGCCTATGGTCTCGGCCATCGGCGGTAACGGGATCTCTTCGTGTACCCGGTAGTAGCTGATGTTGCCCATGTCGACGCGCATCGGGTCGACGAGGCAGAGAACCGAGTGGTCCTGGACGAACGACTCGTCGGCGGCTCCGGTGAACGACTCCGCGACGAGTTCGCGCTTGTCCTCGTCCGAGGTGCCCTCGGGGGCCCAGAGGCTGACGATGTCGTGGTAGGCCTGCGGGTTCAGCCGCTTGACCTCCTCGATGTCGACCGACATCTCGCCGACGTACGAGGCACCGGCGGTCACCACGGGCTTGTCCCGGTCGGCCGGATCGAGATCCACCTCGCTGACGTGCGCCGCGACCTCGGCCGCCGGCCTTCCCAGCGCGATCAGCTCGTGGTGCACCGGGAACAACGGGCCGTCGTCGTGTGTCTGGAACTCGATGTCCGAGTCGCGCCGGTGCACCGAGTCGCAGCCCAGCGCGGCCGCGATCAGAAAGGCCCGATTGGTGCACGCGCCGTAGGAGACCGCCTTCGGCAGCATGAGATCCATGATCAGCTCCGGCTGCGGGTGCTCGGAGCGGGCGATCACCTCGGACAGGAAGCCGTGCTGCATCTCCTCGTCGAGGTGGATCACGGTGAGACCCGCAGTGGCGGGGAGGGCGCCGACGGCGGCGGCGTGCCGGCCGAAGGTGGCCGCTTCGGTGGAGTCGAGGATCAGGTACACGACCTCGACGTCGAATCGGTCGACGGCATAGGCCGCCTCCGCCGCCAGGGCGGCGATGGTGGCGGCGCACTCGCGGTGGGTGGGCAGTGTCAGGCAGATCCTGCGTAAGCCGGACGCGGTCATCGGTCTTCCTTCGCTCGTCGGCGTGACGGCGCCTCAACCGGCAGCCGTACGCCTCGTGTCTCAGGTTCGGGCGGTTCCGGCCCGCCGGGGTTCAGCAACCTCCGCAGCGGCGGGCCTGGTTGGGTACTCGGCGTGCGCGCAGCCGGCGCCGCCGACGGGTGTGACATGCGGGACGGTGACGTCGGCCGGCCGATCGGCACCCGGTGGAGCACCGCCCCTCATGGCGGGAACACCCAGATCGGGTTGGTGTAGAACCACAGATCCGTCCAGGGATCCTGGTTGTGGTCCACGTCCATCGCGGGCCCGTACGGATCGACGTCCGCGCCCATCAGACCCGGCTGGGTGCGGTTGCCGTCGGTGCCGCGCAGGCGCACGTAGTACGGCTGGTCGACCGGTCCCAGGTCGAAGCGCACCGAGAGCTTCCGTGCCCCCGGGCCGACCTCGAACGATGTGACCACCCGGGTCCGTGGGGCGGCGAGGGTGTCGCGATCGGCCGCCGGACCGGTCACCTGTCCGAGGATGAGGTCGACGCGAGCCAGGCGCGGGATGAACCGGGCCCAGTTCGGTGTCTCCGGAAGCTTGATCTCAAGAGCCAGTTCCACCGGCGTACCGCGCCGGGCGGTGAGGGTGCCGCCGAGCGTGGCCCCGGCCCGGAGAGGTTCGCCGGTCGCCCGGATGCGCGCGTCGATCGAGTCGACCAAGCCACCGTGATCGACCCAGATGCGCCCGGCGCGCATGCCGTCCATGACGGCGCGGTATCCGAACCCGGCCGCTCCGACATGGGTCCTGGAGTAGAAACCCGGCCAGAAGTCACCGTCGATGAGGGGCTGCGACGAGTACACGGGATCGTTGTTGCGACCGTTGGCGACGAAGTCACTGCCCGGTCCGGGCTTGGCACTGTCCAGGTAGACGGCGTGGGAGTCGGAGTTGGCGGTGATCCACCAGGGCCTGCCCTCGGCGAGCAGGCTGTCCCACATCCCGCCGACGGTCGAGGTCATCCAGTCGAACCCTCCCCACGACCGATAGGACTCCGGGGGATATCCGGGAAACGACGCCGCCGTCGGGCTCAGGTAGTAGTAGCCTCGGGCGCCACCGAATCCGTGGGGTTTCGGAATACCTCCCGCCTGATGGCCGGGAGCCCCTTCCATGCCGATGGCCACGCCGGGATCGGCGTCGCGCCAGTTGCGGAGCTCGTGCGGGGAGTCGATTCCCCGGTGGGACGGGTGATTGGCCAGCATGAGCGCCGCGTCCACTTGGCGCTTCCGTACCTGTTCGCCGAGAAAAGTGATCCCGGCGACTGCCATCGCCTCATTCTGAGCCACAGTATTGGCGGCCGGCATCTGCGAGCCGTCATACGTCTGCTCGAATTCCTTGAGCACGGCCACCTCATTCGGCCCTGGTGCCACGAATACCGTGCCGTGCTCCGCGTTCGGAATATTCCATTCCAACCCCTGGAAGACCAGCAGGTCCCGCAGTTCGGCCCGCGCGGCGACGATCTCCGGATTCACCTTGTCGACGCCGATCCTGCTGTGCGCGTTCCCCCCGTGATCGGTGATGACGAGCCAGTCCAGGCCGTAGGCCCGCGCGTGCCGGGCCTGATCGATCACCCTGTACATGCCGTCCGCGCTGTACTGCGTGTGCACGTGATGGTCTCCGGCAAGCCATCGAAGTTCCCGCTCGCTGTTGCCCTCCGATGCCGCCGCGTCGAGGGCTTCCGGCAGGCCGACCGCCGGTGGGTGGTGATCGTGATCGTGATGGCTGTGGGACACCGAACGACTCCTCGGGGTGGGGTCGGTTCGCCATGCTACGGATTCTTGATCTTCGAGAAAACAGCGATCAACACCTTGCTCGTGAACGGCACGCAGCAAGTTCCGCCGCCATTGTCAAATTGTTCAACTGCCCACTGTCGCCAGTTGAACAATGTGGCTCGTCAGCATTTCAGTAATGGTTTTCCGGTAGGCTCGGGCGCATCCGGGACGTTTCTCGAAATGCGTAGACCAAACATTCCACATGCGCGATTCGAGGCAACAGGAATGCGTCGTTGCATGTCGATCAGAGCGATCGCCGCAATCGTCTCGGCATTCTCCACAGGGTTCAGGAGAACGGCACCCCATGGTGCCCGGCGGACTATGACAGGAGTACCGGGTGAGGCAGGAAGGCGTGTCGTCGGACGGTATCGCCACAGCTGTCGCGCTCCTCCGCAGCGCTTCGGAAGCGATCCGTTCGGCGGCCGAGCCGCAGGACGCTCTCGCTGCCGCGGCTTGTGAGCTGGCGGAGGCCTCGTCGTTTGTCGCCGAGGCGGCGACGCGACGGCTGTCGGCCGGCCACGAGGCTCAGCGGCAGCTTTTGTCGGAGGCGTTGAGCTGTACACGCGCAGCAGGCACTGTCATGCGTTTCGCTCTGGTGCAGGCGGACGATCAGGTCCGGTCCGGGCTCGCCGACTCGGCTGCGCGTGCTGTGAAGTCCCAGGAACTGGTTGACGTTTCCGGCACGGGAGACGACTGACGGGCCGGCCGATCGCATGCCCGCGGACGGGGTTCCCAAGGCGCGCGAACTCGATGCGTTCGCCGGCCTCGGTGCTCGGTCACCGGTCACCGGTCACCGGTCGAGCCGGGTTCGGCGTACAACTGCCGTCGCAACCGCAGTTGCACGCCGATGTGTGCGGTTCCTGCGCCGGGCTCGTTCAATCGGTTGCGCTGCGGCCTGCCCGTCCCTGCGTTCGTCCCGGCCCACACGCACAGCGGAGTCCTGTCATGGCGTACGCGGCCGGTGGCTCAGCTGACCGCGTACGCCTTGGCCTGGATGCCGTACAGCTGCGCGTAGCGCCCGCCGGTCGCGATCAGCTCGTCGTGGGTGCCGGACTCGACGACGCGCCCGGCGTGCAGCACCAGGATCAGGTCCGCGTCGGTGACCGTGGAGAAGCGGTGCGAAACGATGACGGTGATGGCCCCGGTACGCGCACCCAGGTCACGGGCGCGGACCATGTAGCGCTCGAAGATGGCCGCCTCGCTGGGCGCGTCCAGCGAGGCGGTGGGTTCGTCCAGAACGAACAGCAGTGGCGTCTGCCGCATCGAGGCACGAGCCAGGGCGGCCTTCTGCCACTGCCCCTCGGACAGGTCCACGCCGCCGAAGCGGCGCCCGAGCTGGGTGTCGAGGCCCTCGGGCAGACGCTGGACCAGAGCGTCGGCGTCGGCTGCGCGGACCGCCTCGCGGACCGCCTCGCGGTCATGGAGCCGGTGCACGTCGCCGAGGCCGACGGTCTGGCCGAAGCGGACCTGGAAGCGGCCGAAGTCCTGGAACGCCGCGCTGGTGCGGGCGTGCCAATCCGTGGTGGCCAGGTGGGCGAGGTCGACGCCGTCGACACGGATCGCGCCGGCATCCGGCCGGTAGAACTTGGACAGCAGTTTGACCAGCGAGGTCTTGCCGGAGCCGTACTCGCCGACGACGGCGACCACCCGGCCGGCGGGCAGGCGGCAGGTCACTCCGTCCAGCGCGGCCCGCTCGGTGCCGGGGTACGTGAAGCGCACCTCCTCCAGCGTGATGCCCTCGCGCAGCACGGCCGGCGTGGGGAGGCCGCCGGCCTCCGTGTCCTGCTCGTGGGCGGCGTACGCCCGCAGCCACAGGTACGCGTCGACGACCCCGGCGCTGCTGACCGTGCGGCTCGCCCGGGCCACGGTCATCTGGATCGAGTCACGCAGGGTCACCGCGATCGTGATGGCCAGCACCACCTCGCCGACGCTGCCCCGGCCCTGCGCGGCACGGTCGAGCAGCATGACGAGCCCGCCGGCGAAGCCCCCGGTGAACAGCATCCAGCCGATGACCTTCCAGCCAGCCGCCCGCAGGCGCGCGCTGGTTCGTCCCCGTACCGCCTCGTCCCAGGCCTGTGCCTGCAACTCCGTGACCGCGTCGCCTGCTGCAGCGACCCGGATCTCCTTGCCGCCGGTCGCCTCGGTGGCCAGGTTGAACAGGTGGCGCTGCAGTCGGAACGCCTCGGCGGTGTCCGTCTCCGCCCTGGCCACCGTGCGCTGGCCGTGGCGGTCCAGCCACAGCGGCAGGGCGGCGAACACCAGCAGGAGCAGCAGCCACGGGCTCACCGTGCCGAGCAGCGCCAGGGTGAGCCCCAGGCGGACCGCACCCGCCACCACGTCCACGACTGTCCAGGCGCCGTAGACGAGGTTCCAGCCGCCGGCCTGAACCACCGTGATGCGGTCCAGGACCTCGGTGCGTTCCAGGTGATCCAGCCCGTCGAGGCCGACGATCTCGGCGTTGATCCGCCGGGTCATGTCCAGCGCGCCGACCGAGTCGACCATCAGGATCATCAGCGTGAGGTCCAGGTTGAGCAGATACGCGGACAGGGCGTACGTGGCCGCGGCGGCGACGCCCGCCGCCGCCGCGCCCGTGTCGTCGCCGCGCGCGATGCCGTCGACCGTCGCCTGCAGGGCCAGCGCCGTGGCCGCCACGTTCAGCGACGACACGATCTTGATGGCCAGCAGGCCGGCGGTCCGCCCCGGGTACACCCGCCGGCACAGCCCGAGCAGCTCCAGCCACAGGCGGAGGTATCGCGACCATCCACCGGGGACGGTCGGCGCCGTCGCGGTCATATCAGCTCACCCTCCTCGATGCGGTCGTCGTAACCGCGGTTGAACCGATCGGCCTGGATCGTGAACATCTCCGCGTACCGGCCGCCGGCCGCCATCAACCGCTCGTGGGTGCCCGACTCCACCACCCGCCCGCTCTCCAGCAAAACGATCCGGTCCGCCTGTCGCACCGTGGACAGCCGGTGCGAGATCAGCACCACGCTCGCGTCCTCCTTGTGCGCCGCCAGTCGCCCGAACACGTCGAACTCGGTACGCACGTCCAGGTGCGCGGTCGGCTCGTCCAGCACCAGCAGCCGCGCACCCGTCCGCACCGCGTACAGCGCACGCGCCAGCACCACCTGCTGCCACTGGCCACCCGACAGGTCCACCCCGTCGGTGCGGGTACGCGCCAGAGGGGTGTCCCACCCGTCCGGCAACCCGTCCAGCACCTGGGTCAGGCCGGCATCGCGTGCCGCCGCCCGCACCGCTGCCCGGTCCACCGGTACCGCCGCGTTGCCCAGGGCCACGTTGTCGGCCGCCGACAGGTGGTAGCGCACGAAGTCCTGGAACACCACCGCGATGCGCCGCCGCCACGCCACCGGCCCCAGCGCCGCGATGTCCACCCCGTCCGCTGTGATCCTGCCCTTGTCCGGCTCGTACAGCCCCGCCAGCAACTTGATCAAGGTCGATTTGCCCGCGCCGTTCAGCCCGACGATCGCCACCAGCTCACCCGGCCGTATCTCCAGGTCCAACCCGTCCAGCACCCGACGCGACGACCCCGGATACGTGAACCCCACACCCTCGAAGCGCACCAGGGCGGCGCTCGGGGCGGCGTCCGTCTCCGCCTTCACGTCCGCCGCCGGCGCGCCCGCGCCCAGTTGCTCCCGCAGTTGGTCGAACGCGTGCAGGCTCGCGATACCGCCGATCACGTCCCGCGGTTCGCCACCGAACACGCGGTACACCGCCGCGCCGGCCGACAGCACCGCCATGGCGACAGCGAGCGACGGGTTTCCGCGCGCCGCGGCCTGCGACACCGCCAGGAAGGCGACCGCCAGTGGTACGAGCAGCAGGAGCAGCTGCCACCACTGCGTGCGGATCTGGTGCTTCGCCACGGCGAACACCGGGTCGTACAGGGTGTGGATGTGCTCCTCGGAGCGGTCGAGCGCCCACTCGCCCAGGCCGAAGACGCGGATGTCCTTGCCCTCGCTCGGCGACACGATCGCGTCGTACCAGAGACGGGCGTGCAGCGCCTCACCGCTGTTGTCGCGCCAGGCGCGGTACCACTTGATCGAGGCACTCCGGTTGAGCTGCTGGCACAGCACCGCGGGCAGCATCAGCACAGGGATCAGCCACCACGCGTACGCGGCGAGCACCAGTGCCGAGCTGAGCAGCATGAAGGCACGCCCGAACTCGGCGAGTTGGGATATCGCCCCGGCGCCCGGTGTGCGTTCGGTCCAGTTCTCCGGGTCGGCCCGCGCCAGCCGGATCAGGCTCTGCACCTCCGGCCGCTCCAGCGCGTCGATGGTGTGGCTGGTGGCCGCGAGCCGGGCGACCGCTGCCCGGTGCCTGCCGTCGATGCGCGCCTGCGCGGCGTAGACGAGCGGATCGCGCAGCGCGTCCAGCACGTGGCCGAGCAGCAGTACACCCGCGAACACGAGCAGTGGCGCGGCCGCGGTCGCCAGCGAGTCGGCCTGTACCCGCTGCACCCGGCTGAGCAGATAGGCGAGTGCGATCGCCGTGGCCGCGGGCACCAGGCTGGTCACCACGATCAGGCAGCAGAGCAGGGTGAGCAGAACCGGGCCGGCTCCTCTCAGCAAGGCCAGAAGCCGCAGACGGTCACGTAAGGCACTCGTCATCGCTGGAACCACCCCCGCAGGTTTGATGGCGCGGCCCCGGGTGCCGAGCGACGGGCCGCCCCGACCCTCGCATCCGCGTACGGCCCCGTCAACGCGGTCGCGAACCCACCGCCACCGGTTCGACCGGGAGGTGGCACGACCGGTGCGGATGGTTGGCGAGGCTTGTCGCCGGGTCGGGGTTTGGTGCCAAATGATGTTGGCGAAGACTTCGAGGGCGTCGCTGCTGTCGCCAGACATGTGTGCGTACTCAACAATGAGGGAGGACTGTATGGAGCCTTTAGAACTCCGTCGCGCAGTTGAGGCAGGACGGGCGACCGCGTCGGAGCTGGGCCTTCAGGTCGACGATGTGGTCGTCATCCACAACTCGGACCGCGTCGCGCTGCGCCTGGTCCCTTGCGATGTCCTGGCTCGGGTCGCGCCTTTGGGGCATCTGGCCGATTCCGAGTTCGAAGTAGAGGTTGCTCGCCATCTCGCCGACGTCGACGCTCCGGTGGCTGAGCTCGAACCTCGGGTCGAACCCCGGGTCCATCTGCGTGACGACTTCGCCATCTCGCTCTGGACCTACTACGAACCCGTGGGATCAGAGATCGCGCCGGCCGACTACGCGGACGTGCTCCTGCGCCACCATGCCGCCCTGCGCCGGATCGATCTGGACGCACCGCATTTCACCGATCGAGTCGCCGTGGCACTCGGAGAGGTGAACGACCGGGAGAACTCCCCCGAGCTGCCCGATTCCGACCGGGAGTTCCTCGTCGACACGCTCGGTGGACTGAGCGCCGCGATCAGCGCCGAGAAGGCCGGTGACCAGCTGTTGCACGGCGAGCCGCATCCGGGCAACCTCCTCAGCACGAGGAGAGGGCTGCTTTTCGTGGACCTCGCCACGTGCTGCCGTGGGCCGATCGAGTTCGACCTCGCCCTCACTCCCGAGGAAGTGGGAAAGCACTATGCGGGGGCCGACCCCGACCTGATTCACCGCTGCCGCGCCCTGAACTGGGCGATGTTCTCGGCCTGGCGCTGGCGCCGGGACGACCAGATGCCTGACCGGGCCCACTGGCGAGTGGAGGGGCTCAACCATGTCCGTGCCGCACTCGATCGCTGTGGACCGGGCTGAGTTCGACCCGCAAGTCGCCTGAGTTCTCCGGGCGTTGACCTGCGACACGAGACCCCCGCACAGGAGCGCCCCTGCCTCTACGCACTCCCCTCCGGCAGTTCGTACGTGCCGTACTCGGGGCGTCCGGCCAGGTCGTACGTGTGGATGGCGACACCCTTGCTCGTGAGCCGCGCGCCGGTGTGCCGGAACGCGGTCGGCACGGCGCCCTCGGCGAAGAGACGGCGGCCCGTGCCGAGCACGACCGGGAAGGACAGCAGGTGCATGGTGTCGACGAGGTCGAGCGCGAGGAGGGACTGGGCGAGGGCGGCGCTGCCGTGGACCTGGAGCTCCCCCTCGGTGTTCTCCTTGATCGCGGTGACCTCCTTGGCGAGATCGCCGCTGATCACCGTCGTACCGGCCCATTCGGGCCGCGTGATGCTCGACGAGGCGACGTACTTCGGCAGGGAGTTGAGCTTCCCCGCGACCGGGTCGGCCGGATCGGTCACCTTCGGCCAGAACCCGGCGAAGATCTCATACGTGTGGCGGCCCAGCAGGAACGCGCCCGCACGGCCGAAGACCTCGGTGATGAACTCCCCGAAGTCCTCGTCGTCGTACGGGAAACTCCAGCCGCCGTGCTCGAACCCGTCGCGGCGGTCCTCCTCGCGGCCGCCCGGGGCCTGGTGGACGCCGTCGAGGGTGATGAAGGAGGTGAGGGTCAGCTTGCCCATGACGTGCCTTCTTCCGAAGCGGGTGTCCTGTCATGAGCTCAGACCCTCTCGGCACCCGCAACTCATCGGTCGCCCGATGATGAATCCGCCCCGCGTGCGCCGGGGCGTGACCCGCGTGGCTCCGGGGCCCACCGTCGTGCGTCCGGATCCCTCCCACGTGCATCCCGGTCTATCCCGCGTGCATCCCGGTCCATCCCCCGTGCATCCCGGTCTATCCCGCGTTCGTCGAGAACAGGCCACCCGTCGGGCCCTGCTTGTCGCCGCCCTCGGCCTTTCTGAGGGCGTTGGCCAGGCCTTCGATGGTGAGTGACTGAAGGATCACGCGGCCGTTGCCCTCCAGAGTGGCGAGGGAGAGGCCCTCGCCACCGAGGACGGCGTTCATCACGCCCTGCCGGTTGAGCCCGCCGACGCGCTGCACCCCGTACTGGATGCCCTCCTCGAAGGCCACGACACAGCCCGTGTCCACGTCGACACGGCCGCCGAGGTCGGCGGGGTTCAGGTCGATGAAGTTGCCCGCGCCCGCGATGATCACGGTGCCCCGGCCGGTGAACTTCTCCAGGACGGAGCCCTCGCCGCCGGTCGACGTGAAGTACTGGAACGCCGGCGACTCGCCCGCGAGTGCGCGCTGGCCGACCTGCATGGCCGTGCCCATGGCCTGCCGCAGCATTCCGCCCGTGATGTCGCGTCTCGGCACGGGTGACTTCGGTGTTCGCGCTCTCGCGACCTTGGCGTCCGTTCGCCGCCAGCACTTCGTCCGCCCGGCCGCTGGGATGGACTCATGACCTCACAAGCAACCATGAACGGAACAGTGGCCCTGGTGACCGGCGGCAGCCGCGGGATCGGTGCCGCGACCGCCGTGCGGCTCGCCCGGGAAGGCGCCGATGTCGCCCTGACCTACGTACGCGACAAGGAGGCCGCCTGCGACGTCGTGGACCGGATCCGGGCGCTGGGGCGGCGGGCGCTCGCCCTCCGCGCGGACTCCGCCGACGCGGAGGAGGCCGCCGGTGCCGTGGAGCGCGCGGCGGAGGGGCTCGGGCGTCTCGACGTCCTCGTCAACAACGCGGGCGTCGGACTGCTCGGGCCCCTCGACAGCCTCTCCCTCGCGGACATCGACCGGGTCCTGGCCGTGAACGTGCGCGGTGTCTTCCTCGCCTCGCAGGCGGCGGCCTCGCGTATGGAGCGTGGCGGGCGGATCATCACCATCGGTACGTGTATGACGCAGCGTGTGCCTGGGCCGGGTGGCACGTTGTACGCCACCGGGAAGTCTGCCCTCGTCGGGCTGACCAAGGCGTTGGCGAGGGAGTTGGGTGAGCGGGGGATCACCGCGAACATCGTGCATCCTGGGCCGATCGATACGGATATGAATCCGGCTGATGGGCCGTATGCGGGGGGTCAGGCCGCGATGACCGCGGTGGGGCGGTTCGGGACGGTCGAGGAGGTTGCCTCGGCGGTGGCTTATCTGGCGGGGGTGGAGGCGGCGTATGTCACCGGGGCGGAGTTCTCGGTGGACGGGGGGCACGCGGCCTGACTCGGCGGGGAGGGTTTTTCGCCCCCGCCGCCCCTACCCGTCCCGTCCCCTGGGGGCTGCGCCCCCAGACCCCCCTTTCGGCCTGAACGGCCTCGTCCTCAAACGCCGGACGG